>NZ_NVPR01000045.1 GCF_002551815.1 Bacillus sp. AFS098217
TTTACAAAGGGTACAGATTATGCAGCTTGTTCGTTTTTTTTACTTTTTGAAGTACGTCCAGCCATCTTCTTGATAAATCTTCTCTTCTTTCATCAATTTACCAAGCGCACGCTTAAACGCAGCCTTACTCATATTGAAACGCTCCTTAATGTCTTCCGGATAGCTCTTATCCCAAAACGGCATCGCTCCGCCACGGCTCTCCATATACTCATAAATTACCGCAGCATCGTCTTCCATCCCCTCTTCTTTACGTGGAAGAAGTGAGATATTAATTGTACCATCATCTTTTACATCAATAATACGACCTGTTACACGCTCACCAATACGAACCTGTTCTTTTCTTTCTGTGTGGTGTAAGAAGGCACGGAAATGTTCATCCGTCAATACAAACGAACCTACTTGAAGAGAGCGATACACACGTCCATTTACATTTTTATTACGCATAGATGGCGTTGCATCAACGATGATTTCTTGCATATCTGAATCCCTTGCCGGAAGAGCAATAAGACGACCACGGTTTGTTAATTTCAATGTACAATACAATTCGTCGTCCTCTTCAGGCCAAACCGGTGTATAAATTGGAAACTCATCAGCCGGAATTAATATATCTTTTGAAACACCAATATCAACAAACACACCTAGATCAGGTTTTACTTCTACAACTTTTACCCAGTTCCAGTCACTTGTTGTAATAAGCGGTGTTTTCATCGTTGCTGCAATTCGCTCTTTATGGTCAAGGTATAAAAATACGTCAATCGTATCGCCTTCTTCAATTTCCCCCGCTACTTCATTTTTATGTAGAAATACCTCTTCATAACCATCCTCATCATCAAATCCGACCATATATCCAATTTCCGTTTCTCGTAAAACAGTTACCTGCTCAATCGCTCCTGGTTGTAAATACATATATTTTAATTCCCTTCTATATATAAAGTTATATTTTTATCATTCCAAAGAAAGCTTCATTATAACACGATTTTTCCTTTATTTGTCCAACTGCCCAAAATTAACTATAATAAGAGGTGGAATTTAATTTGGAGGTGCTAACTATGGCAAAAGACAGTTCTTTTGACATCGTTTCAAAAGTAGAATTACCAGAAGTAACAAATGCTATTAACATCGCATTAAAAGAAATTCAAAATCGCTACGACTTTAAAGGAAGCAAAAGTGACATTAAATTAGAAAAAGAAGTACTTGTTTTAACTTCTGATGATGAATTTAAATTAGAACAAGTAAAAGACGTTCTCATTTCTAAACTCGTTAAACGTAACGTTCCAATTAAAAACTTAGACTACGGAAAAGTCGAAAGTGCATCGGGCAACACAGTACGCCAACGTGCAACGCTGCAACAAGGTATCGATAAAGATAACGCGAAAAAAATCAATAACATCATTAAAGAGCTAAAATTAAAAGTAAAAACACAAGTTCAAGATGACCAAGTACGTGTAACAGCGAAAAGCCGCGATGACTTACAAGCAGTAATCTCAGCAGTTCGTAGTGCTGATTTACCAATTGACGTACAATTCATCAACTATCGCTAAAAAGAAAACCCTCTATCATGAGGGTTTTTCCTTTTCATAACCATACTATTTTCAAGATTTTTTCCGCTTCTTTACAGCAATTAAAAAAGCAAGAAACACAACATTTACTAAGACTAACAAAGATATAAACACCCAATTTATCCCTGTTTGTTCTCCAACTTTATACACATTCGCTTCTTCCCGTTTCAATACAAGATAATACTTACCATCCTCTTCTCTTATAATTTCATCTTCCAACAGCCCTCTTAATTCCTGGTTCTCTCCAATACTACTAGCTGAAAGTGCAACCTTTTGCGTCTCTTTTGTATTATTTATCGCAACGAGCGTTACTTCATCTTTATACGTTCTTTTCAGTACGCTCATCCCATTTTTATCGTACAGCAGGTCAAATGTACCACGACGTAAAGATGGCAGCTTTTGCCTTAATTCTCCTAATTTCGTTACATACTGCAAAAACTTTTCATCTGTTTTAAAATCCATTAAGCGGCGATTATCAGGTGTCTCCCCGCCATCAAGCGCAATCTCTGTTCCGTAATACACAATCGGCACCCCTGGAGATGTGTATAAGTAAGCAAGTGCTAACTTCAAACGTGCTGGTGGATAGTACGCATTTTCTTTTGCAATACGCACAAATCGCTTTGTTTCTTGATTATCTACAAATGTACCTCTTACTTCATCCCCCTCTATTAAACTTGCATCATACAACGGTTTAATAGAGATACCAGGTTCCGAGAACACATCTGTGATTTGCTTATAATGCTTATTATGTATACCTTCTGCTTCATTCGTCATCACGAGAAAGTCTTTTTTTATTTCTTGTACATTTTGTTTTACCTCATTCAGCGAAGCACAGGGCAGTTTCTCACTATGTATAAGATAGCTGCCATCTAAGTTTACTTCTTTTATCCACCACTTCATCGAATCAATCATTTGTTGCGGTTCTTCTCCAACAACAAATTGAAATATTACTTTCATTTCCCTTTTATGAGCTTCTTGTACAAGTTGTTTCACATCTTGCAGTGAGCCAAAATGTTCATTTACTTTTCGCTGGTCACCTATACCAGTTCCATCATATGTTTTACTTTCAAAAAGAGGCGAAAGCATAACAGCGGTAAATCCCATCCCCTTTATATAATCAAGCCTCTTAATAATTCCCTGTATATCGCCCCCTTGATACGCCTCTAAATTTCCCACATCAAGTTGTTTATCATTTTTCGCATCTCCATTATTAAAACGATCAATCATGATAGAATAAATCACTTCATCTTGCCATTCCCTTTCCTCTTCCGCAAAGGTATGTATAGGCACTAAAAAAACGACTACCAGACAAAAACAAATACACACTCCCCTATTCCATATCTTCTTCACACAGATCCCCCAACTTTTTTCTAATTATAAGAATAGTATATCAATTTCCCGGAGCAACCGTATATATCCTCCATTTATTTACTTACACCATATTCACAGTTAACAATTATCATCTTTCATTCTTAAAAATAACTTATGTTAGATTTTATTACATAAAAATTAAAATTTTCTAAAAATTACATTGATTTCTTTCCTGTTTTTGAATATGATATGAAAAATAACACTAGTTGTAACACTTTATAACATCATAGGAGGGAAAAAGAATGAATATGGGAGATACGGTTTTTATATTTTTAGCAACGGTAATGGTGATGATTATGACACCAGGCCTGGCACTGTTTTACGGTGGAATGGTTCGCAGTAAAAACGTACTGAGCACAACGATGCATAGTTATAGCGCAATGGCGATTGTTTCCGTCCAATGGATCTTTATCGGCTATTCTTTATCATTCGGGCCCGATTGGAACGGGATCATCGGTACACTTGATTGGTTTGGTCTACAAGGCGTAACTTACGCACCAAATCCGGATTACTCCGCTACTATTCCTCACAATTTATTTATGATGTTTCAACTCATGTTTGCAATCTTAACTCCAGCTTTAATTTCAGGTGCATTTGCTGAAAGAATGCGATTTTCCGCTTTTCTTATTTTCATTCTTCTTTGGACGACGATTGTTTATAACCCTGTTGCACACTGGGTATGGGGCGTTGGTGGCTGGCTGAGAGAGCTCGGCGCATTAGATTTCGCTGGCGGTAATGTCGTTCATATTACGTCCGGAGTTGCCGGTCTTGTATTAGCAATTTTCCTTGGAAAACGAAAAGACATAAGAGGTTCATCTCCTCATCACCTTCCCTTTACCATTTTAGGCGCTGGCTTACTATGGTTTGGATGGTTTGGGTTTAACGTCGGCAGTGCCCTTTCACTAAACACTGTAGCCTTAACTGCGTTTATTAATACAAATACAGCAGCCGCAGCTTCTGCCTTAACTTGGATCTTGACTGAATGGTTCTTCCAATCCAAACCGACCGTCATGGGAGCAGCTTGCGGTGCAGTATCAGGTCTTGTCGCGATTACACCCGCTTGCGGATTTGTCACTCCATTCTCCGCCCTTCTCATCGGGGCTATCGGCGGGGTATTATGCTTCGGAGCTGTCTTCTTTTTAAAACATAAACTTGGATATGACGATGCCCTTGACGCATTTGGATGTCATGGTATCGGCGGAACATGGGGCGGTATTGCAACCGGACTCTTTGCAACAACTTCCGTAAATAGCGATGGAGCCAATGGATTATTTTACGGAAACGCTGTACTCCTCTTCAAACAACTCGTAGCAATCGGTGCAACATATACCTTCACAATCATCATGACGTACGCAATTATTAAAGTTATCAACTTCTTTCTTCCGGTCCGCGTACATGAGCATGAAGAAGAAATAGGACTGGATATTTCCATGCACGGGGAGAAAGCTTATGAGCATACGGAAAGGTCAGCAAACTAAAACTTATGAACATACGAAAAAGGCGTACTTCACTTCAAAATAGAGTACACCTTTTTTGTATATTCAAAACAATATATATAACGCGAATATTCCAAACTATTGGTATATAAATATCTTTATCTTTTTTTTACTCATTTATCTATATAAACATCTTATCTTTTCAATAGTAAATTTAAAACAATTTGCACAGCGACAGCATCATCTAAATAACCGATGGGAAAAACATAATCCGGAATCACATCGACTGCTAAAATAAAATATATAAGTGCACTTCCCATCAAAGCGAGTTCCCCACGGGTCCCCTTCTTCTTAATAAATTTCTCATACAAATCCTTCAAATCACTAATAAACGGCCCGATACCACTTACCTTCTGAATCTTCTCTTCAAATCCCTTTAAAATTGTTCCTTTTCCCTCTTCTGTTTGTGAATATTGTTCATAATTAGCCAATTGCTGCTTGACATTAGCTATACTAAACTTTTGATCATATAGATGGGAAGATTCGAGTAAATGTTGAATGTTGTCAATGGATACGTGAATATCAGATTGTTTCTCCTGTTTTGTTTCAATCGAATAACCTGCCGCTACAAATAAATCAGTGATAGGAATGCCAAGACAGTCCGCAAATTTTTGTAAGTGTTTTGGATTTGCTTTTCGCTTACCATTTATGATCATTGAAATCGTAGCAGTATCAATTCCAGTAAGCGTACTAAGTTTTCGCATCGACAAAGACTGTTCCTTCAGCAATTCTTTTAACAACAAGCCAAGATTACTTTTTTCAGTTCCTTCAGACATATTCGATTCTCCTTTATTCATGAGAATTATCATAGTTGTCAAACGAGAGATAACTACAACCTATATACACTCAATATTAACAAATTCTATTATCTAGTTACAAGGTAGGTATTTATATTTAATAGTAATGTTCCAAATTGC
Source organism: Bacillus sp. AFS098217 (assembly GCF_002551815.1). Classification (GTDB taxonomy): domain Bacteria; phylum Bacillota; class Bacilli; order Bacillales; family Bacillaceae_G; genus Bacillus_A. The sequence continues at coordinate 5,344 of NZ_NVPR01000045.1, forward strand.
CCTAAAGTAAACTTACCAATACGAACATGAGCTATTTTTCTTCCTAAAGCAACTCCACCCCAAACTGTTATGAAACTACCAATCGCCGCCGCAACGCATACCGCTATCGGGTTCAAACCAAATAAACCAGCCCCTAATCCATTCGTTAATGCATTAGCCGAAAGACCAACTCCAAGAAAAATAGATTCTACAAATCCAATCTCCCCAGATTTACCTATATTTTTCGTTAGGCCATTTATTTCCGTTGAAGCTACTTCATTTTCAGCTCCTTCAACAGCAATTTGTTGCTTATTCGTTGAGTTTTTATTGAGAATTTATTTTGTTTTTTTGCAAATCACAAACTAAGACATGCACTTTTACAGAAATGTTTTAATATACTAAAAGAAAATCTACAAGGAGTGAGTTTTATGAGTTTATTCCACTGGAAATGCATCATAATCAATCATCTTACCTCGAATTTCCGAACTCTTTTATTAAATATAGTTGTCGCAATTTTAGGCGAAATAGTACTATTTCTTCTTCTAACTTTTACACCAAAAAGATTTCATAAATTTTTTGTTTAACGTATCCGATTATAAAAAAATTCTATCTAAATAAGATGATTTTTCAACACAATCTACTCAACAAGGAGGCATTGTACTTTTAATCGTTTATCTTATATATTATTATGTTGCAGTATTGTATACATATACGAATTTAATCTTACACATATCAATCACCGGATTTCTTTTTGTTCACGCTCAATATGATAAGAAACATTACTTCTTTTTCATATATCGCAACATATCGACTTACCTGCAAAATTCGGCATACATGCGCACAAAAAAGACGACCGTAATCAGTCGTCTTTTCTTATTGAGAATAAAAGAGAATTGGAAATGTAATTATTTCGCAGGATTTCCTACATACGCTGAAATATCAACGTTTAATGCTTCCGCTAAACGCATACCATACTCACGGTCTGCACGGAAGAAGTTACAGATTGCAAGTAATTTTGTTTGTTCATGTACATCTTTTAAGTCGTTTGTTAAGTTGGCAATTAAGTTATCTTGTTCTTCTTTAGAGTATGAACGGTAACGTTCACCAGCTTGCTGGAAGTCGTTTGGTTTATCAATTTTTTCACGAGATACATAGCCTTCAAGCTTCATAGTTGAATCACGGTAAACAGAATCTTCAACTGGATTTTCAGCGTGACGACTTGGCTCGTAGTTAATTGTTGACGGGTTTTGATTGATTTGCATTGCACCATCACGTTGTTGATTACGAACAGCTGCATATGGGCAGTTTACAGGGATTTGTAAGTAGTTCGCACCAAGACGGTAACGCTGTGTATCCGGGTAAGAGAATAAACGACCTTGTAATAACTTATCTTCAGACGGTTCAACGCCAGGTACAGTCGCACTAGGAGAGAACGCCGCTTGTTCTACTTCCGCAAAGAAGTTTTGCGGATTACGATTTAACATCATTGTCCCTACTTCCATTAACGGGAAACGATCCTCCGGCCATACTTTTGTTGGATCTAATGGATCGAAGTCTAAAGAATCCATTTCATCTAATTGCATAATTTGTACGTGTAAATCCCACTTCGGATAGTTTCCGTTTGCAATTGCATCGAATAGGTCACGAGTTGCATGGTTAAAATCTTTTCCTTGTACTTGTTCTGCTTCTTTCGCACTTAAGTTACGCACACCTTGCTGTGGTTTCCAATGATATTTAATATAAACGATTTCACCTTCAGCATTAATCCATTTGAATGTATGAACACCGAATCCTTCCATTTGACGGTAGTTTGCAGGCGTACCGTAATCCGAGAATACCCACGTCAGCATGTGTGTAGACTCTGGGGATAGTGTCATGAAATCCCAGTAACGATCTGGTGTTTGAATATTTGTATCCGGTGCTGGTTTTAACGAGTGCACCATATCAGGGAATTTAATTGCATCACGAATGAAGAAAACAGGTAAATGGTTACCTACGATATCATAGTTTCCTTCTTCTGTATAAAACTTAACAGCGAAACCACGTGGATCACGAGCTGTTTCTGGAGAACCTTGACCATGAATAACTGTTGAGAAACGAACGAATACAGGCGTTTCTGTTCCTTCATTTTGTAAAAACGCTGCTTTTGTATATTTCTTCATGCTATTTTTCGTTACGAAAACACCATGAGCACCTGCACCACGTGCATGTACAACACGCTCTGGAATACGTTCGCGATCAAAATGAGCAAGTTTTTCTACTAAATGATAATCTTCCAATAATACCGGTCCACGGCGACCAGCTGTACGAGAATTTTGGTTGTCTCCTACTGGAGCACCTTGGTTTGTTGTTAAGCGATTATTTGGATTCATCAAGTGGGACCTCCTAGTTTTTAACAATAATAATTACTTATTTAAAATTATTACAATTTGATTATTATTTAAATTTACTTTTTTGTCAATCATTTTATTCGCTTTTTTGGAAACAATTTCTGCTAAACAATCAATAAATGATTCCTCTGCATTTGGCATAGCCGGTCTGAAATATGCTGCACCTAATTCATCTGTCACAGCTTTGCATTCATAATCGTTGTCATACAGCACTTCTAAATGCCTGGCCACAAACCCAACCGGGCAATACATGAAATATTCATAACCATACTTTTCATACAAATCTCTCGTTAAATCTTGCACATCTGGTCCAATCCATGGATCTGGTGTATTTCCAGCACTTTGCCAGCCTATTGTATAATTTTGAATACTTGCTGCCTCAGCAATTAAATCTGCCGTATGCTGCAGTTGCTCCACATAAGGATCACCAGCAGCAATAATTTTCTCAGGTAAACTATGCGCAGAAAAAATGACAATCATTTTCTCTTGATCTGTAATTCTAGTAAATGTTTCTTTTATTTTTTCTGCCCAGTAATCAATAAATTTCGGTTCATCATACCACTGTTCAATCGGTTCGATAACAGGACCATTTATTTTTTTAGACATACGCATTGCACGCTCATTGTATGCTTTAATACTAAAAGTCGAATAGTGAGGCGCTAACACAATACTAATCGCTTCCTCAATCCCATCTCGTTTCATTTCTTCTACCGCATCTTCAATAAACGGCGCGATATGCTTTAAACCTAAATAACAAACAAATTCATAATTGGAAAAACGTCTATTCAGTTCCTCCGTTAATTTATTAGCTTGCTTCTTTGTAATTTGTGCAAGCGGTGAAATACCACCAATTGCTTTATAACGTCCAATTAAATCATCAAGTGCTTCTTGAGACGGCTTACGTCCGTGACGAATATGTGTATAATACGCTTCTACATCCTCTAGTGACTCAGGCGTCCCATACGCCATCACAAGTAAACCTATCTTCTTCTTTATCATCTATATAACACCTCAGTTTCATAAATGAGAACCTTTTTCAACAATATTTGTTCTAAAGTATAACAATTAATAATCAATACGTCAAAATAATAATTCTAAATAAGTATTATTTATAATATGATTTTGAATTTTATTTGACAATTCATTTAAACTTCGCCGTATCATAAGTCGCTCCCACTCATACAGAATAATAAAAAGCGGCTCACAATGATTGTAAGCCGCTTTTTATTATTCTTTAATGTTCACCCCATACTCCTTAAACCAAACATGAATCTGTGCCAAATGCGCTAATAGTTGTGGTCCCGTCATCAGCTGGCCATACCACGGTGTTTGAAAGGCACTCCCTCCTGATTGGATTAACCCTTGCAATTGTTCTCTATCAAATAATTCATGCAAAATGGAATGTCTGTCTGTTAATAAATCCTCTAGCCAAACAGTTACTGCTTTTGTGTAATGTGGATTATGCGTTTTCGGATACGGACTTTTCTTTCGATATAATATATCATTTGGCAATATACCTTCTAACGCTTTACGTAATAGACCTTTTTCGCGATTTTCATACATTTTCATTTCCCAAGGAATATTCCACGCATATTCGACAAGGCGATGATCCGCGAATGGAACACGTACTTCCAAACTCGCTCCCATGCTCATCCGATCTTTTCTGTCTAATAATGTCGCCATAAACCAAGTCATATTTAAATAAAACAATTGTCGTCTTTTTGCTTCAACCATACTTTCTCCTTCTAAAACCGGCACTTCCTGTATTGACTCTTCATAACGCCGCTGTACATATTCTTGCAGCTTTAATTTATTACGCCATTCTTTTTTTAGAAGTTGTTCACGTTCCTTTGTCGATCTCATCCATGGAAACGCACTTGATTGCAAATCATCTTCTCGGTAAAACCACGGATATCCTCCGAAAATTTCATCCGCACATTCTCCTGACAAACCAACAACAAAATCATGTTTGATTTCCTTGCAAAACCATAATAATGACGAATCAATATCTGCCATACCAGGCAAATCACGCACAAGTACCGCTTCTGTTAAATACTCTGCTAGTTGCTCATTGGAAATGACACAGCGATGATGAATCGTTTGAAACGTATCGGTCATTAAATCAATAAAAGGCGCATCTGAATTCGGCTGAAAAGCATTCGCCTTAAAATATTTTTCATTCTCTTCATAGTCAATGGAATATGTGTGCAACTTCCCTTTCCCTTCTCGCTCATATGCCCTTGCCGCAAATGCCGTAATAGCACTTGAATCCACGCCTCCTGACAGAAATGTACATAATGGTACATCTGAAACGAGTTGCCTTGTAATCGCATCTTGCAACAGAAAACGTGTTTTTTCTACTGTTTCTTCAAATGAATGCTCATGCTTTTTACTCTCCACATTCCAATAGCGCCATATAGATAAACCATCTTTCGAAAATGTTAGAACGTGCCCCGGACGGAGCTCTTGAATTTCTGCGTATATACCATGACCAGGCGTTCTTGAAGGCCCTAGTCCAAATATTTCTGAAAGTCCTTCTGTCGTAACTTCTGCCTTTACATCCGGATGCGCTAAGATCGCTTTTAATTCTGATCCAAACAGCACTCTTCCTTTATCATATTTATAAAATAGTGGCTTTACTCCTAACCGATCCCTTGCAATAAATAGTTGTTCTTTTTCCTCATCCCATACCGCAAATGCGTATATCCCATTTAAATGCTGGGTGCACTCTTCTTTCCATTCTACATAAGACGCCAATAATACTTCCGTATCAGAGTGTCCTTTAAATGTATATCCTCTTTGCAGTAATTCTTTACGAATATCTTCTGTGTTATATAGCTCACCGTTGTAACAAATCGTATAACTTGATTCTTCCTTCAGACAAGTCATCGGCTGTTTTCCACCTTCGGGATCCACAACAATTAATCGTTTATGTCCAAAAGCAACATGCCTTCTTATCCAGATATTCGTATCATCTGGTCCTCGCTTTGCAAGTGTTTCAGCCATTTTCATGACCGTCTCTCTCTCCTGTTCTAACGAGCGTTTAAAATCAACCCATCCTGTAATCCCGCACATATCAATCATCCTTCCTATCTTTATCCGTATAACTTTACCCCTTATTAACGTGCAGTAACCCCCGTTCAAAATCCAGATAACTCTAGAGGGAACAGGGACAATCGCACGTAAAAGCCCGATTGGTGAAACGTGTTCTTATTCTATGCCCAACTTTCTTTAGGTGTTCCGTAGTTATAAAGAACGCCTGAACTGTCCATAACAGGAATAACTACTTCTACAAAAGGAGAAATCATAAATGAAACAACGCAAACATATTTTGTATAATCAGCCACGCGCTCATACAATTGGTAACGTGGAATATATAAACAATGAATGGATTTTTTTTGATGATGAAAATGACGAAGCATTTTTGTTAGAAGATGTCATTGAAGATGGATTTGAAATTTCATATAACAATAATTGGCTACCAGCTCGCTTCTACGAGCAAAACATATTACAAGTTGCAAATGAACACCATCCATTACAAAATGGTGAGATGATACGAATTCGTAAAAAATTACTACTCAGTTATCATGAATGGTTAGAAGAACTGTCTGATTCCACTTTCTCTTTATTCGCTGATGCACTACAATCACTTCATTACTCTTTATATGATTGTGTGTATTGTCATAACTTCTTATCATTCCAAGCAAAGGGAGAGCCTTGCGAAGGTGTAAATATTCTTTTATTTGATAACGAAGAAATGGTATGTGCTTTGCACCATCATTATGTCCGCTTTTCCTCATGCAACAAAAATATTTTTCAATTTACAAAAACAAATGGCGAGCAACTCCATGTAGATGCTACATGAAATAAAAAAACATCCTATTCTCCTTTATAGAAGAATAGGATGTTTTTATTTTACGCAAATGGTGCAAATCCCAGTGGTAATCGTAATCCAATATATAATACAACGACAAACGCGATAATAAATTGAACCCAGAATGCTCCTGTTTGCTTCTTCTTACTTGTTTTTACAAGAATCATTTCCATTGCAGCAATAACCCAAACACCGACTAACATTTTTAGGCCGTACCACATGTGCATGTTACCTGTTGCTGTTTTCATAATACTTTGGTATAACAAGAAACCAGTTACAATAATGATGATATACACAAGACGAAGCCCCATATGTACACCTTTACCTTTTCTCCCTGCCGTATACATAGAGTACGTCACGAAGAATAAAATAAGTCCCAATGCCCACGCTGTAATATGCATGTGTGTTGTCATGGTACCTCTCCCTCCTTTTTTCACACTTTTTCACTTTATATGATAACATGTTCATTTCTTTTTTAGGAAATGTTTCGCTTTTTCCAACTTAAATGATATAATATTTAGAGTATTTACAAACTTCTTGCAATAACAAAAGGGGGAACAATCATGATTCAAACAAAAGACATTATCGAACTAACAGACACATACGGTGCAAATAACTACCATCCACTTCCAATCGTAATTTCTAAAGCGGAAGGTGTTTGGGTAGAAGATCCTGAAGGAAATCGCTATATGGACTTACTGAGTGCATACTCTGCGGTAAACCAAGGTCACCGTCACCCTAAAATTATTAACGCTTTAATTGAACAAGCAAACCGTGTTACGTTAACTTCTCGTGCCTTCCATAGCGATCAATTAGGTCCTTGGTACGAAAAAGTAGCGAAATTAACTCATAAAGATATGGTACTTCCAATGAATACAGGTGCGGAAGCTGTTGAAACCGCTATCAAAACAGCACGCCGCTGGGCATATGATGTGAAAAAAGTAGAAGAAAATAGAGCTGAAATTATCGTTTGTGAGGATAACTTCCACGGCCGTACAATGGGCGCTGTTTCTATGTCATCTAGCGAAGATTATAAACGCGGTTTTGGCCCAATGCTTCCTGGTATTATTGTAATCCCTTACGGTGATTTAGAAGCATTAAAAGCTGCCATTACACCAAATACAGCAGCATTTATTTTAGAGCCAATTCAAGGGGAAGCTGGCATTAACATTCCACCAGCTGGTTTCTTACAAGAAGCATATGATGTATGTAAGAAAGAAAATGTTTTATTTGTAGCTGATGAAATCCAAACTGGTTTAGGTCGTACTGGTAAATTATTTGCATGTGATTGGGATAACGTAATTCCTGACATGTACATACTTGGTAAAGCATTAGGCGGCGGCGTATTCCCAATCTCTTGTGTTGCAGCAAACCGAGATATTTTAGGAGTATTCGAACCAGGTTCTCACGGTTCTACATTTGGTGGTAATCCACTTGCATGTGCTGTTTCTATCGCAGCTCTTGACGTATTATTAGACGAAAAATTAACAGAACGTTCTCTTCAATTAGGAGAAAAGTTAGTAGGACAATTAAAAGAAATCAATAATCCAATGATTACAGAAATTCGTGGTAAAGGGCTATTTATCGGAATTGAATTAAACGAGCCAGCTCGTCCGTACTGTGAAAAGCTAAAAGAAGCAGGCCTGTTATGTAAGGAAACACACGAAAATGTAATACGTATCGCGCCACCTCTTGTTATTTCTGAAGAAGATTTAGAGTGGGCATTCCAAAAAATTAAAGCTGTATTATCCTAACATAAACAAGCTGCCTTCAAAAGGCAGCTTGTTCTATGAAATATTTTATAAACCTCATTCCACATGTTTAAAATACTATTTCACTATATTTCGGAGCGTTCCAATATGCTGTACTGTTACCGTAATCTCATCACCAGCGTGCAGAAACTTCGGCGGTTTAAAGCCTTTTCCAACACCAGCTGGTGTCCCTGTTGCAATAATGTCCCCTGGCTCTAGGGTCATCCCCTTACTTATAGTAGAAATAATATCTTCTATAGAAAAGATCATATTTGCAGTATTTGAAATTTGCCTAATTTCTCCGTTCACCCTTGTTTCAATATTTAATTGATTCGGGGTTTCCATTGATGTCTTATGAACTAAATACGGACCCATTGGACAAAATGTATCGAAACTTTTTCCTAAGAAAAATTGTTTATGCTTCCTTTGAATATCTCGCGCAGTTATATCATTTATAACTGTATAACCAAAAATATGGTCAAACGCTTTCTCTTTCGGAATTTGTTTCCCTCGTTTTCCAATGACAACCGCTAGTTCACCTTCATAATCTAGTTCATTCGTTGCATGCGGATGACTGTTAATTTTCTCACCATCCCCAACGACAGTTGTTGGCGCCTTTGTAAAAATCATGATATCTTTCGGAATAGACTCCTCTCCACCCATTTCTATCGCATGATCACGATAGTTTTTTCCAACGCAAAGAATATTCTTTCTGGGTCTTGGAATAGGTGCCAATATTTTGACTTCTGTTAACGGATAATAAGCCGTTGTTTTATTTTCGTTTGCCCAATTTACAATTTCATTTACTTTTTCAATAAAGGCATTCCCTTTCTCAATACATTCTAGCATTGTAATTGGAATTGTAATCTTTTCACCTTTTTGCCGCTGTGCTTCCCTTATATGCAACACCGTTTGTTCATTCTCATCCACAACACCAATAAACACTTTCTCATCTTTCTTCACTGTCACTAACCGCAATATTTCCACTCTCCATCCTAAAACTCATACAATGTAATTGTATTCGCATTACCGAGAAAAAAACCTTCTAATACATTGTAATTTTTACAGTATTTTTTACCTTTTGTGTTTGTTCTCTATTTATTTGTAAAATAAATTGTAGAATTTTTGCTTTTTTTATCGAAGCCATTTCTTTTTTATGGAATTTTTGTATAATATGTACTACACATATATACTATACTAAAAAATCTATAAAGAGATGGAGCCGATTCTATGTTCGAGCAAGTAATTGAAAAAAAACGCAAAAAAATGATCTATTTTGCTAAACGTTATGGAATAACTTCTCAAAAAACAGTGCATTGTAGCCAAGAACTAGACAGGCTCTTAAATATTGTTTGGCTTATGCAAGGAGATTTCCCCACCGCTTGTACTATGAACAAACACACACAATGAAATGTGCATCTTTTATTAAAAAAAAGACACATTTTATTGAAAACGCCCATACAATAATAGAAACGAAGACTTATATTTCCTCCCTATTCTTATTGTATAGAATATATATGTTCTATGATTCACCGTTGATAACAAAATAAAATTTTATTTATGAAAGGTGTTTTCTATGCCAGCGATGGTTGGACATATTCGTATCGTCAATATTGGATCGAGTGGGATTTTTCATATTGGAGATGTATTTGCAATTAGACCGATTAGTTATTCTCGCGCTTTTGCAGGAGCTGGTTCTTTTAATGTTGGAGATAATATTTCTGTATACAACTATCAAAATTCAACAACTGTCAATGATTCAGACGTAGTCGATCAAGCTATAATCGGTTCTAACTAAAGGAGGCGATTACACTGTGAACTTTTATGTACAGCAAAGTATTATCATTAACAAAATTAAAATAGAAAATATTACAACATCTTCTGTTTTTCAAATTGGAACAGCAGGAAGTATTAAAGCACTATCTAAGTTTTCAAACACTGGTGGATTCACAGCACCCCTTCGCCCTCTTACAGCAAAAGGACAAATTATTTCGATTAAGCCAACATCTGGTTCTTCTTAAGCTCTCCTTATCATAAAAATATATATATCAGCATACACCCTCCCTATCGAAAAGGAGGTTTCATTCAGTGAATCAAGATATATACACTTACTTACACCAATTCCAACAAGTTCTTCAACAACAACAAGAAACAATCCGCGCTTTAGAAGATCAAATACGTATGTTAAAAGAAGAGCTTGATGAACTAAAAAGCCGTCCCTCCTCTTCTATAGGAAGAGTCGAATACAAATTCGACCAACTAAAAGTTGAAAATTTAAATGGTACGTTAAATATCGGCTTAAATCCATTCGCAACGAAAGGACAACAAATTGAAGATTTTCAAGTAGATACAGAAACATTACATGTCAATCCAGAGACAGCGCCAGAAACAGCTCCCGATTTTTATCAAGGCATCATTCAAGAGATGCACCGCTATTTAGATGAAGAGGCATATAACCGGATTCTTCATTTTGAAAGAGAAGAAAGAACACCACTTGATGATATGTATCGACAAATGATGATTGATGACATAAAAAAACAAATGGAGCATCGACTTCCTTATTATTTATCACAAGTACAGCCTTATGATGACATTACATCTAATCCGCAGTATTTACAAGATGTAATTATTCAAGCAATGAAGCAAGATATTGATAAAGCATTCCTTTCCTTTATTCAACACATACCAGGTAACTTCCGAAAGGAGTAAGTATGTATGAATTTAAACGTTATAAATCGTGAAATAAAAGTTGGGCAGATTAAAACGAATGGAGTCTCCTCCTCCGCACTTGTATTAATTGGTGATGCCAACCTTCTTATTCTTTCTGCTATTCTCGATACACCATTTGAATCTGTTGTCCAAGGGGCATTTGTACCCCTTGTAACGTCTCTTCCCACTGGCTGAGGCTAAGTTATGTTCCGTCATATTTCAGTTGTCCACAATGTTTCCATCATTTCTATGGGGATTAGCAGCGTAGTTCAAGTTGGTGATGCAAATCAAATAGATCTAAAAAGCAGAATACTTACTGTTCATCGAGAATTTCCTTATTATTTAAAAGATGAAGGGCCTTTTGAGGCTTTTGAAATCTTTACAGATGAATACATTACAATCCCAAAACGGTCGACTGATGTCAAGTTGAATATTGTAAATGAATGCCCCTTTATTGAAGTAGATGATATTCTCATACGATCTCTTTTAAATTCAGGTTACGTTCAAATTGGCTCTGTCGACTATGGATTTAGCAATTCTCGTATTATGCAAATCCGCCAATACATTACAAATGACCCTTCTTTAGAGTAACTCATATATTATATACATCATATAAACCCTCTCTTTTTAGGTGGGAGAGAACATCTGGCCATGCATAGAAGCGGTCAGGGCCTTTTTCTGCCACATGCGAAGGAAAAACAGAAGGAGCAAACGAGTGTAGGTTACTTCTTATTTTGCACAGCAGGGATTTAGATGTCGAAAAATGAAAATGGATTTATATAGTAATTTTAAAGAAGGCCAGTGAAGTAGGTGAATGTTTATGCCATCCATTGTTGGCAACCTTATCGTCCAAAACAGTAACGGTTCTTTTAATTTAGGTGATTTTTATAACGTCTCTCCAAAAGAAAATACAAAATCCTATAATGGTTCAGGAGCATCAAATGTTGCTTTTGTCATCAATACTTTCAACGGTGTCAGCGCAACGAATACATTTGACGCAGATGTTGCAGATCAAAATCAAATTGGAACAGTGTAAAAAGAGTAGAAGGGCCGCCCTCCTACTCTTTTCATTTTTTATCCCGCTATTTGCAGGCAGAAGTGTTCATCAGCTGCAAGCAAATTCATTCTTCTTATACTTCATCCACACGCAGTATGTGATTACCATCAAAGAAATATAAATACTTTTCCTTTACAGGATGATGTAAACTCTTTTCTAACGCTTTTGCGTATAATGAAAGTTGCACTTTATATCGATCTTCTAAAATAGGTCTTGCCTGTTCATATCCACCTGGAAAACGTCCTTCTATTGTATCGGTTTTGAAATCAATTAATACAATCCCATCTTCCTCTTCTATCATGCAGTCAATAACCCCTTGGACAAGCACAGATTCTCCGCTTTTCTCCTGCCAATTTTGATACGCTTCTTCTGCTGAAAGCATCATCGTAAATGGAACTTCACGTTCTACACTTTTCGCTGCTAATACCCTTTTTCCAATCTCCGTATCAAAAAAGTCTACAATGCGGTCGATCGCTATTTCTTCTGCTTGTTCAAATGTTAGTAATTCTTTATTTACCATTTCTGCAATTTGTTCCTGAATGATTTCTGCTGTAATTGGTTTCTTCAAGTCCACATGTTGCATAACGGCATGGACAGCTGTTCCACGCTCAGCATACGTTAATCCTTTTTTCTCCATAAAGCGCGGACGCGTTTTTATAGGCGCTCGAAGTTTTTTAATAAAGGCGTTGTCACTTCCGTCTTCCGATTGATAATTTCGCTTTATCTCCGTAACAGACTGCTTGGCACGGTGGACTGTTGTTTCTTCGTATTCGTATTCCCACGTTAACCGATCGTATACCTCTTCTTTTCGTTCACTCTCTAGTGGAACGGGGATTTGCTCACGAAGTGCTTCTAATAGTTCTTGCTTTTCTTCTTGCACTGGTTCTGGTGCAAGTAGACTCTTTCCATCAACAACTTCTACTTTCCAACTCGCATTATATTCATAAATTTCATCTGGAATTGTTCCTTGACCTAATTCTAGAAGTATTTCACTATCTCGATGCCTGTATAGTGACGGTGCAATCCAATCTAAATAGCAAGATGCCCCAGCACGGACGTAATCTGGTAATAACCAATCTGTATGTTCCCTAGCATCCAGCCATTTCTCCATTTCTTTCTCTTTATCTTTCACCGTACCGATTAAAATCAACTTTTCTTTCGCACGTGTTAAAGCAACATATAATACGCGCATCTCCTCTGCAATCAGTTCCATCTTCATCTTACGTTTAATCGCTAATTGCGATAGCGTTGTATATTTAATTCTTTTACGCGGATCAATAAATTGCGAACCAAAGCCAAAATCTTTGTGTAACAAGAAACGCTTCATTAAATCTTGCGTATTAAAACGACGACCAAGTCCTGCCACAAATACAACCGGAAACTCTAAACCTTTACTTTTATGAATCGTCATAATCCGAACAACATCTTCTTGCTCACCAAGCGCTCTTGCAGTTCCCATATCATCACCGCGCTCTAAAATACGTTCAATAAAACGTAAGAAACGGAATAATCCGCGGAAAGATGTTGCTTCATACTGTCTTGCCCGATCATATAATACGCGTAAATTAGCCTGTCTTTGCTTGCCAGCTGGAAGACCGCCAACGAAATCATAATAACCTGTCTCACGATATACTTTCCAAATTAAATCAGAAAGAGACTGTTGACGTGCAAATTCGCGCCATCCTTGAAGTAAGTTATAAAACCACTCTAGTTTTTCATGCAGTTCCTTCTCTTCTTCAAGTGGTGCTCCTTTTAAGAATGAACGCATCACTTCATAAAACGAGCCTTTCTTTCCATGAGCACGAAGCGTTGCAAGTTCTTCGTCATTTAGTCCAACAATCGGTGAACGAAGTACAGCTGCGAGCGGAATATCTTGCATCGGATTATCAATAACACGAAATACATTCATCATAATATTTACTTCTGTCGCTTCAAAATAACCAGTCGCAAGATCAGCATATACCGGAATTCCTTGTAACTTTAACTCTTCCATAATTTGCGGAGCCCACGGCATGGAGCGAAGTAAAATAACGAAATCACGGTATTGTACCGGGCGCATACTATCCGTTTTACGGTCATACACTTCATAACCTGAATCAACCATCGCTTTAATGCGCTGCGCCATAAGACGAGCTTCTAGCTGTGCTTTTTCTACTTCTGCACCTTCTTCTCCGTCTATTACTTCTTCTTCAGTTTGCTGAATGCATAATAGTTCAGCCGCTACATCTTCACCTTCTGGATAGCTAGCACCTAGCTTTAATTCAGCGTCAGCGTCATAGTCAATCTCCCCAACTTCTTCGCCCATAATTTGTTTGAAAATAAAGTTCGTACCTGCTAGTACTTCATGACGGCTACGGAAGTTTTTCGCTAAATCAATCTTCATTCCGCCGTCTAATCCTTCTGGTGTAAAGCGTTTATATTTTCCTAAGAATAGGCCTGGCTCTGCTAGTCGGAAACGATAGTAGGGTAAGCGTCCAGCGCCTTTCTGTATCTCTACAGTAGGTTTCCAGACACTCCCCCCCGAACCGTACGTACTCCTCTCAGAGTATACGGCTCTCCACTTACAAATATCTATCCTCTCGTTTTATGAATTTCGTTATGACATTTCTTACATACGACTAATGTTTTTCTCTGCTTTGCGATCATCATCATTTCCCAATATGTTTTACCTTTTAAGTTTTTCACCTTATTGATATGATGAATTTCAAATTTCGTATCAGGATGATTATCTCCACAGAGTTCACATTCTTTTGCATTCAATCTTTGTTCTAAATCTGTTTTCCCTTGATATACATAAAGGTTAGGTTTTGTATCAATATCTTTTTTGTGGCTAACTTTTCGTTTAGTAAAACCGTCTTTATAGAAATAAGCTATTCTTTCTCCATGTTTCGTTTGATACTTTATCCCCCAGTACTTGCCTTGTTTGTATTTTGTTTTCATCTTGGCAACTGTGGATTTGTATTTATTGGCGAGTGTTTTCAAACAGCTATATTCCATGACGTATCTTAACTGCCACATTTTTTTTGATACATTTTCAGCTAAGGAATAGTAATTATATAAACCTCTTAACTCGGCATTGTAAGTTTCCACTATTTCTAAATCTGATAGACCTAGAAGTCTCGGTCTGTGAAGCATATCCCATTGCTTCGCATCGATATCTTTGACCATCTTTCTATCCACAATGACTCTTTCTATCGTTCCTTTTGGTATCCGTAGTTGTACGTAACCACGATACGTTCTTTTTGCCACATTGTTCTTGTCTTTTGCTACCGCTAAATCACGACTTATACTAATGTCGTATCCTAAAAATTTTGCGGATTTTGTACTATGTGTAATAAGAGTCTTTTCTTCCGACATTTCTAGTTCAAGTTTCTCACTTAGGAACTTGCTAATCACACTTTTTATGTGTTGACAATCTTCCTTGCTCCCATTTACCCCTATGAGGAAGTCATCTGCATACCTTACATATTTAAGACTTTTATACTCCTCATTATTAGGTTCGTAGTAGGACAGGTTTAGACGCTTCTTCTTGTTCTCCTTATATTCCTGTATCATCATTTCTCTCATTGCTTTATCACTTGTCATATCAATTTTTTTCTTGAGTCTTTGGTTTCTCATATCATATTTACGATATTCCGTATTACGTTTACGCTTCTTTGGCTTTCCTTGGTCAAAATTTTGTTTCAGTTCATTTATCACGAAATGATCAAGCTCATTCAGATATATATTCGCTAAGATTGGACTAACAATCCCACCTTGTGGTGTTCCACTATATGTGTTGTTGTACCTCCAATCTTCCAGATACCCCGCTCTTAGGAATTTCCATATGAGCCGAATAAAGCGTTCATCACTTATCTTCTTGCGAAGTATATTGATGAGCACATGATGGTTTATGTTATCGAAGAATCCTTTTATGTCCCCTTCGATAAACCAGTTGACCGCAGTAAACGTATTTTTGATTTGAATAAGAGCCGAGTGACAACTATGTTTTTCTCTAAAACCATGAGAGAACTCTGAAAATGTTGGTTCGTATATTGCCTCTAGTATCATCCTGCATACTTCTTGAACGATTCTGTCGGTGAAAGTTGGGATACCAAGTGGTCTTGTTTGACCATTACTCTTTGGGATATTTACTCTTCTTACTGGTTTTGGCTGATACGTTTCATCCTTCAATGAAGAGATAATGGACTCTATCTTTTCATCTCCAAAACCATCTGCCGTTTCTTCATCTATTCCTTTTGTCGCACTACCTTTATTTTTGTATATCTTTGTATAGGCTTTCATATAGAACTCTTTGTTGTACATGCTTCTGTACAACCTGTCATAACGGCAATTTTCCTTGTTAGCTTGTTTGGATAGATTGTATAATACAACTTCCGAATTTTGCATAGAGCATTTCGCTCCTTTCATCATTGTTTATACTTTGTAAGCTGTCCCCCTTCGCCATGTAATGGGCTTTCCCCATCTCGGACTACTACGAGGACTCCGTTACCATATTGGATATTCAGTACCTTTGTACATAGCCTTTATTGGCGTTCCAACTTAGGTAATCCCCATTTAGTATGTTGCATACAGGCTCGATAAGTTGTCGGAAAGAACGTTCATCCTTTTCCCATATCTATGGGTGCGTCCATCCTATTCATTCAGAAACTAGGTCAGCGCATCAATCTAGTACGCTTCCCCATGCTTTAACGTCTCTATTTATGACGTAAAGCAGGACAGATTCTAGGTTTCAAACGGTTTCCTAGACGGGAAACATTGCCCCGCTCAGACTGTTCTTCAAGCAGTTTAGCCTTCTTCCTCATACTCATCTTTTATACCTTGCCACTCAGTCGTAACCTTTCCGTTTAGGTTAACTCGTGACTTTCCCGACATGCTACACTCCCTCTTTGGTTTCCCGCAGAGATAAGTCGGCTGGTATTTTAACCGTTTCTGTAGTTAATTCACCGCCTAATGGTGAAATATGCAACACCCTTATGGGCGCACGATCGACTGCTTCACGTCACCAACCATGAACAAGTTTCCTTCACTCTCAGAATCTTTCGTTACGAATTTAATAATCGATTCTTGTACGAAGTTCGTATCTTGATATTCATCGACTAGTACTTCAGCAAATTTATTACGATATTGTAAAGCTACTGCTGATGGCTTCATTTCACCTTCTTCACTTTGCTCGCTTAAAATTTGTAAACAGAAATGCTCTAAATCTGTAAAGTCGACCATTCCTTTATCTCGCTTAATAGCTTGGAAACGATCTGTAAATACTTTTACAAGCTGAACGAGTTTTTCTAATACAGGATGCATATCTTGGAAATCCCGCAAGAAACTTTCTGGCCTACGGCTAAATAGTTCTTCTTGTAATTTCTTCACTTCATCTTTCGCTTTATTACGAAGAGAATCTACTTGTTTTACAACATCTTCGTTATAATCACTTTTCTTAATACGCTTTAACGTTTGCCAAGATACATTTTGCATCGCTTCATAAACGCTTGTCCACGATTCACGAGCTGCGCTTGATAACGTTTTAAGTAAAGCTAAATCTGTTTGTAAAGTTTCAACGCGCGGTGCTGGACCGTCAGGAAGCATCGCAAGTTCCATCGCTTTACGAATATGCCCTTCCGCTGTGTCAAGCTGGAATTTTACATCTTCTAATAAGTAAGAAGCGTACACTAAATCTTCTATCGTTTTTCCTTCAATGTCATATGCTTCTACTAATTTATCAAGCCACTTCTCTGGATTTGGGTGTGCTCTTGATTCTGTATGAAGCGCTAAAATCATACGTTGTAAGTCATCATCGCTACGATCGCTCGTATAACGATCAACAAGTTCAAAGAATATCGTATTATCTTCTATTCCATACTCTTCTTCTAATATGTCATCTAGTACTTCTTCTTTTAATAACTCATTTTCTGTTTGATTCGCAATGCGGAAGCGAGGATCGACATCAAGCATGTAATAATATCCTCTAATCACTTGTAAACAAAATGAGTGGATAGTTGAAATGGAAGCTTTATTTAATAAGCTAAGCTGTTTTCTTATATGCTGTGAGCCTGGCTCATCAATTAATACTTTTTCTAACGCTTCCCCAATTCGGTTTTTCATCTCTTGCGCCGCTGCATTCGTAAATGTTACAACGAGCAGGCGGTCGACATCGACTGGATTTTCCTCGTTAATAATCTTTTTAATAATACGTTCAACTAGTACCGCTGTTTTCCCTGATCCAGCTGCGGCTGCAACTAAAATATCACGTCCGTTCGCTACAACTGCTTTCCACTGATCATCTGTCCATTGACTACCTTCTGGTTTTTCAGGCCAATTTTCTATCATTCTCCGCCAATCTCCTCTCTTATTTTCTCCATCGCTTCACTATCTTTCATATCTTTTAACGTACGGAATTGATTATCTTCAAGTGACTCATCAAATTGACAAACAGATTTGAAGTTACAGAACGTACATGCCGCTTTATTCCCCATTTTATACGGCGCAATATCGATAACACCTTCTGTAATGTCTTTCCCGATATTTTCAAACGTATGGTGTACATATTTTTGAAGTACGTTAAACTCTTGCTCACTTGCAATGCTAGAACGCGCACTAAAACTACCGTCTTTTTTCAACCCAGCAGAAATAATATCAGAGCTTCCTGTTGTAAGTTTGTTATCCATTAAACGAACAACATCAGCATCTCCTAGCACGAGCCCTTTCATTTTAAATTTCTTTAAAATTTCTTTTTCAATTTCTTCTTCAGATGCGTCACCTTTCATCTCAACGATCGGGTTATGAATATGGAAGTACAGTACGCCCGCAGGTGATGCAGTACCACCCTTTTTCATCCACGTATTCGCATTTGAAATAACGACATCTAAATACGTTAACATTTGAAGTGCTAATCCGTAATACACTTCCGTTAAGTCTAACGCTTTCGAACTTGATTTATAATCAATAATACGAAGGAACGTTCCGCTCTCATCTTCCGCCTTATCAACACGATCAATACGGCCAACAACTTCCATCTTCACACCATTTGGCAACGCGAATTCCATTGGCGGAAGTGATCCAGTACCGCCCATACCGAACGGCACTTCTAAATCAACTGGTACAAAGCCACTCGACTTCGCGTGTTCACGAAGAATAAGCGAAGTACGGAAAATGATTTGTTGTAGTTTTTGTTTTAAATAGAAATGACGGTTTGAACTTAATAAAATTTGTCTTTGTAGTAACGGCGCAATTTCTTCTATTACTAAAACAGAAAGATGCTCACACTCTTTTATTGATAAATCCGCCCACGTACGGTTTTCACGTAATAGCTTGTCTGCAATTCTCTTCAGGGCTGCATGGAATAGTTCACCAATATCTGGCGCATCAAGTTTGAAAATATCACGCTCTCTTAGCGATAAACCGTGCTGCGCAAAATGAGCGTACGCACAGCGATTAAATAATTCCATACGAGAGACGCTTCCTTTTATTTTATCTCCATATAAATCTATACTTACAGATGTGCTTAACTTCTGTGCACGATTTCGGTAAAACAGACTTGATAATACACGGCTACTTTTTTGCTTCCATTCATCTGAAGTAACGTAGAAGTTATATACGTCCCACCAAAAATCTAAATTGCCTTCAAATCCGTATCGCTTCCACGTTTGCAGTTGCTGCATTACATATGATAACGTCACTTCTGGCGTTGCTACGTATGAGATTTGTTCCGAACGAGATAAGTCATTTACGTCATTCGTTATAAACGATTCTTTCACATCAGGGAACATTCTTTTTATTTTCTTAATAAAGCTAGAAGCAAGTAACGTCTTTCCTTCTTCATCTGCAAGTGGACAAGAAATGTATAATTTCTCAGATGCTCTCGTCACCATTTGGTACATGACGAACTGTTCTTCTAATAAAGTTTGTCTCGTTGTTGGTGCTAATTCGATACCTGCAGCGCTAAGAATATCTCTTTCTTCATCAGAAAGCATGCCTTCATCCATAGGTGCTGCTGGAATCACCCCTTCATTTACTCCAATAATGAATGTCGCTTTAATATCTGATAATCTAGAACGATCGATATTGGCAACTAATACTTGATCTAACGACGGCGGAATGTTTGCGAATTGAAGCGCTTCAAGACCTGTCGACATTACGTCCGTAAACATAGCGAGTGACATTTTCTCTTCACCAAGCATCTCAACGAACGTATCAAGAAGACTCATCACTTCTTCCCATACTTGCTCATGGTCTGTCGCAAATAAGAAATCTCCACTTTCTTCTGCACGAATACGTAATTCCTCTAGTTTTTTCGGAACGTCAAGCTCCTCTAAAAATAAGTACACAGCTTCGCACATTTGCATAACTGTTCCGGCACGCTTCAGTCTTTTTTGCATGCGAATAACTGGCGTTCTTACAACGTCACGAAGTCGATTTATTTTCTCTTCCATTTCACGTTCACTATCTGTTATTGTCCCGCTTGTATCATCAAGAGAACGGTAACGTCGATACATCCACGGCTCCTCAGAAGTCCACCTCTTTCCTTGTACACCGTATGCTAAACAGTAGTTTTCAAACTCATCCATCTCTTCACGCATCGCTTCTTTTCTTACGTCTAGTGGATATAAAAGTTCTGTTTTAATGCAGCGAAACACCGCATCATAGCGCCAATTTCCGCTAATAATTTCTAATGCAGAACGAATGCATTCTACTAACGGATGGTGTGACATCGGGCGTTTTTCATCGATGAAATGCGGGATGCTATAATCCATAAATAATGTTCGCAATACATCGTAATAACTTTCTCCGTTACGAAGAAGTACTGCGATATCTCGGTAACGATAATCTTCATCCGCTACAAGTCTTCGAATTTCACGTGCAACGCCTTCTACTTCAGCTCGTAAATTAGCTGCTGTACTGATCGTTACACTCGCTTCTCCGTGAAACTTTTCATTTGGACGTGCTTCGTAATGCGTTTCTAAATGCGCTAATGCCGGAGAATGAAACCGCGGCTGTTCCATAAGTGGAACCGTTTTTTCAATTTCTATTTTCTCTTCACGTGCTACTTGTTTTACTTTTTCATACGTTAACGTCGTTTCATAAAATAAATCGAGCTCATTTACTGGCTGTGCTAACGTTTTTTCATCTATCGTTAATGTTATTGTTACTCTAGTCCCTAATCTCATTAATCCTCTAACAATTTCTAGCTCTTGAGGAGAAAATGAATGGAATCCATCTATATAAATTTCCGCACCATTTACATAGTCAGACTGCGGAAGTTTTTCTACAAGCAACTGTAAATAATCTTCTGAATCTAAATATTTTCCAATTAAAGCTCGTTCAAAATCATCATATAAAAGCTGAAGATCGTATACTTTATTCGCTAGTAGTTTTTGCTCTGCACTACTGCTGTGCGCATCTAATTGTTGCCACATTTCATATACGTTAGATGGCGTCACGTTATAACGTTTAAACTCCGCAATCATGCTACCAAGGTGTTCAAAGAAACCGTTTTGCTCTGCTGCTTTTTGAAACACGGATAGTCCATCTTTACGCGACTCTACAATTTTGCGAAGTAACATATGCACACCCGCTTCATCAATATGAAGACGACTTGCACCACCCACTTCTTGCAAAACCTTCCACGCTAACCTTGAAAAACTAAAAACTTGTGCCCGAATAGAACCTCTTACATCTTCACTTCCTATTAACGCTTGTTGCGCTTGGAATGTCATTTGCTCTGGCACAAGATATAAGATTGTTTTACCTCTTGGGCGCTGCTTTAACTCTGTTTGCACTTCATGTAAACAAAGCGTGCTTTTTCCACTTCCAGCTCTACCAATTACAAATCGAAGTGACATGCAATTCCCCACCTTTCATTCACATAACGAACGTTAGTTTGCTATTATCATTTTATTATAGGACAATAAAAAAGACAAACAGCGGCTGCTTGTCTTTTTATTTCCTACGTTAGGATACATCATTTCATTAACCTTTTGAAAAATTCGTTTGCAAATCACGAATCGGCCAATATCGTAAATCTACTTTACCGACAACAGTATCTGCTTTCACAAAACCAAACTGTCTACTATCCCAGCTACCGAGGCGGTTATCACCAAGTACAAAAATATATCCCTTTGGCACAACCTTTTCTCTCGTTAATTCTTCTAGCGTAAAATCTCCCGTCAGCTGATGCCCTTCCGCTTGCTGCTTATATGTTTCCAAATAAGGTTCATCCATAAACTTTCCATTTACATACAGCTTATCATGCTTATATTCAATTTGATCGCCTGGTAAACCAATAATTCGCTTTACATAATCTTCTTGTTTATTCGCATGAAATACAACAACATCAAATCTGTTCAATTCCCCGACTTGATAGCTAACTTTATTGACAACAAGCATATTCCCATCTTGAAGTGTCGGCATCATTGACTTCCCCTCTACAACATACGTTGAGAAGAAAAACGTTCGAAAAAAAACAGCTAATAGCACACCTATAAAGATTGTTCTCATCCACTCTAGGCTTTCTTTTCTCAAAGCTCGCTTCATCTGCCTCTCCCCTCACCTTTTTCGATAATGAAGATGTATTTACAGTGAAGTCTAGTCTTAATGCAGTTCTAATTTCACTTCAATTTTCTTACCGATATACCATAAAATAAAGATAACACCTATGACAACAACTGTTTTCACAGGATTATGGATAAAAGAAGTTAAATCATGGCCGATATAACTTAGAATAAAAATCATTACTAGTTTCCCGAATGCTAACGCTAATCCAAATTGTTTTATACTAATACGCGATAAACCAGCGACTACATTAATAAGTGCAGACGGCGTAAACGGAAAACAAAATAGTACAAAAATAGGCGCGAATCCTTTTCTTTCAATCCATCCCATTGCACTTCGTACTTTCGCATGTTTATTTAAAAAGGAAAAAAAGCGACTCCGACCAAAACGACGAATAACAAAAAAAACAATTAACGCACCAAGAACTGAGCCGAACCATGAATAGAAAAAACCAAGCCATAAACCAAATGCAACGGCATTTGCCATTACAAACACTATGAGCGGCAATGCTGGGATAAGCGCCTCTACCATTGGTAATCCAATACCAAGAATCGGTCCAAACGCTCGGTAACTCTCGACAAGATGATCCATGTTTTCTACTGAGAAGTACTCTTTGATTGTTTGAAAATCCATTCTACGATTTACCCCTTTACTATCATTACTATCCCTACTTTATCACCGCTTAGCAAAAAGAGGAAATGGCAAATACGACATATGGAGATGTATTTATTTATTTTCCATACCTTTATGTAGAAATCCTTCATTATTATTGTGTGATAATCTATCATTATTTGACAGAATATTACATGTTAAGAAATGAAAAAAGGATGGTTCTCCATCCTTTTTACTTACTAGTCATCGTCATCTTCTTTCACAACATACACTTTTTCATAAGCAGGCTTCAATCTAGATTCATCTTCTTTAGCTACTTCTTTAAACCGAAGACTCCCCTGTTTATCTTTTCGATCCTCATATTCTGTCCGCAATTTTGCAGTACGATTTTGCTGATTTTCAAAACTACTCTTTGACATTTCTAATTTCACCGCAAGCCCATTAATAAATCGAATAATAAGATTACCGTCTGCTAGTTCTCTATTACTTACGATATGAAAATGGGATAACCACGCGCATTCCTTTCTAGAATAAGAATACGTAGGAAAGAAATACAGTTGATCTGTCGGACTAATTGCAATGGGTGCTTTGTGCGTAATACGTGTCAACTCTTTTGTACCTTCT
The DNA here is from genome assembly GCF_002551815.1 of Bacillus sp. AFS098217. Lineage (GTDB taxonomy): Bacteria > Bacillota > Bacilli > Bacillales > Bacillaceae_G > Bacillus_A. The sequence goes on from NZ_NVPR01000045.1 coordinate 28,888, forward strand.
TTTCTTCCTAAAAAACTAGATCCATGCTTGCGGCAGCTTCGTTCTACAATATCAAGAGGCTTTTGAAACATAAAAAAAGAATCTTCTACCTCAATCACTCGTGTCACAATGCTTTTTTCACCTAAAATAACTGGGAGTAAGGCCATAGTTTTCTTGTTTACGACATAGTTTTCGACATAGCGTTCAGCTCTGTCACCCATGCTATATTCACTCCTTCATTTTTTAATTCACATTAGCAGCTGCATGAATAATTGTATCATGTTCAAAATAAAATAATTGAAATTTTTCAAATGTTTTACATTTTCTTATAAAACTTTAAATTCCCATCACATTTCTTCATAAAAATATCTAAATAAAAGCACTTTATTGTTCTAGCTTAAACCTATATATCACTATGAAAAAATACCTTTTTGCTTTTTTGAAACATTTGTAACATAGTGAACTTTTACAAGGAGATACTACCATTTTTTCTTTATATTTTATTATTTGTTTTTTTGAATATAATGTAAACAATTAATATCATCATGTGAAAAAAACTTGCCAACATAAGTATTATGGATAAAGGATAAAATTTAGCGGCATATATAAAAAAATCTATTTGATAAATATCTTGATAATTTGACACCGATCCTTTGAAGTAATTTGTAAATTTCGCAGTATATTTCCATTCATCAGGATAGTCTATTAAATTACTACCTTGATACCAGCTTACTAAAGTTGAAACAATAAATAACATAAATGAACTACCTATATACGTCAATTAAAAAACCGACATAAAACCCCGCTTTTTAGGTGGGAGAGAGCATCTGGCCATACATAGAAGCGGTCAGGGCTTATTTCTGCCACATGCGAAGTAAAGACAGAAAGAACAAGCGAGTGTAGGCTACTTTTTCTTCTGCATAGCAGGGATTTAGATGTCGAAAAATTAAAATCATACACTTCACCTCCTGTTGTTGATATATCTAGCATTAACAGGAATTTCAAGAGGTAAACTGCAAGATGAAAATATTAAACAGCTAAATCACAGGAGTGGCTGAATAGTTACTACCTATGTTTATATAGTTAGAAATTAGTACAAAAAAAAGGATGGCTTAAGCCATCCTTTTTTTCATCATATACTATAAAATTATAATTTTACAACGTTTTTAGCTTGAGGTCCGCGGTTGCCATCTTCGATTTCGAAGCTAACTTTTTCGCCTTCTTCTAAAGATTTGAAACCTTCAGTTGTGATTGCAGAGAAGTGAACGAATACATCGTTTCCGCCTGGAACTTCGATGAAACCGAAACCTTTGTCGTTGTTAAACCATTTTACTTGTCCTGTTACTGTCATTATTATTTCCTCCTAAGAAAATAGAATTTTTTTAGTTTTCATACATAAAAAAAGAATCCACACATTATCAAATACGAAACATAAAACAGTTTTCACATACTTTTTCTCGTTCGTTTTCAGCACTTGATAATATATGGATTGCTTGATTTAGTTATTCAACTGAGTTCATCATAGCATATTTAAAATAGAATGTACAATATTTTTCCGAAAATGAAATTTTCTAATTTTTGGTATTCCTCATAAAGTAACGCATCCCTTCCTAATAAAAACTTTCACCAACGGGGCTTTTACAGACAATTATCTTCTTTTCCTTGATTTGCACCTCAAATAGCAGAATACATACAAAATAAAAACAGGTACCCTTAAAGGGCACCCGCTTCCTTACTTATTTCGTAAACTGCGCTTCTTCCGTAGAACCTTTCAGCGCTGTCGTAGATGAAGTCCCACCTGTAATCACTTGTGCTACTTCATCAAAGTAACCTGTTCCGACTTCGCGTTGATGACGCGTAGCAGAGTAGCCATACTCTTCTGCTGCAAATTCGGCCTGTTGTAATTCAGAATACGCTGCCATACCACGTTCTTTGTAACCGCGTGCTAATTCAAACATGCCGTAATTTAACGCATGGAATCCTGCAAGTGTTACAAACTGGAATTTGTAACCATATGATGCGATTTCTTTTTGGAAGTTTGCAATCGTTTTTTCATCTAATTTTTGTTTCCAGTTAAACGACGGTGAACAGTTATATGCAAGTAACTTTCCTGGATACTTCTCATGAATTGCTTCCGCAAAGCGTTTCGCATCTTCTAAATTTGGCTCAGATGTTTCACACCAAACAAGATCTGCGTACGGTGCATATGCTAAGCCGCGCGCAATCGCTTGATCGAGTCCCGCTTTTGTACGATAAAAACCTTCCGGCGTTCTTTCTCCTGTAATAAATTTTTGATCAACTGGATCGATGTCGCTCGTAATTAAATCTGCTGCATCTGCATCTGTTCTTGCTACAATTACTGTCGGCGTGCCCATTACATCCGCAGCTAAACGGGCAGAAATTAAATTACGTACCGCTGTTTGCGTTGGTAGTAATACTTTTCCACCTAAATGCCCACATTTCTTTTCTGAAGACAACTGATCTTCAAAATGCACACCTGATGCCCCTGCTTCAATCATTCCTTTCATTAATTCAAATACGTTTAATTGACCGCCAAATCCAGCTTCAGCATCTGCAACAATCGGTACGAAATAATCTATATCACCGCTGCCTTCCATATGCTGAATTTGATCTGCACGTTGCAATGTTTGATTAATTCTTTTTACAACAGCCGGCACACTGTTCGCTGGATATAAACTTTGGTCCGGATACATATGTCCAGATAAATTGGCATCAGCAGCTACTTGCCAACCACTTAAATAAATTGCTTTTAAACCTGCTTTCACTTGCTGCATTGCTTGATTTCCTGTTAATGCACCAAGCGCATTAATGTAGTCCTCTGTATGAAGCGATTGCCAAAGTTTCTCCGCACCGCGGCGCGCTAATGTATGTTCAATATCAATAGATCCTCGAAGACGAATAACATCTTCAGCAGAATAAGGACGTGTTACCCCTTTCCAACGCTCATCTAACTCCCAATTTTCTTGTAATTGCTGAATTCTTTCGTTTTTCATTTCTTCCATCCCCTTTTCTTTTTTATAAAATTTCATAACCTGGTAATGTTAAAAATGTTTCAAACTCATCATTGCGAACTAGATCAGTAAAGAGCTTTGTTGCTTCTAAGAATCTCCCTTTCTCAAATTGTTCTCTACCAACCTCTCGTTCTATTTTCGCTAATTCTTCCACTTTAAATTCTTCTACTAAAGCAAATGTAATCTTACGTCCATCATTCAGCTTCCCGCCCTCATGACGAATCCATTGCCAAACTTGCGCTCGTGAAATTTCTGCCGTTGCTGCATCCTCCATCAAATTATAAATAGGTGCTGCACCTCGGCCGCTTAACCACGATGCAATATATTGAATACCCACGCTAATATTCATACGAAGGCCATCTTCTGTAATCGTTCCCACCGGTACTTCTAACAAATCCTTTTCTGTCACATGAATTTCTTCACGTTTCCTAAAGATTTGATTCGATGTTTTCATAATGTGATCAAATACTTCCATTGCAACCGGTACAAGGCCCGGGTGAGCAACCCAAGTCCCATCATGTCCATCTAAAGCCTCACGTTCCTTATCAGCACGCACTTTTTCAAAAGCAATTTCATTTGCCTCGGGATCATTTTTAATTGGAATTTGCGCTGCCATTCCTCCAATTGCTGGTGCATTACGGCGATGACAAGTTTGAATGACTTTCAAAGAATACGCGCGCATAAACGGCGCTGTCATCGTAACTTGCGCCCTGTCTGGAAGTAAAAATGTATTATGATTACGAAAGCTTTTTAAAAAACTAAAAATATAATCCCAGCGTCCACAATTTAAACCAGCCGAATGGTCACGTAACTCATATAAAATTTCATCCATTTCAAAAGAAGCATGAATTGTCTCTAACAATACAGTCGCTTTAATCGTTCCATTTGGAATTCCGATATACTTCTGAGCAAACACGAAAACATCATTCCACAATCTAGCTTCTAAATAGCTTTCTATTTTCGGTAAGTAAAAATATGGCCCGCTTCCTTTCTCTAACAATGTTTTTGCATTATGGAAAAAGTACAAGCCAAAATCTACAAGGCTCCCTGACATCTTCTCTCCACTAACTTGCATATGTTTTTCCTCTAAATGCCATCCACGCGGGCGCACGACAAGTACAGCTGTTTTACTGTCAAGGCGATATTCCTTTCCGCTTGCGTTCTCGTATGAAATCGTTCCCCTAACAGCATCTCTTAAGTTAATCTGACCTTCTATTATATTTTTCCACGTTGGAGAATTAGAATCTTCAAAGTCTGCCATAAAAAGATGCGCTCCCGAATTTAAAGCATTAATTACCATCTTTCTATCTACTGGCCCTGTGATTTCGACACGCCGATCCTCTAAATCTCCTGGAAGCGGGGCAATCGTCCAATCTTCTTCGCGTATATGTGATGTTTCCGGTAAAAAGCTAGGAAACTCCCCTGCATCAATTCTTTTTTGTTTTTCCGCTCGTCTTTGCAGTAAATGTAAACGGCGCTCATTGAAATTCTCATGCAACTCTTTCAAAAAAGCGAGCGCTTCCGGTGTCAAAATTTCTCCATACGATGGTAATAATTCTCCAACGAGTGTCACCCGTGAAGTTTGCGTTGACATATTAGCATCTCCTTTTCTTAAACTGTTTTATAACAGATTTCATTTTATGATTTATATTATATAACAAATTTTCAGAAAAGGAAGTTATTTTTTGAAAATTCAACTTATTTTTTCACGAAGCCTTGCTTTCTCTTATTCTTTTAAACTTTATTTCATACAAAAAACCGGTGTTATACAACACCGGTCTGTTTGTTTCATTCCACTACTCATTACAAATTATATTTTCTTTTTTATTCTTGAGGTTAAACATTCAAAAGTGTATTATGTAAAAACTGTGCATACTGTTCACGCGTTACTTTCATATTTGGAGCGAATTTCCCTTCTCCAACTCCTGATGCAATATTGTTCGATTGTACGGCACTAATCGCATCTTTTGCCCATGAATTGTCTGGCACATCGTTGAAATTATGCGGAGCCTTCACATCTAGTTCAAAGGCTTTCGTAATAACTTGTGCCATTTCTGCACGTGTTAACGTATCTTTCGGTCTAAAGTTTCCATGCTCATCGCCTTGGAAAATCCCTAGCTCAGTTAAAGCTAATATTTCCTTAGGAAACATTGTCGAATTTTCATTGATATCTCCGTATGGATTTTCGTATTCATCTTGTTCTTCTAGCTGAAAAGTACGGGAAATTAATGCAGCTACTTGTTCACGCGTTACATCGTCCCCCATACCAAATATTCCATTTCCATAACCTGCAATAATTCCTACATTCGCTAAACTATCAATCGCCTCGAATGCCCAGTGCCCTTGCGGAACATCCTTGAATTCAACTGAATTTGTTTCAGCCTTTACAGCAGCACTTTCTGCACTGAATAAAACGCCGCCCATAATTGTTAATGATGTTACTACCTTTAAAACCTTTTTGTTCACTAAACTTGCTCCTTTGAATATGTATTTTGTTTTACTATAAAGAATTGATAAAGAAGAAACAATATACATATTCGCTCTTGAAGTGACAACTTTATGAACCATATTACACATGATGTTTTGTTCACCTGCTTGATAATACAGCTAATGTAAAACAGTTATTTCAAGCAAAAACAACCTTTACAGAGGGATAGAAACACACTATATATACATTTAAGACATAAACCCCCTCTTTTTAAGTGGGAGNNATGCGAAGTAAAAACAGAAAGAGCAAACGAGTGGAGGTTACTTTTTATTCTGCATCGCAGGGAGTTAGATGTCGAAAAGTTAAAATGAACTTATATATTTTCCCTTATATCATTTTATCTTTCTATTAAACTATTTATAAAAAACAAATGCCACCACTGAATTAAAATTTCACTTATTGTGAAAAGAAGCATAAGATGGCCGTTTTGGTCAATTTATGCTTCCTTTAGCTTGCGGCAAACTTATGCTTCTAATATACATACAACAAAAAAAGATACCTCAATAGGCTATCATTAGTAGGTTACATAATTCTCGTTACCGGAAGTTGTTTTTACATTCCAGAAGTGTAGAGTGATAATAAAGTTGTTTAATTTTTTTCAACTAAAGCACCTGTTACTTTAAGTACAACATTTCACAATCTTACACATTGATGTTAATCACATTTCTTTCAGAAAGGGGAATTATAGGTGAATTTGCGCCCCTGTTAGATAATGGGGGCTGTTCATGTAGTCGTGGCTTCGCCACTCCTGCAAAGACGTTTCGTTTATATAAACGGCTATTCAACAAACTGGAATTTGGCGAACACGGATTATGCTTATACTATTCGCCTGTTCTTTTTGTCGTATATCACAACGGTTACAATTGAAACAAGAACAATCACAGCATTTGCGGCAATGGTTCCTGCCCAAGTCATAGTCATGGTGCCGAAGATGGGGGATGCCGCATTGAACATGGTGTGGAATAATACGCACATAAACACACGGCCTTTTCCTGATATTTTGTAGATTGCCCCGTTGAAAAACCGAAACGCAATGAGTTGAACTGCAAACATCCAAAAGTTAATGAGTCCCTCTCCGTGATTCGTCCCCGGAATGAAGAAGAGAGGGATATGCCATAAAATCCAAATGATTCCAACAAAAACAGAAGACAAGACAAAACCGTATTTTTTGTCAAGTTCAGGCTGCAATATGTACATCCAGCCAGCTTCCTCCAAGCCACCGATAATAAGATTACCAAGCAGGGAAAGGAAGAACGTATAAAATGGAAGCACCATTTCCGTGTGGCCTGAAACTGCAATATGTATCAAAAAATACAGTGCAAGTCCTGCAACAACGAACAAATAGAGAGATATGCTATTTTTGGCATAAAAAACAGTTCTCAACCATTCCTTGAAACCGGCTATTTTGTTATTTTTCTTCAGAACGATATATGAAGCAATAGCGGGCGACAAAATATAGATTGCAAAGGGGATATTCATCCCGAATTGCTGTAACGAGTGAACCCAATTGTGAACCGAATATCCGAATTGCCCAAGAGCAATCAAAGCACCTGACACAAGATAGGCTATGCAAAATGTCAGCATCGTAAATTGTACTGTGATTTTTTTGTCTGTCATGATTTCTTCACCTCACATTTTAAATGTATACATTAAATTTTAACGGATGGACGCTTTGACTTTTATCACCTAATGTTTGCTTTCTGCCAATTCAAAGTTGCGCTCCGCACAAAATATAAATAATCTCCATTACAAATTCTAATTTATCGACTTGTTTCTAAGCCCCAATTATGGCACTATTTCGTGGTACAGTTATTTTTCCGGTACTTCATTAGCTCATGCTTTATCAAGTAGTTAAGCATTACTTCCCAACTTATTAAACTAGACTGCTCCGTTAGCTCTATAGGGAATTAAACAACTTTATTATTTCTTAAAGGACTTTATTGTAAATTAAACTACTTTATTATCACTCTACAAGAAGACCCTGCTATGACAACAAATGTTGTCCAAATCAGCGTTATAGTGACTATGAGTAAATTAATAGACCTCAAAACATTACTCATTGTACCCCGCTGTATATTTTTGGTCTGTAAGAATACAAGAATAATTGATGTAATGGTACAGGCATATGTTAAGCCTACTCCAATCCAAAACCATGCGATACTGAATGTACCTACTACTCTTGTTTCATTTCGCTCCCAATACGCCATATCTTGAAATTTTAGGCTGAATATAAATCCAATAATTGCCATAATAAATGGAGCAATATTCCAAGCATTTATTCTCACCATAATCGAATCCCCTTCCATTACACAGCAAATCCCTCTCGTTTGGAGAAAGGGGTTATCGGTTCTTACAATTTGTTTTTTTTAAGTAAGTAAAGCCCCGTTAAATTGGCTCCGAATCCAATGATAATTGCAACAATAAAGATTTTCGAGGAAACAACATGATTCGGAATCAACTTAGCAGTATTTGCCACGATTATTGCGAGGATTCCTAATGATAATAAACCAATGAGATAGGTCCAACCTGTTTTCTTTACCATGCTACATGCACCTCCATTTTCCTAATTATACCATTCGGAAGAGGTAATTTGTTGGGGGTATTTGTTTGTATATCCTATACATGCTCGGTTAACATAACGTCTCATTATCAGAAGTTCTCCTCACCAACAATCCCCGGCTTATCAACATTCTGTGAAACATCCTCTTCACCTACGTATGCAGTTTCTTATCCATCCCATTATATCAGTGGTTAAAAGCAATTATTGTCTTTATTTCCTTTACTCCATATGTATAAAATTCCGCATAAATTAACGGCCAGCTTATGGGTTATTAACTCAAGGCCAATTTATGCTTCCAATTCCGTTAGATAATTAGATAATCGCCTATAAAAATAAGTGTTTTCTGGTCAACTAATGCTTCCAAATGCGGTCAACTTATGGGTAAAGTGACACTTATAAAAAAAGGCCCCATAACTGGAGCACACAAGTATTGCAACAAATAATTAAAAGAAAAAAAGACAATTACAATATATAATAAAAAATAACTGAGTATCAATTAATATGTAAAATTGCATACGGTGAAACTTTAATCAGTAGGGGTTTTCTCCCCTCACTGATTATTAGTCCTCACCAATTAGGCTTTTACAGGTAGTAATACTCCCCTATAATGATGATATAATAGACCGCTCAACTTTATTTTCTTTTTATTGGTGAGATCGTTCATTCAAACTTGCATTATATAAAAACTGTGCGTACTGTTCACGCGTTACTTTCATATTTGGAGCGAATTTTCCTTCTCCAACTCCTGCTGCAATCTTATTCGATTGTACGGCACTAATCGCATTTTTTGCCCATGAATTCGCCGGGACATCACTGAAATTATGTGGAGCCTTCACATCTAGTTTAAAAGCTCTCGTAATAACTTGTGCCATTTCTGCACGTGTTAATGTAGCTTTCGGTCTAAAGTTCCCTTGATCATCGCCTTGGAAAATCCCTAGCTTCGTTAAAGCTAATATTTCCTCAGGAAACATTGTTGAATTTTTATCGATATCTCCATATAGATTTTCATATTTATCTTGTTTTTCTATATGCAAAGTACGGTAAATTAATGCAGCTACTTGTTCACGTGTTACATTGTCTCCCATACCAAATATTCCATCTCCATAACCTGCAACAATTCCTTTATTCGCTAAATCATAAATCGCGTTAAATGCCCAGTGTCCTTCTGGGACATCCTTGAATGTATTTCTATTTACTCCCGCATCGAGTGTTAAATCATCATGTAAAAGAGTAATAGCATCTGTTACTCCAGTCTCACTTACACTAGAGTCAATCGTTACATCTTGTCCACTTTGTTTTGGTGCGAAGACATAACCAGATGGTTTCTCTACTTGTACACGATATGTGTTTTCTATTAACCCATCAAACAAGTAGTGGCCTTCTTTATCTGTTTTTACTTCTTTTAATACATTCCCATCTTTATCTAACAGTTGAACACGAACGCCTTCCATTCCTTTTTCGCTTTGATCGTGAATACCATTTTGGTTACTATCTTCCCATACTCGGCCGCCTAACTTGAGGACATTCGCTTTAACAGGTTTAGAGTCTGTTGATTCCCAAATAGGCGCGACTAAAATCGGATAATTTAAAGCTTCTACTTTTTTTCTTGTTTCCGGTGTGGCTATAAGTCCCCATTTATCAAAGAATGGCAATAGATTTTGTTTTGCTACCTTAGATGTATTGTAAATAAAAGCTTGGATTTTCTCGTCACTCGTTTTAGGAAGCTCTTCTTTAGATAATGAGCGGTACGCTTGATGTAATTTAGGGTAAAATTCCTCTCCAAAGGCTAAGTTTAATTGCCAAAACATTGCTAATTTTACAAAAACATCATCGATTTTATTATAGTCTTTTTCTGACTGAGGCTTATTTAAATAGTTGAATGCTTTTTCATATGTTCCATTCTCTAATCTTGATTTATTTCCAAAAGCTCGTTGCACAGACATACTATAGATGTTTGTAGTAACTTCTCCTAATCCATCCCATAGCCAAGGAGTTTGTTGTCTTTGATGACCCATTTCATGCCAAGGTCCCCATCCATCTTTTGTAAACTTATTGATATCTAATACATTTTGAATCGAATCTCCTACATAAGCAGTTCTACTATTATATGAATACATATAATAATTCGAATGATTATCCTCTACAAAATGAACGTAATGCTTGTCTGCTTCTGCTTCAGATAAACCAGAAACTCGATCTTCAATTCTAATAGATTCATCTATTTTTTTTAAAAGTTCTACAGGATCGGTATTAGAATCTATTAAATATTTTTTCACTCTTACAGGACTTGCGGTTATTAGTGAGCGTTCCCCTTTTAATTCTACCGCATGGGCGTTAGGATATGCATCTAGCATGTTGATTAAATCTTGTTTCGTATGTTTGCCTAATTCAAAAAAAGGCGTAGGCGCTCCCCCTGTTTTTATTTCAGCTTGTACTGCACCGCCTTGACTTGGATTATAGAAATAAATCATTCCACCATTTGGAGATTCAATTGTGTTTTCTCCTGGTTTTAAAGTAAACGACTTTACTAACGAATCCTCATTCCATGCGCCATCATAGGAGAATGTTCCTATATAAGCTTGAATATTCTGTGTACCGTCTACTTGAATTGTTATTTTTTCATTCGGGCTTGCATATAATCCGGTTGGTTCATATGGACTAAATCTAAATTGGCGCCTATCCATATCTCGGATTTGGTCTACATTTCCTTTACCCATCACATGAAAAATACGTTCGGTGGATACTTGTTTTCCTACAGTTTGTTCTTGAGTTTCAGCTGAAACCTTTGTTATTCCCGTCGTCCCCCCTACAAATGGAAAAGCAAGTACATTCACAGCTATAAACGCTTTGATTGCTCTCTCCTTATTTCTTTTTTGGCTATTTTGTTTCACTCTATATCACAAACCTTTCTATAGTTTGATAAATATAACACCTACCCGAAGAAAGAAATCCTCATCCTAGATCATGATAAATAATAGCTAAGAGATACATAATTATGTAAGGTAGGATGGGGAAACGAACCCATCATTCTTTCTTATTACTACGAATTTAACATCGAACATATAGTATAGCAATCAAAATTATACAATTTTAGCTATTTTTCGACAAAAAATACTTTTTTGTCGACTTACTAAAATAGCAATCTATGTACGCGTCTATTAACTAAAAAAATTGGCAATTATTAAAGTGAAAAAATGAGCTGAATCATTCCTGTAGTTTGCTATACGTCAAAAACCCGAAGTTTGGTTACAAACTTCGGGTTTTTCGAAAAAGGAAAGAAAAGGATTGTCTTATTACCATATATATATCCATTTTGACTTTCCAACATATAAGTCACGGCTATGAAAAACAAAAGGTGATCGCTACTTATTTTCTCTCTTTGTTTTCACTTGGCATGGGGCAGGAAAAGGATCTGACCGCTTCTATGCATAGCCGGATTCTCTCTCCCACCTAAAAAGAAAGGTTTTATGTCGATTTTTCAATTTGTACTTATATAATTTTCTCTATGATTAAGCAACTTCGTTTTGACAAACACCATCAGTTAAGAAACTATATAAGTTTTCATAAGAAATTTCAACCATGTTTGTTAAAGCTTCATCAGTATAGGAACCGATATGAGGAGTTACAAGAACCCTTGGGAAATAACTCATTAACTTTTCAATTGTTTCAGATGGTAAAGATTTATTTTTTAAGTTTTTGAAGAAGAATGTAGATTCACCCTCAAATACGTCTGTACCAAATCCTGCAATTGTATTTTCTTCAATCGCTTTTAAGATTGCTTCATTGTCTTGAAGTTCACCTCTAGAAGTATTAATTAAAATCGCTTCGTTTTTCATTTTCCCTAAAAATTCTTCGTTAATCATTTTATAGTTTTGTCCTTTAATATAAGGAACATGTACAGAAACTAGATCAGAACTTGCCAGCACTTCGTCTAAAGGTAAAAATTCAACGACTTCTTTTGCTGATTCACTTTCAAACACATCAAATGCAACGACTCTTGCCCCTAAACCTTTGAACAGTTTTGCAGTTGTTAAACCAATTTTTCCAGTTCCAAGAATACCAACTGTACAGTTACGAATTTCTTTACTGAACATCACTGCGTCTACTGTAAAGTCTTTTTCTTTTGTTTTGTTTGCAGTGTATGCTGTATTTCTTAATAACATCATACCAAGCGTTACTGCAAGCTCTGAAATAGCATTTGGAGAATAAGCAGGTACACGTGCAACTTTTATTCCGACCTCTTTTGCAGCTTCTAAGTCAATATGATTGAATCCTACTGTTCTTGTTAATAAATATTTCACACCAAAACTAGCTAATTTCTCAATATTTTTTCTATTCGCCTTGCAGTTACCACGAATCATGACAGCATCTGCATGTTTTGCTGTATTTACATTTTCATCATTCATTAAATCTGTTACTAGAGTTAAATTATAATCGTGTTTATTTAGCTTCTCAAAAAAGGCTATTTCTACATCGCGTACACCATAACATACTAAATTTGCTTTCATCTTCATCTACCTCCGATATAGTATTAAGAGAAAATATGAAAACTTTTAATAACTTCAAGTATTACAATCCATAATGGCATTGCAACAACACCTAGAATAGTGGAAAGAAGAGAACAGTTAGATGTTAAAATCGCTTCTTTATCAAAGCTAATCGCATATGCTGCTGCAACTGTTGCTGTTGGTGTAGCCATCATAATAACAACTGTAGCTACTGCAACTTGTGAAATTGGAAGAATACCTGTTGCATTTAAGATCATAAGTAAAGCAATGTTAATTACTGGAACAATAATGATTTTGTTTAAGCTATAGTACCAAGCATCTTTTGTTTTGATTGCATCTTTTAATGAAATTTCAGCTAATGTTGCACCGATGGAAATCCATGCAAGCGGTGAAGCTAATTTAGCTAAGTAATCCATTGGCTTGAATAACCATGGAGCTGTTTGATCGATTCGTAAAAAGGCGAAATGAGAAACTTTACCATTCACTGTAACTGCTACTTGTGGTAAGTATGTTTGGCATACCCAAATGAATAAACCTGCAAATGTTGCGATAACAATTGGATTTAAGAACATTGTTTTAATATTCTTTTTCTCCATCTTTAAACCTGACATTTTGATATATCCGTAAGAATAAAGGAAAATGCGGTATCCGATGTTAAAAATGGATGCATACATAACTCCTTCTGGGCCATAAACGACGCCGATAATTGGAATACCAAAGAATGTAGTTGAACCGAAGATTGTTAATACGCGTAAAACATCTTGTTTATCGCCTTTGTATTTCATAAACAATGGCTTTGTTACAACGATTAATATAATGTAAATGACTATACCCCAAATTAGTAAGTTAGCCCCTTGTTTTAATGAATTCGTATTGATATTTTGCATGAATGCTGTAAATGCTAAAGCTGGAAGTGCAGCTGAAAGAATAACGCCACTTAATACCTTTGCTGCCTGAGCATTTAAAATATTTTTTTTGCGCATGTAAAAACCCAATAAAATAATAAAGACCGATGAACTAATTGCGCTAATAATGTTTTTATCGGTTAGAGTCTTGATAAGTATTTGACCGATATCCATTTTAAAAGCCTCCTTTTTTGTGAAATAGTTCACATTTTGTTTTAAAAAAATATTCATCTCTTAATGTGAAGTGTTTCACATTAATTTGCGTTGTTGAATTACAACTTTATGATAAATCTACTATCACTATTTGAATACATTGCGTTATTTTTAAAAGTATTATGTTAATAATGTAAGTGAAATGTTGCATAAACTATTAAAATATCACTTTCAAAACTTTCTTTATCCACAATTTAGACATTTCTCTCTAGAACATAACTTCTATATAAATCCATTTTAATGTTTCGACATCTAAATCCTTGCTATGCAGCATACAAAGTAACCTACACTCATTTGCTCTTTCTGTTTTTACTTCGCATGTGGCAGAAACAGGCACTGACCGCCTCTATGCATGGCCTGATGCTCTCTCCCACCTAAAAGAGGGGGTTATACATATAAATCCATTTTAATTTTTTGGCATCTAACTCCCTGCTATGCAGAATTAAAAGTAACCTACACTCGTTTGCTCGTTCTGTTCTTACTTCGCATGTGGCAAAAACAGGTACTGACCGCTTCTATGCATGGCCTGATGCTCTCTCCCATCTAAAAAGAGGGGCTTTATATCGGTTTTTTAATTGATATATATGATTGATTACTTTTCCTATCTTACTTAAAGCAAAAAACAGTACTTATGAAGAACTCATAAGTACCGTTTTATCACATCGCTATTTTCTTCCGTACATTGATATTTTGTAATAGGTCTTCCAACAACCCCATACCCAACTTCCACTTCTAATATGCCTATGTCTTCCATAAAATTTAAATATTTTCGAATGGAAACACGAGAAATCCCTATTTGAGAGGCTAATTCTTCTGTAGAAAATGCTCTTCCTTCCATGGACATAATACTTTTCCATACTACTACCAATGTTTTTTTCGTTAAACCTTTTGGTAATTCTGCTGAGCCCACACCTTGATCTTTAGCTAAGAACATTTTATCTATTTCTTCTTGGCTGACTATTTGCTGCGCATCCATAAACGTCGCCTTTTCTCGATATGCTGACAACGCTTCATTAAACCGTTCAAATTCAAAAGGTTTAATTAAATAATCAATCGCACCATATTGCATCGCTTTTTTTACACTATACATATCCCTTGCTGCTGTAATTAAAATAACGTCAACACTTTTTTCAACATTTCGGATGTGTGTTAGTAATTCAAAACCAGTTTGTTCTGGCATATATATATCTAATAAAATCAAATCAATAACCGTTGTATCTAGAACCTTTATCGCATCTTTTACAGAAGAAGCGACTGCTATTAGTTGAAATCCCTCAAGCTGATTTAAATAACGCTTATTAAATTCTGCAACCATTGGATCGTCTTCTACAATAAGTACTTTAATCATTCATTTTCATCCTTAACTTCATAGGGTAACTTCATACGAAACGTTGTCCCTTTTCCAACAACGGTACGAAGCTGTAAATCTCCATGCAATTTCCTTAAACTTTGTTGGACAAAAAACAAACCTAGGCCTCTATTTTCACCTTTTGTTGAAAAACCTTTTGTAAAAATTTTTTCTCGTATGTCCCTTTCAATGCCTCTTCCTGTATCTTTTACTTCTATATATAAAAGCTTCTCTTCAAAATCATAATCAATGGATACCATTATTTTTTTCTCTTTGCATCCATGCATTGCTTCAATCGCATTATTAATAATATTTCCTATTATTCTAACGAGATCGTGGATGACATCTGAATGAGCTGCTTCGGGCAAATAACTATCATTGTTAATAATTAACTCTACCCCGTCTTCTCTTGCATCACTATACTTCCCTAATAAAAACCCTGCAAATACAGAGCTTTTAATTCGTTTCATAATAAACCCTATCTCTTTTTTATGCTGATGAACAATTTGTTGAACATACTCTCCTAACTTGTCATAGTATTCCATATGAACCATTCCTAAAATAACATGGAGCTTATTCATAAATTCATGTGATTGTGCACGTAAAGCGTCTGTATATAACTGAACACCTGTAAGTTGCTCTGCAAGTTTTTTCACTTCGGTTTTATCACGAAACGTAGCAATTGCACCAACAATCTCATCATCAACTCGAACTGGAGCACAATTAATAAGAACTAAAACACCATTAAAATGTTGCTCTCTATTGAACTCTGGATTGCCGGTATGTAATACTTCTTGAAAAACTTCCATATACCCATCAGCATCTTTTCCAATTAAATGATCTGCAGTATCCCCTAATTGTAAAAGGCGAATTGCTGCGGTATTAACGAGGGTTATTTTCCCCGTACGATCAACTGCCAAAACCCCCTCTTTCAACGAATGTAGCATTGCATTTCGCTCTTCTAAAACCATCGCAATCTCAGAAGGCTCAAGACCAAATAATATTTTCTTAATATGCCTAGCTAATACTAAGGCACCAACAACTCCAATCAATAATCCAATAACAGTTCCTACATAAATCATCGACTGACTCTTATCAACAGCATCCTGCACTTCATCAAGTAATATTCCTACCGTTACAACACCTATTTGCACACCATCTTTATTCATTACAGGAGTAAATACACGCATCCCATCTCCAAGTACTCCCTTTGCAACTGAAATATATTCCTTTCCTTGAAGTGATGGTTCAGCATCCTTTTTATCTAAAAATGGAGACCCAATTTCCTGTGGATTTGGATGTGATTTTCGAATTAAATTCATATCTAATACGACCACAAAACTGACATTTGTTACATTCTTTATTTGATTAGAGTAACTTTGAATTTCTTTTTCATCCCCAGTCCCACTCAAAGCATCTATCACGACATTTGAACGTGCAACTGTACGAGCTATATCTGTCACTTTTTCTGTCAACGCTTCTTCTTTTTTTTCAGCAATGTTCTTACTTATCAATACATCTGTAACTAATAAAGCAATGATTACGACAACACATACTAAAATGGAAATTGTTGAATGCAAACTAAAATATCGTTTATTCTTAGGTATCATTCTTAAGAACTTCATCATTTTTCCTTTCGGTTATACCTGCAAGTTATGTACGTTCCTACGCCCTCATTCAAACATAATACAAAAAAGGGCTGGTGCTATATCAATCCATTTTAATTTTTCGACATCTAACTCCCTGCTATGCAGAATTAAAAGTAACCTACACTCGTTTGCTCGTTCTGTTCTTACTTCGCATGTGGCAAAAACAGGTACTGACCGCTTCTATGCATGGCCTGATGCCCTCTCCCACCTGAAAAGAGGGGATTTCATGTCGTTTTTTTAATTGATGTATATATAATCACATGATAATTTAGTAACATATTATTCGTTTTTCTTTTTTGAAAATGTCATAATGCTTTCAAATTCATGTGACAATATATCGAAAATTCATTTTTAAAAATATGCTTTATATATCTTTTTCCTCTTTATTCATTCCTATATACTTTCGTATGATCTGAAATCACTCCATTGAGTGGAGTTAGTATAGTCATATGGACACAACTTATATATATTCATTTTGATTTTCCAGCATATAAGTCACTGCTATGAAGAACAAAAAGTGACCGCTACTTATTTTCTCTCTTTGTTTTCACTTGGCACGGGGCATAAA
Source organism: Bacillus sp. AFS098217 (assembly GCF_002551815.1). Lineage (GTDB taxonomy): Bacteria > Bacillota > Bacilli > Bacillales > Bacillaceae_G > Bacillus_A. Next base: position 46,138 of record NZ_NVPR01000045.1, read on the forward strand.
AAGGCCCTGACCGCTTCTATGCATAGCCAGATGCTCTTGCCCACCTAAAAAGAAAGGTTTTATGTCGATTTTTCAATTTGTACTTATATAGTTAAGTCCTTACAATACATGTTCTCACATAAAAATAATAGCTAAGCCCATTAATCAATAAAATTAACAGGCTTAACTGTATACTGATTAACAAATTCTTTGAACACTAATAACATTTAAACTTGTGATATTAATATCTGCATGATGATCTACCCAAATAAGAAATCCGTCTTCTACGCGAATAAAAACACCTACTCCATCGATTTGATCGCCACCAGAAAAGACCCTAATTTTATCGCCTTCTCTTAAACCATCTAATACTGTCGGTCTCATTGTGGGTACTTCTCTAACTTCCTTCACTTCTTTAACTTCTCTTCTTCTTCTTCTGTGTCTCATACACTCATCACACTCACATCTACGCCCATTAAACATTTCACATAACCCCTTTTTTCTAAAAATTTATTTACACGATAGCTTATGAAATGAATAAATTAATTGATTAGGCTATTCCCCTCTATCAAATGCCTAATCCATTAAATTTATAAATTATTTTAATAATCGTACAAGCTTTTTTTCATTATTTGCATACACTATTCGTAGGATGAAAATCATCCGAAACATAACCCCACCCTATAAATATGAACAGCAAAAAAGGACAGTCAACATACTGTCCTCTTTTTATTTTTCTATGCTATAACATTAGCAAAGAACTCTTCGAACACTAATAACATCTAGACTTGTGACATTAATATTTGCACGATTATCAACCCAAATAAGAAATCCATCTTCTACGCGAATAAAAACACCTACTCCATCGATTTGATCGCCACCAGAAAACACTTCAATTTTATCGCCTTCTCTTAAACCGTCTAATCTTCTACGACCTCTATTGTCTTCACATTCTCTTTGACTTCCCATGATTATCCTCCTTTTAAATAAATATATAAATACGTAAACTAAGATAAGCGTTCTCTCTTCTTACCTTTAATCTTTTTATTCATTTAAGAAATTCTGCGAACACTAATAACGTCTAGGCTTGTGATATTAATATTTGCATGATTATCAACCCAAACAAGAAATCCATCTTCTACATTAATAAATACGCCTGTTCCATCGATCCGATCGCCACCAGAAAACACTTGGATTTTATCGCCTTCTCTTAAACCATCTAATCTTCCACGACGTCTAGGCTCAAACCTTTCTTCACATTCAAAATCATCTTCAAATTCTCTACGTCTTTCTCTTCTTCGACAATCATCAAAGTCACAATCTCTTCGGAAATTATCGAAATCGCAATCTCTCCGGAATCCATTACCTCTTCGCCCAAAGAACATTTTAACAACTCCTTTTCCTTGCTTTATACTCTTGCGTTATATTCTATGAAAGTAATGAAATAATTGATTAGACTTGTATCATCTATAAAGAAAAATGGAAAGATTTCTTGCTAAAAAAACAATAAATATATATGCATCAATTAAAAAACTGACATACAACTCCTCTTTTTAGGTGGGCGAGAGCATCTGGCCATGCATAGAAGCGGGCAGAGCCTTTTTCTGCCTCATGCGAAGTAAAAACAGAATGAGCAAACGAGTGGAGGTTATTTATTCTGCATAGCAGGGATTTAAATGTCGAAACATGAAAATGGATTTATATAAACACTTCATTGCCCCTATGAGTATCCAAAGAACTTCCTAGCTGTTATGCACTTGAAAGTTTCATATATTCAGCAAGGTTTCACAGAAAAAGCCAATTTCCTTACCTTACAGGAAATTGGCTTTTTCATTTTATGAATTAAGTACGTTTACTTTTTTTGTGTATTGCAGCGATAGCTAAAAACAATATTGAAATAACACCAGTAAAAAACAATAGCTCATTTAACGGAAGTAAGACGAATTACTTTTTAATATGCTTTACTATAAGTGAAGTGTATGCCTCTGCCCCTTCTTTCGTCAAATGGACTCCATCTGGTTCAAAATACGCTTGTTTCCCAGCACTTGCTGAATGCCAATCAACTAGTGTAATATTAGAGAATTTCGATGCTACTTCTTTTAATTTTTCATTAACCACCGATTCCCATGGACGCGGCACTCTAGTATTAACCAATATAACTTTATGTTTATTACCTATTAACTGAATCAATGATTCTATTTGTTCAGTAGTAAATGCTCCATTTGTACCCAATCCAATAATAACATAATCCCCCAAAGTACCCTCTTTTTTCATTCTCTCTACCGTATCAAACGCTTGAGACATCTGCCTTCCAATCTTCGCGTCAATATTGACATTAGGGAAAGCATTTTTCAAATATGGAGAGACATCAATCATAATTGAGTCGCCAATGGCTGTAATGGTTGGAGATTGTTCCGTTTGTGCCGAAGCTGCTTCTTTTTCCTCTTTATTTTCAGATGGTTTATCAGCATGCTCCTCTTTAACTATACTTGGCTGTTTAGCCTGTTCTTTTTGTTCCGTTTGCACCGCTTCTATCCTATTTTCCTTAGGATTCTCTTTTGCTTTACCAGCTGTAGCTAAACCAAAGCTAGCTGTTGAGAAAAGCAATAATGCACATGTTAAAGCTAGCTTACTACTGAACTTTAAGTTTCTTATTCTCAATTTCTGTAAATGAATATTCTTCAACGCACCTTGACGAATTGGGTTTTCAATAAACTTCCATGAAAGTTGCGCCACAAACAGGATTAAAAAGAATTGAAAAATAGCCCTAGTGACTTGAAATTCTCCCGTACTAACTTGCGGACTCGTCAATGTGATAATCGGATAATGCCAAAGATATATCCCATAGGAGCGGACACCCATCCAACGTAAAGGTTTAAACCTCAAAAATACAGCAATTCGGCTAGCTGGATGAGCAAGGTTGGCTACTAATACAGCAGTAGCAATCGATAAAAGGAACATTCCCCCTCGATAAAGGAATGGATCATATTGATTCGTTTTCCAAAACATAACGAGAATAACAATAAGAGCAATTCCTCCAATTACATCAAGAACGAGACGTGCTGGTGCAATAATTTTATTAGCAAGCCTACTGCTCGGCCAAATTAAAGCGAGTGCTGCACCAATCAATAAGGAAAACGCCCTTGTATCGGTACCATAATAAACCCTACTTGGATCAACACCTGGCTCATATATCATTGCCATTGCGATAGCTGAAGCAATAGCTCCTAGAAAAATAAATAGTGCCAGACGTGATTGTTTCTTTATGTAGTAAAATCCTAAACTAATGATAAATGGCCAGACCACATAAAATTGCTCCTCAACAGCTAACGACCAAAAATGATTCAAAGGAGAAAGTTGGCCGAAGTTATCAAAGTAGGATACTTTGTGAAAAATATACCACCAGTTACTGAAATAGAATACAGCTGCTAACGAATCTTCCCGCATTTTCCCCAGTAAAGAACTATGAAAAATCGTAACCCATGCCAAAACGATAATGAGCATGACAATCATTCCTGGAATCAACCTTCTTATCCTACGCAACCAGAAATTCTTCAAATCAATTCTCTTATTTTTCTTCCACTCAATAGCAAGAATATCAGTTATTAAATAACCAGAAAGCACAAAAAATACAGTAACGCCTAAGAATCCTCCAGGCATCCACTTAAAATTGATATGGTACAACATAACACCTAGTATAGCTAGGCCTCTTAAACTATCTAATCCGACCATATAACGATTATTTTTATTTAATGGTGTGGGCATTCACAATCCTCCCTATATTTCTCTTAGATGTTTTTGTTGCTTTTACTTCTCCTATAAAGTTCTTTTTCAATCATCAATGATTTCATGTCGTTTTCATTCTTTTTTTAGTTTCATAACAATTTTGATAAGATTCTTCTACTTCTTTTACTTGCTTTCGTAATTTTTCATCTTCAATTGTAACTTCTCTATAAATCAATTTCTCCTACGATATTACATACAGCTATCATACCAAAAATCTGCTGAAAAATGCTCATCTTCAAGTTCATACCTTTTGTCTTTTCATCCTTTTATAATAGGCACGGCAGCAACGAATTGTATATATATCCATTTTAATTTTCCAGCATATAAGTCGCGGCTATGAAGAACAAAAAGTGACCTGCACTCTTTTTCCCTTTTTGTTTTCACTTGGCATGGAATAGGAAGAGGATCTAACCGCTTCTATGCATCGGCGGATCCTCTTTCCCCCCAAAAAGAAAGGGGTTATGTCGGGTTTTCAATTTGAATTTATATAGGTGAATATCGTGCATTAAAATAACTTCTTGTATTTTACAGAAAAGGAAAAGCACCCCCATCCATGGCGAGGTGCTTTAGTAATTATGCTTCTTTTATATTTATACACGTAAAGCTTTAACGCTTCAAGTTTTATAGATTTTTTTCACCAGAATGACAATTATATCAACTTTCACAGAAAAAAAGACTTGAATCATGACAAGTCTATTTTTTCTGTGGGGTCAAACAAAGAAAGAGTGGAGATAGAAAATGCACAAACATGTCAATCAAATAAAACTGTTCGAACTAAACAAATTTTCAGAAAACTACAATCGCTAAGGGATGTGTGTTCACTCTTTCTTTGTAATGACAAGTTTATCACTAAAAATAAAATAAAACAACAAAATTCACATAAATTCGACATTTTTTTCACGGATTAACATCATATTATCTCAGCTGTTATAACCAACTCGTTACACTGATCTTGTATTTTTTGCATCAGAACCATAAAAGGAGCTAAACTTTATCATACAGCTCAGCCCCTTAACTTTACCAATTACTTAATTATAAAAGATAAAATCCCTTAAATTATACACTAATCCTCATATTTAACTAGTCTTGTCTAATTGACATTCTTCTGAACCTATACTTAATTTTTATTTATATCTTTTAATATAAATAAAATCGTTATGATAACCATTACAAAATTAAAGATAAGAGATGCTATAACAGTTGCATCTGTCATATATAAAAACATGATACCTATCAAAAAAATTGCTGTAATAAAGGGTACGCTTTGTCTTGCAGTTGTTATAGAGTGACCTTTTCTCTTCTTTAAATATGTCATAATTACACCTAGAACTAATAATAAAGGAACAGTAACGAAGAGTCCGAACCAACCAAAAGCATCTTCCACAAACCAAGGTAAAAATCGCATGTTTGAGGAACATATAAATAGGTTGAGTACTAAAAGAAATAATTGTATGAGAGATAGTGCTATATTTATGCTTTTTTGTTTCATTTTATTAAACCTCCAAGAGTTTGCAAATACAGGAGTGATATTTGTATTAAAATTTATATGAAAAGACTTACTAAGAGGTCATATCATGGAAAGGGAGTCCATAATATCTTCATTTTATTAATCAATTAAAAGTTGGTTAGTACCTGCTGCTGAAACTTCCACTGATGGAAGTTTCACTTTATTTAAGCTCACAGGACTGAATCAATATTGAACTACCCCCACCTTCACTTCGTTTAGAGAAAGGGAGCTTCACGGTTAAAATGATAAAACAGGTCATATTATGAAAATATAATTCAGTCCATTATTGTGAATAACTATAAATTAACAATACACCTTTAAAATCTAAGTTTTACAGATAATATTTTGCCAAGCTGAAACTCCAGAAATCTCAGTTATAAACAAACGATCATTAAAATCTATGTGTTTTTTTAAAGTATCCATAATTCTAATACATGAATCAGAAGTTGAAACAAACCAAGTAAATTCTGTGATTTTTGCACATGTTTCATAATCTTTGATCGCTTTAATAAAGTCTTCATAATATCTTTCTGGCTTCTTTAAAACGTAAGTAATCATTTTTAAATTACTCATAATTACACCTCATTCCAATAAAAATATTCTACAAATTTCGACAATAAAACGACAAAAAAATACTTTTTAAATATTTAGCAAGCTGTACCTATCTTAATAACCATAACAACATCTATTGTTAGCAAGCAAAATATTCAAAAAAACTAAATTCTCATTTTATTTTCATTAATCCCTATGTATAAATATTTACATTAAAAGAATTTTAAAACCAGTCTATTTTTTAATAAACTTATCTGATAAAATAAGTAGGAAATAACGATAAGTTTAATTTCATTAACTATTTAACAATTTAATTAATCTATATATACATCAATTAAAAAAACGACCTAAAATTCCTCTTTTTAGGTGGGAGAGAGCATCTATTCATGCATAGAAACGGTCAGGGCTTTTTTCTGCCACATGCGGAGTAAAAACAGAACGAGCAAACGATTGGAGGTTACTTTTTATTCTGCATAGCAAGGATTTAGATGTCGAAAAATGAAAATGGATTTATATATCTTTACAACATCAAAATTAGAGAGTACAAATAGGGTGTTTAAAACGATTATTTTTTAATGTTACTAAAATTGTAACGAATTTATATTATAAAATCTTTATAATTCAATATTTTTGTGTTACAACAGTTACTTGACCAACTTTTGTATTCGTAATGTCATAACAAGTATAATTAAAATGTTTGATTAGAAAATTGTCGCCTTATTAAACAAAAGCAAAAAGCCCTGTTACTGCATTTAGTAGAGTACCGGGGCTTTTTGCTTTTAAACCTATTTTACATATTATTCACTTGCTGTACTATATAAAGTTCGTCCTCTTGAATTGCGAACTTTATATTGTTGCGATCCATTTGTATTTATCTAGTTGATAAAGTGAAACTTTAATCAGTAGGAGTTTTCTTCATCCCCCACTGATTATTAGCCCTCACCTAGCTTCTTTGCTTTTGCTGAATTTTGAGGCGGGGATCTTACTGCCCGTTTATGCGAGATGAACTAATATTTTCTTAATCGATTACTGAGATATCACCACATCCAAAATATCTTACAGTTCTTTCCTTCTCAATTAACAACTTTACTAATTTTAGTTCTTCAAAAAACAACAAATAACGACATTTTTCAAAAAATATGTCGTTATTTGGCGTATTTTATTATAAGATATATAACGTAATATGAAGATTTAAGAGGGGTGTGGTTGAATGTCAGTTCTAAAAAACAGTAAGATTGGTACAAAGTTGAATACATTAGTGATTACAGCTAGTATTGCATGTATTCTCTTATCCATTATAGGGGTTATCTCTTTAAAGAAAACAGGTGAAGCTTCTGCAAGTATGTATGACGAAAGGTTACTTCCAATTTTTTGGATAGAAGCTCTAGAATCGAATTTCTACGCCGGGAATAGTAATTTTATGGAACTTATGGTTACAACCGATGAAAAAAGAAACAAAGAATTATCAAATAATATAGCTGAACTACGTAAAGAAAATGATGAGTTATTAAAAAACTTTGAGTCTAAGATCAGCTCACAAGAAGAAAAGCAATTATATGAGAATTTCAAAAAAAACTTTCAAGAATTTAGAACTCAAATGAAAGAAGCACAAAGTTTAGCAGTAAATAATAAAAATGAAGAAGCTTATGCTTATTATTCAAAAAACACTGAGCCCGCTATGCGAAATGCAATTAATTCTATTCAAGAACTTGTGAAATATAATAGTGATCAGGCAGAACAATTACAAAAAAACAATACAAGCAGTGCACATACTACAATACTGATGTTTATTATTATTTCCGTTATTGCAACTGCAGTTATTATATGTATTGGATATATTATTAAAATCGCGATTAAACGTCCGATTGATTTATTAGAGCATGATATAAAACAAGTAGCAGATGGAAATTTAGTCATACGTACTTCCTATCAAGCAAATGATGAATTAGGAGCGATCGTTACTTCTTTTAATCACATGTTAGATAATTTACAGCAATTAATTGAGAAAATACAAGTAACGACACACGAAGTTACTTCCTCTACCGATAATATGTTACAGAATACAACACAAGCATCTAAAATATCTAACGAAGCCGTTCAAACCATTAATGAAGTAAACAAACAAATAGAAGGACAAGTTACTAATATTCAGGAAAGTTCAACAGCAATGAGTGACCTAACAAATGGCGTTCAAACAGTAGCTGAATCAGCAGCAACTGTTGCTGAAGTATCTGTTGCTACAACAGATCGTGTAAATAACGGAAGTAAAGTAATCAAACAATCTATTACGCAAATGAATAATGTGCATGCAGTTGTTGAAGAAACATCTACAGTGATAGAACGTCTTATTATGCGTACACAACATATAGATAAGGCTTTAGACGCGATTACGAATATTGCGGAACAAACAAACTTGCTTGCTTTAAATGCTGCAATCGAAGCAGCACGTGCAGGAGAAAACGGAAAAGGATTTGCAGTTGTTGCGGCTGAAGTGAGAGATTTAGCTGAACAATCCAAGCAATCCGCAAATGAAATTAATGATTTAATTAAATCCATCCAACAAGATACAAAAGATACGGTTCAAATTATGAAAAAAGGACACGAAGAAGCTACGCAGGGAAGAAATGCTGCCAATGAGGCAGACGAAGCCTTTTCAACAATTATGAAAGACATTCATAAAATAACACGCCAAATCCAAGAAGTATCAGCTACAACAGAGGAAATGTCTGCTGGAACTGAAGAAATTAACGCTTCCCTATCAGTAGTATCAGAAACTTCTACAAAAGTAGCGAAAGATACAAATCAAACCGTTCAAGCCATTCGAACACAAGCGTCATCCATTACAGAAATAACAAATCAATCCATGCAAATAAAGAAAAAAATCGAAGAATTAGAAGGATTACTTTCCCAATTTAAAATTAAAGAATAAAAAGTAAGAAACAATGAATGTAATTTCACTTTATGAACAAAAAAAGCGCAAATATGATTTTGCGCTTTTTTCTCTTAACCAAATCTAAATCATAATTCTATATAAATCCATTTTCATTTTTCGGCATCTAAATCCCTGCTATGCACAACAAAAGGCAACCTACACTCGTTTGCTTTTTCTGTTCTTACTTCGCATGTGGCAGAAAAAGGATCTGACCGCTTCTATGCATGAATAGATGCTCTCTCCCACCCAAAAAGAGGGGTTTTATGTTAGCTTTTTAATTGATGTATATATAATAGAATTTATTGCTTAGCTACTTCATCTTGTGAATAGTAGCTTAATATTGCGTTATATAAAAACTTCGCATACTGATCACGAGTTACAAACATTTGGGGTTCATACTTCCCGTCACCAGTTCCTACCACAACGTTATTAGATTGTAAAGCACTAATTGCATCTTTTGCCCAAAAATCTTCCGGCACATCCGTAAACGTATGCTTTTGTTTCACTTCAAATTCAAATGTTCTTGTAAGAATTTGCGCCATTTCTGCACGAGTTAACGGTGCCTTTGGACGGAATTTTCCATTTTCATCCCCTTTAAAAATACCAAGATCTGTTAATTGTAAAATTTCGTATGGAAACATTGTTGAACTTCCATCGATGTCTTCGTATGGATTTTCTAAATCTGCGCGCTGTTTCAGGCCAAGCGCACGATAGAGTACCGCTGCTGCTTGTTCACGTGTTACATTATCTCCTACACCAAACTTTCCATTTCCATAACCATACATAATTCTATGGTAAACCAAAGACGTAATTTCCTCATATGCCCAATGATCTTTTGGTAAATCATTAAATGTAAGCATGATATCCGGTCCAACTGGTGGAGTCTCATTAGTGTTTGCAGAAACGCTATTTGCACCTACAAATACCCCGCCCATTAAAGTAAGAGAAGTAATCACTTTTACTAACTGTTTCTTCATTTCATTCATCCACCTTTCCCCCTTAATTTATGTACATATTAATTGTATAAAAAAACCAAAAATGGAACAATATATTTCTGCGCATTACATATGACATTTTTTTGAAGTGTATTCATTACAATGTGTTTGCATCTCACGCTTCAGAGTGAATCTTTTCTTCCCATTGCACCGTTTCAGTTTTTGATTTCCGAAAAGTAAACGTCATTCCCGCGAAGATAAGAATAATCCCTACAATCTGCACTATAGTCGGCCGGAATCCAGTAAATACTGTGTCCAGTAGAATCGCTACACCTGGATCTAAAAAGACTAATACGGAAATAAGCCTTGTTGGCAAATCTCTTAAACTGTCGAAAAATAAATAATAAACAAACCCTGTATGTATGAGTCCTGTTGCTGTAATTGCAATCCAATTACTTTCTGTTAATCCTTGAAATTCCCCAAAGTCTACAAATGGCAATAAAAGAAATATTCCTAAAAACGTTTGCAAAAATGTCATTGCATACGCGCTGGTCTGCTTAATTCCTTTCCCTAATAAAGTCGTAAATGCATAAAACAATGCGGCAAGAAGCGCCCAAATCATCCCAGACGACATCAATTTCTCTAAAGAGATACTTCCATCCACTCCCGCTACTAAAACAGTACCAATAAAACAAATGACAATTGAAATAATAGATAATATTGTTAGTTTCTCTTTAAATACTACACTGCCAATTAGTAATACAAGAATTGGCGCAAGATGATATACAGAAATTGCAATCGTTATGGACATTACTTCAAAAGCTTTAAATAAAAAGACCCAGTTAAAAACGAGGAATACACCACAAGCTAATATTTGCAATATTTCTTTTCGATTCCATTTTTCCTCTTTAAACTGCCCTGTTACAAGCCAGCATAAAGTTAAAAATACCGTGGCACAAATGCAGCGTACAAATACTAATTCGAAAGATGGCAAACCGGTTCTTACCGAGAAAAATCCAATTGAGCCAAAAATAGACATAGATAGTATCATTTTTATAGCTGGCATCGATTTTGTTTGATTCTTTGGAAACAATGCATATAACCTCCTTTGAATTTTGCTATATATACATCAATTTAAAAAACGACATATCCCCCTCTTTTTCGGTGGGAGAGAGCATCTGACCATGCATAGAAGCGGTCAGGGCCCTTTTCTGCCACATGCGAAGTAAAAACAGAATGAGCAAACGAGTGTCGGTTACTTTTTGTTCTGCATAGCAGGAATGTAGATGTCGAAACATTAAAATGAATTTATATAGGTATTCTCATATACAAATCCAATCTTTATAAACTAAATATTCCAAAAACAATAAATTCAATTATATATTATGAACAATAATCTGTAAAAAAATAGAATAAAAGACATATTAAAATGTAAAGGTTTATCACATCTTAACATGTCTCTTTTATACATGATTGTATTTTTCACATCGTTACGCTTCTTTTACAGATTGTTTGACTCATACTCCTATTTTTGAAGTGTAAATTGAGAAACAATCTTTTTCAATCCACCTGCTATACTGTGAAGTTGTTCAATTGCAACAGAAATCGTTTGAATGGACTCTTCCTGCTGACGAATAGATTCTTTTACCGCATCAGTGCGATCAGATGACCTTTGTGCAATGTGTGCCATTTCTTCTGCAGAAGCAGAAATTTCCTCACTGCTCGCAACCATTTCGTCCGTAGACATAGATACAGTTTGAATTTGAGCAGATACTTGCTGAACTTTTTCAGTAATTTTCCCAAATACTTCTTCCGTACGCATCACTACTTTTGTTCCTTGTTGTACCTCATGGTCTACTGTCCCCATCATGTCTACTGTATGATTCGTTGCTTCCATTACCTGAGCAACAAGTTGTTCGATTTGTTTTGCAGAATCACTAGATTGCTCTGCTAACTTTCTTACTTCATCTGCAACAATAGCAAATCCTCTTCCACTTTCCCCCGCACGAGCTGCCTCAATTGCAGCATTTAATGCTAGTAAATTAATTTGCGATGTAATCCCCTGCATGACATCAATAATTTTCACAATTTCCTCTGATTGCTCTTTCATATCCCCTACTTGTCTAACACCCATTTGCACGGATCCTTGAATCGTATCCATTTGTTTAATCATTTGTTTCATTAGTTTGTTTCCTGCCTCTGCGTCTAATGCAGAGTGAGCAGATAGCTCATTTACTGACGCAGATGTATCAACGATTCCTTGCATTTCATGCGTCAATTCTTCCATCGCACATGCAGTTTGTTCAGTTGCTTTCTTTTGACTGTCAGCGCCATTTGCAACCTCTTCAATATCGATTGTAATTTGCTTAGCTGCATGATTTGATGTTTCTGATGCAGAAACTACTTCATCTGCATGATGGGATAAAAGTTGAATATTGTTTTCAACTTCTTGCATATTCCCCCTTAATCCCGCAATCATTTCATTAAAATCTTTTACTAATACACCTAATTCATCTTTTGCTTTATAATCTCCGTATACAGTTAAGTCTCCCTCTTTTGCTCTTCCCATCATACTACTTACAGTTTGCAAAGGACTGACTATTAATCTACTAATGATATAACTTAATATACAAATAAAAATGATGCTAGCTGCCACAATTATAATAAAAGTAGTAATTGAGCGTTCAATCATTTTTTTAGAGTCATTAAATACTTTATCAGCTAAATCAGAAACATATTTCTCTAAATCTATCATATGACCAGCTAGCTCGACTCCCTTTGGCTTTAATTCTTTTTGAAATTCATTTATCATTTGAGAGTCATTTGTTACTCTTGCTTTCCCAAACAAATTTTTATATGTATCCATATAATCTGGTAAAACCTTTTTCATTCTTTGAAACAATTCATCTTCTTGTTTACTCAAATTGAAACCATCATCATATTCTTTCAATAAAGATGCATATTTCTTAAGATCTTTTTCAATATTTGTAACACTCTCTTTTCTTTTCTCACTCTGCTCTGGTGAAGTCGTTATGAATTCTAACAAATTATATTCCAATGAATTTTGTGTACGAAGCATACTTTCCAATAAAACAGCGGAATATTGATAGTCATCCACAACAACCTCTGTATCATGTTTTATTTGTTTCATAGAATGGATAGCTAACCAACTCGTCATGATTAAGCCTAAAACAGCCAAGGAAATAAGTGTTAATAATTTATATTTCACCTTTAAATTTTTTAAATATCCCACAACTTCACCTCTATCTCTCTATATATAGATTTTTTAAATTTTATAGTTTATTATTTACAAAATCAGCATAAAAATCAATGATAAATATTACCAGAAGTAAACTTTTATTACCATAAATAAAGAAGCAGCGCAATTGCTGCTTCTTATTTTTGTTGTTTCTCATATTCTTCAAACGTATGAATTCTTTCAAAAATGGGTGGATGCGTATATAAGAAAAATTTTACTAATGCAGGTGGATTCACTTGACTTAAGCTTGTTTTCGATAAATATTGAAATGTTTTCACACCTGACTTTCCATCTTTCGTCATGTTTAATGCATATTGATCAGCCGCACGTTCTTCTATACGAGATACATAGTTTGATGCCGGACTTACCGCAAAAGATAATATAGAAGAAATGAGAAAAAACAAAGGAATGATAGAGAAACATGCTAACTTGGATATTTGTAATGTATCTCCCCATTTCCTGAGACACATATTGATAATACGACTAATGAGATACATGCCCACAAAGGTTAAAACGATATAACTTGCTACGCCCCAATATATATGTTTCATCACATAATGTCCTATTTCATGAGCCATTATAAATAAAATCTCTTTATCTTTTAATTGTTGAAGTGTTGTATCCCACATTACAATGCGAGTATTACGGCCAATTCCTGTTACATACGCATTTAACGCGTTCGTTTTTTTCGACATATTTACTTCATATACATGTTCAGCTGGAATATCCGCTTGATCTGCAAGTGCTAAAATTTTCGTTTCTAATTCTTTATTTTTCAGCGTAGAGAAGTCGTGGTAGAGCGGATCAATTAAAACCGGCTGCACGAACGTTAAAAAAATCGTAAACGGTACAGATAGCGCCCATCCAGCTAACCACCATCTCTTAGGAAACTTTCGAATCAGCCATAACAGAACCGAAACAATAAGTAGCATGATTACGTAATTTACCCAAAAATCAATGACATGATCTTTTATCCAGCTCGGTGTTGTCTGCGTTGAAATCCCGTAATCAATCGATACTTTATGTCCAATCCACTGCATCGGTAATGAAAGAGCTGTTGTAAGTAGTGATAAGTAAAATAAATAAATCGCAATCTGCAAGACCCTTACTTTTGTCGTATCCTTTGACCATTTTTCAAAACGCTTTGATACACCTAAAACAAGAACAAACAATAAAATAAGCCATTCAAGAGGCGTTGCTAAAAAAAAGAGTAAATTTTTCACCTGCGAGTAATTTTGACTTAATGTAAGCTCCTTCGCATTCATAAATGTTTGCGGATCAGCACTCGTTCCTTTATACATATCCGGAATGATCTCATGATTCCATCCAAATAAATACCAATATATAAAGAACGCAAAACCAACGTACAAAAAAAGCGACCAACCAATAACTTTCTTCACAGTATTCCCTCCTCTATGCTGCCTGTCTATTATTATTGTAGGTGCATACTTTCTAAAATAGAACAAGCTAATACAGAGAATTGTCATGGAACTTCCAATCCCTTTTCGTTAATTTTCTGATTTTTCTTATAAAACAAACTTAGGAGGGGATTGGAAGATGAAAAAGATTTATGTAACTTTTACATTAGGTTTAATCATTGTAATTAGTATTGGCATTTATTATTTTACAGACTATCGTAAAGCTTCAGCTGAAATACCCCGCGGCATCATTATGGAAGATATAAATGGCTCTACCGTATCTTTCGATAACTTACCTAAAAAATTAAAACTTGTAGAATTTATATACACAAAATGTCCCGACATTTGTCCAGTCACTACATACAAAATGAAACATTTACGTGATGAGTTAGAAAAAGAAAATCTCTTCGGGAAAAAGATTGAATTTATTACAATTACAATTGACCCTAAATTTGATACAAAAGAAGTATTAACTACATATTCGAACACCTTTGAAATAAAAAAAACAAAAGGATGGCATTTACTACGCGGCGATGTAGATGAAACGAAAAAACTAGCCGACACATTTAACTTTCAATACCGCGACCCTGGAAGCGGACTTTATATTCATACTTCTAACTCTTATTTACTTGATGAAAACGATCGATTAATTGAAGTATTTGGTATGGGAGAACGCGGGTTTAATAGTCAAAAAGTGCTCGAAAAAATTAAAAAGGCAATGTAAAAAACTCTTCTAGGCGAGAAGAGTTTTTACATTTCTGTTTAGGATCGTATCTCTATGGTATCATGTCCACAATAAAACTGAAGTCTTGAAAAGAAAGTGAACTATATTTCATAATTCCTTGTACAGTTAAAAGGAGTACAAGACCGAGCACACATATATAATTAATGCCATCCTCACTTCTTTTTTCAACTACAATGCCACCGCCAATACATAATAGGCCTAGCAGATGAAGTGCTAAATAAACAAAAAAATAGGCCTCATCCCAGCGAAGAGCAACATTCACTGTCGTAATTATAATTATGCTAACCATAATCAAATAAAATAACTTATTTGATGGTAGTATTTCATTCATATAATCATTCACATTCCTTTCTATATTTTTCCGTCATTTATCATTAATGTGATTTTTATAATTTTTCAGTATTTTCTAATCATCTTCATCCCTACTACTCTCCTGAAATATACATGTCACTATTAAAATGAAAAAACTATATAAATCCCTGTTATGCAGAANNGTTTGTTCTTTCTGTTTTTCCTTCGCATGTGGCAGAAAAAGGCCCTGACCGCTTCTATGCATGGCCAGATGCTCTCTCCCATCTAAAAAGAGGGGATTTATGTCGGTTTTTTAATGGATGTATATATAAATCATTACTGGATTTCTCTCACTTTGCTTGTATATATTATCGGTGCATCTTTACTCATATAACGGCGGTTGATAAACAAAAAGATGAGTACTAAGTTTAATCCAATCATAAAAATAATAAGCCCTGTAACAAATGTAGTATGATTGGAAAACTCTGCAAAACTTATCATTTTTTCTTTACTAACGATAAAAGATGTAATAAGTACAGTCGCATTATTTAGCATGTGGATGCCAATTGGCATAAGTAAACTTTTTGAACGAATATATACAATTGACACTACGATACTAAACACAACAGCACTAAGAAACTCAGCATGCAAACATCCAAAAAGAAGAGCTACACCTATCATCCCTTTTCCTGTACCCCATTTTGCTGCAAAGCGTTGAAACAGAAATCCCCTAAACACAAATTCACCTATAATAGGAGCTACAAATACAATCATTACAAATTGATAGATGTATCCCCCTGTATGACCTATGACAGGTTCATACAACGTATTCATTATAAAATCCGGTGTAATCCACGCGAAGCTATACATATACAAAATAAGGTATCCATAGCTAAAAAGGCATAGCATAGCTGTAATCATGAAAACTTGTAACAAGTTAAATGAACCTCTTTTATTAATAAATGAAGTAAATGGAACATGATACCTTCTATATTCATACCATAGCCAAGTGGATGGAAGTATGTAAAATACAAGTAGACTTGTAATAAAAGAAATTGGTAGATGAAAAGTATTTTCTAGCAATTGCTTACTATTATGTTCTATACAAATAAGTAGTGCAAATACAATCAAAAAATATCTAGCTCGCATCGAATGAAACGGATTCACACTCTTCTCCTCCCCTACGTTACTTTAATCATATCATCTCAATCTTAATTTCTAAGAAAGAAAATCTTAAAATTTCCTTAAAAATTCCATAAGTTACAAGAAAATGTTATGATATTCGGTGAAAATAGGAGGGATTTTATTTTGTATCATGCAAATATTTTACTTGTCGATGACGAAACAGCAATTTTGCAACTATTAACTACTATTCTACAAAAAGAAGGATTTTCTCATATTACAACTGCTACATCCGCTGAAGAGGCTTTATTACTTGTTGAGCAAAATCATTATGATCTAATGATTCTAGATGTAATGCTTCCTGGGCAATCTGGTTTCGATATTTGTCCGATTATTCGTAAAAAAACAGATTGTCCAATCTTTTTCTTAACAGCAAAAACGTCTGATTTAGATAAAGTATCTGGATTCTTATACGGTGCAGATGACTATATTACAAAGCCATTCAATCCATTAGAGGTTGTTGCTCGTATGAAAGCACAACTTCGAAGACATATGAAACAAACTACAAAACCTGTGAAAGAAAAATATTTTAATTCATTTGGAAGATTTCAAGTCGATAAACATGCAGCAGAATTACAAGTCGATGGGAAAATCGTTGAATGTTCAGCTCAGCTTTTCCAACTGCTACTCTTTTTTTGTGAACATCCTAATTACGTGTTTTCCAAAGAAGAAATATACGAAAAGGTTTGGGGTGCTCCTGCCTACAATGGGGATGATAATACAGTTATGGTCCATATCCGAAAGCTGCGTGAAAAAATCGAGCTAGATCCAAGTAATCCACAGTACATAAAAACCGTCCGTGGTCTTGGCTATAAATTCGTTGCAAAGTAGGTAGTAAATATGAATTTAAGTAGAAGACTTATTATCCAGTTTATTATGCAGCACATTTTTGTCTGGTTTACTTTACTGATTGCAGTATTAATTGCTTTTGCTTACCTAGTTTATCTCGTTGGTACTACGTTATACGAACCTAACATCCCAAATTCTGATAGTTTCACAATTTCTCAATATATATCGTCAGAAGATGGTCAGATTACATTGCAATCTGATGTAAAAAATATAATTACAGATAAAAATGACTGGCTCCAAATTGTAGATGATAACGGAAAAGTTCTTTATCATTTCAACACACCAGATGATGTCCCTAAATCTTATACAAAGACATCTTTAGTCGCATATTTACAGCATCATATACAGAGCCCCTATAAATTCACTTACTGGGAAATTGAACTAGAAGAAAAAAAAGCACTCGTTATTTATGGTGGCGTGATGAAAAGTAGCGCGATACTACAAAAACTCAAACAAAATCATCCTTCTCAAGTGGTAGATAACTTTGCATTAACGGAACAAGAAAAGAATCTACTTTCTAAGGAAAAGGCACTATTACAAATATTCAACGCAAATGGAGAAGAAGTTTTTTCATATCCAAGTGAAAAGAAAAAAACACTTTCTGTAATACAGACAACACTTTCTGAAAAAGAACCATGGAATCATAAGGAAAACATCTCTAGTTTCTATAATTCAGATAGCGGTCTTCTCTTTGTCATAACAGCAAAAAACGATCATTACTATCCAGATGATGAAACAGAAACCTTATTTGCCAAAAAATTATTTACAGGATTCGGCCTCATTTTTCTCATCGTATTTGTTTATTTAGTCATTCTTTCTATTTGGTATGGAAGAAAATTTGGGAAACCGCTATTACATACAATGCGTTGGCTCAAAAATATAGCCAGCGGAAAATATGAAGAGCCTGTAAGCAAGAAAGGGAAAGCTGTTCGCTTCCGGCGCTCAGGTAAAGAAAAATGGTCATTCCGTCTGTTTAAAGATGTGACCAACGCTTTAGAACACCTTTCCATTACCCTTAAAAAGAATGAATCTATGCGAAAAGTGATTCAGCAAACACGAGAAGAATGGATTACCGGTCTCACACATGATTTGAAAACACCACTCAGCTCCATTTATGGTTATTCTCTCTTACTAGAATCTAGGCAATATAACTGGACTGATAGTGATATTCAAGAATTCGGCCACGTAATGAAGGAAAAATCACAATATATGACGACGCTAATTGACGACTTAAGTTTAACTTACCAGTTAAAAAATAATGCACTTCCTACGCAGCCCGTTACTATGGAGATTAACCAGTTCGTCCAAAAAGTCTTATTACAATTCATTAACAATCCAACTCTTCAAAATCAAAATATTGAATTTGTTCCGAGTTCTAATAAAATTTATTACGCTATTGAAGAGAAGTGGTTCCAGCGCATCATTGAAAACTTATTAGCAAACGCTGTGAAACATAATAATGAAACAACAAAAGTAATTGTAAAGCTCGCACAAAATACAAACTCATTTACACTTTCTA
The DNA here is from genome assembly GCF_002551815.1 of Bacillus sp. AFS098217. Classification (GTDB taxonomy): domain Bacteria; phylum Bacillota; class Bacilli; order Bacillales; family Bacillaceae_G; genus Bacillus_A. The sequence goes on from NZ_NVPR01000045.1 coordinate 65,092, forward strand.
TTTCAGATAACGGAAAAGGAATGGATGAAAAAACGAAAGATCTATTATTCGAACGATATTACCGCGGAACAAATACAGAAGAAAACAATGCAGGAACAGGACTTGGTCTAGCTATTACAAAACAGCTTGTCCTTGCTCATAAAGGTACCATTTCTATTGAAAGTGAACTTGGAAAAGGAACGACAATTATTATCATATTCCCGCTCTCCTAACAAAAAGAGAACTTCCTAGTATACCAATCTAGGAAGTTCTTTTTCTATTTCCCAACTAATACAAACACATTCTCATCCGGCGCCTCCATCACGGCCACATGCCCTGATTCTGTTTGAAACGGTTCACGGATCCATTTTACATCTTTATTGTCTTTTAAACGCTCATATGTTTCGCAAACATCTTCTACCAATATTTCCACTTCCATAAAATCAATATTTGGATGATCGCTTAGCACTAGCTCCGAACTATGTTTATCTGGAAATTTCAATCCTATTAACGTCCAAACTTTATTATTCTCTAAATTTCTCTCTACAATCCAGTTTTGCTTCAAGCCCATTGATTCGTAAAACGAAACAGATTTCTCTATATCCTTTGTATGTATCGATACGCATTCTAACTTTTTAAACATACTCCCATTCCTCCCTTTATATATATAAATCCATTTTAATTTTTCGACATCTAAATCCCTGCTATGCAGAATAAAAAGTAACCTATACTCATTTGTTCTTCTGTTTTTACTTCGCAAGNNAAAAAGGCACTGACCGCTTCTATGCATGGCCAGATGCTCTCTCCCACCTAAAAAGAGGGGTTTTATGTCTGTTTTTCAATTGATTTATATATAGAAAAGCGAATCATTTTTTATGATTCGCTCCTTTTCTTATTGTTTCTTCTGCACCGGCAACCAAAGTTCAATTTGAGCAAATTCGCTCTTATCTTCATGACAACGTTCATCATATAACTCGAACTCTACCACTCCAGCATGTTCATATCCTGAATGCGGGAACCATTCTGAGAAGACTGCATTCCAAGTTTGCTGAATTGATGCTACCATATCTTTGTGAGGTACTTTTGGTGTTGTAAATACAGCGTATGTTGCTTCTGGGAATGTACGCTTCGTAAGTTCACTTGGCATATTCTCAAAATCTGTAACTTCCATTCCGATAATATAAGTGAAATCTCCTGCTTCTAAATTAAAATCTGTACACATTCCAAGCTCTACATATTGACTTGTATCTTTACGATTTGGAATGTGATCCGCTAGATTTTTTTGTAAATAATGATCCCAAAATGCCGGAATGTCTTTGAGATTTTCCCCCTCTTTACTAGTCGTCTTCATTTCATATCCAGCGACAAGAAACGCTGGCTTTTTCTCAATACGAAATTCCATCTGTATTCCCCCTAAATATGGATTCAACTTCCTCTGTTTCACATTCACTTTGTAATACATCGGTGTTTTTATTTCTTGCTTTCGATACGCACTTGGCGTCATTTGAAACAATTTTTTAAAGGCTCTAGTGAACGTTTCATGAGATTGAAAGCCATGTTCTAATGCAACATCAATAATTTTTTCATCTGTATGAGAAAGCTGATAAGCTGCCTGGGCTAACCTCCTCTTACGAACATACTCCATTACAGAGTCACCAACCATCGCCTGAAACACGCGGTGGAAATGATATTCTGAAAACCCTGCAATATGAGCTAAATTACGTAACGTTTGTTTTTCCATTACATCTTCTTCAATATAATCAATTGCCTTTTGAATTTGCGTTTCATAGCTTTCCATCTCTGTTCACCCGCCCTATATGTATTATGATAAAAGAAAGCGCTATTTGTTTCTTGACGTTTTTTGCTTTTATCCCGCTATTTGCGGGAAGTAAGACTCTTGTAAAAAGTTAGGTGGGGGATACAGAATCTCCCGTTTATTAAAGTTTTACTTTATTTCACAAAAAAGAGTAAAACTTATCCAAATAGCACTTCATGATAAGAAAAGCAGCTACCAATGGCAACTGCTTTTCTTATTTATTCAAACGTAACATCTATCTGGATAATCTCTGACCGACTCCCAAGTCTAAGCGGCGGTCCCCAAAATCCAAATCCTGAGGAAACAATGGCGTGAAATGCACCTTTTTGTACGTATCCCCAATCTAGTTCATACATGCGTTTCGTAATGATATGATTTGGTGCCATTTGTCCACGGTGCGTGTGACCTGATAATAGTAAATCTACACCAGCTTCTCCCGCTTGTTTTAGTTCAAATGGCTGATGATCCATTGCGATAACAGGAAGTGATTGATCTACTGTACTCATTAGCTCTTCAAAACTTTGACGATCCCGCTCTGTTTTATCCCTTCTTCCAACGAGGTAAAAACTGTCTTCAATTGTAATGACTTCATCTAAAAGAATGTGAACGTCAATCTTATCCATCTCTTGTAAAAATTCAGGGATGGCCCTGCCGTAATATTCATGATTTCCTAGCACCCCATATATACCAAGTGGGGCTTGCATTTGTTTCATAACCTGTCCCATGTTCTTTTTAATAAATTCTCCTGGATGATCATCGATAATATCTCCAGGTAATAAAATAATGTCAGGTTTCATTTCGTTTACATGATGGACTAGCCTTTTTAAATGAGAAACGCCAGATAGTTTACCGAAATGCATATCAGAAGCCATCGCAATACGTAAGCTTTTGCGCCCTTCCACTTTTTTCGGTATATGTATATCGTACTTTCGAACGACTGGACTATACGCATTATACATCCCGTAGCCGAAAATAAATAGGAATAGAATGAAAACAACAGTCCCTGTCCAAATAATAGCTGTCTCTGCCTGAACGGATAACAATTGTAAAATAACTACCGTTAGATCAGCTAGTGGCAATAGTATAAGCGCGTATTGTATCACTGCAAACCAATAAGAACCAATTGTTCTTAGCAAAGGAAGAAACTTAAACACTTGAACAAGTAAATAAGCATATGAGAATAAACCTACCAGTAAAGCATAATATCCCCATGTTTCCCAGCCGAAGAGCGTCCGCAGCCACACCCAGCCATTCCATCCGATGTAAAACATCAGTACTGTGTATAAAATAAAAATAGTACCCATATTGAAATATCGACGACTTTTCACAACAGACCTCCTCTTCTATTTCTCTTATTATAACTTGACCTCTATTTATAATGTAAATATTACGCATCTGTAACTATTTTCATTTTTGCCTGCTCTCTTGCTAGGCGATACCCACTCCATGATAGGAATGTATAAAAAATTGCATAGATTGATGGAAAGAAAAAAAGCGGATTCTTTATGAGAGTAAGGATCCGCCTTGTCTTTGCTACCGATAATATTGCGTTATGTTACCCTTACATGTATGGAATATAAAAAATAAAAATCATCCTTTTTATGCTATAATTTCAAAATATATGATATTAAAGCGAACAGGAAGGGTGAAAAGATTGTCTAATTTTGAGATTGATATTCTTCAATTGAGAACTACTCCTTACGAAATAGGTTTCCATCTTGGAGAATATTTAAAGGATAAGAGTTTAATTAATGTATTTAATAAGTTAACTAAGCCTGAAATTAATATGAATCACTTTCATGACTTATTTTCCTCTTTATCCCCTAACTTGCTTGAAGAATTGCAAGGTTTATCTGAAGGCTTACAACTTCCATATGAGAAAGTGGCTGCTATGTTTAGTGGCTATGATGTACCTAAATTAGCTAATATGGGATGTTCAGCATTTGTGGATCATCGATATTATGTAAGGAATTACGATTTTTCACCTGATATTTATGATGGTCTCTTATTATTGCTAGATTCTAAAAATGTTTTAGCTTCTTGTGGTTATAGTTTGCAAATCATTGGAAGACATGATGGAGTAAATGAAAGTGGGTTAGCTATTGGGCTTCATTTTGTAAATAATCAGGAATATCAGGAAGGTATATCTGCTTGGACTAGTGTGAGGATGGTACTAGATACTTGTAAATCTACAGAAGAAGCTATTGATTTACTCAAAGACATCCCTCATGCTACCTGTTATAATTTTTCCCTTGGCGATTCTTATGGAAATTATGCAGCCGTAGAAGTGAGTCCAAAAAAAGTGTTAGTCCGTAAAGATCCTAGTTTTATTTCATGTGTAAATCACTTTCAAAATACTGATATGAAGAAGAAAAATAGAGCACATATTGAAGGATCTTTAAAACGTAATGAGTATATCCATAACTTAAAGAATCAGAATTTAAGTATAGAAGAGACATTTGATAAATTTAGTGATAAAGACTCGCCATTATTTTTTACAGATTATGATAATCTTTTTGGAACCCTACATACTTTTGCTTATTCATTTGAAGAGAAAACTCTTATTACAAATGTTGCTCAAGGAAACAACGACTTAACCATAAATTTTGAAGAATGGGTGAGAGGAAATAATATTAAAGAATCAAAACTAAAAGGCTATATTCAGACTTTTGTTTAGAGCTAAGTCAGTTAGAAATCCATAATAACAAAAGCCTTTATATTGGTACATAATCAAATCACAGTTAAATTAGGACTCCATAATGTCTCATAAGACTTGTATCAAAACGCTTATCGTTACAAATCAATCTCCGAAAATGATGTGATATTTGCAGCGAAATAGGAAGATAGATATTGGGTCATAAAAAACGGCACCCCAATTATTAGTTACGTCTAACAATTGGGGTACCGTTCATTTTGAGAATTCCTTTTGTTTCATGTATGCATAAAACCTATTTTACGTTTAATAAATACGACCCATTTTTATTTTCATATTTATAGACATGCAAATAATATTTCCCTGGTTTCGCATTATATTCTCCTTTAATGGTATTACCATCATTTTTCCCATATGCTACAAAGTTTTGTAGATCTGATTCATGATAAAGTGTCCATGTCATTCCAATCTGTTTTTCATTTAATACGGAAATATCTATATTTTGCGGTGAATTAATCGTAAAAGTATAGATATCTGACTTATCATTGTCGTTAAGATTTCCTTCAATAGTCGTATTGAGATCTATTGGATTTGCCTGTGTATCTTCGTTATTTGGCTCTTGTTCTCGCGGTTTTTTTGAAGTTGAGTCTTCTCCATTTGGTTGAAATCCTAATTTTAACAATATAGCTTTTAAATCTGGTAAAACACCAATTCTATCGTAAGGTGGCTCTTCGGATTGTGTTCCTGTGTTTGGGTTACTTAAGATGGCTCTTAACTCACTTGGTTTATAAGGTTTACCCAAATGCTCCTTAGCAATACTTTGTATGGAAACGGCTGCACCAGCAATAATTGGTGCGGCGCTCGATGTACCATTAAAGCTAGACGTATATAAATTTTTAGCACTTCTACTTGGGTCCGCAGAAGTTGTATCTACATTTTGCCCCCATCCATATACATCAATTCGACTGCCGTAGTTTGAAAACCATGAACGTCCGTGAGGGACAGTTGATAAAGCAGCTCCGACCATGATTGCCCCTGAATCTTTAAAATCTTTGCTATTACGATTTAAGACTTTTTTTCCATCTTTATCTTTAAATTCATCTAAGTCATTCCAGCCATTTGCTCCGGCCTCGATGATTACGATTCCTTTATCCGTTCCAGTGCGAATCGCATCAAATATATCTGGGTGCACCTCAACCGGTAAATATTTATCACGATACCCCTCATAAGATGCTTGTGCTTCTAACAATAAAACATCACCGGCATTTAGATGATTTACAGCACTTAATATGGCATCCGCTTTGTTATTACTGCCGTCATCCCTAATTTGAGATACTACTTTTACTGTAGCTTTTGGTGCAATACCAATATTGCCGATTTGATTATCTTCCGCAGAAACAATTCCTAGAACCGACGTGCCGTGCCCAGCGTGGGCATCTGTATTTCTTCCGGATATAAGTTCGATATTTTGCTTTTCTAGATCTTCATGATTTAATAGCCAGCCATACTCCATATCTGCAAATGTTATACCTTTTCCATCGCCTCCCTTGATCCCCCAAGCATAAGGTGCATTAATACCGTATGGTGCCTCTTTTAAATATCCTTGGTTTTCGAATCTAGGGTCATCATAGGGATTAAGAAATAATTTTGGCATCTGTACTTCCGGTGGTGTTACATTTTCTAGTTCTTTCATGTATACATCCTCTATCAAAGATGATTGTTTTAATTTTTCTACTAATATTTCAGCTTGTTCATTTTTCGAAACTTGAATTACATAATAATTTAATAAGTTAGAAGATGAAGTATTATTATCGGTTTTAACATTTTCATTTAGATTTTGGATTTCTTTAGGACTTACAGACGTAAATAAACGTGTTAATGTTAAATCTGGGAATTCAGAAAAAAACTTTTCTAGTACCATATCATTTTTTTCATGTTGTATTCGTTTTTCTATACCATCCTCATATGGTAAATTCATCTCATTTTTAAACTTTACAATGATTTGCTTTTCTTCTTTTTTTTCTACATTAGATTCTTTTTGCTGTACGACTGAATTGTTTGAAGCAGCACTCACTATATAAGAAGTCTTTCCTAGTCCCGTAAAGGCGGTAATTGCTATTGTAGATACGAGCATTCCTTTTAAAATTTTCATTAATTTTCCCTCTACTTTTTCATTTTTAAACAGTTTCCTATAAAATCTCGAAATAATTACGTACAAAGCTTTATACTAAATAAATTATAATGAGTATCTAAAAATATATCAATATATTCAAATATATAATATTTATTTACATATATCCATTTTAATTTTCCGACACATAAGTCACTGCTACGTAAAACAATAGAGAGACAAATCCTATCTCTCTAGCTAATTGCTCCGACATATATCGTTGCAACTCTTTAGAAAACAACTCTAGTTCATCAAAAATCGATAAGTTCATATCAAAAAGGACACCCTCCGCTAATATTTCTACGTAAGGGTATCCTTTTACATAATGATTTTTTAATGTTTCATTACCTATATAATATTATATATAGGTAATGAAAATTATATTGCACTTCCGAATATTCCTATATTAACAAGAATATTATTTTACTCCTACTTGTTCCCAAGCATTCGCCACAGCTTTATATGTCGCACTATTAAAGCCATCGTAATCAGCTGCAGATTGCAATAAAGCAGCACGTGCTTTGCTAAAATTACTTGTTGGTGTTAAATACGTTGTTAAGGCACGGTAATAGATTTTTTCTGCTTTTTCTTTACCAATAGCATTAATTGTTAAATAGGCAGCTTTATTTGGAATACCGCTATTGATATGTACGCCTCCATTATCTCCTTCTTCTGTTGCTGGTAAATATTGATAGTCTCTCATGTGAGCAGGTTGGTCATACTTTTCAGGATTTGATAAGCTGCGAAGTGCATCTCCTGCAACTCCTGGCGTATATACAGCTTCCCCTAAATCCCAATTGGCTGGATCAACGAAATATCCAAATACATCAGAGAAAGATTCATTTAGTGCTCCGGATTGATTTACGTATTGAAGATCAGCTGAATATTCAGTTACCGCATGTGTTAGTTCATGTGCAACGACATCAAGTGAACCTGAAAGAGGTGCGAATTCAACACCATCGCCATCTCCATAAATCATTTGTTGACCATTCCAGTACGCATTATTATAGTTGGTTCCATAATGGACTGCAGAACGAATCGTTTTCCCTTTTCCATCAAAACTGTTGCGATTATGAACATTTTTATAATAATCATATACTTTGCCTGCATAAGCATGAGCATCAACCGCAGGAGCTTGGTCCTTATCTACCCAAGCATTATCATTATCGAATAGATAGTAATTCTTTGGATTATCTGCATTGCTGTGATTAACTGTAAATGTCTCAATAACGCCACCATTCATCGGCTTTGTTGTGTCTTGTAAATAGTATTTTCCATATTGGCTGCTATAAGTTGTATTAAGATCTTTTCGATCACCTAATACTCCGTTTCCATAGCCTTTTTGCGGAGTATCTGCATCTGTAACTGCATTATATGAATCTACAATTGTTCCATCTTCTGCGTTTACATAGATTTGCCAGTTCGCTCCATAAGGCTTAATGAATTGTAATTGTACTTTATATGTTAAATAATAATTCCCGTCTTTTTCATAAACAACTAAATCTGCGTTTTCATTTGTAGATTTTAAGTTTTCTTTCACTTGTTCTAATGGATTTCCACTTGTTTCTACTAATGTATCTTTTTTTGCAAGATTAATATGTTTCCATGCATTTGAAAGAGCTGCTTCTTTTGTAATCTTTGCTTTTGTGTTTTCTTTCAAACTATCTGCGGCAGCTGGATGTACGTCTCCATTTACTGTTGTTACTGTTCCGTCACTCTTTGTATGAACAATGAATTGTGCACCATCAACTGGTACTTTGTTGATAGATTGAATGTACACATAATGTTTCATCCCTAAATCATCTGATTTTACTTCTTTCAATGTTAAATCAGTCTGTGGATTGATTTTAAATAACTCTTTATTTTCTTCAAGGAACACTTTCACTTCTTTTTCTGTTTTTACCTTTTTATCAGATAGTTCTCCTGAAAGAAAGGATGGGTTCCCTTGTTCTTCATTCCACGTTTTTTGCATAACTTCCATTTTGTCCAAAGCTTCTTGTTGTGATACTTGCTCTTCTGCAAAGGCAGTTGAAAATGGAGCACCTAAAACCATTCCGGTGGCTAGTAATGTAACGACTGTTTTTTTCATTCTTATTTCCCCTTTCACTATTCGCTTAAATAAAGATGCATCTCACTAAGTAGTATACAAATAATTCATTTCCAGTATATTCATTTATGCAGAATTGCATATATAAACTTTTTACTAGTCCTTTTACTATGTATAAATCTTAATAAATTAAGATTTTCTTAATCTATTACTGAGATAGTGACACATCCTATAATTCTATTCTTCTCGATTAACGGCTTTACTAATTTTAGTTCTTTAAAAAAACAACAAAAAAGCAATAAAAAAACAACAAAAAAACGACATTTATAAAAAATATGTCGTTTTTTGGCATTTTTTATTATAAGATATATAACGTAATATAAAGATTTAATAAGGATGTGGTTGAATGTCAATTCTAAAAAACACTAAAATTGGTACGAAGTTGAATACATTAATGATTACAGCTAGTATCGCATGTATTCTCTTATCCATTATAGGAGTTATCTCTTTAAAGAAAACGGGGGAAGCTTCTGCAACTATGTATGACGAAAGGTTACTTCCAATTTTTTGGATAGAATCTCTAGAATCTAATTTCTACGACCGTAATTGTAATTTCATGGAACTTATGATTACAACGGATGAAAAAAGAACTAAAGAATTAACAAATAATATAGCTCAAATGCAAAAAGAAAACGATGAGTTATTAAAAAAATTCGAGTCTAAAATCCACTCACAAGAAGAAAGAGAATTATATGAGAATTTCCACAAAAACTTTCAAGAATACAGAACTCAACAGCAAGAAGCACAAAATTTAGCAGTAGACAATAAAAATGAAGAAGCTTATGCTTATTATTTAAAAAACACTGAGCCCGCTATGCAAAATGCGATTAATTCTATTCACGAACTTGTGAAATATAATAGTGATCACGCAGAACAATTACAAAAAAACAATACGAGCACTGCACATACTACAATACTGATGTTTATTATTATTTCCGTTATTGCGGCTGTAATTATTACATGTATTGGATATATCACTAAAATAGCGATTAAGCGTCCGATTGATTTATTAGAGCATGATATAAAACAAGTAGCAGATGGAAATTTAATAATACGCACTTCCTATCGAGCAAATGACGAATTAGGAGCTATTGTTACCTCTTTTAATAACATGTTAGATAATTTACAACAATTAATTGAAAAAATCCAAGTAACGACAGAAGAAGTTACTTCCTCTACCGACAATATGTTGCAGAATACAAAACATGCGTCTAAAATATCTCAAGAAGCCGTTCTAACCATTAATGAAGTAAACAAACAAATAGAAGGACAAGTTACTAATATTCAGGAAAGCTCAACAGCAATGAGTGACCTAACAAATGGTGTTCAAACGGTAGCCGAATCAGCATCAACTGTTGCTGAAGTATCTGTTGCTACAACCGATCGTGTAAATAACGGAAGTAAAGTAATCAAACAATCTATTACGCAAATGAATAATGTGCATACAGTTGTCGAAGAAACTTCTACAGTGATAGAACGTCTTATTACGCGTACACAACATATCGATAAAGCTTTAGACGCGATTACGAATATTGCGGAACAAACAAACTTGCTTGCTTTAAATGCTGCAATCGAAGCTGCACGTGCAGGAGAAAATGGAAAAGGATTTGCAGTTGTTGCGGCGGAAGTGAGAGATTTAGCTGAACAATCCAAGCAATCCGCAAATGAAATTAATAATTTAATTAAAGCAATCCAACAAGATACAAAAGATACGGTTCAAATCATGAGAAAAGGACACGAAGAAGCTACACAAGGAAGAGATGCTGCTAATGAAGCAGACGAAGCCTTTTCAACAATCATGAAAGACATTCATAAAATAACACGCCAAATCCAAGAAGTATCAGCTACAACAGAAGAAATGTCTGCTGGAACGGAAGAAATTAACGCTTCCCTATCAGCAGTATCAGAAACTTCTACAAAAGTAGCGAAAGATACAAATCAAACCGTACAAGCCATTCAAACACAAGCGTCATCCATTACAGAAATAACAAATCAATCCATGCAAATAAGGAAGAAAATCGAAGAATTAGAAGGATTAATTTCCCAATTTAAAATTAAAGAATAAAAATTATTTATGAATATACTAAAAAGTAAAAGACAATTCATTCACGATTGTCTTTTACTTTTTATCATTTTGGGTTGATGGAATTACATTTTTTGACTTAATTTGAGATTTGTATCTGAACCGTCTAAACTATTATTGGACCATATTAAATAAATTTTAATTATTATTTTAAATCTTCACGTAACTTAATTTCATCTTCATTTATGTAACTAGTAAAAATAACTTCTGATATATATTCATGATTAAAAAACATATTATATTCAGTTGAAATATTTCCAATAGAATAACAAGCTACATAATCCCAAGTTTCCTTAGTCTTTGAATCTTCCTGTTTTCTACCATTCTATTAGTATGTTGTAGTTCTCTTGTATAGATTAACATGTTAATCAGTTCATCGATGTCCTGACTAAAACGCAAAACCTTATCATGGCATAATCCATGCTGCTCTACTAATCGAACTAATTCTTCTTTCTTCTCTTCAATTATTTCGTGTAACTGTCTCATCTCCATCTCTATAAGAAAACCCCTTTTTCCATAATATTACTTAGAAAATTATAGTATACATTTAAATATAAGGAAACAAGAATTGGAAAATAACCTATATTTTCACAATATATTAATGCGATGGTGGTAGTTTATCATTGGAAGCTACTACACCAGATTCTTTACGTTTCAAATAACATTGCAATAGAAGCTTTATTAGACTATATCATCATTATAGGGGCGTATTTTTATGCAATTATACATATTATATAAATCCATTTTCNNACTTCGCATGTAGCAGAAAAAGGAACTGACCGCTTCTATGCATGGCCAGATCCTCTCTCCAACCTAAAAAGAGGGGGGGTATGTCGTTTTTTAATTGATGTATATAATACCTGTCAAAAGTTAAAGTTATGTATAATTTTCAACAAAAAAAGCAACCCTTTCATGTATCCGTGAAAGAGTCGCTATTTTTATATCTTCAATGAGTCTTACAAAAGAACTACAGTGATTATATAAATCCATTTTCATTTTTCGACATTTACATCCCTGCTATGCAAAATACAAAGTAACCTACACTCGTTTGCTCTTTCTGTTTTTACTTCGCATGTAGCAGAAAAAGGATCTGACTGCTTCTATCCATGGCCAGATCCTCTCTCCCACCTAAAAAGATGGGGTTTATGTCGTTTTTTTAATTGATGTATATATAGATCAGGAATTAAAGATTACTTCTTTAGCTTCCTTTCACTACACTTGCATTGCCTTCTCCTTCAAAGCCCTTCTCAATAATTTACCTGTTGTATTCTTCGGCAATTCTGTTAAAAACTCTATGTTCTTCGGTACTTTATATTTTGCAAGGTGTAAAGAACAATAGCGCATTAGCTCTTCTTCTGTTACCGCTTCATATTTTGGAACAACATAGGCCCGCACTGCTTCTCCTAAGTTTTCATCTGGAACACCTATAACAACAACTTCTGCAACCGCCTCATGTTGATATAATACTTCTTCCACTTCACGAGGATATACGTTATAACCACCTACAAGGACGATGTCTTTTTTACGATCAACAATGTAGAAATAACCTTCTTCATCCATCTTCGCTAAATCACCTGTATACAGCCATCCATCACGAAGCACTGCCGCTGTGTCTTCCGGTGCATTGTAATATCCTTTCATTACATTTGGCCCACGAACAATTAATTCGCCTACTTCACCTACAGGAACTTCTTCTCCAAGCTCATTAACAATTTTGTTTTCAACATGCAAAATATTCGTTCCAATCGAACCTGGTTTCCGCGGACGATCTAACGGATTAAAGCAAGTAACTGGTGAAGCTTCTGATAATCCATACCCTTCTGAGACAATAACACCAAATCGATTTTCAAAGTTTTTCAAAAGAGCAACAGGCATAGACGCCCCGCCAGAAATGCATAATCGAAGTGTCTGAACATCCTCTGGAGTTGCCTCTTCATATAGATATAAATAATTATACATCGTTGGTACTCCAGCAAATATTGTTGGCCCATATGTACGACAAATACGAAATACTTCTTTTGGACTAAACTTTGGTAACATTAAAATCGTCGCACCGTTAATAATGGGCGCATTCACTGCAACTGTTAAACAAAATACATGGAACATTGGAAGTGCCGCAACAACGCGATCATCCGCAGTATATTGTAAATATGACGCGACATCTCCAGCATTACTATATAAGTTTTTATGTGTTAACATAGCGCCTTTTGGATGCCCTGTTGTGCCTGAAGTATATAAAATAACAGCCACATCTTCTTCATATAGCTCAGGGCCTTCATAAGATAGGTCACCGGTTCCTATAAGACTAGTAAACGTTTTCATTTTTTCAGTTTCTGTATGATTAAAATCTGATGAGGTTTCACATATGATGATATGTTCAAGAGAAGGAATTCTTGTTGTAAGAGATTGTATAATCGGTAGAAGGATGTCGAGTGTGATGATTGTTTTTACATCTCCATTTTGTAAAATGTAATGCATTTCGTCTGCTGTGTATATCGGATTAATAGGAATGACTGTTGCTCCTGTTTTCATTGTCCCATATAACCCAACTAAAAAATGTGGTGAATTCCCTACAATTAATGCAACATTGTCCCCTTTTCCAATGCCCATTTTTGCTAAATTACCAGAAAACCTAGTGACTATTTTGTTTAATTGGTCATACGAAACCGACTGATCCATAAATATATAAGCCGGTTTCTCCCCTTTCTTTTTTGCTGTTTCAGCCAAAGATTGAACGAGATTCATACAAACCCCACCTTTATAAAATTTAGAAAATTTAAAAATTCTAAATACATTATATTAAAAGAAAATTAAAGTAGCAAGTAACATTTAATTAATTGCATGTAAAGTGAGACTTTAATCCGTGAGAGAGCCTTAGCTCTCCACGGATTATTAGTCGAACCAATCGGGCTTTTACGGGCTGTTTACCCCTCACCCACTTTCTTTATTTTTGACTAAATTTCGATGCAGGGGTATTACTGCCCGTTAAAGCGGGGTAAATGAGCATTCATTCATTTTTTAATTTGAAGTTATACGCATTGTTTTTATACGTTTTCTTGTAACAAAATAAAAAACAGTCATACATACAATATGACTGTTTTTACCATTTAAAAGAATAACGCTAAGAAATCTTCTGTTGTTATATTACCAAAGTAACGTTTTACATCCACATCTTCTAGAGTTGTAGCAAATGCTTCTTTGTCAAACTGTACTCCTGTTAAGCGTTCTTCAATGTCATGAACATCTTCCACACCGAAGAAATCGCCGTATACTTTACACTCAGTCACAGTTCCTTTTGTTACCTCTAAACGAACATCAACTTGTCCAACTGGGAAACGGTGTGAATGTTGTAAATTAAACTTCGGTGACTTCCCGTAGTTCCAGTCCCAATTACGGTAACGTTCTTCAGAAATTTTATAAATCTCTTTCCAATCTGCTTCTGTTAGCTCGTATGTTGGAATTTCTGCTTCACCTTCAAAAATCGTCGCAAGAAGAAGTTGTTTAAACTCTTCTGTTGTCATCTTTTCGTTTAAAAATTCCGTAATGTTTGCCACGCGGCTACGGATTGATTTAATTCCTTTTGATTGAATCTTATCCATTTTCACTTTAAGTGCTGATACAACGTGATCAATTTCAGAATCAAACAATAATGTACCGTGACTAAACATGCGGCCCTTCGTTGAAAACTGCGCATTACCTGAGATTTTTCTACCTTCCGCTAAAATATCATTGCGGCCGCTAAGCTCTGCATTTACACCTAATTTTCCAAGCGCTTTTGTAACAGGCTCAGTGAATTTTTTAAAGTTATGAAAGCTATCCCCATCATCTTTCGTAATAAAGCTGAAGTTTAAGTTCCCTAAATCATGATATACAGCGCCTCCGCCTGATAAACGTCGTACAACATGAATGCCTTTTTCTTTCACATAATCAGCATTAATTTCTTCTACTGTGTTTTGGTTTTTCCCAATGATAATGGAAGGTTCATTAATATAGAACAATAAATATGTTTCGTTAATATCTAAATTTTTCACACAGTATTCTTCAATTGCTAAGTTAATTGTAGGATCTGTAATTCCTTTATTATCAATAAATAACATCGTTTCACCTCATGAATTCCAAACGTAACCGCTATGCGCAAGCGTAATACGGCCGTCAAAAATTTGTTTTGCTTCTTCTACTAAATCAGATGTGTTTCCTGCATGCGGAAGATGCGTTAACAGTAATTCCTTTACATTTGCATTCTTTGCAATGTCTGCCACTTCTGTACTATTCATATGCCCTGCTTTTGCAGCTTCCTGATGTGCATACATATTACATTCACAAATAAATAAATCCGCATCTTTTGTAAATGGAATGAATTCAGGAATGTAGCTGGAATCAGCACTATATACGATCACTTCATCACCCGCCGTAATACGCATCGCATAGCATATAACAGGGTGTACTGTTTTTAAAAATGAAATAGAGAACGGTCCAATCTGTAATGTTTCTTCTGGATTGTATACAATCCCTTTCGTATGCGGTGCATGTGTTAAGGTCGAGAACCCTTGCACATCAAATGCATGTCCATAAATCGGTAATTCTGGTAATTGTCCTTTCGTCGCACTCGTAATTAACCTCGCATATTGCAATACTCCAATATCCGCAACATGGTCATGATGATAGTGTGACAACAGAACTGCATCTATATCAGATGGTGTTATATATTTTTGCAGCTGTGCTAGTACACCGCTGCCACAGTCAACAAGTAAACGAAAACCATCGTGTTCAAACAAATACCCCGACGTTGCTTCTCCTACTTCTGGAAAGCCGCCCCAAAAGCCAACAACAGTCATTTTCATATGTATCCATCCTTTCTAAACCACTAGAAATGCAGTATTCTCACTTCACTGAGAAGGATTTTTACTTACATTCTTAACTATAATCCATTTCTTAAACTTTTTCATTATTTTTAAATTTGTTATAAAACAGTTATTGACTTTTATTTTTTGTACTAATACAATGTTAGTAAGAAATGGAAATGGAGGGATTTACATGATTGATCAACCGATGGAATTTTTCAGAAATTTACCAACGAAAACTTGTGCACATTGCGGAAAGGAAATTGATGAACAGCACGAAGCGTACCATAATAAATGTGACGATTGCGTTCACGAAGAATAGTAGTTTGTAAACATAAGAAAAACCTAGCAGACATCGTCTACTAGGCTAGTAACATCGCATTTTTCATCGTTGAACCTTTCACCAAGAGCTCCAGTTCAAACTCATACAATTCTTTTTTACGATAATTTTTCGTATGGATTTTATCCATCATTAAATCAACAACTTTTCGAGCCATTTCACCAATTGGCTGTTCAATTGTTGTAATACCAGGCTCTGTAATTTGTGATAAAATTTGGTTATCAAAGCCAACTACAGCTAAATCATCAGGAATGCTCCAGCTATGGCGTTTCGCTTCTGCGATAATTCCAGCTGCGACTTCATCTCCTCCTGCTAAAATAGCGGTAGGATTTTTTTTGTCCTTTAATACTTCATGGAATATTCTTTTTCCATCTTCCCACGAGAAAGCGTTTTCAAGAAAATCAATTGCTTCTACTTGTTTGCTCTTCTCAGTGATTGCACGTAAAAAGCCCATTTTTCGCTGTTGGCTCACTATTTTCGTTTCATTTCCACGGCAAAAAATAAGATTACGATAACCTTGTTCTAGTACATGCTTCGCAGCTATGTAAGCCCCTTGTGCATGATCAAATTTAACCGTTGGAATGTTTGCTTCTTCAATATATTCATTACATAACACGATTGGGCCGTGTTGTAAGTATGGCTCTACTTTCTCCCATGGATTCTCAAGTGAACATAGAATAATACCATCAACTTGTTTTGTTGATAACAGTTGTAAGTATTCCATCTCTTTTTCCGGTAAGTATCTTGTTTGGCAAATAATCAGTTTATATTTATGTTCAGAAGCAGCAATCTCAATTGCTTCAATAAATCTACTAAAAAAAGGATTTGTGATCCTTGGAACAAGCACCGCAATTGTTTCTGCCTTTTGTTTACGAAGTCTTCTTGCCGCAGAATTAGGAACGAAGCCTAAATGCTTCATTGCTAATTGAACCCTCTTTTTCTTATCGTCAGATACATACGGATGGTTGTTAATCACCCGAGAAACCGTTGTTCTTGATAACCCCGCTAATTTCGCCACGTCCTCGATCGTTGACACGAAATTCTCCCCCTTTGTATGAAAACGTTTTCTTAGGTTGATTATATAGTATATTATTGGAAACTGCAATACGAGTTCAGATGATTTTACTATATTAATATTATACATAGGGAAAAGTCTGTTATTTGCAGGAAGATTTGACTCCTATTTAGAACTTCACAATAAGGATATTTATTACATACGAAGGATGATATTTCATGAATCGAACAGATCGTTTACTTTCTATTCTCATTGAATTACAGCGAAAACAAACCGTCACAGCTCAAAGTTTAGCAGAAAAATTTGAGACGTGTAAAAGAACAATATATAGAGACATGCAAGCGCTGAGTGAATCAGGCGTTCCAATCTTTTCAATGCCTGGGCAAGGCTATTCTTTAATGGATGGTTATTTCTTGCCGCCCATTCAATTCAAACCGGAAGAAGCAGTAACTCTTCTATTAGGAAGTGATTATGTCGAACAAAATCTCGACTCAGCTTTTTCTATACATGCAAAATCTGCTAAAGAGAAATTAGAAGCAATCCTCCCTTCTGAACAGCAAAAGAAGGTCAAAGAGTTAAGAGGAACCTTTCGTTTCCTCTCCGGTACTTTCTCTCATCAAAGATTTGCTCAAGAACAACTAGAGAAACAGCTTCTTCTCTTACAAGAAGCTATTCAGAAACAACAATGTGTTTCTTTTTCTTATCGTAAACCGAATCAAAGTGAACAAAATAAACGTACGGTAAACCCTTATGGTTTAGTCAATATTTCAGGGATTTGGTACATTGTTGCTCATTGTCTACTTCGAAAACAAATACGCCATTTCCGTTTGGATCGTATGGACAACTTACAACAACAGCACACGTTCTTTACGAAACCGGAGAACTTTTATTTACCAGACTATCAACCTAAAAATAATCGAACCATTATCATTCATTTATTATTTCCATCCTATATTGCACACAAAATTATTGAATCTCGCTACTTTTTTATAGATTCATATGAGCATAAAGATGATGGTTTTCATGTCATTTTGAAATCGAGAAATATAGATGAAGTATTTCCGTGGGTGCTAAGCTGGGGAAGTCAAGTAAACGTGCTAGAACCAACTATTCTTTCTGAGAGAATTCGAGATGAGGCAAAAAAAATGCTGCAACTTTAATTTTTTCTTTCACTGCTGACATAATGGTGTCAACATCAATCATGTATAGTAACCATTAAGAACGAAATCTTATATAGAAAAAGGAGCTAATACTATGAACACTACTGTCGCTTTAGAGAAATTTGAAAGTTTAGCAACGTTTTACATTCACGAATTAGAAAAATACACTCTTGAACAATTTAAAAGCAAGCCTTCTGAAGAAGAATGGTCTCTCGGACAAATGTATAATCATTTACTTGCTTCTGCACATATGCAATTACATGCTATCGCAAAGTGTGCAACTGATTCTACAACTGTAGATGGTCAAAAGACAGAAATGGGTGAAAAAGTATATGCACTGGAGGCTTTTCCTCCTATACAAATAAAAGTACCTGATCGTCCAGGATACACACCTGAAAACCAAGCGAATAAAGAAGGTGTTAAACAAGAATTGCTACAACTGATTAAGCAAATGAAGGAAGTTGAACGAACGATTGCTTCTATTCCAAGCAACCGTAAAGTAGAGCACCCTGGATTTGGTTATTTAAATGCAGCGGAGTGGTTTCAACTCATTTCTATGCATTTTGCACATCATCTTCGTCAGAAGGAACGATTGGAACAGAGTATTATTCTAAAATAAGTGGTTTATGAATAGAGATATAGTTTCTCGTTAATGTAAAGTAAAAAATAGCCTTTCTTTATCTATTATGGATAAAAAGAAAAAGAAGATAATCCCTACTATATAGGTGATTATCTTCTTTTCTGTATATTGATAAAAATTCTGTGATTTGTTCAAAATAGGTGCTTTTTCAGTAGCCTCTATTTTAGAAACCCTCTTTTTATATATAAATCTATTTTAGTTTTTCGACATCTAAATCCCTGCTATGCAGAACAAAAAGTAACTTACACTCGTTTGCTCTTTCTATTTTTACTTCGCATGTGCCAGAAAAAAGCCCTGACTGCTTCTATGCATGGCCAGATGTTCTCTTCCACCTAAAAAA
>NZ_NVPR01000046.1 GCF_002551815.1 Bacillus sp. AFS098217
TTAATTGATGTATATATAAGGTGATTCATATATAACCTTAGATACTTCTCTTTTCCTTCTATCATAATGGCTTCTGCTTAAACTTTTGATAGTTTCGCACTTTTAGCAGCAGTACACTTCCACAATCCGTACAAATATAGGCATCCACTGGAGAAGATGTAAACATCGTCTCTTTTTTTCTTATTTGCGCGTATCCGACAAACTCGCCTTCTCCAATATTGTTAGAGCCACAATAAGAGCATGTATGTACCTCTTTTTTTTGCATGAGAGCACCACCTTTGATCTGTTTCTACTCCCTTCGACAGTAATCTTCCATTTTCCTTCCATGAAAAAACCTAATTTCCAAAAGGAAAAAATGTTATAAAACTCGGATCAATACAAATGTATCCATTTTATGACAATTACCTTTCTATGCCATTAATCATTTGAATATCCTATTCATTCCCTATAAACTAACAATAGATACATCATTCAACTTGCACTATGAAGGATTAACCCCAATCAAACTACAAGGAGGAGAAATGTATGATAAAGCCTGAACATGGATTAAAAGAAAAAGTAGAAGGTGCTATTGATAAAGTAAAAGGTGAAGTAAAAGAAGTTGTCGGAAAGGTAACCGACAATAAAAAATTACAAGCTGAAGGCAAATGGGATAAAGTAAAAGGCACCGTGAAATATACTGTCGGTAATATAAAAGAGAAAGTACATGAACATAAAGAACGTAAATAAAAAGAGCCTATTTAAAGCTCTTTTTATTTACCATCCTGTTTTTCTAATACATATAAATCCTCTTCTATATTAGATAATTTATCTGTAATTAGCTTTCTTGCATCACCGATTGCCTGGTTATATGCATATGGTCCAAGTAATTTTATCATTTCTTCTATTAAACGTTCTGCTTGAAAACGCCCGATTGCTTCTAAGTCTTCTTCTTCAAAAAACTGCTGAATTTGTTCTACAAGCTCTTCTTTTTTTTCATTTGGTATTTTTACATTCATCATGAATCATCTTCTCCTCTATTTTTGAGATAATACTTTCCTTAACTCTATCATAGAAAAACGTGTTCCTGGGCAAGTTTTTGTAACACCTTTTAATTCACGATGACCAAGTATGCGTTCTTCACATATAGAAAATCGCTTCATAAAATCTCTACATAACGAATGTAAAGAATCGATTTGTGCTAAAGTCGGATCGTATTTATCAAAATTACCTGTCATACAAATCCCTATCGTTTCACTATTATATCCTTTTGCATGGGCTCCAATGTATAATCCTCTACCTTCAAACACTGTCCCATCTTCTTCAAGAAAATAATTATATCCAATACCACTCCATCCTCTTACCTTTTGATGAAACTCATGTGTTTTATACACATCCCATCCATCTTCAGCTGTGTGATGAATGATGAGTTTTGTTACATTTTGTAAAGGCTGCAATTCATCTTGAAACGTTAATTTTGCTTGTTTAATTTCCATTCCAAAACCTCCTTTTACAACTCAATCATAATTACCGTTTTATCATCTGGTCGAATCCGCTTTTTGTCTTCCAATGCTTCTATTATAGAAATATATTCCTTCACGCTATTTCTTCTTATATACTGTACAGTTTTCTCAAGTGACCAGTCCGAGTGAAATAATCCATCCGAACAAATAAAAATTCCTTTTACTTCAGCAAGCGGTAATTTCCCTTTTTGAATCCATGTAATTGCTTCCGGCATTCCATTGGCTACTGAATACCCACCTGGCATGTTTGCAAGATAGCGATTATATTTCAGCTGTTCTCGAATGTCATGAAAAATATGTTCTTCAGGTACAGATAAACCCTTTTTTCGATCTTCTTCACGTTTTCTTTTTGCTCGCGTACTTATTCCCTTCACTGTATCTTTTGTTAATACTTTCATCGTTTCATCATGCAATATAGCTACAATCATACAATCACCAAGCTGCGCATATTGAATGACTTCATCTTCTATAAGAACTGCCGCAACACATGTACACCATACATGATCTTTCTTTCTCGTATCAATCTTATACTTTATCATTTTTTCTTGTAACACTTTATTTGCAATTGCAATTTCATTTTGCAAGCTAGATTTTTCTTTTAAAGATGTAAAATGACTTGCAAATAAATTTGAAGCTAGGTAGGCTCCGTTATGCCCTTCTTCATCTTGAAACGGGATAAGTGGTGTTGCACCATCACATACCCCATAGATTTTTAATCCTTCATTACAAAAAAACGAATCCTCACATTCTTGTTTCAAAGGGCTTTTCTGTTGATATGTTTTAATTTCCATCTCTTTACACTCCTTTAATGAAGCTTAAAAAGTAATTCATTTTTCTGATTAGTCTAACTTTACAAAATAAACTATTTTCCCCTAAAACTTTTAATCTCATATATAATCTTGAAATAATATGATTTTTTAGTGAAGGACGGGAAAAAGATGGTCAGATTTCTTGGAGTTATTATTGGTTCTATTATTATTGCAATTGCCTTTAATCTTTTCCTTATCCCCCACAAGATTTTAAGTAGTGGAATCGGCGGAATTGCTATTATCTTAGGAATTGTAACCCCTGTAAATACGGGAATTATTAACTTTGTATTAAACGTACCTATTCTTATTTTAGGATACATAGGTCTTGGAAAAAAAGTAATTTTTAATACAATCGTCTCTGTAGTTGTATTATCAGTAGCATTATACTGGATTCCAGTACAAGTCGTTGCAACAGATCCACTTCTATCTTCTATATTTGGAGGCGTAATTGCCGGGGCAGGAGTTGGCCTTGTCTTTAATTGCCATGGTTCAACAGGTGGATTTGATATTATCGGCATGCTGTTATCTCGTAAAAAAGATATTAAACTTGGTGGTTTTCTCATTCTTTTAAATACAGTCGTTGTTGTCATTGCTGGATGTTTCTTCAACTGGGATGTGGCGTTAACGAGTTTACTTTCAATCTATGTAACAGGTAAAGTAATTGATGCTGTTCATACGAAACATCGCAAAGTTACACTTATGATTGTAACAAATCAAGCAGAAGAAATGAAAAAGAAACTCCTTTCCACTGTTGTACGTGGAATTACACTTCTTGAAGGTGAAGGTGCCTATTCAAGTGAAAAAAAGCGTGTACTTATGACTGTCGTTTCACATGAAGAGCTTGCAAGTATGAAGCAAACTATTTCTGAAATTGATCCTCAAGCATTTGTTAATATTACAGAAACTGTTGAGGTATTAGGATTGTTTAGAAGAGGGTAAAAAACTAGGTGGGAATCCACCTAGTTTTTTTTATTTATTTTCCATAAATTCTATTCTGTTTCCAAATGGATCTGAAACGTAAAATCTGATTACATCTGCACGTGCATGATCATCTATTACTTGAACCCCTTGCCCGGTCAATTTTTGTTTAAATTCATCAATCTGCTGTACATAAAAAGCCGGATGCGCTTTTTTGGCCGGAGAAAATGCTTGTTCAACCCCAATATGGATTTCTTGATTCCCACAACGGAACCAACAACCGCCACGCTTTCTTAATTCTTCTGGTTTCGGAATTTCTTCTAGACCAATCTGATTTCCATAAAATTCTCTTGCTTCTTCTTCACAACCTACTGGTGCAGCTACTTGTACATGATCAATTCCTTGAATGTAACCTGTCATATTCCTCTCCCCCTTTATATTTTCATTTTATTGTATATTGCTAAAAAAATAACTTATATGATTGTTATAAAACTCCATAAGATATGCTTAATAGCCATATGTATATGATTTGTTTTATTAATGAAGATGATGTTTTCATAAGAATCTATTTAAAAATATTGAAAATAAACACTATTCTGTAACTTTGTTTTTTATGGAAATATATGATGTTTTTCATATATGATATCTATTATAGGTTGTTGAATCTGTTTTAGATGCTAGTTGCACGGAGGAAAAGTTATGAGTCGGAAAAAGTTCTCATCCATTCAAAAAAGGCGTCAGGTGGCCAAGCCTCATCGTTTTAGAAGACAAAATTGTTCTTTAACAGAAAGGCATGTATCTCTTTTTGAACATAATCCTGATGGTATTATCTCTTTGAACATACAAGGAATCATATTGCACATCAATCCCTCTGCGGAAAAAATATTGGGATATGCTTCACATGAATTAGAAAGAAAGGTAATTACCTCTATTGTTGAAACACATATCTCTGATCAAGTGTTGCAATGTATAAAAAATACTACGTCTGATAATCAAAAAGAATATATACTTTCTATCTACCATAAAGAGGGACATAAAATAGATGTCGTCACAAAATTAGTCCCTATTTTTGTTCAAAATCGTATCACTGGTGTATATGCAATTATGAAGCCACTCGCAAAATCTGAAAGAATTGAAAAAATATTGCAAGAGAGTGAGAAACGTTTACGAACATTGATGAACTCAATGCCTGCTTTTGTCATATTTAAAGATCATGAAGGTCGCTGGCTTGAAGCAAACGATTATGCTCTTTCTTGTTTTGATTTTCATGATGTTCCTTATCACGGAAAAAAAGATAGTGAACTTATCCAATATAACGAGGCATATCGAGATGCATTTTTACATTGTGAAGAGATAGATGAACTCGCATGGAAAAAACGAAAAACGATTCACGGTGAAGAATTTGTTATACATAGAAGCACGTCTAATCTGATCTTGAATATTTCAAAAGTCCCACTTTTCCATTCTGACGGTTCAAGAAAAGGTCTCATTGTTATGGGAAGAGATGTTACTGAATTAAAAGAGACAGAAAAGTTATTACGAAAATCAGAAAAACTAGCTGTAGTGGGACAGTTAACAGCAGGGATTGCTCATGAAATAAGGAACCCATTAACTTCTTTAAAAGGATTTTTAACATTATTAAAACCTGAAATCAATGAACAAAACAAGTGGTATGTAGACGTGATGTTAAGTGAAATTTCACAAATGGAATCCATTACAAGTCAATTTATGGCAATGTCTAAACCGCAAGTTTTATCTATCCATTCTTGTCAAATCGAAACATTAATCGAAGAAGTTGTGACTTTCATTTTGCCTACTGCGATTATGCATAGTGTACATATAATTATGGATCATTCTTCTGCCATGCCCAAAATTCAATGTGATGGGAATCAATTAAAACAAGTCTTTATTAATATTTTAAAAAATGCAATTGAAGCAATGCCAGATGGCGGGAACATTTTTATTCAAACTCAAACATTAGAAGATGATTTCATTTTAATTCGCATTATCGATGAAGGGTGCGGTATTCCAAAAGATCGCATTTCCCGTTTAGGCGAACCTTTTTATAGTTTGAAAGAGAAAGGAACTGGTCTTGGTCTAATGATGTGTTACAAAATAATTGAAGAGCATCATGGCAAGCTAAAAGTTTCAAGTGAACTAAATAAGGGAACCACTGTAGAAGTTCGATTACCCATTTTTCCAGCGCAAAATAATAATGAAGTAGAAAAAGAGTAAATGGAAAACCATTTACTCTTTTTCTTATACGCTAACTTGCTTACTATATATACATCAATTAAAAAGCCGACATAACCCCCCTTTTTTAGGTGGGAGAGAGCATCTGGCCATGCATAGAAGCGGTTAGGGCCTTTTTCTGCCANNTTTATTCTGCATAGCAAGGATTTAGATGTCGAAAAATTAACATGGATTTATATAATCGTTTCTCTTGCTAGAAGAAAACTCATAATAACCTGAGCAGCTACCCGGCTCGTCATATCACGAAAATCTAGCGTTGGATCAATTTCTACAATGTCCATACCTTGAACAAGCGGTTCTTGACCAAGTACTGTAATCGCATCAAGTAAAGTTGTACTATCCATACCACCTGGGCCAATTGCTGGACAACCTGGTGCAAATGCTTGATCTAATACATCCATATCTACAGAAACATAAATAGCTGTAACGCCTTGTCTACGTAAAATCTCAATGCTTTCTGTAATGATATCTTTCATCGCTCTCTCTCGAACATGCTTCATTGTATATACCGTTACACCATGCTCTTTTGCATATTCATGATACGTTCGCGCGTTTGAAAAATTGCGTATACCAATTTGAACAAGCTGCTTTCCTGTAATCACATCATTCTCTAGTAAACTACGAAATGGCGTCCCATTAGACGGTCCTCCATCTTCTAAATTACGTAAATCATGATGTGCATCGAATTGGATAATGCCAACTTTTCCTTTACTACTTGCAAAACCACTTATACTAGGAAAACTAATAGAATGATCGCCACCAAGAACAATTGGTACCATTTGTGGATTTACTTTCGTCAAGTGACCGAGCGTCTTAACAATACGATTGTGACTTTCTTTTATGTCTGTCACATGCATCGTAATATCACCGCAATCATACAAAACGCTTTCTTTCATATCATGCTCTTCTGTAATTGCATATGTGCTATACGCATCTAGCATTGTCCGAATGGTTTTGGGTGCAAAACATGCGCCTGAATGACTAATAGACGGCTTTGAGAGCGGTGCACCAATTAATGCTGCACCAAAAATTTCTTCACTCTCATCCCAATTTTTAACCATTTCACTCCATTTCATTACTTCACGATCAATAAACTTTGCATTTTTCTTTAAATAGTGGCCTTGCTCCACGATTTGTCACCTCTTGTATATGCAATATTACCATTCTTCCATACTGTATTTACATGGCTTACTCCGTAATGATACGGTACATACGCATAATTATATGCATCCCATAAAACTAGATCTGCCTTACGTCCAACTCGAATTTTCCCAGCAACATCACCACGATTAATTGCATAAGCTGAGTTAACCGTTACAGCATTCCAAACTTCTTCTGGTGTCATTTTCAACTTCAACATTGCAATACTCATGATAAGCTGAATATTTTCAGTCGGGCAGCTACCTGGGTTAAAGTCTGTTGCTAAAGCAACCGCTACACCTTCGTCAATCATTTTACGTCCACGAGCAAAACTTTCTTTATTTAAGTAGAAAGTCGTTCCTGGGAGTAACGTTGCAACTGTATTAGAATTTGCAAGCATTTCAATTCCTTTATCAGATGCCCCAACTAAATGATCTGCTGATGCCGCACCAATTTCTGCCGCTGCTTCTGCACCACCAAGCGGGTCAATTTCATCCGCATGAATTTTCACGTCAAAACCAAGCTCTTTCGCCTTTAATAAGAATTCTTTTGATTCGTCTACAGAGAATACACCTGTTTCACAGAAAATATCAACGAACTCAGCTAATTGTTTTTCCTTCATCTCTGGTAATAAATCTAACATCCATTGTAAAAATTCTTTTGATCTTCCCTTATATTCTTTTGGAACAGCATGTGCTCCTAAGAATGTTGACACTAAGTCAATCGGATGCTCTTTTTGCAACTGCGCCGCCACTTCTAATTGCTTCCACTCTGTTTCATCATCTAATCCGTAGCCACTCTTTGCTTCCACTGTTGTCACGCCAAATGATAACATGCGATCCAAATGAAATTTCGCCTTCTGCACAAGTTCTTCTTTCGAAGCTTGCTTCGTCGCATTCACAGTCGAAAGAATACCGCCGCCTTGCTCTAAAATTTCTAAGTATGGAACTCCCTGTAATTTAAGAGCAATTTCATTTTCACGAGATCCACCAAATACAAGGTGTGTATGAGGATCAACTAGCCCAGGAGAAACCATTTTCCCTTCGCAATCAATGATTTCTTTTGCTTGTAAGCCTTGTGCTTCTTCAGCTGTTCCAACGAAATTAACAACTCCATTTTCAATACCTACTACTCCGTTTTCAATAACAGGAAGCGTGTTCATCGCTTCCCGTCTTAACAAGCCATCTTCTTGATCCATTGTTAGCAATTGACCGATATTTGTTAGTAAAGTGTCCAGCATGTTTCTTCCTCCTTATTTCATCATTGGAATATTAACGCCTTTTTCTTTCGCTGTTTCAACAGCTAAGTCATATCCTGCGTCAACGTGACGAACAACACCCATACCAGGATCAGAAGTTAATACGCGTTCAATACGTTTTGCCGCTGCTTCTGTTCCATCAGCAACGATAACCATTCCAGCGTGAAGTGAATATCCCATGCCAACTCCTCCGCCGTGATGTACAGATACCCAACTTGCACCGTTTACACTATTGATTAATGCATTTAAAATTGGCCAGTCTGCTACTGCATCACTACCATCTTTCATCGATTCTGTTTCACGGTTTGGTGAAGCTACTGATCCACAATCTAAATGGTCACGACCGATAACAATTGGTGCTGACAATTCACCACTTGCCACCATTTCATTAATGATACGACCAAATTTTGCACGCTCCCCGTAACCAAGCCAACAAATACGTGATGGCAAACCTTGGAATTCAACTTGCTGACGTGCCATACGAATCCAGTTACATAAATGCTCGTTATCCGCAAACTCACGTAAAATCACTTCATCAGTTTTATAAATATCTTCTGGATCACCTGAAAGAGCTACCCAGCGGAATGGCCCTTTTCCTTCACAGAATAATGGACGAATAAATGCTGGAACAAATCCTGGGAAATCAAATGCATTTTTTAATCCTTCATCGAAAGCAACTTGGCGAATATTATTACCATAATCAAATGTAATTGCACCTTTTGCCTGCATTGCAAGCATTGCTTCTACATGCTTTTTCATACTTTCTTTTGATAATTGTATGTAACGCTCTGGATCTTCTTTACGAAGTTTTGCTGCTTCTTCTAATGAGTACCCTGCTGGAATATAGCCGTTTAACGGATCGTGTGCAGACGTTTGATCTGTCACTAAGTCTGGTGTAATACCACGGTTTACTAGCTCCGGTAAAATTTCTGCAGCATTTCCTAATAATCCAATTGAGATTGGTTCTTTCTTTTCTTTGTATTCTTTCGCAACAGCTAGTGCCTCTTCTAAAGATTCTGTATACATATCGCAGTATCTTTTCTCAATACGACGGTCAATACTACGTTTATCAACATCAATCGCAATTACAACACCACCGTTCATCGTAACAGCAAGAGGTTGCGCTCCGCCCATACCACCTAAACCAGCAGTAAGTGTTAATGTACCTTTTAATGAACCACCAAAGTGTTGACGTGCTGCTTCTCCAAATGTTTCATATGTTCCTTGTAAAATCCCTTGTGTGCCGATATAAATCCAGCTACCTGCTGTCATTTGTCCATACATCATGAGGCCCTTTTTCTCAAGTTCACGGAAGTGATCCCAATTTGCCCACTTCGGTACTAAGTTTGAGTTTGCTAGAAGGACGCGCGGTGCATCTTCATGTGATTTAAAAATCGCAACAGGTTTTCCAGACTGAACGAGTAATGTCTCATCACTCTCCAATGTTTTTAACGAATCAACAATCGCATGATAGCTATCCCAGTTACGAGCTGCACGACCAATTCCGCCATATACAACTAATTCTTCTGGTTTTTCAGCTACTTCAGGATCTAAATTATTCATTAACATACGAAGTGCCGCTTCTTGAATCCAGCCCTTTGTTTGTAATTCTGTTCCTCTTGGCGCGCGAATTGTTTGTTTTACATTTTCCATTTCAATCTCTCCCTTTTCTTTTTTATAGTGCCGCATTTACATCCATTCGTTCCATTGTCCAGCGACTTATTTTTAACCAATGCGCAATATTTTCAATATCTGTTGAGAAAATACGATCGTTTGTAATGGAAGGCACGTGCTGACGACCTTGATGATAAAAAGCCCTCGTTACTGTACTCATTTCTTGGGTACCACGATATTCCGCCGCTTGCATTGCACAAATCATTTCAATTGCAAGAACACGTCTTACATTTTGAATAATTTGATGTGCATGACGCGAAGCAATTGTTCCCATGCTTACATGATCTTCTTGGTTAGCTGATGAAGGAATAGAATCCACGCTTGCTGGATGCGCTAACGTTTTATTTTCTGAAACGAGTGACGCTGCTGCATATTGCATAATCATTGCACCAGATTGAAGTCCTGGTTCTGGACTTAGAAATGGTGGTAAATCATTTAATTGCGGATTCACAAGACGCTCGATACGACGCTCAGAGATATTCGCAAGTTCCGCCATTCCAACCTTTAAAAAGTCCATTGCAAAAGCAATTGGTTGTCCGTGGAAGTTCCCACCAGAAATTACTTTTTCTCCACCATCAAAAATAAGCGGGTTATCTGTTGCTGCGTTCATTTCAATTTCTAATTTTTCTTTTACATAATTTAAAACTTGCCAGGAAGCACCATGCACCTGCGGGATGCAGCGAAGCGAGTATGCATCTTGTACGCGTTGTTCCCCTTGCTTTGTGACAAGCTTGCTATCATGGAGAATAGCTCGGATACGCTTAGCAACTTCTACTTGTTCTTTGTATCCACGAGCTTTATGAACATTTTCATCAAATGCATCAATAATGCCGCGTAACCCTTCAATTGTCATCGATGCAATTAATTCTGATTGATAAGCAATTGCTTCAGCTTCTATATAAGAAAGAATTCCTTGTGCTGTCATCGCTTGCGTACCATTGATTAATGCAAGACCTTCTTTCGCTTCTAATTCAATTGGTTCTAGCCCTTCTTCCGTAAGAGCTACCATCGCATGAACACGTTTCCCTTTATAAAACACTTCACCTTCTCCTAATAGAACGAGAGCAAGATGAGATAATGGAGCCAAATCACCACTCGCACCTAATGAACCTTGCTGCGGAATAACCGGGTGAATTTTCCGATTCACAAACTCTAATAGCATATTGACAACAAGAGGACGAACACCAGATATCCCTTTTAACATCGTATTAGCTCGTAAAATTAACATCCCGCGGGACACTTCTTCCGGGAAGGGATCACCTATCCCGCATGCATGTGATTGAATTAAATTATGTTGAAGTGCTTTTACATCATCTTTTTGAACAAATACATCACTAAACTTCCCAAAACCAGTTGTGATACCGTAAACAACCTTTCCATCTTCTACGATTTTTTCAACAGCTTCACGGCACTGTGCTACTTTTTTCATGCTGTTTGGGCAAGCTGTTACTCCTTCCCCTTCAAACAACAATCGTTTCATTTCTTCTACTGTCAATGAATGTCCTGTTAACGTAATCATTATTGTTCCTCCTTAAAAAAGCAAAAGGGGACCTTATCTTTTTAAGACAGACTTCTGTCCCAAAAAGCAAGGCCCCCTTCTAACTAATAGACTATGGGCAAATCATATGTGATTAATTCCTAAACCAATCGCCTCATGCTCAGATCCTTTTACAGGCGCACCTATCGTTCCATAAAGTGCAACAGCAACCCATTCGCCTTCTTTTTTGCCGTCGTATGGTGTACCGCGCACAATCGCAAACCGAAGACCTACTGTACGAAGAACGTCTGCTAACTGAATTTGACCTCTCGTTACTCCGTACAACGCTTCCATGATTGCATGATAAAGTGCATGCGTTTCTCTGTAAACGTCTGTTTCAATAACTTGGTTGCTCTTAGCCGCTGTTTCCATTGCTGCGACAACCTTTTGCGAATTCATAGAACCAACTTTTCCAGTACAATACTTCCAACCTTTTGGAATGGATAGTACGGGACTTTCATTCTCATCCGCAAGCGCCAACAACATGGCCATACGACCAATTCGATGTGTTCCTTGAAGAAGCATGCGACTCTCTCATTTCTTATAAATTATTTGAATATTACTTAATTTAAGAATATATGAAAACGTTTTAATCGTCAATAGTTTAAACGATTATTTGAATGAATTTTTTTAATACTCTGTTACTGTTGTGTACACAGTTTATTTACAGAAATTTTTAAAGCATGCTATAGTCTCACTAACAGCTGTAAGGGGGAACCAAAATTGGTTAAGAGAAAAGATATTCATTTTCGAATTGACGAAAGATTACTAGAAAGATTTGAAGCAGCACTTCATTATGAAGGTCTAAATAAAACAGATATTTTAACACATGCTATTCAGCAATTTTGTGTAAAGGTGGAATTAGAAAAGATGGATGATGTAAAAAGGCAATACGCTGTAAGTAACCATCTGCAAACACGGATCGATACTCATAAAAAATATGAGGAAAAACGAGTAGACTTAGATGAAGTTGTAATAGATTATCTACAATTACAAGGAACGGAAAAGATATTAGAAGTTGGATGTGCTAATGGAAAATTCCTTGCACTACTGCAAAAAAACGGTCATACGGGACATCTCACTGGTCTTGATCAATCTACAACTATGCTGCGAGAAGCTGCTATGAATACAGCAAAACAACATGTAAATATTGAATGGAAACTTGGAGACGCTACTAAACTTCCTTTCCCAGCTGATTCTTATGATTGGATAATCGCAAGACATATGCTGTATCACATGACGGATGTTGAAAAAACAATTCAAGGATTTCATAAAGTAATTTGTCCCGGAGGCAGATTCCTAGCCACAACAAATTCCCAGATCTCATTACCCCGTATGGATGAGATGTGTAACAAAATGTTAGCTGCATTCGATTTACCTGAAAAATCACCAACAGCTACTCCATTTTGTTTAGAGAATGGAAAACAACTATTACAATCTGTTTTTCAAACTGTAGAAGAAACAAGCATTCATAATTCACTTGTATTCCATAACGCGACGCCTATTGTCAATTATATCGCTAGTATGTTCCCATCATTAAACATACCTGATGATATTCACCTTCATTTAGAAATGAAGGAATGGCTTACAATCGAAATAGAAAATGAATTATCTCTTCATGGGGGAGTATGGCGTGACCCAAAAACACTTGCTATTTATCGTTGTACAAAATCAGCATAAATTCATCTTATAATATAATCTCTAAAATCCACATATTTAAATCTAATTGAAGCAACCTTTCCTATTTAATACATAACAAAGATTGCAATACTTTCGCGGCACGTATACTGTAGGCAACGCCATCCCCTTATATTCCATTTTTATATTCAGATAAAATAAGGCAACCTTACTTTCAATAGCAGGGTTGCCTTATTAGTGAGGATAAATCATCTTAAGTTACATTATCAAAAGTTTCAAATACTCTTTACCAGCCTGTACCATGTTCAGAGTATTGAATGATTTCAGTTTGAGATGTAATCTCTTGTTTAGCCTGTTGTGTATCTTTAGATACATTCATATTTAGTACCACAAGAATTGCTAAAAAACTCACCCTGTATAATTTGAAATAGCACCAAATAACGAAACATGATCACTTCAATATAAAAAGCTAGCATTTTGCTAGCTTTTTATCCTCTTCACATGCATTGTCAACCTTCAACTGTTTGCCCCAAAAGCTTTTCCATCATGATATTCTTATTTCCTCGATAGAAATTAACACGATGCTCGTTTATCACATCAAAATACTCTCCTATCGCAAGTCCGAATTCTACAAATGCATGTCCTTGTGCCGTTATGATATTTTTATAGCTTACAACATTCTTATAGATGAAATTTTCTATCGGAAAACAATCTAATTTACGATAATCCATTGTGACTGTATAAGGGACATCTTTTAGTAAATCAGCTGCCGCTAACACAAACGGTCCAGCACAAATTGCCGCAACTAATTTTTCTTTCTTATAGAATTGACGTACGATAGAAAATAACTGTTCAGAATCCTTAATATGTATAACATCCCCGCCAGGAATTATGATTGCTTCATAATCTTCCACACGAACTTCAGTTAATTCTAAATGTGGTTGCACCTGTAATCCTGTTTCAGCTGTAATCATGTCTTTTGTTAATCCTACTGTTTCAATTTTGTAATCACCCTTCAACAAAGCTGTGGTCACGGTAATCTCAAATTCAGCAAATGTCGGATATATAAATAAAAGTATTTTCTTCATATTCTTTTCTCCCATCCCTTTTTCAACAAAATACTCCTCACCTCCACAGTAAACAGAATTTTACAAACAATCAACAAAATACTTCTCGCCTTGTTTCCTATTCCTATCTAACTTATAATAAACATAGAGACGATTACGGACGCATTTTATGTAAGCTTGGGTTTCCAAGCTTACATTATTTTTTGCTTTCCCTTTCCTTATAAAAGGAGTATACTAAAGTAGAACGTATGTTCTTAACAATTACATACAGTAAGGAGATAGAACAAATGGTATACGACACAAAAGTAATTTCTTGGAATGAAGCTTTAAAACAATTACAACGTCGCTACACAAATCAACCAGTAAATCGAAAACAGTTTGAAGATGTTGAACTCATGGAATTCTTCCGCGATAATGACTACATTTCCCTTCCTACACATATTAGCGGCTTATCAACAAAGCGTTTTACTTCTTACTCTATTTTCACAACTGAAGATAAAGATCGTAAAGTTGGCACACTTATCATTGAATATTTAGAAGATGATACTGATGTATTACGTATCGAACAATTATACTTCGTTTAATTCATAACGCTTGGTCAAAATGGCCAAGCGTTCTTGCTTTCTATCAATCTCACTGCTTATAATACTAGTAAGGGAAAACTGCTATCGTAAAGGGGGGTATACTGTTGCTTGAAGGATGGTTTAGTTGGTTTATTATTTCTTGGACTGTTATTTTACTAAGTCTTATGTCTATTGGTGGATATTTCATGTTCCGAAAATTCTTAAAACGATTACCAAAAGAAGACGGCATGTCCATTTTAGATTGGGAAGAGCATTACATTAATCAAACACGGCATTTATGGGATGACAATCAGAAACAATTATTAGAGGAACTAGTAAGCCCAGTACCTGAACTATTCCGTGATGTTGCAAAATCAAAAATTGCAGGGAAAATTGGAGAGCTTGCGTTAGAAGAAAAAGCCACAAAAATAACTGAAGATTTAATTATTAAAGGATATATTGTAGCAACGCCAAAGCGTGATCATAAGTTTTTAATTAAAAAATTACAGGAAAAACAAATTGATTATTCTCCGTATCAATCACTTTTAGCTAAATAAAAAAACCTCAAGAATCTTGAGGTTTTTTACGTTAACTTCATATCTTTCTCATTATAAAATTCATCTTCTTTTTCCATTTCCTTTTGCAATTTTGTAAAGGAACGATACATTGCAATTCTCCATGATACAATCATTGCAAAAGCAAGTAAGAAGAACATACCGCTCAGCTGCCCTAAATCAACTGATTGACTTAAATATGTTTTAAAGACAATACGCACTACAAGTAAACCAATTAAAATAAAGACGAATGCTTTTGAACGCTTTAAATAAATTTCTTGTCCACGTATTTCAAATTTAGATGTTTTAATAAGAAAAATCGAGAAAAATAACCCAACACCAATTGCTTCTAACATTTCAACTGGAGTTAATCGAAATTCAGGAAAAATATACATCATTGCCCCCGTACTCATAAAAAGCGGCGGGAGAATAATTTTTTTCAATGTTGCTGGTTTCTTTGCTGCTTTTAAACGGATAAACATCACACCAACAGCCATACAAACCGCAACAATACTTGATAAGACCGCTACGCTCATACTTTCTCATCCTTTTTGTGGAAATATAAAAAATACAGTTTCATTATAAGCT
Source organism: Bacillus sp. AFS098217 (assembly GCF_002551815.1). Lineage (GTDB taxonomy): Bacteria > Bacillota > Bacilli > Bacillales > Bacillaceae_G > Bacillus_A. The sequence continues at coordinate 15,502 of NZ_NVPR01000046.1, forward strand.
TTCTTATTATTATTTCCAACATTTCCATGAAATAGTACTAAAAACCAGTGAAACCACCAAATAAACTTGAGACATACACAATGATTTTTGTCATCCAGTTAAAGTATAGCAAAATACCCATGACAATCATAATGTATCCCCCTACTTTTACAAACATTCCACTATTGCGCTTAATCCAAGACATTTTCGTAATAAAGAATGAAAGTATAAAAAATGGGATAGCAAATCCAAGTATGTAAGCAATCATATATAGCATTGCAGATTCTGGATTCGTGGTAGCTAATCCAATTACAGCTACTAGAATTGGTCCTGTACACGGTGTCCAGCCAGCTGCAAATGCCAAACCAATTAAAGTAGAGCCAATATAGCCACTCGGACGACTTTTAAATGTAAACTTACGATCTTGCATTAAGAACTTCGGCTGAAAGACCCCTACGATTACAAGGCCAAACACAATAATAAATAGTGCCCCTAACTGCCTAATTAAATCTTTGTAATCTTGGAAGAATGACCCAATAAAGCTTGTTCCAAACCCAATCGCAATAAATACAATGGAAAATCCCAGCAAGAAAAATGCCGTATGTATCATACTTCTCTTACGAAGCATTGCATTTTCTTCTTTTAATTCAGAAACCGACATTCCGGTTATGTAAGACAAAAACGCTGGATACAGCGGTAAACAACAAGGGGAAATAAATGATAAAAATCCGGCCCCAAACGCTAAAAAAATATTAAGATCTTGCATAGTTTCACTCCTCTCCTCTTCAATATTGTAGCAAAAACGACCAAAAATGCTATGAACAATTGATGAATTCACAGTTTACAACGTGCCAATAAGAAAAAATCCTATTATCACTACTTACAACCATCTTTCTCTAAAACGTTTTCACTTTCCTTCTATTATAAATACATTCCATTCATCATTCACATAAAATGAAACTTTAATCCGTTGGGGTTTTCTTCATCCTCCACTGATTATTAGCCCTTACCAATCGGGATAACAAAGCTTTTCCATTTCACAAACTACTCGCATGTGATTATTCAGTATTCGATACATATCTCGCAAAAAAATATTTTTTTCAAATGATAGCTTTATACAAGATAATCCTTATTTTACAATACTTCTACAATTTTAAATTTCAATATTATGCATAAATATCATACTTTTATTATTATTCTATAAAATGTCGCACTTTTCTTTTATTTGACCCTTCATTTTTAATTTTGTATACTTCCATCTAGTTGTATATGTCCGTTTGGGAACAATTTAATATAGATGGGAGGAATTTTTCATGCTTCGTTATTCTCTTTTAGTTTTATTAGGAGCATGTAGCTATGGGATCTTAGCTATTTTTGTTAAACTTGCATACGCAGAAGGTTTTTCACTTGGGGAAGTCATTGGGAGTCAATATTTGTTCGGCTGGTTTATTTTACTTGGTATTACGCTTTTATTTTCCAGACATCGTGTTCCACTTAAACAAATGCTTATTTTATTTGTCGCTGGAACGTCTGCAAGTTTGACTGGGATTTTTTATTATGCTTCATTAAAAACGGTACCAGCTTCCATTGGCATAATCCTTTTATTCCAGTTCGTTTGGGTTGGTATTATCATTGAAGCTGTTGCAACAAAAACATTGCCATCAAGAGAAAAAGTCATTTCTGTTATCTTTTTAGTTGCTGGTACATTCTTATCGAGCGGATTATTAGAAAAATCAACAGGTGATTTCGATACAATGGGAATCATATTAGGTTTATTATCTGCTGTTACTTTTGCTACCTATATTTTTATCAGTGGTAAAGTTGCTGTTGAAGTACCATCATTACCACGAGGAGTTCTTTTAATGGCTGGTGCTTTAACTTTAGTAATGATCGTATTCCCGCCAACATTTATTTTTAATGGTGCCATTTCTCAAGGCCTTTGGAAATATGGCTTAGGATTAGGAACATTCAGTATCGTTATTCCGACAATTGCCTTTACAATCGGAATTCCTAAAATCGGTTCTGGTTTAGCAACTATTCTTGGAGCAGCTGAGCTTCCTGTTACAACAATCATGTCTGTATTCGTTTTAAAAGAGGCGGTACTCTCTTCTCAATGGCTTGGTGTAGCACTTATCTTGGTTGGTATTGCAATTCCGCAAATTGCATATACAATGCGTGGACGATATCGTAAACACCATACACATAAAAAGGTTGCTGCCTAGGAAAAGAGGATTCTCAGTTAGGAATCCTCTTTTCTATTCCACATTATTTTTTACACGATTCGCTTTGCTAATCGATCAACTTTTACTATGGATTGCTCATTTGTCATTCTATACAACCTTTCTCCTTAACTCTTTTTAATTTTTTCACTACATCATGATTATTTACACGTGTAAAACCGAGGAAAAGGTATGATGATTCATGCTTTTTCCTCGGCTTTATATACACTTTCTTTTTTTAGATCGTATACAAATTGATAACATTGCCACATTGATAATACAATTAAAATCATAATAAGCAGTGTCGTTACCAATAATGCATATATCGTAATCAGCGTCCCACTTACCCCACGAATTCCTAATACTTTCATAAAAATAGCAATAAATAGCCTCAAAAATAACATGCCATGAATCAACCCGAAAAATAGAGCTCCCCCAAAAATCAATAACTGTTCCTGACATAACAAACATACAATCTGTCTTTTTTTCATATTAATGGCTTCATATGATTGAAATTCTTGTCTTCTTGTTTTTAAGAAACCTTTTATCATTTGATATGTAACGAAGCCACACACAAAAAACAACAGAATAGATACATAATAAAATAACGGTACATGTTGTAGTTTCTTTATTATCACCTCATTTGATTGAATAGATATAATAAAGAAAGATAACATTGTACTCATTGCAATCCATATGAATTGCTTTAATCTTTGGGCAGCAAAATTTTGTATATTGTTTCTTGCTAACCGAAATATAGACATAATTGATTCCCCTACCTTACTTCATAACGTACTACATACTATACTACTAGTGTATAAAAATATGACATTTTTAACATCGAACTACAATCGGAATCTTTCCTAGGTCTTAAGTCCTAGGAATAAGACGGTATTGATATATAAATACAAATTGAAAAACCAACCCCCCGCCTTTCTTTTAGGTGGGCGAGAGCATCTGGCCATGCATAGAGAAACGGTCAAGGCCTTCCCTTGCCACATGCAAGGATCAAAACAAAGGAAGAAAGTGATTGCGGGTCATGTTTTGTTCTACATAACAGCAACTTATATGCTGAAAAATAAAAATGAATTTATATAAAGAAAGGGAATTCTTATATAATATCTAATAGGTTAGAAGTTATGAAATAAAAAAAGCGGAAATGCATTATAATAGCATCTCCGCCTTTTTCTTCTACAACTCAAAAGTTGATTTCATTATTCATTTGTCACTTTCCACTTCTATTCGCTTTTTCTCTCTTGCAATTTTTAAAAACTCTAATAGCTCAGGATTACTATTTGCTTTCCGATATGCAACTGACATCTCTGCCACAAAATTAGAATCATATATAGCCTTATATACAACTTCTGTTTTATATAACTTATTGGCCGAAACCGGAATTACTGTTATTCCAATCCCCGCTGCTACAAGCCCCATTACAGTTTGGTATTCCGTCGCTTCTTGTACGATACGTGGACTAAATCCTGCCCCGCGGCATAGCGATAATATTGTGTCATATAACGCAGGCCATACTGGTCTAGTTATAGATACAAATGGTTCATCTTGCAAATCCTCAATGTGAATTTCCTTTTTCTCTGCAAGTGGATGCGCTTTCGGTAAACATAACGTACAAGAAAGCTTTTGAATCGGTTCTACTTCTAATAATTGCGTCGAAATAGGCGGGCGTAAAAAACCAATATCAATTCGATTATCATGAAGTGCATGAACTTGATCTGGTGTAGACAATTCATGCAGTGCAACGGATACCCTCGGAAATTTCTTTCGATATTCCCTAACAATGGACGGTAAAATATCATATATAGCCGCCCCAACAAATCCAATTGAAAGCGAGCCAACTTCCCCTCTTTGTGCACTTTGTGCAACTTCTACTGCTTTTTCAATTTGATCAAACGCTTTTTTCACTTCTTTTAAGAACATTTCTCCTGCTTCAGTCAGTTCAACCTTTCGCTTCGTTCTTGAAAATAACATAACTCCCATTTCTTTTTCTAATTGCTGAATTTGTTGACTAAGTGGCGGTTGTGTCATTTGTAAACGAGCAGCTGCTCGTCCAAAATGTAGTTCTTCTGCCACAACAACAAAGTATTGCAAATGCCGTAATTCCATTTTGGACACCCTTTTCCATTAATATATATAATAAATTAATAACATATAATTTATATATTAGACAACTTTTTTGAAAGAACGTATAGTAGAAATTGTTAATTCTTTTTTACAATTTCTATGTAAAAAAAGGAATTATGTTAGGTACTAGCGCCAATGGAATTGGTACATCAAAAGCATTTGAAATCGGTCCTGTTGAAAGTACAATCGCAAGCTTATCTATGCTTTTAACAGCTGGAGCAAGTTTAGTCATTGTACCACTCTTCTTACCTTGGTTACAGTGAAAAAGCAAGTGTTTTTGCCACTTGCTTTTTCATTTCAACTCCATATTTACATATTGGCATAACAACTCATAATCTTCTGGAAAAGCTAAAGAAATTTCTCTTAATTCATAAATACCCTTCCAATCAATCTTATGAATTAATCCATCTGGATCTTGAATATTCATATTACCGCCCATTTGTTTCACAAGATAATAATGTACATAAACAGGGATCCCATATGTTACACCCTTTTTTTCATATATTTTATTTATAACTTCTACATGATAGCCCGTTTCTTCCCAAACTTCACGAACACAACACTCTTCAAGTGTTTCGTCTTCTTCCTGTCCTCCGCTTGGTACAGACCACCTTTTCGGTTCGTCTTTTTTTCCTTGTAATACCATCAAAACTTCATTTTTTTCATTCACGCATATAGCTGCTGCTCCAATCCATCTTTTCATTTCTCTCTCCTCCCATATCTAATATTCTTTCTTCTTTTATTCTTTCCCTTGAAAATAGAGGAAAAAGCTAAAATCGTAACGAAAGATTATATCAACTTCAAAGACAGCCCATACCTAGAAATTCGAACGGAAGGATGAAAATATGATTTCTAAATATGTTGTGGAGTGTGTCTTTTGTGAAGAAAATCGAAAGCCTCGGCAAGCAATTGTCACCGTTCCTGCTACTTCTCATGCACTTGCTATTCAAAAAGTAAGAACTGAATGTAAGCGTCGTTTTGGAAAAACATTGCTATTACAAACAAAAATTACGGAAGAACTATTTTTACACAAAAAAGAAAGCTGACCATGGTTTGGTCAGCTTTCTTTTTCCGATCATATTTTCACATGAAGATTAGGGGCATCCTCTTTAAGGATCGGGATTTTACCATTATGTACGTTCCATAATGGGCATCGAACAATATATTTCTATACAATTAAATATTGAATAGAATAGGGCAAAATTTGTTCGCATTTTTAGAAAAGGGATAGGGATATAATACTAGTAATACGTCGAATACTCGAACGTTACACTCATTATATTATAGCAAATCCTTTTATATGAGAAATATGAATTACTTACATAATTCATACGTAAAACATATTAATAGATTTCTATATATTTTTCTTATTCCGAAAAACCATTATCGCTAGAATCGCTCCAAATAACGCAAATGTCATATCCCATTGTGTATCCCAAACATCTCCTTGCGTTCCAAGAAATGCTTCTGCACCTGTTCCCGTTAGTTTTGCAACCGCAAACTCCAACAACTCATATAGTGCACTAAATGCTAAACAAACTGATATTACAAGTAATTCTAACCATCCTTTTTTCTGAACCCCAACTACCTTTACAAGTACTTCCCTTACTAATAAAGCTGGAACAAACCCCTGCATAAAATGTCCAACACGATCGTAGTAATTTCTTTCTAACTCAAACGTATCACGAAGCCAATTGAATAGTGGTACCTCTGCATATGTATAATGCCCTCCGATAAGCAATATCAACATATGAATCCAAGTCCATACATATGTAACTGTTGAAAATTCAAATCGATAATATGTAATCATTAATATAAATACTAAAATAACTGCTGGGGCTACCTCTAAACACCATGTAAAAAAATCTTTCGGGTAGATTCCTGATATGAATAATGCAATCCAAAAACTTACACATAACAATTTATGAAGATGCACGGTCACATCACTTTCCTCCTCAATATTTCTTCACCTTATTCCATTAATAGCATACATCCAGCTAAAATAGGCGTCATCATCATCGAAACTTTCAATATAATACGAGGTGCATAATTTGTAAACTTCGCTCCTATATACGCTCCTAGCATCGTTCCCATTAAAACTTGTACTAATAATACATAATCTAAATATCCTTCGGAGCTATATCCAAACCCACCCCCAACGGCGATTGGTAGAATAATAAGCATTGTAGTTCCGACTGACTGTTGAATCGTTAAACCTAACAACACCATTAGTCCTAGTTGAATAAAAGGCGCTGATCCTATCCCAAATGCACCTGCTAATCCTCCAGTTACTAGCCCTAGCAAAATACATTTCCCTAATACAACGATAGATAACGGTTCTCCTATGTCCATAGACGACTTCTTTTGATTTTGAAAAAAAAGTAATCGAATAAACATAAATATTGCAGATAAAAACAACATACTAGCCGTAAACCAATGAAGAAGATGTGCTGGAATCACCGCACCAAATTTAGAACCAATATATGATCCAACCGCTCCAAATACCCCAACAATACTGCCAATTTTCAATGTAACATTCCCTTCTTTATAATGACTCACCACTCCGGAAAGGGTTGTAAATGCCATTGCGGTTAGCGATGTTGCAAGAGCTACATGAATCGGAACTTGAAATACGAGAGTCAGTACTCCAATAATAAATCCAGCACCTCCTGCCCCAACAAAACCTAATAAAATACCCATTAAAAACATTGTTATAATAATAGCCACTTTCTTTCCCTCCAGTAGCTCTATTCTAATATATTTCTTTTTTTACGCAAATAAAAAAACATCCGTACAGGATGCTTTCATTACTTCGCTTCACGTGAAAACTTTGTATATACGCCAATACCAGCAAGCAGTACTCCCAATCCTGCAAACATAGTACCTAAGCCTAAAAAAAATGAACCAAGTGTTTGTAAATCTTCCATATGTATCTCTCCTCTAACATTATAATCTGTATATTCAACAAATTAATTATACATCATTTTCCATTTCTGTTCCATTTATTTTTCAACATTACTATTGCACCTATAAAACTTGCAGTACCTAATTTGTACAAACTCAAAATTGGTAGAAATTAAATTTTTATATTTTTTATTTAAAGCAGTATCACAACTGTATTGTATTCTCTAATAAACTCCCAAAAACAAAAAACAGAAGACCATCAATTATATATGTCTTCTGTTCTTTATTTCATACTATTTTAGTCTTTTTGTATTGTATACTCTATCACCTTATCATCATGATCAAATTGAAGAACAAGACACTCACTATCTATAGAAATGAAGCCTCTTTCATTTCCAAGGTAGTATAAAGTTTGAGTCGTTTCCTCAAGACGTCTCGTTTCAGTCGGATTCCCTAATAACTGTATCATTTCTTCCTTAGACTTTCTTACTAGTTTATGTTTCGCTAGAAGATCATCCACCATATATACTCGTTTCTGTTCATTTTTTAACCATCTATCTGTATGAAACTTCGAATTATACTCATTTACACCTAGTTGTACGATACAAAAACTAAATAATACTGCTCCAAAAATTGTAATTCCTTTAAATCTTTTCTTATATTTTCTCTTATTATCACCTACAGAAAAATATAAAATTATCCACTGCATAACGAGTAAAAGAATAAACGGAAGCGATACCGCTAAAACACTCACTATATTATAAAACGAATGAATCATATCAATGATGAATATGAAAGCAAGATATACGAACAAATATAAAAAAATATAAACATATAATGTTCCCCACAATAAAAAATCTCTATATTTCCCCAATAAAAAACCACCTTTATCACATCATATTGTTTCTTTTACACCTCCACATCTTCCATACGTTCGACCATTTCTTTTATTTCTTGTAATTCTTGTACTGTATATAACACTTTTTCTTTTAACATTCCATTTCTGAAATAAGTAACAAGTTGTTCTCTATCCTTCAACTTCGGTAGTGTATCATTAGAAATGTCGATGATTTCATGTCCGCTTCCATTTATCTCATTTCCAAAATATACAATTGGCTTCACTTCTTCTTTTAAAACTTTCGGATTCATCTCTTTCAAATACTCATATAAAATTATTGAAAGGTGTTTTGCTTTATAAGCAGGGTTCCCTTCATTTACTACCTTCAAAGTCCCTGAATCTCCCTCTGTCGTAAAAACAAATGTTTCTTCTTTATCATATTCATGTTGATGTTTACCAATCTCATCAATCATAAATGAATATACCCCTGCGTTTTCTTTCGTTAACCCATGTATCATCCTTCCTTGCCATTCTGTTGTCTCAATTACATATATTCCAGTTGTCAATAACAACAAATGATCAATCCGACGATTTTCCATCTTACTTCTATTTCGACTCGATACTTTAGGTAAAAATACATTTGGAATAATATATAGCTCATTTTCTGTGAGGATTCCTTGTTGAACAAAGCCTCGTTTCATATCATGTAACATTTCATGCGTGTTCATTTCTTCTACATTTCTAGAATACGCTTTTAAATCTGTAATTAGATTTTGCAACCTATGTATCTCATGACTATGTTTTTGTTGCATTTCACTGCGTTCTTTACTGTGTTGTACAACTAGTTGGTTCTTCATCATTCGCATATTTTCAACTTCTCTAGCTGTACTCACTTTTAAATCATTATATTTTTTCTTCTCTACGCTTTTTAGTGTTTCTTGCTGCTGTTCATAATTTGCAACCGTAGCCGCAATCTCACCTTGATGGTTTTCTATTGCTTGTGTCTTTTCAAATGCTACTTGTTGATTCTCTGATTCTAACTGTTTATTCTTATAAAACAGTACAAATACTCCCGCTAATAGTGCTAGGATCACACATATAAGTACATATTCCATTTTCCTGCTCCTTTATTCAATACTTCATTATTTCTTACATATCAAAAACGTATCTCTTCTATTATACTATGCTATTTATCAACTACATGTAAAAATTAAATAGTGTTATCACTTTTTCATATTTCTTGCATTACGTATACTTTCACAAATTAATTTGATGAATTCATTCGTGCTGTAACACATACAAAGTCAGTTCTTTCATGGAATTAGCTTTTGTATTGGTTGTAGAAATAATATTTCTTACAAAAAACAGTTTATAAATTCAACTTTTTGTAAATTCATTATCTAAATTTGTTATACTAACTATTGTGATTTTAATATATAGGGGGAGCACTATGTCAAACAAAACTCAAAAAGAAGAAAACAAACGACGTGGTTGTGGTTGTTTAGGCTGTTTAGGTATTATTATTCTCATAGTAGTTTTACTAGCTTCATGTTTTAATGGCGACAAAAATACTACAAAAAAAGAAACGGAAACTACAGTTACGAAACAAGAAAATAAAGCAACAACACAGCCATCTTCTGAAAAAGAAAATAAGGCTATGGAAACTAAAACAAAGGACGAAAAAAAGACTTATTCAGTTTCTGATTTACAAACTGCATTCCCAGTAAATATGCCTTTCAATGATTACATCAATAAAAATAAAGAGATGAATGTAGATCATCCTGTGGATATTTCATTAGGTAAAGGAAATGTTGGTAAAGTATTACAGGCTACTGATGGCTTAGTAGTAGTTTGTGTTGATGGGGTTAAAGTTTTTGATGTGAAAACATTTGCAACAATGGATGAGGTAAAGCAATTTGAAAAAGATTCTATTGCAAAAACCAAAACAACGTCTGCTACCGCGCCAGACACTAAACAAAATAATACTAACGTACATTACAAATCTTGTGACGAAGCTAGAAAGGCCGGAGCCGCTCCAATAAAAGCTGGTGAACCAGGTTATGCAAAACATTTAGATCGTGACGGCGATGGAATAGCTTGTGATAAAAAATAATTAAGAAAAAAGCCTTCAAAGGCCTTGATTACAAGGCTTTTTGAAGGCTTCCTTTATTCTGAAGTAAATACATATTATAGTATAACCCTTGTTTGCTAAGTAACTCTTGATGTGTTCCTCGTTCTACAATTTCTCCTTCATGCATAACAAATATTTGATCGGCATCTTGTATTGTAGACAACCTGTGTGCAATTGCTATTGTTGTTCTCCCTTTTCTCATGCGCTGCAGTGCTGTTTGAATCGCTTCTTCTGTTTCTGTATCAATATTTGCTGTCGCTTCGTCTAATACTAGTACTTTCGGATTTGTCGCAATTGTTCTCGCAAAAGCAATAAGTTGACGTTGTCCACTTGAGAATGCAGCTCCTCTTTCTACTACTTCAGTATCATACCGCTCTGGTAACTTTTCAATAAACGTATTTGCCTGCACAAAGTGCGCCGCTTCTTCTATTTCTTCATCAGTAATACCTTCATTATACATACGAATATTTTGTTTCACATTTCCTGCAAACAAAAAAGCATCTTGCAGCACAAGACCGATTCTTTTTCGAATTTCCTGCTCCTCAAATTTCTCTAAGTTTACACCGTCTATTAGAATATTCCCTGCTTTAATATTGTAAAATCGCATCAATAAGTTCATAATTGTACTTTTCCCGCTTCCAGTATGTCCAACAAAAGCAATCGTTTGCCCTGGTTTTACATGAAAAGATACATTTTTCAAAACATCACGTTTTCCATCATAGGAAAAGGTAACGTCTTTAAATTCAATTTCACCTTCACGTACTTTCGGCTCTTCATTTCCTTGTTGAACAGGTGCTAAGTCTTTTTCATCCATCAAATGAAAGACACGAGATGACGAAACGAGTGCTTGCTGGAAGAAAGATAGTTTCATCATCATTTCATTTACAGGTTGGAAGAAACGGTCAATATAGTTAACAAAAGCATATAACACCCCAACTTCAACCGGACTATTCAAAGCGTCAATTCCAAATAAGGCAAGCACTAATGCAATCGCTACAATATGAACAAGATCTGTGGCTGGACGTAAAAATAATGCATCTAATTTTAACGTACGGCGCCCAGCACGGTAATGTTTATTATTTACTTCTTCAAATTCTTTTCGCATCCGCTTCTCTTGGCGAAACACTTGCACAATATTCATTCCTTGAATCGATTCATTTAGCTTTGCATTTAAAATACTCAATTGATTACGAAGCTCTAAATAAAACATAGAGCTCTTTCGGCGATACATCGCCATAACGGTCAACATAATTGGAATTAATAAAAGGGAAAACAACGCAAGTTTCACATCTAGTAAAAACATCGCTACTAAAATTCCAATTAAAAACACCACATTTTTTACAAATGTTGATAACACACTCACATAGAAGTCTTTAATCGCTTCTGTATCATTTGTTATACGCGATACAAGCGTACCAATTGGTGTACGATCAAAAAAGCTTAGTGACAACCTTTGTACATGTTCATACACCTCAACGCGCATATCTTGCACAATTTTGAACGCAATATTTTGGAAATACAGTAAATTTAAATACGTAAATAAAACCTTTAACAAATGAGCAATCATGTATACAACAAATAAAGTCACAAGTGCCGACTGTTCAAAGTTACGCGGAACTAGATGTTCATCAAGAAACTGCTTAATTAAAAACGGCCCCATCATTTCTGTAACAGTTGCACCAACTAGAAATAAGAATGCCAGTGATAATAAGCCTTTATATGGTTTCATGTAAGACAGCAATCGCCACAAATCACTTCTTTTTTTCTCAGTCATTATATGCCCCCTTTCTCAACTAACGCCTCTAACTGTTGACTTTCATACATCTCTTTATACCAGCCATTTTGTTCCATTAGTTGTTCATGTGTTCCTCGCTGTACAATTCCCCCCTCCTCAACAACAAGAATAAGGTTTGCATGTTGAATGGCACTTAATCGATGCGCCGTAATAATCGTTGTTTTTTGCGCCCTTTCTCGTTTCAAAGCAGTTAAAATTGTTTCCTCTGTCTTTGCATCAACTGCGGATAAGCAATCATCTAAAATCAAAATTTCAGCATCCGTTAATAACGCACGTGCAATAGAAATCCGCTGTTTTTGTCCACCTGATAAGGAAACCCCTCTCTCCCCGACTACCGTATCGTATCCTTCCGGAAACCGAACAATATCATCGTGGATACAAGCGATATCAGCAGCACGCGTAATTTCTTTATATGTAGCATCTACCTTTCCAAACGCAATATTTTCACCTATACTTGCTGAAAATAAAAAATGATCCTGCGGCACATATGAAATAGCAGATCGAATACCGTGAAGCGTCATATCACGAATATCTTGATTCCCCACTTTTAATCCCCCATTAAAATGATCATATTCCCTGATTAAACATTTTAATAACGTTGTTTTTCCTGCGCCTGTCCGTCCAACAACCCCTAATGTTTCACCCTTTTTCAAAGTAAAATAAATGTCCTCTAAATGAAGAGTTTCATTTTTCTTATAAGAAAACGTATCAATTGCAAACGAAATATCACCGCTTGCCACATTATGTATTGCATCCTCTTTATTCACAACATCTGAAGTCTGTGATAGGATTTTTTCCACGCGGTCATACGATGCGCGTCCGCGTTCCATGATATTAAAAAGCCATCCAAACGCCAGCATCGGCCAAACAAGCGTCCCTAAGTATGTTGTAAATGTGATCAATTCACCAACTGTTAATTCGCCGCGTACAACTAAGAGCGATCCATAACAAACAGCAATTAAAAACGAAAAACCGACAATAAGAGCAATTGTTGGATCAAATAAAGAATCAATACGTGCTACCAGCATATTTTTATGTACAACATCTTCCGACTTCTTTCGAAACGCCTGTAAATCTTCCTTTTCTTGACCAAGCGAGCGAATGACCTTCATTCCACTCATACTTTCTTGTACTTTATCATTGATTTCAGAAAACGCTTGTTGTGCTTTATGGAAGCGTCTGTGTAATAAAGTACCATAATAATTAGTAGAAATTGCTACAATCGGCATGGGAATTAAACTTACTAGCGTTAACTTCCAACTAATAGTAAACCCCATAGCCACCAGTACACATCCACCCACAGCTAACGAATCAACAAGTGTTAATACACCCGATCCAGCAGTTTGTTGAATTGCTTGAATATCATTTGTTGCATGCGCCATTAGATCACCTGTACGATGTGATTGATAAAAAGATGGACTCATATTCGTAAAATGTTCATATAACTTCTTTCGTAATTGGCGTGCAAGCTTCAAAGAAGATCCAAAAATCATAATACGCCATATATAACGTAATATGTACATTGTAATTCCGACAACAACTAAAAGAACAACCCATTTTAACAATTTTTCAGATGTCAATGTTTGATTGTTAATTTCGTCTACAACAATTCCAATTACTTTGGGTGCTACAAGTTCAAGAAGTGCTACACCAAACAACAAAATAATGCCCGTTATGTACGCCCGTTTCTCTTGTTTAAAAAACCAAGCTAAATTAAAAAATACTTTCATTATATCCCCTCCCCTAAAATGAGCGATGTTTTCAGTTTACCAAAAATACAGAATTTTTAAAAGTTTTAAATATTTAATTTACCCAAAAGGAAAGGGCACTCTTATCGAGTGCCCTTCAGCGCTTATTTCATTTGTTGTTTGTTCATTGCGCTCATCATTTGATTGATTTTCTTTTGGGATGGTTTTTGTCCCATTTGCATCATCATCATTTTTAACATTTGTTCATTAATTGGTGGATTTTTTTGTAAGTAATTCATCATATATTTGCGGGCGATGAAAAATCCTAACGCCACGCCTGCTACTAGTGCTAATACGCCCACTAGAACAACTACCCAAACTGACATATATTTTCCTCCTTCATGTTGTCTACCTTACAGTGTACTAAAACCTTTTCAATAAGACAAGATTGTATTCGACATTTTTACACATATGTTCGTACTTGTTTCAAAGGATTTAGCCAACCATACTTTTTATTTTCATAATCCATTGCTAAAAATGTCAATTCACATTTCCTGAGTACTTCAAAAAAAGTCGTTTCCATTGAAGCATTTCCAGATGTGCTCATTTGAATATATTGTGATTTTACCGTTATTTCTCCATACTCTGCCCCAGTATAAAGCATGTGTGTATGATGTGTTCTATCATATTTCCCGAGCCTACGTAAAGCTTGTTCTAATTTATGGTGAATTTTCATTACTTGTAATGGCATCGTAATATACTTCATCTGCTTATATAACACTTTCTTTTCCGAAAGGGAACCAGATTCTGAAAATCGAGCAAATAAATCGAAAAACAAATATTCACGACCAAAGTATGTCTTCGCAATATCTTCTTGAATTAAATACAATTCATATGTTTTCATTTTTCCCCTCCCGATCTGGACAACCTTTTTCTCTAAATTATATAGAAGAAAATATGCAATGATTGTCTGACTACGGAGAAAGAAAAAACTTTTTCTGTCGAATAAACTCATTTACATAGAAAAATCTCTCCATGCCGGAGAGATTTTTCACAAATCATTAAAGCATTTCTTTTACTTTGCGAACAACATTTTCTACAGTGAATCCATACTCTTCCATGATCTTTTCACCAGGAGCAGAAGCACCGAATGTATCGATACCTAGTACATCTCCCTCAAGACCAACGTAACGGTGCCATCCGAATGTAGCACCCATTTCGATTGCGAAACGTTTTGTTACTGCTTTTGGTAATACAGATTCTTTGTACTCAGCAGATTGTGCTTCAAAGCGATCCATAGATGGCATGCTGACAACAGTTGCATCAACACCATCTGCCGCTAATGCTTTTTGCGCTTCAATTGCTAAGCTTACTTCAGAACCAGCTGCAAGTAAAATTACATCAGCTGTTTCTTTCTTGCTTGCAGAAACGACATATGCACCTTTTGCTACTTTTTCATAAGTATCGTCTTTTGCACCTTCTAATGTTGGAAGATCTTGACGAGTTAAGACTAATGCAGTTGGTGTTTTTGTAGATTCTAACGCTAATTTCCAAGCTGCAACAGATTCGTTACCATCAGCAGGACGAATAACAGATACATTCGGCATTGCACGAAGCGCTGCTAAATGTTCAACTGGTTCATGCGTTGGACCATCTTCACCAACAGCGATGCTGTCATGTGTAAACACATATGTTACAGGCAATTGCATTAACGCTGCAAGACGAATTGCTGGACGTAAGTAGTCAGAGAATACGAAGAACGTACCACCGTAAGTTTTTAAACCGCCATGAAGTGCAATACCGTTCATTGCTGCTCCCATTGCGAACTCACGTACACCGTACCAAATGTTTTTACCGCTGTAATCATCTCTTGTAAAGTCTTTTTCGTTATTCATGTATGTTTTGTTAGAACCAGCAAGGTCAGCAGATCCACCGAAGAATGATGGTACAGACTCTGCAATTGCATTAATTACAGCACCTGAAGAATTACGAGTTGCTGCTTTTGATCCTAATTCATAAGTTGGTAAGTTTTTCTCCCAACCTTCTGGAAGTTGACCGTTCATTGCTGCTTGCAGTTCGTTTGCTAATTCTGGATATGCTTGTGCATATTCACCTAACATAGTGTTCCACTCTGCTTGCGCAGTTTCACCAACATCTTGTACTGTTTTACGGAAGTTATCATATACTTCTTCTGCTACATGGAAGTCTTGCTCAGCAGTCCAAGCATATGCTTCTTTTGTTAATTTTGTTTCGTCTACGCCAAGTGGAGAACCGTGTGAAGCAGATTTTCCTGATTTATTTGGAGAACCGAAACCAATTGTTGTTCTTACTTCAATTAGCGTTGGGCGTTTTTCGTCAGCTTTCGCTTCCTCAATTGCTTTCGCAATCGTTTCCACATCGTTTCCATCCTCAACACGGATTACTTGCCAACCGTATGCTTTATAACGATCTTCTACACTTTCAGAGAATGAACGATTTAAATCACCATCTAATGAAATATCATTAGAATCGTATAACACAACAAGTCGACCTAATCCTAAGTGTGCAGCTAACGAAGATGCTTCAGCAGAAACGCCTTCCATTAAATCGCCATCACCACAAATTGCGTATGTGTAGTGATCAACTACATTGTAAGCATCGCGGTTATACTTCGCTGCTAAATGTCTTTCAGCCATTGCCATACCAACAGCTGTTGAAATACCTTGTCCAAGTGGACCAGTTGTTGCATCTACACCTGCAGTATGACCATACTCAGGATGTCCTGGAGTTTTACTTCCCCATTGACGGAAGTTCTTTAAATCGTCCATTGTTACGTCGTAACCAGATAGATGAAGTAGGCTGTATAATAACATTGAACCATGACCTGCAGATAATACGAAACGATCGCGGTTAAACCACGTTGGGTTATTTGGATTATGTTTCATAAATTGTGTCCATAATGTATAGGCCATTGGTGCTGCACCCATTGGCATTCCTGGATGACCAGAGTTTGCTTTTTCAATCGCATCAATGGATAATGTGCGAATCGTGTTGATAGAAAGTTGTTCGATTGAATGTGACATGCTATTCTTCCCTTCGCTTATATTAGTAAACGTTTTACACATTTATATGATAGCTTCCCACGCAAGATTATACAACATGTATCGACAAATATGTTGATGTTTTTTGATTTTTTTGTGACAAAGCTTTGATTTCCAACATGTATGGGTATTCAATCCGCCATACTTTTTCACTGTTTTTATTTTGGTAATAAAAGGAATTAACTACATCTTCATTTATTACTATTACTGACACTCCATATCCTTATAAACAAGCCAAAAAGTTTTATTTTATACAACCCGTTTTCGAATTGAACTGGAAATAAAATCAATGATAATAACCATCATAATAATCCCAAGTAAAATGATTCCTACACGGGGCCAATTTCGAGAGCTTAATGCAAAAATAAGTGGTGTACCAATTCCCCCTGCCCCGATAACACCTAAAATTGTGGCAGAGCGAACATTAATTTCAAATCGATAGAGCGTATAAGATAAAAAGTCCGGTAATACTTGCGGCAATACTGCATACCAAAGTACTTGAAAACGGTTTGCTCCAGTAGCAACAAGTGCCTCAGTAGGACCTTTCTCTATATTTTCAATTCCTTCAGAATACAATTTCCCTAACATACCAATTGAATGCAATCCTAAAGCTAACACACCTGCAAAAGAACCAGGACCCACTGCTTTTATAAATAGAAGAGCCATAACTAATTCAGGAAACGTACGAATAAAACTGAGCACAAATTTCCCTGCTGACGATGTTACTTTTCCTGTACTCATATTTGCCGCCGCCCAAAATGCAAATGGTATGGACAAAAAAGCAGATACAAATGTCCCTAATATAGCAATTGCTAGCGTATCAATTAAACCGTGCAACAAATCCTCACCATCTGGTGAAGATACATATGCCCAATCTGGATTTACTATCCCAGTCATAATCGCCTTAGTAATTTGTCCAGCTGTGTCCTTTATTCCCTCAACAGGCACTCCTGAAAATGCCCATACATATAAGACCGCAAGTGCAATAAGAATAATCCAGCGATATAAACTTAGTTTCTTCGGTTTTGGCACAATTATTGTCGGTTTACTCATCATAATTTCTCCCGTAATACTGTACTTATATAATCAATCATCAATACAACAACAAGCGTATAGATAATAATAGAAGCGGTTTGTTGATATTGTAAAAATCCAAGTGTGCGATCATAGTATAATCCGATCCCACCTGCCCCGACTAAACCTAAAACAGCCGCTGCACGTACGTTTACTTCAAATGTATATAATACATAAGAAACAAAATGCGCCATTACTTGTGGAATCACTCCATATACGATCCACTGCACTTTATTCGCCCCTACAGCTGTCATCGCTTCTAATGGACCTGAATCAATTGATTCAATCGTTTCATATAATAATTTTGCAATCAGTCCAACTGAAAAAAACGTAAGAGCTAAAATACCTGGAAGTGGACCAATTCCAAAAATTGCAACAAAAATCGCTGCTAATAATAGATCTGGTATCGTCCGAATAAAATTTAAAATAAATCGAGCCGGACCATACAAAATAGGAGTTGAAAACACATTATTGGCCGCTAATAAAGCAAGTGGAATAGCCAGAATTGCCCCTAAAGTTGTTCCGATGATAGCCATTCGAATCGTATCCAAAATGGCAGGGGTAATTGTCTTAAAATAACTCCAATCTGGAGGCACCATTTCTCTAAGCAAATCCAACATATTTGGCAAACCTGTTACAAGCTTTGAAAATGATGCCTCCACTTGTATACTACTTCCCCAAAATAATAAAATGATAAGAATAAAAGTTAACAAATGCTTCAGTTTGCTCGAGGGCTTTGGTATTGTTTTCGTATTTATTGTTAGCTCACTCATTTAACCGCCACTCCTAAGAATTCATGTTTTTGAGCAGAACGACCATAAATTTCAGCAAATTTCTCGTCAGTTGCTTCTTCTACCGGTCCATCAAACACTATTTCCCCTGCATGCAATCCAATGATACGCGTTGCATATTCCCTTGCCAAATCAATAGAATGTAAGTTTACAATTGTCGTAATCCCAAATTCCTGGTTGATTTGCTTTAAATCATCCATCACTTGTTTCGTAGTAAGTGGATCTAAAGAAGCAACTGGTTCATCTGCTAAAATGATTTTCGCTTCCTGTGCTAATGCTCTCGCAATTGAAACACGTTGCTGTTGACCTCCTGATAATTCATCAGCCCTCGTATATGCTTTTTCTAAAATATTCACACGTTCTAGTGCCCGAAATGCAAGCTCTACGTCCTGTTTCGGAAAAAGTCCTAGTGTTGTACGCAGTGTAGAATGATATCCAACACGTCCAGCTAATACATTCTTTAATACAGTAGACCTCTTTACAAGGTTAAAACTTTGAAAGATCATGCCAATATCGCGGCGAAGACGCCGTAATCCTTTTCCTGTTGCAGCTGTAATCGATTGTCCATCAATTACAATTTCTCCTTCTGTAATTTCATGAAGCCTATTAATAGATCGAAGAAGTGTTGATTTTCCAGCTCCGGATAAACCAACCATTACAACAAATTCACCTTTATGTATCTTCATATTAATATTGCGCAAACCTTTTGTACCATTCGGATATACTTTAGAAACGTTTTGAAATTCTATCACACATCTTACCTACTTTCTAAATGTTATAAGAAACCGAAAAACGGCTAACTAACTGAAACTGAATAACATTTCAGCTAGTTAGCCATTTTTCATTATCATTCAAAACTCTCCTATGGATTACTGCGTTTTTACTTTCTTTCCGTAGTCACGAACGATATCAAATTTACTATCATCAGATTTCACATATCCTTCATGTGAATATACCTCTTTAATAATTTTATGACCTTCTTCACTCTTTCCAATTTCAATAAACGCATCTTGTAATTTTTTACTCCATTCAGCATCTAAATCAGAACGTACAGAAATCGTATCATTTGGAATTTTTTCTGTGAACTTCACAATTTTAGTCTTATCAAATACATCTGGATAATCTTTTTTAACAATATTACGAGCATCTTGGAATACAACCGCCGCATCAACATCACCGTTTAAAAGTGCAATAATAGATTGGTCATGGCCTTTTAATGTAACAGGTTTCACATCTTTTAACGGATCAATGCCCTCTTTCATTAACACTGCCGCTGGCCACACATATCCTGCAGAAGATGTTACATCTTGATATCCGATTTTTTTACCTTTTAAATCGTTAATACTATTAATATTGGAATCTTTCTTTACGACAAACTCAGATTTATAAAAGTCCACTAAATCTTTTGTAGGCTCTCCTGTCGAATCATCTACCCCAAAGCGTTGCGCCTGTAATATTACATTCGCCGCTTTCTTTTCATGTGCTAACACATATGCAGTCGGTGGCAGAAAGCCCACATCCACTTGCTTAGATGCCATCGCTTCTACAATTGTATTGTAATTTGTTGAAACACTGACCTTTACAGGAATATTAAGCTTATCACTTAACAATTTTTCTAATGGTTTTGCTTTTGCCTCTAACGTATCAGCATTTTGTGAAGGAACGAACTGAACATTTAATGTTTTGGGCACATACCCTTTTTTCGTATCTTCATCTTTACTTGCACTTGATTCTTTTGCTCCACAACCACTCAATAAACCGACCGCTAGTACAGCTGTTACTCCCATTGCGAAAACCTTTTTGAACATATCAAAGCCTCCAATTTTTTAAGTTATAAAATGACAAGCCGTAAACATGTAGAAATATAACATAGATTTTTCCATACGGGAGTTTATTTACAGAATATTTACACATTCTAAACATTCTAAACATTCTACACATCCCCATTCAATATTATCTGTTATGATTAGTATTAGATAATTTTGAACGGGGATGATACTTTTGAACCAACATGATACTGTACACATAAATCTTCTATTAACAAGCGATGTACACGGTACTGTTTATCCACTGCACTATCAAAATAACGAAACAGCAGAAATAGGGTTAGCAAAAATAGCAACCCGTATCAAACAAGAGCGTTCCCAATGTGAACATGTAATTGTAATCGACAATGGTGATTTCATTCAAGGAACTCCATTCACTTATCACTACGCTACATATGAGCAACATAAAAACAATCCAATGACTCTACTCGCCAATCACATCAGTTATGATGCAGCCATTATTGGAAATCACGAGTTTAATTATGGAATGGATGTATTAAACAAAGCGGTATCAGATTCAACTATGCCCTATCTATCCGCAAATATTTTAAATAAGCAGACAAAAAAACCTTACTTTGGGAAACCATATATCATTAAACATATACAACCTACTATAAAAATCGCTATCTTGGGAGTTACAACGCATTACATTCCGAATTGGGAGTTGCCGCATCATATTAAAGATTTACTATTTGAAGATGCGTTAGAAACAACAAAAAAATGGGTTTCTCACATTCGTAAACACGAGCAACCAGACTTATTAGTCGTAGCATATCACGGTGGTTTTGAACGTGATTTACAAACTGGAGAACCGACGGAAATTTTAACAGGAGAAAATCAAGGATATGCAATGTGCCAAGAAATAGAAGGAATCGATATATTATTAACTGGACACCAACACCGCTATATTTCTAATACAAAAGTAAACGGTGTAACAATTTTACAAACTGGATGTAATGGCCATTCATTAGGGAAAGTTCAAGTGGAGTTAGAACAAAATAACAATCGGTGGATAATCAAGAAATGTCATTCAGAACTGTTATCTGCACAAGGTGTTCAAGCAGACGAAGAAGTGCTTGAACTTGTATCTAGCTATGAAAGCCAGACACAAAAATGGCTCGATCAGCCAATCGGCACCATCATTGGTGACATGCGAATTCATGATGCAATGCAAGTACGTTTACAAGATCATCCCTTTATCGAATTTATAAATAAAGTACAAATGGAAGTAGCTGGAGTCAACATTTCTTGTACAAGCCTGTTTCATAATGAATCTTCTGGCTTTCCAAAACATATTACAATGAGAGATATTGTTTCAAATTATATTTATCCAAATACATTAAGGGTCATACGTGTTACAGGGAAAGATATAAAAGAAGCTCTTGAACTATCTGCTGAATATTTCACGTTGCATACAGATGGGGAAATTATTGTAAACCCGGCTTATATTGAGCCAAAACCGCAGCATTATAATTACGATATGTGGGAAGGAATTTCCTACATATTAGACATTTCAAAACCAGTTGGTGAAAGAGTGGTTTCCTTACAATACGACGGGACCCCTATTCAATTTGATCAAGAATATGATGTAGTCATGAATAATTATCGTGCAAGTGGGGGAGGAAATTATTTTATGTATCAAAATAAGCCCATCGTAAAAGATGTACCCATTGATATGTCCGAACTTATTGCGAATTACATATTAGAACGAGGAACAATTGAAGCGACAACTAACCAGAATTGGAAAGTTATCAAATAACCAATGTTTCTATTAAAATCAAAAAAGATGGGCTCTGCCCATCTTTTAATTTAATTTTTCATTATCTTGCTTCTTTAGTGCTTTTAATTTCGACGGGGTAATATCTTTCCCCTCTTCGTTAACGACTTTAATTCCTTTTAATTCGTTTAGCATATTTTGACGAAATCCTTTTAAATATTGTTCACGGAGCGATTGGCGCTCACGTTGTTCTTCTTCAGTTAAACCTTCAGCTTTTGCTTTTTTCGCTAAGAAGTTAATACGTTCAATGAGTTCGTGACTTAGCATCTCGAATCCCCTTTCTACTTAAAACTGATTATTATCATACAATAGTTAGTCCTGTTTATCAAGCAATTGCTTCGTATACTCCACGTATCTGCGGTGTACCGTAGCTTTTGATACATCATGCCCAAAGCCACGAAGTGTCGCAGCAATTTCTTCAAATGTTAATTCATTTCGGCGCAACCGTACAATCTCTTCAATTGGTACTTCTTTTTTCTCACGCCCTGTACTTAAATGACGATTTTTTAGATTTTTTTCTGGGCGAAATCCTTTTTCTACCGCTCTTTGCATACCACGTTTAATCTTTAAATTATGAATTTTTCTCTGATATTCTTCTACTATGCCAATAATATTGAGTACCATTGAATCAGAATCTGAAAGCTGTAATTCACCATTATGCGTATGTGTGTACACTTTTACTCCTTCTTTATGTAAACAGTGCATTAAAGCAATCTTTGCATTCCCTCTACCAAGACGTGTTTCATCTTGAATAAGTAGTACATCAACCTGTTCATCCCGAATGATATCTAGTACCTCTAATATACCATCACGCTCAATTGTATAGCCGCTCGCCTGCTCCTCAATTACCTTGATAACATTCATTTGATACCGATCAGCTAAATGCAACAATTCATCTTTTTGACGTGCTAACGATGTTTCCTGCGCTTCTTTTGTTGTACTTACACGAGCATAAATGATTGCATTCATTTTGAAACCCTCTTCCTCATTTTGATTTTTCTATTAGTTTAGCATAAATTCAGATTCTGTTCGAACTTATGTTTGTAGAATATTTTTTCGCGTGTTATACTTATTAATAAGAAAATTAAAAGAAAACGAGGTGTTAAAAAACATGGAAAAGTTAACAAAGCGCCAGCAAGACATTCTCGACTTCATTAAACTAAAAGTACAAGAAAAAGGTTATCCACCTTCCGTACGTGAAATTGGTCAAGCAGTCGGCCTTGCTTCTAGTTCTACAGTGCACGGACATTTATCACGTCTAGAAGAGAAAGGTTATATTCGACGTGATCCAACAAAACCAAGAGCCATTGAAATCTTGGGAGACGAAAGAATTAACACAAACACACAATCAGTTGTTCAAGTACCAATTGTCGGAAAAGTTACAGCTGGTTTACCGATTACAGCCGTTGAAAGTGTAGAAGAACACTTCCCACTTCCTGCAAGCATCGTTGCTGGAGCAGATCAAGTTTTTATGTTACGAATTTCTGGAGATAGTATGATTGAAGCAGGTATCTTCGATGGAGATTTAGTGGTTGTTCGCCAGCAGCATTCTGCATACAATGGTGAGATTGTGGTTGCATTAACAGAAGATAACGAAGCAACAGTAAAACGTTTTTATAAGGAAAAGGATCATTTTCGCTTACAACCGGAAAACTCTTCCCTTGAACCTATCATTTTAAAACAAGTATCGGTTATCGGGAAAGTAATTGGCGTATATCGTGATTTACATTAAAAAAATAGACCTTCTCTGGTCTATTTTTTTAATTCACTTCAATTGTAACGTCTCCAGCAGACGTTTTCCCATTAATTTTCACACTACCATTTCCAAGCGTTATATCCCTATCTTCTTCCTTAAAAATTCTCACTTCCCCTGCATAAGTCTTTCCACTGACAGTCGCATCTTGAGGCTTCTCGAGTAAACGAATATTAATATCTCCAGCAGTTGAACTTGCTTCCACATCGTATTTAGAGTCATGATCAATAACATCCACATCTCCACCTGTTGTTTTCGCTACAACTTTCCCGCTTACTTGCTTTACTTTTATTTCACCAGCTTCAGAAGACCCTTCGACCTTTTTTGCCGTTATTTTCTCTAATTCTACGTCCCCACCAAGCGTCGAAACGTTTACATAATCACTTTTTATATCACTCACTTCTATTTTCCCTGCAGATGAATTCACCTTTAATTCTTGATATGCTCGTTCTGGAATAACAACCGTTATTTCAGGCGTTTTAAACCCAAAAGATAAAAATGAAAAATCAAATGAAATTCCTTTTTTCACTTTTCCTTGCACCTTTAATGTATCGTCTTTTTCATCAATAGTAACTTTTTGGTTTTCCAAATTACCTGACTGTTTTACATAAAAAGAGGAATCATTCCCTTTCTGAATCGTAACATCTCCAGCGTCCAAAGCAATTTCTACATTCTTAATTGCTTCATTTTTAATAACCTTTTCCATGTCTCCCTTTTCCACTGTAGCTACTGTTTTTGTATATGTTTGCGATATACCAATCACTCCAATAATGATACACGCAACAGCCCCTAACAATATTTTTTTCAATTTCCCTATCCCCCTTTAATCATTTTGAGATTCCAATTGACATAGCGCACACAAAAATTTTTAAACCAGTTTGTACAGTAGTAAGCTCCTATGCACAACAATAACCCCACGCCAACAAACGTAATAGCAACAAATACATCCAGCCATAAGAAATTGCCCATTAGTATTTTAATGATTACAAAGAATGGTGAAATTACACTGGCAATTCCGCCAACCCAAAGCGCAAATATAAAACTTACAATTGCGATTAAAGGACCTAATACAATAATAAAATTTAATAAACTAAGACCAATTGCTGCCATTACAGCTCTTGTTATATTGGAAGCAGAAGGATCCTTTTTCATCTCATCAAAACGATATAAAGCTAGCATTTCTTTCGCAATTGTTTTTGGCGAACCGAGCCCTTTTACAATTTCAGATTCTGTCTTCCCCTCTTCGAATCCAAACTGAAAATGCTCTTCATAGTCATATGAAATATCTCGCCTTTCTTCTTCTGGGAGCTTTCTAAGCTGTTCCGATAATTCGCAAAGAAACTGTTCTTTATTCATCCCATTACACCTCTTCAATAATTTCTTGTACCCCTTTAGCAAAATCGCGCCACTCCGTTACAAGTGAATGGAGCTGTGCTTCCCCTTGATTTGTTAATTGATAATATTTACGCGGTGGCCCTTCCGTTGATTCTTTTAAATACGTTTGAAAATACCCCTCTTTTGTTAACCGACGGAGTAACGGGTACACCGAGCCTTCTGATATTAAAAATTTATTGGAGATTTGCTGAACGAGTTCATAACCGTAGCAATCTTTTCTTTTCACAAGTGCCAGTACACAAAGCTCTAGCACGCCTTTTTTAAACTGGACGTTCAAAGACAATCCTCCTTCCCAGTCAGTACTATTCAATATAAGGTACTTACTTTAACCATAATATACCATTTACTATTATTTATTGCAAGGTACTGTTGTCTATGTAATAAATGTTTACTCCCCTCTTTTCCTTACACTATATTAATTAAAAAAATCACATCTCATTGAGACATGAGTTTCTATTTAAAAAGGTTCTTTTTAGTTATTACCTGATACCGGTTGATCTATGTTTCTAGTGAAATATTTTTATATCAAAACAAAACAATTAAAAAACGCAGAGTAGGATTTCCTTAGATAACATAGAAATTATATAATGTGATAAAAAGGGGGAAATTCCTCAACAGTGCCAACTATTTCAAGCAAATTTTTCTTTCCTTGCCCCTTAGATTTGCTTTCCCCCTGAAATAAAAATCCCAAAAACAAATTTTATTTTACACGAGTTATTTACATAGACCATACTTATCACAATAAAGTGAAACCTTAATCAGTGGTTTTTTCTTCATCCCCCACTAATCTCGGTTTTTTACAGGCAGCCCGACTCCACCAAACTTCTTTGTTTTCTCCAGATTTTGAGATGAGGGTCTTACTGCCCGCAAATAGTGGGATTAATTGAATGAACTAGAACTAGAAAAAGAAAATGAAATTGGGAGGGGTACGATGACGCAACTCGATTCTTTGCATCCAGTTGTAGAAAAGATAATCAATAATATTGAGAAGGTGATGGTTGGAAAACGAAAGGAAATTACCCTGATCTTGGCGGCTCTCTTAGCTGAAGGTCATGTACTATTAGAAGATGTTCCAGGTGTTGGGAAAACAATGATGGTACAAGCCCTTGCCAAATCCATCGATGCAGATTTCAAAAGGATTCAATTCACTCCTGATTTACTGCCATCAGATGTAACAGGTGTTTCTATTTATAATCCGAAAGAATTACAATTCAAATTTATGTCAGGACCTATTATGGGAAATATTGTACTAGCTGATGAAATTAACCGTACATCACCGAAAACGCAATCAGCCTTGCTTGAAAGTATGGAAGAAGGCAATATAACAGTAGATGGGATAACAAGACCTTTACCGAAGCCATTTTTTGTAATAGCTACACAAAATCCAATCGAGTATGAAGGAACTTATCCTTTGCCAGAAGCTCAGCTTGACCGTTTCTTACTAAAGCTAAAAATGGGCTATCCCACACCGGAAGAAGAGTTTGAAGTTTTAAACCGTACAGAAAAAACAAAGCCTATTTCTCATTTACAAGCTGTTATTACAATAGGAGAATTACTACACTTACAACAAAACATACGGGAAATATATACGGCCAAAGCCATCAAGCACTACATCGTAAAACTCGTTAATCAAACCCGCTCTTATAACTCCGTCCAATTAGGAGCTAGTCCGCGTGGTTCCATTGCTTTAATGAAAGCATCACAGGCATATGCGCTCATAAATGGCAGGGACTATGTCATTCCTGATGATGTTAAATTTTTAGCGCCATATGTTTTGTCCCACAGACTCATTTTAAAAATAGAGGCGAAATTTGAAGGGATAACACCAGAAAGTATCATTACAAAAATTCTCGCCCGGACTCCAGTTCCGGCTCAAAAGGCAAAAAACTCCTGATGAAACAGCTATTACGAGTAGTTCATAACGTCGTAAAGCTATCGGTAATTGTTTTATTCATTGCTTTAACATTTCTATACACCATGTTACAAGGAGAATTCGTAAGTTGGTTTCTATTTTACAGCTTTATTCCTTTCGGTCTTTATTCATTACTGTTTCCCTTTTGTGCCCTATGGAACGCCGAGGTGAGACGCATAACAAATCAAAAGGAGTACACAGCCGGACAGCAACTTTTAGGCACTATTACAATAAAGCGAAAAATCCCCTTTCCCTTGTTTTATTTAATTGTAGAAGAAGTACTACCTATGGGATTCAAAAACTGCAAACAATCAAAAAAAGCAAAAGTATTATTATTTCCAGGATTCAAACGAAATATTTCATATCAATACGCAATCGACGCACTCCCTAGAGGTGAACATAACTTTTCGAGTGTACGTGTAAAAACTGGTGATGTATTTGGGATTATTGAAAAAGAGACAACCTTTTCAGTTCCCGATAAATTTTTAGTTTACCCTCAATATATAGACATAACTTATAGACAAGTGGAAAGCTATTTCGAACAAGGAACGCTTTCCTCAAATGTGAATGTAGCAAGAGATGCGACAATTTCAGCTGGTGTCAGAGACTATAAACCCGGTGACCGTTTTTCATGGATCGATTGGAAGGCAACTGCTCGAAAAAACAACATTATGACAAAAGAGTTTGAGCAACAGCGAAGTCATGATGCCGTAATTTTTATGGACAGAACGCCCTCTCCCATGTTTGAATTAGTTGTTACGTTTACAGCTTCTCTCTTGAGATCTATCTTAAAACATGATTCACAAACATCATTCATATCCACCGGAAAAGAACAAACCATTTTCTCTTTACATCATGGAGAGACACAATTACAACAAATTTTCTGTCATTTAGCAAAAGTACAAGCAGACAATATGTTCCCGCTCTCTCAAACTATAGAAATGGAGTTAAAGAAAATCTATCAACCAATAACATTCGTACTTGTGACAAGTAATCTTTCCCCCGATATTCAAAAAATTGCTGAAAGTATGTCAATGAAAAACAGTAGGCTCATGATATTTGTCGTCAAAGAAAAAGCACATCAATTCTCAAATCGGGAGCTAAACGTACTCGAAACACTGCGAAAACGAAAAATATTTGTGAAAGCGGTTTATGGGAATCATTATGCAAATGTATTTTTTGGGGTGAGCAAATGAGAACATTACCTTCAAATAATAAACGAGATATTAGTAGTTTCCTAATGCACATATTCGGTTTTCTCATTTTATTAGAATGGTTAAGGCCACTTATAGAAGTTACAGACATGGTAAGACTGAATCTCTTTACAGGATTTATAGGAATTTGCTTCGTTCTCTCTTTTTTTCAAGTGCGATTTCAAATTTCTATAAAGATTGTAGCCATCTTATTTATGATTCATTCAGTAGATTATAAGGGAAGCTTTATTCATCCTGCCTGGTTGATAGAATTCTTGTCTGATTTTTCTCGTAATATCACTCTTCTCTTTCAAGCAAACTGGTGGGATCTTTCCAAAGTCTTTCAGACCTTCTTATTTTTTCTAGTGCTCTGGTTTTTGTGCTTCCTCATCCTCTATTGGATTATTCGCCAAAAACGTGGGCTCTTATTTCTTACCTTAACCATTATTTATATCACAATTTTTGATATATCCGGATTACACGACATGAATAGAGCGATTATCCGTACAATTATAACTGGTTTTTTCATGCTCAGTCTTCTCCATACTGAACGCATAAAAACGTCCGAGAACTTGCAAAGGCACACCAAATTTGCACCGAGATTACTCGTACCGACTGCTGTATCTATTATACTTGCGATAACCCTTGGATATTTCGCTCCAAAACCTGGTCCTCAATGGTCTAATATTGATACTTTCTTAAAATTTGATTCACCTTCAGCGAATAAGGAGGCAGAAATCAGCAAATCTGGTTACAGTATGGATGACTCTCAATTAGGCGGTCCTTTTAAATGGGACGACACAATTGTTTTCACGGCGCAAATGCAAAACAGTCAATATTGGAGAGTGGAAACAAAAGACTTTTATACCGGAAAAGGTTGGAAAATTTCTGAAACTCCAAAAAAAATTTCTTTTAAGAATAAAAACAACGTAGTGAGTTGGTATGAGCCTAATACAAAAACGGAAACTACCGAAGCGATTATCACCATGCAAAAAGACTACCCTCACCTTATTTATCCCGCAGGATTAGTATCGGTTGAGGCTACTTCTAATGCATCATTCAGTGCAGATCCCTTTTCGGAAAAAATCTATGTGATGAAAGACAATTATTCCACTACCTTAAACAAATACAAGGTAACTTATGAGACTCCTCATTTTTCTATCGAAGACTTAAAAGCTGTAAAAACAGCAGAGGGTCTAGAGGCAAGTCCTTATTTTATAGCAAAGTATACACAACTACCCGACTCGTTACCAAAGAGGGTAAAAGACTTAGCCATAAATCTTACAAAAGATAAAAACAATCGATATGATCAAGTATTAGCTATCGAAAGCTACTTCGCAGATAATTCCTTTGTATATGAAATAGAACATGTTAAGGTTCCCGGAAAGGATCAAGATTATACAGATCAGTTTATCTTCGATACAAAAAGCGGATACTGTAATAATTTTTCAACATCTATGATTGTTTTACTTCGCTCTATCGGAATTCCCTCACGCTGGGTGAAAGGATATACAGGAGGCACTCTTGAAAACAAATTGACTGATTCAGAGTATAAGAACATTTACACAATCACTAATAAAAATGCTCACTCTTGGGTGGAAGTATACTTTCCGGGATACGGATGGGTCCCGTTCGAACCAACAAAAGGTTTTAACAATCCGTATAACTTCACACACGATACTTCAGCTCCCGCCTCACAAAATAGCGCAACCACGGTACCTAGCAACGAAGAGATTCCCCAGCAAAACGAAGGAGTAAAACAAAAGAATGTAATAGAGAATACGGAAGTTCCATCTAACGGAAAGATTGTCGATTCAAAAAAAACGTTTTCATGGTGGTATTTGTTCCTTTGTATTATATCAATGAGCATACTTAGCTATGTCCTCTTTACTACTAGAATAAAGTGGTTCGCATTTTTTATCCTTTTCTTCTATAAATACCGAAAGGGAGATGCTGTTTATTCAAAGGCATACAACGCACTTTTAAAACAACTGGCGAGAAACGGCATTCCCCGCAATGAGAGTCAAACATTGAGAGAATATGCAATCCATGTAGATACCCTTTACAATTCGACTGATATGCAAAAACTCACTCTTAGTTTTGAAAATGCTATTTATCAAAAAAATCATGCCGCATCGGAATGGAACAAATCTGTACACTTATGGGAAAAACTCATAAAAAAAGCATCCTCTCCGCCCAAGTCAAATGAATTCGATACGGTAATTTGATTGAAAAATGCACAATATAAAAAACCCGAATCACAGACCTTTTTTCAAAGCTTCTATGATTCGGGTTACAATGCAACTCCCACGTAATTAGCTCATCATCACCTGCACTTCTTCCTTCCTATGAGCTAACTTCTATCTGTGTTCCTAATAGATTACTAAACACACCTTTTCTTTCCTTTGCTAATTGACTAAATGCTCCTCTTTGAACGATTTCTCCCTGGTCTAATACAATAACCTGATTAGCATTTCGTATCGTTGATAAACGATGAGCAATCACGATAATGGTCATCGTTCCCTTTAATCTTTCTAACGCAGCTTGAATTTTCGCTTCATTTTCAGTATCTAACGCACTTGTTGCCTCATCTAACACTAAAATGGATGGTTTTCGTAAAATTGCCCGTGCTAATACAAGTCGCTGTCGTTCTCCCCCAGAAAGTCTGATCCCGCGATCTCCAATGAATGTGTCAAGCCCCTGCGGAAGCCTTCTTACAAATTCAGCAGCTGCAGAAAACTCCAGTACCTCCCAAATTTGTTCTTCGCTTGCATTTGGTTCAATCATCAACAAATTTTCTCTTATACTTGCATTAAATAGAAAGGGATCTTGCGGAACATAACTAATGGACCTCCTTAATGACAATAAATTATTACTTGTAAGAGGGCTACCATCTATTAGTACTTGCCCTTTTTCCGGCTGCATAAGTCCCATTAAAATATCAATTAACGTACTTTTTCCTGCCCCTGAGCGTCCGACAATGGCTGTCATACTCTTGGTTGGAATTTGTAAATGAATATTTTGAAGGGCATATACAGATTCCTTCTGATTATAGCGAAAATAAATATTCCTACATTCAATCCCTTTTTCTATAAATATCGGTTTTACATATTTATGCTGTTGGTTCACATCTTGTATTTCAATTACTTTATTGCATTCCTCCCGTAATTCCAATAAAGACTTAAAAGCAGGAATACTTGCAGCAAGTTGCTCTAGATTAGACTGAACCCCTGTAAATCTTGGCCATAGCCTTGAAAAAATGAGAATGATTAATAATAATTGCTCTGATTGTGCATGAAACAACGTTACAGATAAAAATATAAAAGATGCAATTAAAACGGCCAAGGAAATTTTATAAAAAACTTGAGAATTTGACCTTATTTCCATATATTCCATTTGTTCATTATTCATTTTTTCTGTTAAAGAACGAAACCAAGTTAGACGTGATGCTTCTAAAGTATTACTTTTAATGTCTTTCATTCCGTTAAAATGGTCCGTTATACCAGCAAGATAATTTTGTGCTAATTCTGAAGTTTTACTCCCTAGTATTCGTGCTTTTTTAATAAAAATACGAGAAGCAAATGAGAATACCAATCCGAATAACAAAACAAATATAGTTATTTGGGGAGATAATAAAAACGCAAACCCAACCTGTATGAAAGTAAAAAGGATAGAAGCTAACAATTGTAAAATAAGATTAATTCCGTAGCTAACACGAGCTAATTCTGTAGTTAATGCATTTATAAGATCCGTTTTCCTTTTTTCTAGAAAAAAACTCCATTTTGCTTGTAAAATCAAACTATATGTTTCCAACCTTAACTTCCGAGTAAAGTCTTGTTGCGTTTTCGCATCCCTTAAGGTTATATTTCTTTGTAATAGACTTTGACTAATCACCAGTAATATATATATACCTAAAATAAGAGGTAAGCTCGTTATTTCAGGAAAATCCTTTAAAATTTCAAAAACAGGTGCACTAAGAGAATTTCCTCCCTCTATATTGACAATTCCACTCATACTTATCATAGGAATTAATAAAATAATTCCTATCCCTTCAAGTAAACTAATTAAAACCATTCCAAAAAGATTCATATACAGGATTTTCCCTGCAGAAGAGTATAATTGCTTCATGAAATATATAATATGTTTCATTGGGTCCCCCCTATAGCACAGCAATCTTCCTTGTTTTCCTCCAAAGACATAGAAACGGACGTAAAGGAAAATACAAAAAATGAAGAGATTTAGGTAACGGTAATGTTTTAGCATCAATTGGATAAGGATAAAGTTGACTCATAATAAATACAATCTTCTGCTGATTAGACATCAACGAAAATAAATGGCGACTATGGTACGTAGCAACTTCTTTAGGAACAGGATCTGTATGTAAATTAATCATTTGTTTGAAATAAAACAGAGCTTCTTTCGCTAGTTGTTTTGAACATTTATTGGCTAATAATCCTACCATTCTTTCATTTAGCGATGTATGCAGCAATTGAGATGCTAAAATTAATGCTTGTCCCCCTAAATGAAGCATTTGATATTTTCTTAGTAACTTATTAATCTCATCCCATTTAAGATCTTGATTGACAATTTGTTTTATATCTACTAACCAGCGTAATCTGGACCAACCGTGTCTTGCTCCATGAGAAGCAAGAAATAAAAATAAGTCTTCACTTCCTAACATATATACAGAATCATCCATAAGTGTACTTTTTCTCTTTCGATCCCAGAGCTCTTCAAACCCAGGTTCCTTCCCTGGACCAGGATTTAGCCTCCAATGAAGTTCAAGTTTGATCCGCTTTGTTGGATGGAAAAATGTTATATGATGATGTCTCCATTTCCAATCATTTAATATCGTTTGAATATAATCATCTTTCACATATCCCTGCTCTAAAAGAAGTTTTTCTGCTTTTTCTAGATTAGAAATAGGAATAAGGATATCCAAGTCGCAGGATGTTCGCAGGGAAATATCTCCGTATAGATCCTGCGACAGTACAGGTCCTTTTAAAAAAAGAGTACGAATCTCATTTACGTTAAATAATTTACTTACTTGTTCCATTTCAGCACTTAAATGAAGCATTTGAAACGTATTTTTTTTGAATGTTACATACAGATTTTGAACAACATGGGAAGGAATCAGTTTCTCATCCACCTCTTTGAGCTTACGATAAATCAATGGATAAACACGGTGATGCATAGTTAGTTCAAGAAATACATTCCAATCAATGTCCGTAAACCATTCATGACTGTGTGCTGGTATGATATCATCATCTTGTAACTTCAAAATTTCAAAAATAAGTTTTAATTCCTTAGACATAAATTCCAAATTGAGACTAAAATCATTCCCCATTGTATTCTCCTTTAATCGTTTCCGCGTGTATCCTTTTTGCAAATGTTCCAACGACAGTGAATTTCCCCATTCCTTCCGACCCAGTAACATAAAAAGAACCACTACGTAACCATGCATGCGCAATTAATTTCCCACTATTATCTTTAGCAGTTCCTAAGTAAAGGGTGCTCTCAATTTGCCGTTTCTCGAGCATTTTCATCCCAGCTATAGCTTTAACAAGGCATTGGCTTTCCCAAAAAGTATAACGGCTCATAATAGATATGGCCTGGGACACATTCTTTAGTATCTTCCTGTGTGATGATTGAATATGAATAAAAGATGTTTCATCCATGTAATCTCCTAAAGAAGGTGCAACTTTAGCAAATGTTATATTTTTTAGAACACGGGCCCACCCTAAAAAAAGAAACGCCTCTAAAAACAAAAACTTTGTTTTCGTATCCAGCGATAAAAATAGCCTTAGCCTTTTCACAATATTCATTATTCCCTTCCTAACAGTTCTATAAAAAATATGAACCTATTTAGGCTGATCTTTAATATAAATTAAACCTTCTTGAAACAAACACTCTAAAAAGGAAAGAACTTGTTCTTCACAATCTATTTGTTTTATATTATATTTGGATAATAATGTAGTAACTAACTGAGTAACCATAATTGGATTTTCAATAAGATCCCATATCTCTCCCCCTATTTCACCCAAATTATAATACTTTCCTTTTTGGACATTTAGCATAACCTTTTCTCCATCCATATCGCTTACTATATTTCCTTTACTTTGTACAATTTTACATTCTAGCGAAACTTCTCTTATATGAACCATCTGTCATACTCCCTTTCTGTATAGAATTTAAAATAACCTGTACAAGTTCGTGAGCTGTAAAGCGTGAAGTTGGACGCTTTAATTGAAACATTTCAATTCCACTTGCAACATTGGAAGAAGTTTCAAAATGCCATTCCATCAATCCTAATCTTGAAAGTAAAGAGTTCCGATATGTATGGCAAAATAATGTATGCAAACGTGTAAGCCCTTCAATTCGAATCATTTCAATGCCCGCACTCTCTGTTGTCACTAGCTCGATAACACCTGCAAGAGGTAATGGATCTGTGAAAAATTGAGAAGTTACAGGAACAGCATACTTCGTTTCTCTTTCAAACAACGGATGATACTGTGCTATTTCCATTCCAAACTCATTTAAGCTTTCTTGCCATAGTTTTTGTTGAGGATAAGACGGATGCACCATCGGAACATTCTCACATAAAAAAGACACAGCAACTATGTCATCACTTAAAAGCTGATATCCTTTGCTTAAAAATGCCGAGGCAAGGGTTGATTTTCCAGCCCCTGAATCCCCAATCAAAGCATAAGCTTTTCCGTTTATAGCGATTACACTTCCATGTAGTGGAAGTACCTTTCGTTGCATTAAAAGTGCTCCCATACAAGTTCCTAAAATATAAAGACGTATTTTGTCTTCTTTCGCCTCTGGCACAGGTGAAAAAACAATTCTTTCACCTGCCTGTATTGAAAATATAGCAGTATGAGGAACTTGAAACATTACTACATCATCTTCCACTACGAATGTTTTTTGCTGCGCTGCGTTATATTTACTCCATTTCTCCGATAAATCAGCAATTTCAACTTTAATATCTGCTATATCTTTCTGTTCATTCATTCGAGGTAATTCTGGTAGAGGAATTTCACTTACTATTTTTAATCCAAAAGCTTTATATAACACAATACTCATAGAATCTATCATCGTCTTCACTCCGTATTGTCAAAAAGTTATTTTTAAAGCTCTCATATAATCTAAAGCTATATAAGAGCTTTAAATGTTTCTAATGACTTAACTATACTTTACTGGATCATCCGGATCAGGTTGAACAGCATCAGGAAGTTTATGCCCAGGTCCAGCCATAGTCATATTGATGTCAAGTACTTCTAATACAGGTTGCTCCCATTCCTTTTTCATAATATCACCTCCTTTCAAATAGACCTTTTTATGAATCGATAGAAAATTAGGCTGCGCATTAAAATTCTAAAGTCTAGATCAAATGCGTATTCTGGCCGTGGTTCTCTACGAATTTTTGAAATTGCATTTTTAATTACTTCTACATTTAAAAATTCGGAAATTATAGGATCTACGCTAAGCTGTTGAAGTTCCTCAATAAATTCATTCCAAAAAGGAGCCATACGATAAACACCATCTGCACCTTGAACACCTCGAACTCGTTGATTTAATCTCACTTTATCAGGAAGAAAATTTTTGGTTGCTCTTCGAATAAGTGCCCTATCTAACCCGTTTTGAACGTACTGTTCTTCCGGAACTGACAAACAAAATTGAATCATCCGTAAATCATTTGTAGGATCACGATCCCATAAAGCATAGCGTAACGATAATTTCGTTTCATATGTCCCATTTATGCTCCAATAATATGGTTTTTCAAACTGTTCTCTTTTCATGTCATATGCACTTGAGATAGATGCACCTGTTATATCAATCTCCTTCTCTTTGAGTCTATCGAAAACATTCATTTTTCTTGCAAATTCTGGATTAATAATTACAGGAAAAATACTTTGTTCTTCTGGCGAAAGTAACTGATTCAAAAATGGAAATGCTTTTTTTCTTACTACCGCGAAAACACGTGATTTTTTTACTCCTATATTTCTACTATATAAATGTAATTCGCGAAAAAAGCGCATCAAATGTAGTTTTTTCAAAAGCATCGCTTGGTAATCTAAAACAGGCCCCCACGATACTGTCCAATTGCCCCTTTGTCCACTGAGTAGTACACCTATTCCCTGCCGGGAGGCTTTTTCATAAACTCCACTCAGCCAAAAAGTATTCTCAAAGAATTTATATGGCATCTCCATTGTTTCTAGCCAATCATCAACTTCTGATAGTGGACTTCTCTCTGGCAATTCCAAATAATAATCCTTTATATTTCCTACATGCTGTACAGTTGATTGAATAAATGGTCTTTCATCAGCTACTCTACCTTTGTGAGTCCAATCTACAAATCCGTCTACCGGGACATAGCTAAACGTATGTAATTGTTTATTTTCAGCCCGTAAATCTCTTGCAGCGAAACCAACGACAGAACCCGAATCCAGCCCCCCACTCAAATGAGCCCCTACTTGATGATGCGTGCGTAAACGTGCCTTAACTGCACTGCGATATACATCCCGAAACGCTTCCTCATACTCTCTATTTGATTTAAGTCGAAGCATTTCTCCATTAGTTGGTGTATAATATCGTGAAAATGTCACTTTACCTTCCTTTACCAAAATAGTGTGTGATGGAGGGACCTGCTCTATATATTTATAGACTGTTAAAAACGGATCTACTGATTCAAAATTAACGGGTATAGCTAAAAATTCAGCAAGCCACTGTTCATTCAATGTTTTTTTGATATAGGGAAGAGTAAACAATGGATTTATAATTGTACAAAAAGCAAATTGTTTCTCACCACGGTAAAAATACAATGTCCGACTACCAGAGAAATCTCTCGCCCCAAAAAGGGTTTGCTTTTTCTCATCCCAAATCATAAAGGCAAAATCACCAACCAAGTGCTTTGGAGCCGCTTCTCCCCATTTTTGATAAGTAAGTAAAATCAGCTCACTATCTGTCATATTCTTTCTGTCTGCATAATCCACTTGTAATTTTTCAAATAACTCATTACGATTATCAATAATAGCATCTGCCGTAATCGCCAGTTGCTTCTCATAATTATAAAAGGGCAATTGCTCTCCAACGGACTGTGGTGTAATCCATTGGGCATGACACCCAAGGAAAGCATTATTTTTATGCCATATTTGAACATCATCGGCAGGATACTTTTGTAAATGATTCATCAATCTTGTGCCGTGTTCAATCGATATGCTCTCTTCATTAAAATGAATAATACCTGTTATAGCACTCATTTTCTCCTCCCATTACGTAACAAGTAAGTACAAGTTCTCTTTTATATATTTATTTCATTCAACATGTTTTTCCTTACTATAGAATCAACATTCAATATTCACTTACCAATATCGTTCTATTTAAAGAACAATATTGGTTATGTCAATACCTGATCAATTAAATAACCCGATTTACTATTACTAGTTATTTCTTCTATAGATAAGATTATATATAAGTTAAAGCTATCATTATATCTTTTTTATGTCAATGAACCATCAGTACTTTTAACCAACATTTTCCATAGATAAGTTCATTATAATGAACTTATCTATGGAAAATGTATGATTCGAATATTTATTCATTTGAGTACTCTCATTAATAAAAAAACTATCTATATAAATCCCTGCTATGCAGAATAAAAAGTAACCTACAC
>NZ_NVPR01000047.1 GCF_002551815.1 Bacillus sp. AFS098217
TATATATAAAATCTAGGTACGATATTTTTAGTTTTATAGAAATCCACTACTTCATCTACTATTATTTGTGGATTTAAACTTACTACACTTACATGTGCATGATTTGCATCATAATAATATGGATTGCTTTCATTACAAAATATAGACCCCCATGATTTCTCTATTCGGCTAGTAAAGGTTTCAAGATATGCAAAATCAAGCTCAAGAACATTTTTTAAACTAGTCATACGGTATTCCCTCTTCTCTATTTATTTCTTCAATATCTTCTTTTCTTATTATACATTTAAATATTTTAATTTTCAGTTTTTTATTTGAAATATTTTCAAGAAAAAATGAATGTAAACTTTCAACTATTAGTTTACTTTCAAATCATCGATTTCATTGAGTTTGGTCCGCTTTATTTATTTTAAGAAAAAACACTAAGAAAAACATACATTCAAATCATTGATTTCAAAAGATTTGTGAGGGCACTTCGTATTTTACGCTGTACTGATTACTTCAGATCCTAAAATTTAAATATCCATTTTATCCAACAAAAAAAAGAACATCTGTACCAATAGATGCTCTTTCTTAAAAGGAGTCTTACATATAATATATGCTCGTCCTATTCAAATAGTGCAAAACAACAAGAACACTTCTTAGTTCGAGACAATCTCCACATCTAAAGGCATATATAATTTGAACATAAAAAAACTTCTTACCTAAGAAGTTTTTTTATGTAATTCTAAGTTGTCCTTAGCCTTGTGGATATTAAGAATAACCATAATCAAAAAAGAAATTGGATGCTATTAAGTATTATGCTTGTTCTGATTGTTGAACATGTAATGGAGGCGGAATAATCCAACCTTTTTTCTTATTCAGACGAAGTAATACAGCACCAGCTTGTGCTTTTTTCATATGGAATTGACCAAACATCATTCCTATATCTTCTCTAAGGGATTGTCCCATAGCTTGGCTACATGCTACTAAACCAGCAGCAAGACCTGCAGAAACCATTGCTGCAATTTCTGCGTCATTTATACGAGCACCAGGGGGGATCGTTTCAATAGATGCAACTGGTCTTTCTGGAGGTGCTGGTGGTAATGCAACACCATTTAATTTCAATAAATTTTTTAATTCTTCAACTTCTGATTGGATATCATTCTCTACAAGGTTTTCTAAAAATTTCTTTAAGTCCTCATCTCCTGTATGGTTAATGAGAACTTGATAACCAGCAATTGTACCTTGTGCAGCTGCAAGATAGCTCCAAATTCCAAAGACTTCTCCGTAATGCATTGGTTCATGTTGTGGATTCCCACTTAAAACACCCATTAATATATTCCTCCTTAAAGAAAATAAACCATTGAAAATTTTTCTTAATACAGAAAAGAAATTTCTAAAAATGTTCTTCACTAAAGAAAATGAATTCTTATAATTCATTTAAAACAACCTACCCACACATAGTACTTACATGATGTAGGATATACTGTTATAAAGATTTTATTCTTATAAATATTACATACACTTTCAGTTAACATAACACCACTTATAGGTAGTAAACAAAAAGGATCACTCTTTGTTATATAAGAAGTGATCCTTTTTGTTTACTTATTAAATAAACGATTCCACAAAGAATTTTTTTGTTTTGTAATTGCAAGCTGTTGAATACTTCGTATATTTTCCATCAACATTTTATCCCTTTCATTTGCTCGGTTTTCTTGTCGAGTAAGTTGATGTTCCATACGTTCTAGAATTTCTCTATCACTTTTTCGTTCCTTCTCCATCTCTTCAATTTTTTCTAATAGGTGTCTATTAAGTTTGTCTTGCTCTTTTATATAATCTATTAAACTTTGTATAGATTCATTTGTCACAGGAGTTAGAGAACGGCTAGAAGAGTGGGTTTCGCTTTTAGATTCTTGTTGTATTTCTTGGAGAGCGTCCCCCGTTCTTGATGAAGAGCGGTTTCCTTCACGCTTAGATATAATAACTTTTGCAGCTTGTTCTAAGTTGAATTTTTGCTCTTGTACTAAACTTTTAAACAGTATAAGTGTATCTTGATCATAGTGAGTATAATAGCGAGTACCATCATCATTTTTCTCCCAGTAATATCCGTTCTTTTCTAGCGCGGCAGCCCACTTTCTTAAAGTACTTACCCCGATATTTAATCGTTCACTCATTTCTTTGTTTAACAAGACATATTCATATTCTTTCAAGCTATCACCTCACTCTTTAGAATATCACAAATTTTCTTATAGGCGCTCGTTCACCCGCTCTTCAATGATTATTCGAGAATTTAAGAGAATTCCCTTTGAGTTTAAAATTGGCCTGAGTAGAACACAGTAAATCAACTACCTTTTTTATACAAGATTTTATACAAATTTTTGTACTAATACAGGATATTCGTAAACCTGAAAAACCTTAGTATCTCCACAATGTATAAAATCATGCATAACACGATAAAAAGAGAAAACGCACAAACCCAATTGTATCAAAGGTTTGTGCGTTTGCCTTGCTACCGATAATGATGCGTTATGTTAACCGAGCATGAATAGAACATTCATCATTTTTTCTCTTGTATTCACTTGTACTAGAATTAAACTAGTCTTCAAACCAAAATAACACTTCGATTGGTGCTTTTAAAACTTTTGCAATATCGTAAGCCAATTTTAATGAAGGGTTATATTTTCCGTTTTCGAGATTACCAATTGTTTCTCTTCTAACTCCAACCTTATTAGCTAAATCTCCTTGGGACATATTTAACTTTACCCTATATTCTTTCATCCGAGTAATCAACGTCATCCTGCATCCCTTTCTTTTCTCTACGTTCAAATATTTCTAAATTAATTACAAAAGTAACTAATGGTATTCCAACTGCAAGTGCAACGAATAATCGAATTACATGTATATCTGCAAAAATAACAATACTTAAGATTAATAAAACACCTGATACTAATGATACTAAAAATGCTTTTGTGGCAGCAATGCGAACATGTAGAATAAAAAGTTCATCTGGTATAACTTTTGCATATAAAAAGAAAGAAAAGAAAGCGAAAAAGTAATATGTAAATGAAGTTTCACCTAAAAATGAAAGAGGACCTAAAAACCCTAGAAATCCAATAAATCCTAAGTAAGCTAGTTTATTTTTCATATAAATTCTCCTTTTGTGATATATTTCGCTCTTTATGTTATAAATATATCACATAAAGAGCGAAATAAAAAGGAATTGAAACTTTATATCTTTGTTTCAAACCAATACTTTTAACTTCCGCTTTCGAATTTTACGTCAACTAGTACCTCTTACAAGGGCTAGTTGTTTTTTATAGTAGCAAAAATGAAATTTTATTGTTAGAAAATGTCTTAGCCTATAACGGATCTTGACGAAGAAATTGGTCTTTGCCCT
This sequence comes from Bacillus sp. AFS098217, assembly GCF_002551815.1. Taxonomy (GTDB): domain Bacteria; phylum Bacillota; class Bacilli; order Bacillales; family Bacillaceae_G; genus Bacillus_A. The sequence continues at coordinate 3,380 of NZ_NVPR01000047.1, forward strand.
GTCCTGGGGTCCGTCCTCGCTTTTTATTCCACGGTTCCCTTGACCACGAGCCTCCGAACCCTCAAACTCCCAAAGCCAACCCCAGCGGGCAAAAACCGCCCTTCTGGGGCCACCTCTGGTGAGTTTGCATGAGGGTTCCCCTCATCGTCAAGGAACTTTCGCGGCATAAACGCCAGGACTCAGATTATAAATTCTCAAAAATCATTTTCCAAACAACCTATTGTTTCTCACTATATTCTCTAAGTGGCGATACCCCCTCTTTTTCCATTTGCTAAAAATCGAGCAAAGCGACAACCGTTTTTTTAGAACGAAAAAATGAAATTTTGAGACCGAAAAAACGGTAAAGGTTGTAGAAATCTCTTATCAAGTCAAAAACACCGTTTTTGGGGAGTGGACGCCCACTCCCGTAGCTTGCCCTCCTCTTTTTTTTCTTTTAGAATTCTACACTTAATTACTACTTTATCCTTGGTTATAAGAACACTGGTACTAGACTATACGGCCAGGATCGTAGCCACGCCACAAAAAGTTTTCTAATAACCTTGCAATAAATCACAACTAAAATCATATTTTTAACTTTTTAATATAGTAAATTTTAGTGAAAAGATAAAAACTTTTATAAAAATGGAAATTATGAATCAAAAAAGAGAGAAGAGCATAAGGAGTTTTTGCCCCCACCGTAGGTGTGGGGCTAGGCAAAGCCTAGCAAAACAATGAGGGCAAGAAATTATTATCAATGAGTACTCATTGACTATACAAAATCAATAACTGTGCACTTGGTGATGACTCAATTTCTTTTGCATGAGCACTCAATGATGACCCCAAAAATATAAATGAGTACTTACTGAGGACATGATATTTTTAATAAATTGCAATCAAACATTACTTTAAAATACTAAAAGAGATCAGTCTAAAATAAGTAAATATAAAGTTATAATTTAAAAACAAACAACAATAAGATATAAAATATCATTCAGACGCTCCAGAATCCCTTTTAAAGAATATAAATTTAAAATAATACTATTTGTCGTAAAAACAAAAATATGCGCTTAAATAGAAAAATAAACAGTTTTGAATGAATGTTTTCGTTTGCTTTTGGGGTGGAGGCTGGTTCGTCGTGTGGGGGCGAAACCCCACGTATTACGTATCTATCTGTATGGTAAGTGAAATTATAATTCGATAGCAGGAGCGGTTCGGCTCGTATAATAACAAATTCAAGCCGATAATCTTAGATAGTTGCTTTTGGATGTATCGGCTTGGTAATATCCAAACTCGAGCCGAAAAAAGTTTTGCAAGGATGTAGCAAAGCGAAAAGGGTGGAGATTTTCTGTAGCAAAGCGAAAGAAAATACGACCCGTTCCTTGCGGAACTTTTAGCTATTTCTATATAGAGTGAGAAGGGACAAGCATATCAAAGTGAAAAATAATCAGTAATATCAAGGGTTTCAGGATTTTTCGTACTTACCGTTTTTGGTAAGTAAACTTACCGTTTTTGGTAAGTACGAAATTAATAAAAAAAGCCTACTAAATTAAAGTAGACTTAAAATAATTTGATAGGTAAATTTTTAAGTGGTTTAGGAACCTTTTTAAACATTGCTTTAAGTGTTGGATTGACTTCATCTCTATTCCCTGAAAACATAATGTGAGGATTTACAAACAAAGCATACGCCCTAACATTATTATCATCAATACCACTTTCTGAACGAGCTATAATCCCTTTATCAATCAATTTTCTAACTAATGGACTAACCTTCGTTTCATGTCTTCCGATTTTTTTAGCTAATTCTCGCTGAGTTAATGGAATCTGTTCTTTAGAATTAATATCACTAACTAAACAATTACTTAAAAAACCTACACACATTGAAATATCCAGTAAAAATACCTTTTCAGCATTTGTTAAATAATCAATTTCAAATAAATATTGGATGTTTTGTTGAATGATCTGAACAAACTTCGCTTTATTCTTCACTTTACGTTCAGGAACTAATTTCATTCCTCGTGAACTAGCCTTTGCTTGAAGTTCATTTGCTAAATACATCTCTTCTTCTGACAAAATCTTCGAACTCTCAATATCTCTCAATCTTGAATTTCTTTCAGATTGTTTTAAATTGATAGTATTTGTCATAACTTTTCTCCCCATTCCTAGTATTTACAACTAGTACGGAGACTCTTTTTATGCTATTATGTAATTAGAATTTTATAAGAATAAAAAAGCCTCTCATTATAGTTGTTTCTCGACAATTCAATTATATCATGATTGGCTTTTTTTGTTATAACTAAAAGAAAAAGAGTCCTATATACAGGACTCTTTTTTATGTTTCTAAAAATAAACTTTTGAATAAAAGATGGCTTAACATCAACTATCTTTCATGGCCTAGTACCAGCATTCTTGTAACCAAGAATAAAGTAGCAATTAAGTATAGAATTCTAAAGGAGAAAGGGAAAAGGGCAAGCTAGGGGTTTGTCATGACAAACCCCAAAAACTACGTTTTTGACTTGGTAGGAGATTCCTACAACCTATACTGTTTTTTCGGGCTCCAAATTTCATTTTCTCGTCCTAAAACAGTTGTCGCTTCGCTCGATTTTCTATCTTAATAAAAGTAAATTTTTGATTAAAAATTTACTTTCATTAAGATAGAAAATCATAAAAAAAACGACCTCTAATCCATCCGTTTTTTTATGTTTCTTTTGTCTAAAATTACAGAAGTAATAAGCAAGACGGTTAATATAGTAATTACTTTCAAATCACTTTCATCTTTTAGAAAAAATGAGTACAAAATATAAATCACCAGTAATACTCCACCAATAAAATCTCCCCTTTCTGAAAAACCACATTTATCCAATTTTAACATGAAAAAGTAATTCGATTCCGATATTCCATAATTGGTTTAGATGTAAACTTTTAGATATTAGTTTACTTTCAATACACTTGTTAACTAAATATTTTTTAGCAAAATAAATTGATTTTTTCTATCCCTCATGAATTTCTTTAATACTTTTTCCTTCTAAAAACGCATGTCCCGTTTTAATTTTTTCTACTGTTTCAAATCCATACTTTTCATACACTTTTTCTACTTTTTCGTTAATTGGGATCACCCAAAGATTATCTAGTCCTCTATTCATTACCTCACTTTGAATAAAGTGAATAAGTTCACCTATTAACCCTTTACCTCTAAACTTTTCAATTGTAGCTACACTTTCCATTCGGGCTTGTTTTTCATGTTCAAAAATACAAGCGATGGCACATGCTACTCCATTGTATCTAAGTAGATAGTGAGTGAATGCTGGATGTTGGAATTCATCTTGAAAAACTTTTTTTCTAACTTCGCCCCCTAATTCTTTTATACTACATTCAATATCTAAAGCTTCTTCAAAATTTAACTCAGATACCTTTTCAATAGTAACTTTTTCATTTTTATCTTTTTTAGTTAATTTCTTGTTCCATAATTGGACTGGACTTATTAATTCTTCAAATCCAAAATTCTTTATTTGTAATTCAGAAATCAGTTTTTCTTGCATATCTAAGTTGTATATATAAAATCTAGGTAC
>NZ_NVPR01000048.1 GCF_002551815.1 Bacillus sp. AFS098217
GCCCTGACCGCTTCTATGTATGGCCAGATACTCTCTCCCACCTAAAAAGAGAGGTTTTATGTCGTTTTTTTGATGTATATATATCTATTACTTTTTCTTAGGAATTTTAATTGTAATTTGATAGTACTCATCAAATTCTTCTTCCTCAGAGTTAACATTTAAACCACTTTTTGCAACCATTTGTAGTGATTGCCTAATTGTATTCATCGCAATTCTCATATCACGACTTACTGCCTTTTGTTTTGCTTTACGCTTTGGTTTTACTTCCTCTAGAAGCTTCGCAATACGCTCTTCGGTTTGTTTTACGTTCAATTGTTTTTCTACAATTTCTTGTAAAACTTTTAATTGTAACTCTTCATTTTTTAAAGGAATAAGTGCACGAGCATGGCGTTCAGTAATGCTCTTTTCTAGTAAAGCCCTTTTAATTTCTTCAGGCAACTTTAATAATCGCAACTTATTTGCGATTGTTGATTGCCCTTTGCCAAGCCTTTGTGCTAGCGCCTCTTGCGTTAAATTATGTAACTCAATTAGCTTTTGATATGCGACAGCTTCCTCAATTGCCGTTAGCTCTTCACGCTGTAAATTTTCAATCAAGGCAACAGAAGCTGTTTCCGTATCATTTAAGTTTTTTATAATTGCGGGAACCTTTTCCCACCCCAATTTCGTTGCTGCACGAAAACGTCTTTCCCCGGCAATAATTTCATAATTGTCTTCTCCATACTGCCTCACAACAATCGGTTGGATAAGCCCATGTGTACGAATCGTTAAAGCTAGTTCATCGATGCGCGCGTCATCAAAAACCGTCCGCGGTTGATAACGATTGGGAATGATATTTGCTATCGGAATTTCTTGTATTTCTTCATATATCTTTTTATCTATTTCTTCATGGCTTTCGTCTTGTAATTCGAATTCGCTCTCTTTATATCCAAAGCCAAACAAACGAGAAAACGTATTTTTCATACATATTCCACCACCTTTGGGCCTATTGAATGTTCTACATAAAAATGTTTCCTATGAAACATTTACGCTTCCATTTATATAATTTAATCTTACGTCTAATAAGATTTATTTTTCAATAGGTAATTTATTGGGCGTCCCTGGCTTACGCGGATATTTCTTCGGTGTTTTACGCTTTTTCTCAATTAATAAAATGTTACGTTCACTTTCTTCAAACGGTAATTGGAACGTAGACATCTCTTTTAATTCCCCGCCAAGTACCTCTAAAGCATACTTACCATTTTCAATCTCTTCATTGGCAGCTGCGCCTTTCATAGCGATAAATGTTCCTCCTACCTTTACAAGTGGTAAACACAATTCACTCAGTACAGAGAGGCGAGCCACTGCACGCGCCATTACAACATCATACGATTCACGTACGCCTTCTTTTTTCCCAAATGTTTCAGCACGATCATGACAAAAAGCAACATCACTTAACTCTAATTTTTGGGCTAAATGATTTAAAAAGTTAATACGTTTTTGCAATGAATCAACAATTGTTACTTTCAAGTGCGGGAAACAGATTTTTAAAGGAATACTTGGAAACCCTGCGCCTGCACCTACATCACAAACGGAAAATGGTTTGGAAAAATCATAATAAAAAGCAGCAGTGACTGAGTCGAAAAAGTGCTTTAAATACACTTCTTCTTTCTCCGTAATAGCTGTTAAATTCATTTTCTCGTTCCATTCTACTAATGTTTCAAAGTAGATTTCGAATTGCTCTAATTGCCTAGGAGAAAGGGAAATCCCTCTTTCTCCTAGCATAGATTGAAATTGTTCTATGTTCATCTGGCAATATCTCCTTACTATATTATTGGTTCGATACTCGCGCGATTTTTCCTTGTTCGATGTACACAAGTAAAATGGAAATATCAGCTGGATTTACACCGGAAATACGGGATGCCTGCCCCATAGAAAGAGGACGAACATCTTTTAATTTTTGTCTTGCCTCAGAAGCAATTCCAGAAATTGCATCATAATCAATATCGACAGGAATCTTTTTGCCTTCCATTTTCTTCATACGTTCTACTTGTTGTAAAGATTTTTCAATATATCCTTCATACTTAATTTGAATTTCAACTTGTTCTGCAATTTCATCATTTATTTCTAATTCGCTTGGCGAAAGAAGGCGGATATGTTCATACGTCATTTCCGGACGACGTAGTAAATCACTTGCACGTATGCCATCCTTTAATTCACTTCCACCAACAGTGCGAATCAATTCTTGTACTTCAGGACGTGGTTTAATAATAATGCCTTCTAAACGTGCTTTTTCTTGTTCGATCTGTGTCTTTTTCTCAGAAAAACGCTCATAACGCTCTTCCGGAATTAAGCCAATTTCATGACCAATTTCCGTTAAACGAATATCTGCATTATCATGACGCAATAATAAACGATATTCTGCACGAGAAGTTAGTAAACGATAAGGTTCATTTGTCCCTTTTGTCACAAGATCATCGATTAAAACGCCAATATATGCATCAGAACGCCCTAAAATAACCTCTTTTTTCCCTAAAGAACGACAAGCTGCATTAATTCCGGCCATAATTCCTTGTCCTGCTGCTTCTTCATAGCCAGAGGTACCATTAATTTGTCCTGCTGTATATAAATTTTTAATTTTTTTCGTTTCAAGAGTCGGCCAAAGCTGTGTTGGTACAATCGCATCATATTCAATTGCATAACCTGTACGCATCATCTCAACGTTCTCTAGACCAGGAATTGTTTTCAGCATTTCACGTTGTACATCTTCTGGTAAACTTGTTGATAAACCTTGCACATATACTTCCTGTGTATTACGACCTTCTGGCTCTAAGAAAATTTGATGACGTGGTTTATCATTGAAACGCACTACTTTATCCTCAATTGATGGACAATAACGAGGCCCCGTTCCTTTAATCATTCCAGAATACATTGCAGAGCGATGTAAGTTTTTGTCAATTAAACGATGTGTTTCTTCACTCGTATATGTTAACCAGCATGGAATTTGATCCATGATGAATTTTGTTGTTTCAAAAGAAAAGGCACGTGGTTTTTCGTCACCTGGTTGGATTTCTGTTTTACTATAATCAATAGTATTACTATTCACACGAGGAGGTGTGCCTGTTTTAAATCTAACAAGATCAAAACCAAGTTCCTCTAAGTGCTCAGACAATGTGATAGATGGTTGCTGATTATTTGGACCACTTGAGTATTTTAAATCTCCCATAATAATCTCACCACGTAAAAATGTACCTGTTGTAATTACAACTGTTTTTGCCGTATATTCAGCACCTGATTGTGTAATTACTCCTTTGCATACATCATCCTCAACAATTAAACGTTCAACCATTCCTTGGCGTAATGTTAAGTTTGGTGTTTCTTCAATTGTTTTCTTTAATTCATGTTGATATGAAAATTTATCTGCTTGTGCACGAAGAGCACGTACAGCTGGGCCTTTTCCTGTATTCAACATGCGCATTTGGATGTGCGTTTTATCAATATTACGTCCCATTTCGCCGCCTAATGCATCAATTTCACGAACCACAATCCCTTTTGCTGGTCCACCAACAGAAGGGTTACATGGCATAAACGCTACCATATCCAAATTAATTGTTAACATTAATGTTTTTGAGCCCATTCGTGCTGCTGCAAGACCAGCTTCACATCCTGCATGACCTGCACCGATTACTATGACGTCGTAAGAACCGGCATTGTATCCCATTATTTATTCCTCCTAAGGTTAGCTATCTTTCTAAAACATTTCTATGTTATTTTCCTAAACAAAATTGAGAGAACAATTGGTCGATTAAACTTTCATGAACCGTATCACCAGTAATTTCACCAAGTATTTCCCATGTTCTTGTTAAATCAATTTGAACCATATCAATTGGAACACCGTTCCCTATTGCTTCAATTGCATCTCCAATTGTTTTTTCTGCTTGTGTTAATAAACCGATATGTCTTGCATTAGAAACATATGTCATATCGGCAGATTCGATTGTTCCTTCAAAGAATAGATCAGCTATCGCTTTTTCTAACTCATCTACGCCTCGCTCTTCAATTAGGGATGTTGTAATGATACGATTTTTACCCGCTAATTGCATGACACGTTCCATATCAATTTTCTTTGGTAAATCGGTTTTATTTACAATGACAATAAAGTCTTTTCCTTGTACAGCATGGAATAGTTCTTCATCCTCATTTGTCAATGCCTCACTATAATTTACTACGACTAAGACTAAATCAGCCTGCCCCATCATTTCTTTCGAACGCTCTACACCAATTCGCTCAACAATATCTTCCGTTTCACGAATTCCTGCTGTATCAATGAGTTTAAGCGGTACACCACGTACATTGACATACTCTTCAATGACATCACGGGTTGTTCCTGCTATATCGGTTACAATTGCTTTGTTCTCTTGAACAAGGCTGTTTAATAATGAAGACTTCCCAACATTAGGCCTTCCGATGATTGCAGTTGCAATCCCTTCTCGCAAAATTTTCCCTTGCTTAGATGTTTCCAATATGTTTTGAATTTCACCACGAACATGCGTAGCCTTTTCAATTAAAATATTATGTGTCATTTCTTCTACATCATCGTATTCCGGATAATCTATATTTACTTCTACATGAGCTAATGTCTCTAAAATTTCTTGACGAAGACGACCAATTAATTTGGATAACCGTCCTTCCATTTGATTAATTGCTACGTTCATCGCCCGATCAGTTTTTGCACGGATTAAGTCCATTACAGCCTCAGCTTGAGATAAATCAATACGCCCATTTAAAAATGCACGTTTTGTAAATTCACCTGGCTCCGCTAAGCGTACTCCCTGTGTCAAAATAAGTTGTAATACTTTATTTACTGAAACAAGGCCACCATGACAATTAATTTCTACTATATTTTCACGCGTAAATGTTTTCGGTGCTCTCATAATCGACACCATAACTTCTTCAATAACTTGATCCGTATCTAAATCAACAATATGCCCATAGTGGATCGTATGAGAAGATACTGCCGTTAAATCTTTCCCTTTAAAAATGCGATTGACTTTTTCAATCGCATCCTCTCCACTTACTCGAACAATGGCAATTGCGCCTTCCCCAAGTGCTGTGGAAATTGCAGCAATTGTATCAAATTCCATGTCCTTTCACCTCACTTGTTTATTTCTCTCTATTTCAACATGATTTTTTCCTTCACTAAACTATTAGGATACCATAATGAACCTGTCTACAAAAGAATAATAACTCATTTTATTATGTCCTCATATAAAAACCACTAAACTTATTCACAGTGGATAAGTTTAGTGGTTTCAGTTATCCACAATTATTTTTATAAAGAAAACCTTGAACCAGTAAAAACTTCCTCTATTCCCATTAATTATTTGTCCTGATCAGGATTCTACAAGATACATTCACAGAAAAAAACCGGTACTCAAGCGAGTAACCGGTTATTTGGAAGTTATTACAACATGTCGATGTGGTTCTTTTCCTTCAGAAGTTGTAATTACATTTGGATGATTAGATAATGTTTGGTGAATAATTTTTCGTTCAAAAGAAGGCATCGGCTCTAATACAACACTTTTCTTTGTACTCATTACTTGTTTTGCTAATCGATAAGAAAGTGATTCTAATGTATCTTTTCTTTTACTACGATAGTTTTCAGCATCCACTGTTATGCCAATATACTGTTTTGTACTACGATTCGCAACAAGTTTTGTTAAATATTGTAAAGAATTTAACGTATGACCTCTTTTCCCAATTAAAACACCTACATTTTCACCGGAAATTGTAAATTCTACCTCTCGACCTTTTACAGTTTTTGTAATCACCACATCCACACCCATACTTTGAACAACACTTTGTAAATATTGTTCAGCTTCTTGGATTGGATCTTTTTTTACTACAACTTCCACCACGGCTGGACGATTCCCAATTAAACCTAAGAACCCTCTCTTGCCTTCATCGATAATTTTTATATCAACTTGATCTTTTGAAACTTTTAATTGCCTTAAAGCATCTTGTACTGCCAGCTCGACTGTTTGTCCTTTAGCAGTAATTATACTCACTTGCTTGATCCTCCAGCCTTACTAGCCTTAATTTCTGGCCCTTTGATCAAATACATTTGAGCGACACCAAAAATATTACCAACTACCCAGTATAGAGATAATGCTGCTGGGAAATTAATTGCAAAGACTAAAATCATAATCGGCATAAGCCAAAGCATCATTGCCATTTGTGGATTTTGTCCAGCTGTACCTGCCATTGAAAGTTTTTGCTGAAGGAATGTTGTAATTGCTGCAACAATTGGAAGGATATAGTACGGATCTGGATGTCCTAAATCAAACCATAAGAAACTATGTTGTTTAATTTCCGCCGTTCTCATAATCGCATGATAAAATGCGAATAAAATTGGCATTTGAATAAAGATTGGTAAACAACCTGCTAATGGGTTTACGCCATTCTTTTGATACAATTGCATCATTTCTTTTTGTAACTTTTGCTGCGTCGCTTGATCCTTAGAGCTATATTTCTCTTTTAGTCTCGCCATTTCTGGTTGCAACGCTTGCATTGCTTTCGTACTCTTCGTTTGTTTAATCATTAATGGTAATAGCGCAAAACGAATAATAAGAGTCGTAACAACAATCGCTAAGCCAAAATTATTACCCAATAATTTTGCAAAATACGTGATTAACTGAGAAAGCGGGTATACGAAATATTCATTCCAAATCCCTGTGCTTTTCGATGTAATTGGCAGATTTGTTTCACTACAGCCCGCAGTAATCGCCATTAATGCAATAACCATGGCTAGTAAGCCTATCTTCTTTTTCACAGCCTGCTCCTCCTTGTTTCGGTATGTATATAGTGTAATTCATTTTCCTTTTCCTACGCTACTTGTTTGTGATTTTGATACCAGAGCGCTTAAAGGCATGAATTAAGCTTCCCTTTAATTGTTCATATGTCATATCTGCACAAGGCTTCCTTGCTATTATAACAAAATCTTTTCCAGAATCTATCTCATCTTTTAATTCGGTAATCGATTGGCGAATCATACGCTTAATTCGATTGCGTACAACTGCATTTCCTATTTTCTTACTAACAGAAAGACCGATTCGAAAGTATGGTTGCTCAGCCTTTTCAAGCTGATATACAACAAACTGACGATTTGCATTCGATTTTCCATTTTGAAAAACAGCCTGGAATTCATCATTCTTTTTTATACGATTCTTTTTCTTCATATCAATTGACACTCCTGTATTTCATCAGCGGAAATTCATTATTACTAGAAAAAAAGACCACTGAACGATCAGTGGTCTACGCAGATAATACTTTTCTTCCTTTACGACGACGAGCTGCTAGCACTTTACGTCCGTTCGCTGTGCTCATACGGCTGCGGAAACCATGTACTTTGCTGCGCTTACGTTTATTTGGTTGGTAAGTTCTTTTCATTATATGACACCTCCCTGAGGAATATCTGTTAAAGACAGTCTTATAAATTATAGTTAATCAACTAGTAAAATGTCAATGGTTCTCGAAATTTTCATCAAATATTCATTTTAAACCTATTCACAATTTTTTTCACAACTGCTTCATTCCCTTGTGGATAAGTATATTTTCCATTTTTTCATATCCACAAATTATTTTTTCACTTTTACACAGTATATCGTATTGTGGACAAGTTTATTCCACAAGGTATTGATTTTGTGGATAACTTTTTGAAATTCATTGCTATCGCTACCTTTTTTTGATATTATAGTTGTGTTTTCACCTTGAACAAGTTTTCCACACTTATAATTTATCCACAAATTGTGTATAACATGTGGACAGTTATAATCACATGTGGGTAAATAGTTGTCCACATCTGGTTTTTTTGTCGAAAACTCTATCTCGTATACAGACGGCGTTTTTAGGTTTTAAAATACGTTCCGTATAAATATACATTATTACTTTTTAAGGTTGTACAATTGTTGCACAACCTTATTCTTTTACCATCTTTGTAAAGGAGGGACACCCTTGGAAAATATCTCTGATTTATGGAATAGCGCTTTGAAAGAGCTAGAAAAAAAGGTAAGTAAACCGAGTTATGAAACCTGGTTAAAATCGACAAAAGCACATGCTTTAAAAAAAGATATATTAACCATTACGGCTCCAAATGAATTTGCTCGTGACTGGTTAGAATCTCATTATTCAGAGCTAATTTCAGAAACACTTTATGATTTAACAGGAGCAAAGCTAGATATTCGCTTTATTATTCCCCAAAGTCAAACTGAAGAGGAGATTGACTATCCTCCTGCTAAAAAGAAAAGAACAAATGACGAGTCTAATCACTTACCACAGAGCATGTTAAACCCGAAATATACTTTTGATACATTTGTTATTGGCTCTGGTAACCGCTTTGCACATGCAGCCTCTTTAGCTGTAGCTGAAGCACCCGCAAAAGCATATAACCCATTATTTATTTATGGGGGCGTTGGACTTGGAAAAACGCATTTAATGCATGCAATTGGTCATTATGTAATTGAGCATAATCCAAATGCAAAAGTCGTTTATTTATCATCAGAAAAATTTACAAATGAATTTATTAATTCAATTCGTGACAATAAAGCTGTCGATTTTCGTAATAAATACCGTAATGTAGATGTCTTATTGATAGATGATATTCAGTTTCTCGCTGGAAAAGAACAAACGCAAGAAGAGTTCTTCCATACATTTAATGCGTTACATGAAGAAAGTAAACAAATTGTAATTTCAAGCGATCGACCACCTAAGGAAATTCCAACTTTAGAAGATCGTCTTCGTTCACGATTTGAGTGGGGACTTATTACAGATATTACGCCACCAGACTTAGAAACGAGGATTGCAATCTTGCGGAAAAAGGCAAAAGCAGAAGGCCTTGATATTCCAAATGAGGTTATGCTCTATATTGCAAACCAAATTGACTCAAATATTCGTGAACTAGAGGGGGCACTTATTCGAGTTGTTGCCTATTCATCCCTAATTAATAAAGATATTAATGCAGATCTAGCAGCTGAAGCACTTAAAGATATTATTCCAAATTCTAAACCAAAAATTATTTCTATTTATGATATTCAAAAGGCTGTTGGAGATGTTTATCAGGTTAAATTAGAGGATTTCAAAGCGAAGAAACGTACAAAATCTGTTGCATTTCCTCGACAAATCGCAATGTATCTATCACGCGAACTTACAGACTCATCTTTACCAAAAATAGGTGAAGAATTTGGCGGCCGTGATCACACAACAGTTATCCATGCTCACGAAAAAATTTCGAAGTTATTAAAAACGGATACGCAACTGCAAAAACAAGTCGAAGAAATTAATGATATCTTAAAGTAGTAGTTGAATAGTGTGAATAACTTTCCTTGTTTTACGCACAGTCTATCCACATGTAGATAGACTGTTTTTACATCTCTAAACTAAGTTATCCACATATCCACAAGCCCTACTACTATTACTACTATTTTTTTATCTTTATTAAATAAATAAAATATTATACTTACCGGAGGTTTTCGTTATGCGTTTTACAATTCAAAGAGACTACCTTGTAAGAAGTGTACAAGATGTAATGAAGGCTGTTTCCTCTCGTACAACAATTCCCATTCTTACAGGAATTAAAATTGTAGCTACTGAAGAAGGGGTTACATTAACAGGTAGTGATGCGGATATTTCAATTGAATCCTTTATTCCTGTTGAAGAAGATGGAAAAGAGATCGTAGAAATTGCACAATCAGGAAGTATTGTTTTACAAGCAAAATATTTTAGCGAAATTGTAAAAAAATTACCGAGAGACACGGTCGAAATTTCTGTAGAAAATCATTTTATGACAAAAATAAAATCTGGAAAATCCGAGTTTAATTTAAATGGCTTAGATGCTGCAGAATACCCATTATTACCGCAAATTGAAGAACATCATGTATTTAAACTCCCTACAGATTTACTAAAACACATGATTCGTCAAACCGTGTTTGCGGTTTCAAGTTCTGAAACTCGTCCGGTCTTAACAGGTGTAAACTGGAAAGTATATAACAGCGAACTAACTTGTATTGCAACAGATAGTCACAGGTTAGCACTTCGCAAAGCGAAAATTGAAGGACATAGTGTTTCTGATGAATTCCAAGCGAATGTTGTTATCCCTGGTAAAAGTTTAAATGAATTAAGCAAAATTCTAGATGAATCTGAAGAGATGGTAGATATCGTTATTACGGAGTATCAAGTATTATTCCGAACAAAACATTTATTATTCTTCTCTAGATTATTAGAAGGTAATTACCCGGATACAACTCGTTTAATTCCAGCAGAAAGCAAAACAGATATTTTTGTAAATACAAAGGAATTTTTACAGGCTATTGATCGTGCTTCATTACTAGCAAGAGATGGTCGTAATAACGTTGTAAAGCTATCAACGTTAGAACAACAAATGCTGGAAATTTCTTCGAATTCACCAGAAATCGGGAAAGTAGTAGAAGAAATTCAATGTGAGAAGGTAGAAGGGGAAGAATTAAAAATATCCTTTAGTGCAAAATATATGATGGATGCATTAAAAGCCTTAGATAGTACGGAAATTAAAATTAGCTTTACTGGTGCAATGAGACCATTCTTAATTCGTACAGTAAATGATAATTCTATTATCCAATTAATTTTACCAGTTCGTACTTACTAAGAAGAGTGAGGGTTGCTAGTTTAAATATGCTAGTGACCCTTGTTTGATTTTGGGTATTGCTTTCCTAATGTAAGTTTATTTAGTACAATGAAAGAATGAACACTTTCAGAAAGTGAGCGATTTTATGAAACGTATTAAGATTTCAACAGAGTACATTACACTAGGACAATTTTTAAAGTTAGCTGATGTGATTGATACAGGCGGCGCTGTGAAATGGTTCTTACAAGAATACGAAGTATACGTGAATCAAGAGCTTGAAAATAGAAGAGGCCGAAAGTTATATGCAAATGATATCGTTGAAATTCCGGGAAACGGAACATTTCAAGTTCAGGCATAAAGGGGGAGCCCTTTGTTTATTACAGAAATACAATTAAAAAACTATCGCAATTATGAAAATCTAGAACTTTCCTTTGAGGATAAAGTCAATGTAATTATTGGTGAAAATGCACAAGGGAAAACGAATTTGATGGAAGCTATTTATGTATTAGCGATGGCGAAATCTCATAGAACTTCGAATGATCGTGAACTTATCCGGTGGGATGAGGATTATGGTAAAATAAAAGGTAGATTACAAAAACGAAATAGTTCTTTGTCTTTAGAATTAAATATTTCTAAAAAAGGCAAAAAGGCAAAGCTAAATCAACTTGAACAACAAAAGTTGAGCCAATATATTGGCGAAATGAATGTTGTTATGTTTGCCCCAGAAGATTTAAATCTTGTAAAAGGAAGCCCTCAAATACGAAGACGCTTTTTGGATATGGAGCTCGGACAAATAGCTCCTGTCTATTTGTATGAATTAAGCCAATACCAAAAGGTGCTCACGCAACGAAATCACTTGCTAAAAAAAATGCAAGGGAATAGTAAAAATGAGGAAACGATGTTGGATGTATTTACACTTCAACTCATTGAACATGGTGCGAAAATTTTGCGAAAACGTTTTGAGTTTTTGCATTTACTACAAGAATGGGCTGCTCCAATCCACCGCGGAATTAGTAGAGGATTAGAGGAGTTAGAAATCGTGTATAAACCAAGTGTAGATGTATCAGAATCAATGGATTTGTCGAAAATAAAAGAAGTATACTATGAAAGTTTTCAGTCTGTGAAACAACGTGAAATTTTCCGTGGTACGACTTTAATTGGTCCTCATCGTGACGATTTACAATTCTTCGTTAATAGTAAAAATGTTCAAGTCTTTGGTTCACAAGGACAACAACGAACAACCGCACTGTCCCTAAAATTAGCTGAAATTGAATTGATTTATTCAGAGGTTAAGGAATATCCAATCCTTTTATTAGATGATGTGTTATCAGAACTAGATGATTATCGTCAATCACATCTGTTAAATACAATTCAAGGAAAAGTGCAAACATTTGTGACAACGACGAGTGTCGACGGAATTGAACACGAAACATTAAAAGAAGCGAAAACAATTCATGTAACGAACGGCACGGTAGATTGTGAAATAGACAGAGCTTAGCTTCTGTTTAAATGGAAAAGTAGGTGATCTTTGTGTCAATGGAACAAAAGCAAATGCAAGAAAATTCATATGATGAAAGTCAAATACAGGTGCTTGAGGGACTGGAAGCAGTTCGAAAACGTCCAGGTATGTACATTGGATCTACAAGTGGAAAGGGGCTTCATCACCTCGTATGGGAAATTGTAGATAATAGTATTGATGAAGCGTTGGCAGGATATTGCGACGAGATTAACGTTAGTATCGAAGATGATAATAGTATTCGTGTGACAGATAACGGTCGCGGCATTCCAGTTGGTATACAAGAAAAAATGGGACGTCCTGCGGTAGAAGTTATTATGACTGTACTTCACGCTGGTGGTAAATTTGGCGGCGGCGGTTATAAAGTTTCTGGTGGTTTACATGGCGTTGGGGCATCTGTTGTAAATGCCTTATCGACAGAACTAGAAGTATTTGTACACCGTGAAGGAAAAATCCATTATCAAAAATATGAACGAGGTATTCCAGTTGCAGATTTGAAAGTCATCGGTGAAACGGATCATACAGGGACAATAACTCGCTTTAAGCCAGATCCAGAGATTTTTAAAGAGACGACAGAATATGAATTTGATACGTTAGCAACTCGTATGCGTGAGTTAGCATTTTTAAATCGTAATATTAAATTAATAATTGAAGATAAACGCGAACATAAACAAAAGAAAGAGTTCCATTACGAAGGTGGAATTAAATCTTATGTGGAGCATTTAAATCGTTCAAAACAACCAATCCATGAAGAGCCTGTATATGTTGAAGGTTCAAAAGATGGGATTCAGGTTGAAGTTGCGCTTCAATATAACGAAGGATATACAAATCATATTTACTCATTTACAAATAATATTCATACGTATGAAGGTGGTACACATGAGGTAGGATTTAAAACTGCCCTAACGCGTGTGATTAATGATTATGGACGAAAAAATAACATTTTAAAAGATGCGGATAGTAATTTAACTGGTGAAGATGTTCGTGAAGGCTTAACAGCAATCGTATCAATTAAACATCCAAATCCACAATTTGAAGGGCAAACGAAGACGAAACTTGGAAATAGTGAAGCGAGAACGATTACAGAATCTGTATTCTCAGAAGCCTTTGAAAAGTTCTTACTAGAAAACCCAAATGTTGCACGTAAAATTATAGATAAAGGGACGATGGCAGCGCGCGCACGTGTAGCGGCTAAAAAGGCTCGTGAATTAACGCGTCGAAAAAGTGCATTAGAAGTTTCAAGTTTACCAGGTAAGTTAGCGGATTGTTCTTCTAAAGATCCAGCAATTAGTGAAATCTATATCGTAGAGGGTGACTCTGCGGGGGGATCGGCAAAACAAGGGCGTGATCGTCACTTCCAAGCAATCTTGCCACTAAAAGGTAAAATCATTAACGTTGAAAAGGCACGATTAGATAAAATTTTATCTAATGATGAAGTGCGTACAATTATTACGGCAATTGGTACAAACATCGGTGGGGATTTTGATATTGAAAAGGCACGTTATCATAAAGTTATTATTATGACCGATGCCGATGTTGATGGTGCGCACATCCGTACCCTATTATTAACGTTCTTCTATCGTTATATGCGTCAAATTATTGAACATGGTTATATATATATTGCACAGCCACCATTGTTTAAAGTACAACAAGGGAAAAAGATTCAATATGCTTACAACGATAAAGAACTTGAAAAGATATTAGCGGAGTTACCGGCTCAGCCAAAACCAGGTATTCAGCGTTACAAAGGTCTTGGAGAAATGAATCCGACTCAATTATGGGAAACAACAATGGACCCAGAAGTACGTTCGTTACTTCAAGTTTCCTTGCAAGATGCAATTGAAGCAGATGAAACGTTTGAAATCTTAATGGGTGATAAAGTAGAGCCACGTCGTAACTTTATCCAAGAAAATGCAAAATACGTGAAAAACCTTGATATTTAAGTAAGTAATGACAGGAATCAGAGCATTCCTGTCTTCTCCATATAAATCAACATATATGTAACGGAAATGTAAGAGGAGGTGCTCGTTGATGTCAGACAATCAACAACAAGCACGAATTCGAGAGGTTAATATTAGTCATGAAATGCGTACCTCATTTTTAGATTACGCAATGAGTGTTATCGTATCTCGTGCACTACCAGATGTTCGTGATGGATTAAAACCTGTGCATCGCAGGGTTTTATATGCAATGAATGATTTAGGAATTACTGCTGATAAAGCATATAAAAAATCGGCGCGTATTGTCGGTGAAGTAATTGGTAAGTATCACCCACACGGTGATGCAGCTGTTTATGAGACAATGGTACGTATGGCGCAAGATTTTAGTCAACGTTATATGCTTGTTGATGGCCACGGTAACTTTGGTTCTATTGACGGTGATTCAGCAGCGGCAATGCGTTATACAGAAGCAAGAATGTCTAAGATTTCTATGGAACTATTGCGTGATATTACGAAAAACACAATAGATTACCAAGATAACTATGATGGTTCTGAGAGAGAACCAATTGTATTACCTGCCCGTTTTCCTAACTTGTTAGTGAATGGTACAACAGGTATTGCTGTTGGTATGGCAACAAACATTCCACCACATCAGCTTGGAGAAGTAATTGATGGTGTACTAGCATTAAGCCATAATCCTGACATTACGATTGCTGAGTTAATGGAGTGTATTCCAGGTCCTGATTTCCCTACAGCAGGTCTTATTTTAGGGAGAAGTGGAATTCGAAGAGCCTATGAAACAGGTCGTGGTTCAATCACACTACGTGCAAAAGTGGAGATTGAAGAAAAAGCGAATGGAAAACAATCAATTATTGTAACAGAGCTACCTTATCAAGTTAATAAAGCTCGATTAATTGAAAAAATTGCAGAGTTGGTTCGTGATAAAAAAATCGAAGGCATTACAGATTTACGTGATGAATCAGATCGAAATGGTATGCGTGTTGTTATGGAAGTACGTCGTGATGCGAATGCTAATGTACTATTAAATAACTTATATAAACATACAGCATTGCAAACAAGTTTTGGTATTAATATGTTATCGCTCGTGAATGGGGAACCACAAGTATTAAACTTAAAACAAACTTTATACCATTATTTAGAGCATCAAAAAGTAGTAATTCGCAGACGTACTGCTTATGAATTGGAAAAAGCAGAAGCGCGTGCACATATTTTAGAGGGATTACGAATCGCTCTAGATCATCTTGATGAGGTAATTACTTTAATACGTAGTTCGAAAACTGCTGATATTGCTAAGCAAGGATTGATGGAACGTTTCGGTTTAAGTGAAAAACAAGCGCAAGCAATTTTAGATATGCGTTTGCAACGCTTAACAGGATTAGAGCGTGAAAAAATTGAGCAAGAATATCAAGATTTAATGAAATTAATTGCTGAATTAAAAGCGATTCTAGCAGACGAAGAAAAGGTTCTTGAAATTATTCGTGAAGAATTAACAGAAGTAAAAGAACGATTTAATGATAAGAGACGAACAGAAATTACGATTGGCGGTTTGGAATCTATCGAGGATGAAGATTTGATCCCAGAGCAAAATATTGCTATCACACTTACTCACAATGGTTACATCAAGAGATTACCAGCTTCTACGTACAAAACACAGAACCGTGGGGGACGTGGTGTGCAAGGAATGGGTACGAATGATGATGACTTTGTTGAGCACTTATTGACGACGTCTACACATGATCATATTCTATTCTTCACAAACAAAGGGAAAGTATACCGTACGAAAGGCTACGAAATTCCAGAATATAGCCGTACAGCAAAAGGTATACCGATTATTAACTTGCTAGGAGTAGATAAAGGTGAGTGGGTCAACGCTATTATCCCAATCCGTGAATTTGGTGATGAGCAATTCCTGTTCTTTACAACAAAACAAGGTATTTCTAAGAGAACACCTCTTTCATCATTTGCTAATATACGTACGAACGGTTTAATTGCAATTTCGCTTCGTGAAGAAGATGAAGTAATTTCTGTACGTTTAACATCTGGTGATAAAGATATTATCGTAGGGACAAGTAATGGTATGTTAATTCGCTTCAATGAACAAGATGTACGTTCTATGGGCCGTAATGCAGCTGGTGTAAAAGCTATTACACTAGGCGAAGAGGACCAAGTAGTAGGTATGGAAATTGTTGAAGAAGATACGAATGTCTTAATCGTAACGAAAAACGGGTATGGTAAGCGTACGCCGGTTGAAGAGTATCGACTACAGAGTCGTGGCGGTAAAGGTCTGAAGACTTGTAATATTACAGATAAGAACGGTAAATTAGTAGCAGTTAAATCTGTAACAGGTGAAGAAGACATTATGTTAATTACAGCAGCGGGTGTTATTATTCGTATGCCAGTTGATCAAATCTCTCAAATGGGGCGTAATACACAAGGTGTTCGTCTAATTCGATTAGAGGATGAGCAAGAGGTAGCGACAGTAGCAAAAGCACAAAAAGATGAAGATGAAGAAATTAGTGAAGAGGTTTCTTCTGAAGAATAAAGAGGGGGGGATTCTCCCCCCTCTTTATTTTTTTATAATAATACTTGCATAGCAATAAGAAAGCCTATATAATAGGCAGAGTCAGCAAATGAGAGATACAAGTTATCGAAAAAACTTGTTGACGAAAATAATATACTATGATATATTATAAAAGTCGCTGAAACGCGATG
>NZ_NVPR01000027.1 GCF_002551815.1 Bacillus sp. AFS098217
TTTGCCTCGTCCGAGGGGGCGAAACGACCGGAGATTCTAGCCGCTAGAGCTGGACAATGCTTTCGCCGAATTTTGAGGTGGGAGTATTACTGCCCGCAAATAGCGGGATAAAACACGGCTGTGAAAACAAAAGTGGATCTCCACTCGTTTACTCCCTTTGTTTTAACATGGCATGGGGTAGGAAAAAGCCCTGACCGCTTCTATGCATGGCCGGATGCTCTCTCCCATCAAAAAAGAAAGGTTTTTTCATTTATATTTATATATTAAAAGAACTTCAATTTACCTTTTTTAAGAACTAATAAAGGTCCACCAAGTAAGAATAAGTAACGGTTATCGATTACTTTCTTCATGAATGAAGCTTTCCAGCCCGTTAGCTTTTTACCCATAACAACGCCCATTGCATCTTCATGTCCTAATGAACATACAGAACCTTTGTTATCAAATACGAATTTCTTCATTTCGCCTTTACCGCGAATTAACACAGATAAGTTATGCGCAATGTTGTAACCTTGCTGAATTGCAATTTGTGCTGTCGGTGGATATGGACGGTTATTTTCTTCATTAATGATTAACGCTGCGTCACCAACCATAAATACCTCTTCATGACCTGGAGCATGCATATACTCATCAACTTTAATACGTCCGCGCATCGCTTCAAAGCCAGACTCTTCCACAATGCCGTTACCGCGAACACCAGCAGCCCAAACAACAGTTTCAGATTTAAGTAACTCAACATCGTCACCATTTGCAACTAAAATGCCTTCTTCAGTCGCTTCTTTAATTGCTGTACCGATGCGGAATTCTACGCCTTTTTTCTCTAACTGTTTTACAGCGTACTCAACTAATTCTGGATCAAAACCAGGAAGTGCTGTTGGAGCAGCCTCTACACAGATGATACGTGCTTTTTCACGTGGAACATCATACTCTTTGCAAAGTTCAGGAATACGGTTTGCAAGTTCTCCTACATACTCGATACCTGTAAACCCTGCGCCACCAACAACGATTGTTACTAACTCATCGCGCTTTTCAGTCGCATATTGAGAGAACTTATATTCCATATGATCACGAATTTGACGAGTTGCATTAATGTTAGTGATAGAGAATGCATGCTCTTTCAATCCTTTAATACCAAATGTTTCAGATTCGAAGCCAAGACCGATTACTAAGTAATCATACTCTAACTCACCATTTTTTAAGATAACGCGTTTTTCAGCTGCTTTAATTTCTACAACTGTATCTTGTACAAAGTTTACTTTATTTGTATCAATAACGTCTTTAATGTCGAGACGGATTTTATCATGATGTAATGTGCCAGCTGCACTTTCATGTAACCAAGTTGCTTGGTAGTGATAGCTGTTGTTGTTTACTAACGTAATTTCAGCTTCATTTACAGATAATGTTTTTTGTAGACGAACAGTCGTAATCATCCCACCATAACCTGCACCTAAAACTACGATTTTTGGAGTTTTCACTGAATCACAACCCTTTTCTTTATTAATAGTAATGAAAAAATAAGATCAAAGTGCTAAACACTCAATTTGTCAAGAATGTGGAATTTATCACATTCTCAATTACAACAAAACGTATTCAAAAAAAATTACGAAATTTGTCATAAAAAATTAACATAATACTTTCCTATATTAGTCGGTTTCATTTCATAATTCAAGCAC
This sequence comes from Bacillus sp. AFS098217, assembly GCF_002551815.1. Taxonomy (GTDB): domain Bacteria; phylum Bacillota; class Bacilli; order Bacillales; family Bacillaceae_G; genus Bacillus_A. The sequence continues at coordinate 1,671 of NZ_NVPR01000027.1, forward strand.
CTAGAGAATTATCATTATTTTAAAATAACATAGCGTTTTCAAGGGTTTTTAAGCCTATATTTCATGTATTTTCCTACCGAGATATTTTATACCTCTTTCTAACTAATCTATGCAAAAGCTTACACACAATTCCGTCGTTTTCTTACATATTATGAACTAAAATATGCTATCATTTAAATGAAGTACAATCATTTGCAGGATTTTCGTATACATATGAAAAATATATGGAATCAATATCAAAATTCCATATATAGGGGGGCATAAATAGTGACAGAAAATCAAAAAATTTACGACATAACGATTATTGGTGGAGGTCCAACAGGACTATTTACAGCGTTTTATGGCGGAATGAGACAGGCAAGTGTAAAAATTATTGAGAGCTTACCACAGCTTGGAGGACAATTGTCCGCACTATACCCTGAGAAATATATTTATGACGTTGCGGGATTTCCGAAAGTACGCGCTCAAGAATTGGTGAACAACCTAAAAGAGCAAATGAAAAAGTTTGATCCAACCGTTTGCTTAGAAGAAGCAGTGGACACACTTGAAAAACAAGCTGATGGCGTATTTAAGCTTGTAACAAATAAACAAACACACTATTCTAAATCTGTCATTATTACAGCTGGTAACGGTGCTTTCCAACCACGCCGTTTAGAATTAGACGGTGTAGAAAAATTTGAGAAGAAAAACTTGCACTATTTTATTGATGATATGAATAAATTTGCTGGAAAACGCGTCGTTGTATTTGGCGGCGGTGATTCTGCGGTAGACTGGACAATGATGTTAGAGCCAATCGCTGACCAAGTTACAATTGTTCATCGCCGTGATAAATTCCGCGCTCATGAACATAGCGTAGAAAACTTAATGAATTCTCGTGCAGAAGTAAAAACGCCATACGTTCCAGTTGAACTCATTGGTGAAGACAAAATTGAACAAGTTGTTCTGCAGCATGTCAAAACAGAAGAGAAGGTTGTCATTGACGTTGATGATGTCATCGTAAACTACGGCTTTGTTTCGTCCCTTGGTCCAATTAAAAACTGGGGCTTAGACATTCAAAAGAACAGCATCGTTGTAAACTCTAAAATGGAAACAAATATTCCTGGCATTTATGCAGCTGGTGACGTTTGTACATATGAAGGAAAAGTAAAACTCATTGCATGTGGCTTTGGTGAAGCACCAACAGCAGTAAACAATGCAAAAGCTTACTTCGATCCAAATGCAAAACTGCAGCCAATGCATAGCTCTAGTATGTTTTAATGTATAGATATGATAAAGAAGGCACAATTTCTACAATAGAAATTGTGCCTTCTTTTCTTACTTTACTTAATACTTTCTAACTCCCATTTATGCTTCTCATCTGGTGAATTTGTATGCTCACCTGTTAAAATATTCTCATGTAAAGATACAGGTGGGAAAATCCCATTATCTGCGACACTACCAACCCATTTATTGTATCTATACGTGATATAAGTAGAATCAGATTTTAAATAGAAGCTCTTTTGATTCGGAATTTTATCTAATTTAATTGTCGATCTGTTACGTTCTTGATCTAACCAACTATAATCATACCCATTTCCAACGTTAAGGTATTGATAGCCACCATGAGTACTGTTCGTAAATTTAAGGAATACTTCCTCATCTTTTCCAATTGGCTCTCCTGGTCTAGACTGACCTTTTCTCTCAATGATTACTGATGTAGCTTCAATATCTGGTCCATGTATTTCTTGTTTCTTCGGTCCAAGTCTTAATCCATCCCAGTTGTTTCCTTTTAGATTAAAGTGTACATATTTTCCGTTTACAGTTTGAAATAAAGTACTTACATGCCACTCTTCTCTCACGTTACCTTCACGAATTTCCGAGCTAGACGTTTTCAAATAATACGGTTTTCCTTCTACAATAAATTCACCATTATTATCTACTAATAAGTTATCGAACTCTTTATTATACTTAACAGCTGTAGAGATCTTTTGTATCGGAAGTTTCTTTTGTGCATCATTGATTTCAAATGTCACTTCTTTTGATGGATCGAATTGATCTAAGCTTACAGTTTCTTTAGATTCATATGAATTCCCATTTTTCACCAATGTTACTTGTTGTGTTGTTTTAGAATTTCTCTTTTCAAAAGAAGCAGTAATTTCATTATTTGCTCCTAATAAGCCAGGTACGACTGCCGCATAAAGCTTTTTCTTAATTGGATCATAAGCGCTATATGATAATGTCGGTGGCTGTAGTTGTTCAAAAACACCGACTCTCCAACCTTTCGTTACAGCCTCTTCTTTTATATTTTCTAAACTGTTTTTCTCAAAGACGTCTCGCTGTCCACCGTAATTTTCTACAAGCGCATTTACTTTTTTAGAATCTACGTTAATATGTTTTAAAACCTCATTCAACTTTAAATTTGTATTCGCACCAACACCATTTGGCGCATACACTCTAAACTTCGGTTGATTTCCGATATCTGTTTCTAGTAATGCAGTAGAAGCATTTACACGAGATTCATATTTCCCTGCATCTCCTAAATTTTTAAATTCTCCGTCTTGTTCGATAGACACGTCCATTGTGCTCGTCGGTAATACTTCAACAGAAAGAAGTGCACCTTGTTCAACAGCTTTTAATTCATCTAACGTTAAGTAAATATTTACATCCGCTTGACCTTCTAAACTATCGATTAATACTTCTGTTTTATTTCTTCCGCCTTTTTCTGTGCTTAAATGCTGTGCTTTATAACGATCTTGTGTTGCCTTTACAGTATTGATAATCTTGTCCCCTAAACGAATGTTAAAATGTGGAGAAACATTTTCAGCCGATGCTGTACCCGTATTTTTATACTCTAACTGTAAACTTACTTTTGCTGCTTTTGCTGTATCAACTGTTGTTGCAGTAGACCAATCAAAATTATTAGAATAGCTTTCTGTTTCCGTGTCAGTTTTTGAATATCCATAGCCGACATTTAATGAAGCATCAGCTTTTGGTGTTGGGCCTGCTGCTGAACCTTCAACACCGCCTCCCACAGTTAGACCAACATTAAAGGAATGTTGTGTAGATACACTTTTCTCCCAGCCCTTATTAATAGATCCTCCTTTTGAATCTGTAATTTCCTTAATAGGGGTAACTCCAATACGTTTGATGCCAATTTGTAAGTTCGGCATATTGGCAACCATTGGATTGAAATCAGTATCAGAATCACTGCCAAAATGTGCAACTTCATAATCATCTGTAAAAGGATCTCCATCTGAATTCGCACTCATAGGATTCGTGATGAATTTTAACTTTCCTTTATCTTTCTCTGGATCCCATGCCTGCGCTTCATTTTTCCCAGTTTGGTAATTGAACTCAATTTTATATCCATTTGTCTCTAAATCGTTAGGAATACCATCTTTATCCCAATCATTATTTTGTACTTCAATTTTTTCAGTAGAAATCTGTCCTTTTTTTCCGTCAGTTCCAAGAACAGCTTTTTCTTCTTTTACATTTGCATTCTCTTGGAACTTCTCAACTTTACTTTCTGGACTTGGCTGATTTACGTCTGCTAAAGCAGGGGATGCTAAAGTTAGTGCCATTGTTACACTGCTTAATACAGCAAATGCTGGCTTCAATTTCTTTTTTTTCATCGTCATTTTTCTCCTTGTTTTCTAGATGAGTTAGAACATCTACTAGTAAGATTAACTTCATCATAGCTAACAAATCTTTCATTTCTCTCTCATAAATGTTACAAAAGTCTTTCATTGATTTGAAAGGCTTTGAAATTTCTAACATACACTTATCAAACTCAAATTATAGTATTTACCCTCAGGATATTCCTTAAACCCAATAGTCGTTTGCTTTGATTGTTTAACAAAAAAGAAATAAAGGATTCTTTTTCTCTATTTGTGTGATTCATATCTTTGTTGCTTATGTAAACGAAAAACCCTTCAAGTTTTCTGAAGGGTTTTTCGTTTATAGATATATTAATTACTAATCATAATGTCAATGCCATTGTTAGATAACCTAGTATACTAAGTGTTAGCTTTCATTTCTTTATCGCCATTTCCCTTTCTTTCTAGGTAAGTTAGAATGTCTACTCTGATGTAACGGGAAGAGTAAACCAAAATTCACATCCCTGTTTCCCATCCGAACGATCTTGAACACCAATTTCTCCTTTGTGTATCTCAACTAGTGATCTTGCAATGGCTAGTCCCAGTCCAGACCCTCCAGATTGTGAACTTCTTGATGGGTCTGTTCTGAAAAAACGATCAAATATACGTAATTGATCATCGTAAGAAATCCCTTCTCCTTCATCACGCAAAGTGAATGTAACTTTCTGTTTCTGTTTATTTTCTTCTACAATTAACTCGATTGTTCCAAATGTAGGGGAATGCCGAATCGCATTATGTAACAAATTACTGATAACCCGCATGATTTTACACGGCATAATCCAAAGTCGTGGCAATGTATCCGAAACGTGCAATTGCAAATGGATATCTTTGTCCTTCAATAAGATTGCATGGGAATCTAGTACTTCTAATAGAATGCTGTCTACATGTGTTAAACTAGGGTGAAAGACTTCTTGTCCAAGTTCTAACTTAGAAAGCTCAAACAAATTATTAATTAATCCACTTAATCTTTGGATTTCGTTTAGGATCGTCGTTAGATACTGCATTTTCATATTAGGATCTTCAATTAAACCATCTTGTAACGCTTCTATCATCAACTGTATGCTAGCCATAGGGGTTCGTAAGTCATGGGAAATATTCGCAATTAGTTCTGTACGTGCTTTTTCTCCTTGCTCTAACTTCGTAAAACTTTCTTCTAATTTTTTAGCCATTTGTTGAAAAGCTGTCGCTAATTCTTTAAACTCTTCTGGTTCTTTTCCGATTATGTACATCGTTTCAAAGTGTCTATCACTAAATTGTTTCGTTAATGCAATTAAATTTTGAATCGATCTCATAATAGGACGTGTCATTAACCAGTAAATAATCGTTGAAAGAACCATTGCTACCAACACAATTCCTATTAATAACCGTGTTTGTTCCGGTCTAAGTAACATTCTTCTGTCACTATACCAGATCGAAATGACTATGATGCCCGTGCTTAATACATTCATCAATAACAATTGATACCTTAACTTCATGTTTCATTTCCTCCACCTGGCTCAAAGCGATACCCTATACCCCAAACTGTATGAATCCAACGGTTCTTTGTTGTATGCTTCTCCAATTTTTCACGTAGACGACTCATTAACACTGTTACTACATTTGTGCATCCTTCATACTCAAAATCCCATATCTGTTCCAGAAGTTGAGATCGTGAAAATACTTGTTTTGGATGTTTTGCCATTAGATAAAGTACCTCAAATTCTTTCACCGTTAACTCAATTTCATATCCACAAACAAATACACGTCTTTTCGTTGGATCAATCTTCAAATCTAGGAACTCTATCATTTCTGATACAGGTTCTTTCGCTTGTATCGTTGTTTGATTTCCTCTTCTTAATATAATCTGCACCCTTAATACTAATTCACGAGGTGAAAACGGCTTTGTCACATAATCATCCGCGCCCATTGTTAATCCTAAAATTCGATCTCTTTCTTCTCCCCTAGCGGTTAACATAATAATAGGGATATTAGAGTATTGACGAATTTCCTCACATAATTCCCAGCCATCTTTTTTCGGCATCATCAAATCCAAAATAATTAAATCTGGTTGATATTGCTGAAATACATTCCAACCTTCCGCTCCATTTCCAGCGGTGTATACTTCATATCCTTCTCTTTCCAAGTATCGTTTACATATGTCTCGGATATTATCTTCATCTTCTATGATTACAATTCTTTTTTTCATACATGAAATCTCCTCTGTTCCTTTATCAATAACGAAAGAAATACTTCGTTTATGTATATAATAAATACAAATAATGATTTATATATATGTAACGAATAAGATTGTCAATTAAAAAAAGAACACTGTAAGTCTACGTGTTCCATACTATTCACGAATCATAATTATATAAACCAAATGATTATTTTAACACCAGACTACTGTATGATTATTAATTCATCAACCCCTGGAAGATTAAATATATAGGATTTTTAAAAGAGATACAACAAGCCATAGACAGGTTTTATTTAATTGGAAAATTATGAATCATGTAATCTAAAAAAATGTTTTTCCTATATATACATTAATTAAAAAGCCTACATAAAACCCCTCTTTTTGGGTGGGAGAGAGCATCTAGCCATGCATAGAAGCGGTCAGAGCCTTTTTCTGCCACATGCGAAGTAAAAACAGAAAGAGCAAACGCGGCTAGGTTACTTTTTATTCTGTCTAGCAGGGCT
>NZ_NVPR01000049.1 GCF_002551815.1 Bacillus sp. AFS098217
TCCCTGCTATGCAGAATAAAAAGTAACCTACACTCGTTTGCTCTTTCTGTTTTTACTTCGCATGTGGCAGAAAAAGGCCCTGACCGCTTCTATGCATGGCCAGATGCTCTCTCCCACCTAAAAAGAGGGGGTTTATATCGTTTTTTTAATTGATGTATATATAAAATAAAAAGAGAGCGAATGAACCTGAATACGTTTTGATAGTACCCTGGATTCGTTCTGCTCTCTTCTTCATTCTACATTTATTCTCTCCGTAAAAACCTCCGTAAATTTCTCCCGCGGATATAGATCTGTGTCAGTTCCACATGCATCTTTTCATACGCAATAATATCTGTTTCTAAATACAAATTATCTTTTGATGGTAATATCATATATGGTTTTGGAAAAATAGGATCTAGCGCAGCCAATTCTTGAACTCGCTCTACTGATACCGCCCAACGATGTGCTATATCTCCAAGTAATAACACCTTCATCTTCGCTTCCTCCGCCCTATTCAAAAAATAAAAAAGAAATGTTATCACAATTTGTAAATACGACAAATTTAGCTCCAATTGTTTGATAGAGCCTTACTGGATATCTTTTATTCCTTGTGACAACTGTAATAGGCGCTTGAAAAAAAAAGCGAATACGTTCAGTAAAAAAGCTAACTGTTGGAAGTTCATCTCCTAGCAAGATTACTTTCTTTATTCCGTTACAAATGCTTGTTATATTCTGTTCCTGATTGCAGCAATAAGTTGATTGAAATCCACAAGCTCGCACTTCCGCTGCTATTTGTTCATTTGCTGTAAATATAATTAAATCACTTTGAAAAGATACTAATTCTCTTAAACTATTTACCTTATTTTCTTCCCCTACACAAATAAGCGTTAATTCTTTTTCCTCATCCATGTATATCATCCTCCTTAGCATAAAAGAATTCACATAGAAATTGATATTCTCCTATACTAATCAGACCGATGAAGCGATGTATCCATCCATGCACCATCCTCTCTCAATACGCTTACGAAGTTAGCTGTCGGATTCGGGCTTTGAGAGTAGCCCTACTTTCATCATGAAAGATTCACCCCTAGTGACGATGCACCAATTGGTTCCTCCGCTCCATATATTGGACTCAGCGTTTCAAAAACAGATTCTGGCTGATATAATACTCCTAAATATGGAAAAAGTAAACAATAAAAAAGCCAGTTATACAACTGGCTTCCTCATCGAAATTTGAATATTTATGCACGTATTTCTTGACGCTTGTATGCAAAATGATTAGTTGGCCCATGACCACTTCCAATATTTAACGGATCTTCAATTGCTATACTAATAAACTTTTTCGCTTCTTGAACCGCCTCTTGAATCTCGTATCCCCTCGCCAGTCCTGCTGTAACTGCAGACGCAAATGTACAGCCGCTTCCATGCGTTTGTTTTGAATCAATACGTTCACTTCTAAATTCAATAAACTGCCCACCATCGAAAAGCAAATCAATTACTTCGTTACCTTGATATTCTGCGTGTCCGCCTTTCATAAGAATGTACCGAGCTCCTAATTTATGCAGTACTTTCGCAGCTTCTTTACTATCTTCTATATTATGAATCTCCATCCCCGTTAACACTTCTGCTTCTGGTACATTCGGCGTTACAACCGTTGCTACTGGCAGTAAATACTCTTTTAATGCTTGCACCGCTTCTTGTTGCAATAACGACGCACCACCTTTTGCGATCATAACAGGATCTAGCACAATATTATTCCAGCCAAATTTTTTAATATGTTCTGCAACGACCTTAATAATTTCACTACTAAATAGCATACCAAGCTTAACAGCATCTGGTGTTAGATCAGCACCAATTGAATTTAATTGTTCCTGAATCCCTTCAAGGGGAACAGGATATACCCCCTGTACACCAAGTGTATTTTGTGCAGTAATGGCCGTAATAGCTGTCATTCCATATACACCAAGCTCCTGAAATGTTTTTAAATCTGCTTGAATACCCGCACCGCCGCCACTATCAGATCCAGCAATTGTTAAAGCTTTATTCACTCTCATCTCACTCATCCTTTTCTATCCAAAATAACGACGATAAATTATTTTTGCTTCTACCGTATCTTTCGTTCCATGCACGAGAACGCGTCCATCTTGGAAAGCAACTAACCTCTTTCCTTCAGCCGAAAATGATAATAAATATGGATTCACTGTTAAATCCGCTACGCGCCCTTGTAATATTTCTTTATACTGTTTAAAATCCAGCTTCTCTTTGTAAGGAGGACGAATTTGCACCGTATTTCTCCCGCATAATACTGCCGCTTTTGAAGTATTTTCTTGGCTTAAATATGGATAAATTGCTTCCACTCCACACGAAGGACAATTATGTTTGCGTAACCTCTGCACATTCATACATGAATATTCATTTTTCCATACATCAAACGATACAAGTCCATCCCGAAGTGCTTCATAATCCTCTACTAACATTTTAAGCGTTTCCGTTACTTGGTGAGAAACAACGAGAGATACAGCAGGTGAAATGATACCTGCTGTATCACATGTCGCTCCGCCAAGCGGAATAGATTGTAATAAACACGCTAGACATGGCGTCTTTCCTGGCAAAATCGTATAGGAAAGGCCGTAACTTCCTATACATGCTCCGTAAATCCATGGAATCGCATGTTTTTGTGATATATCATTCACAATAAAACGTATTTCAAAATTATCAGTCGCATCAATCATCACATCGACATTTGTAACAAGTTGTTCTAACTCTTCTGCCGTTACATCTTGAACGAAAGCTTCTATAGTTACATTGCTATTAATTGCTTGTAAGCGCCTTTTAGCAGCCACAGCTTTTGGAAGATTATTTTTTACATCCTCCTCACAATACAGCTGCTGACGCTGTAAATTACTCCAATCAATATAGTCACGATCCACAATTGTCACATGGCCTACACCGGCTCTTACAAGCATCTCTGCATTCGCACTACCAAGCGCCCCAGCGCCGATGATTAATACATGCTTTTCACTTATCTTTTGCTGTCCCTTTTCCCCAATTGGAGAAAATAACTCTTGGCGAGAATATCGACTATTCAACTATGCTCATTCCTTCTAACGGGCTGCTTGCTGTTGCACAGCGCTTACGTGCAATACGTCCTGCTTCAAATCCTAAACGCCCCGCATGAATACCTAGTTTCATTGCTTCTGCCATTTTAATAGGGGCTTTCGCACCAGATACAGCTGTATTTAATAAAACACCGTCTGCTCCTAATTCCATTGCAAATGCTGCATCTGCTGGACTGCCAACACCAGCATCAACAATAACTGGTACAGTCGCTTGTTCAATAATAAAACTTAAGTTTAATGGATTTACAATTCCAAGTCCGGAACCAATTGGTGAAGCACCAGGCATAATTGCATGTACACCGAGCTCCTGTAATTTACGAGCTAATACGACATCATCCGATGTATAAGGAAGAACAATAAAACCTTCTTCAAGCAACATTTCAGATGCTTTTAAAGTCTCTACTGGATCTGGTAATAACGTTTTGTCATCACCAATCACTTCTACTTTTACCATGTCACATAGTCCAGAAGCTTTTGCTAATTTTGCAATGCGAACAGCTTCTTCAGCAGTTTTTGCTCCTGCTGTATTTGGTAATAATGTATATTTTTTTACATCAATTTTTTCTAATAAATTTGGTTGTTCTGCATCAAATATATCCATACGGCGTACTGCAAATGTTAAAATCTCTGCCTCTGATACTTCAATTGCTTTTCGCTGTACATCATAATCCGCAAACTTACCTGTTCCTAATAAAAGTCTAGAATGAAATGAAAATGGTCCAATGTTTAACATAATCAACCGCCTCCTACGAAAGTGACAATCTCAATTTGGTCTCCATCAAAAACAGATGTATCTTGATGATCTTCTTTTTGTAAAATATCTTGGTTACGTTCTACTACGACAATCTTTGTATCTAATCCTAAATGTGTAAGTAATTCTGCTACTGTCTTAATCCTTGCTGGTACCTCTACTTGCCTGCCATTAATTTTTAAGTTCAAGCTTCCATCCCCTTTTTTCTTTTTAGGTGGAAGAGAGCATCCGCTCATACATAGAAGCGGTCACATCCTCTTTCTGCCCCATGCCAAGTGAAAACAAAGAGAGAAAACAAGTGCATATCACCTTTTGTTTTCATAGCAGTAACTTATATGTGAAAAAACAAAATAGCTTTATCTAAATTGACTTTGAAAACAATGAACCTAGCAAATGATTCCCTTGCTTTCCCTCTATTAAATCCGCCATATATTGACCAGAAACAGGACTTAATAAAATACCGTTTCTGTAATGACCTGTACAAGCATACAAACCTTCTATTTCTTCATGCACTCCCATGTATGGAACTTCATGATTAGATTGGGGGCGTAATCCTGCCCAAGTACTTTCCCATTCTGCTTCTTTCAAAGCTGGTAGAATTGTATAAGCACGCTCTAATATCGAAGTAATGCTTTCTGGTTGTACTGATTTGTTAAATGTGTGAGGCTTCATTGTTGCTCCAATTACATAGCGTCCACCACGTTTTGGCGCAATATAAAATCGCTCTTGAAATATAGGAGATTTTAGTAATGGCTTACGGCTCTTTACGGCAACAACTTCTCCTTTTACAGGATATGTACCCCAATCACACCGAAAATGATGCAGGAGTTTTGTGCTCCATGAACCACCTGCAATTACTACTTTTTCACAAGAAATCACACCTTCATTCGTAATAACTCCTACGACTTGATTGTTTTCTATTTTGATATCAAAAACTTCTGTTTGTTCGTATATATCAGCACCAGATATTGCAGCGGAGTGCGCGAATGCTTTTGTCAGTTCTGGAGCGATAACGTGACCATCTTTTGGATAATATACAGCGCAGGTAATAGATGAAGAGAGAAATGGCTCTTTTTCACGAAGCTCATCGCCTGTCATAAAATACGATTCTTCACCTGTTTTCAGTTGCCAGTTCATAATATCTAGTATTCTCTTCTTCTCATCCTTATTTTGAGCAATGCGATATATACCTTTCTCCTCATACCCAATATCAATCCCCGTTTTTTCACGTAAAGCTTCTGCAAGCTGCGGAAATATTGCACGGCTTTCTCTAGCAAGTTCAAATAACGGATCATACGCATCCCATTCTGCCTGCACACCAAGTAAACCCGCCGCTGCTTTAGATGCTTCCGATGCAATCCTTTGCTTCTCAACAATCGCAACTCGGTATCCTCTTTCGGCTAGAAAATGTGCAACTGAACTACCAATCACACCACCGCCAATAATAGCTACATCATACTTCTCACCCATGATTTTCCGCCCACTTTCTTATTGTCTCCTTGTATAGCTTTGCCTGCTCATATGGTTCGCTGCTACTTACAATTCCAGACATCACAGCAATCCCACTCACACCAGCCGTAAGAATTTCTCCTGTATTTTCAGGTGTTACCCCTCCAATAGCTGTAATTGGTATGGTTAAGCGCCTTGCCATATTTGAAATTTCCTCCAAGCCTCTTGCCGGAACACCCTCCTTACAACTTGTTGGAAATACATGACCATAAACAAGTGAATCCGCTCCGTTTTTAAACGCTACTATCGCTTCTTCTAGAGAATGCACAGAATAACCAACATGCAAATACGAAAACTTTTCCTTCACAGATCTCACATCCGCGCTTTGATATCCCAATTGCACACGCGGGATATTTAATAAAATAGCTATATCAATTCGATCATTAATCACAAGCTTAGATGCCGGAAACCCCCTCTTTAAGAGTCTTTCCACACCTTCATACAATTCTTTCGTACTTTTATCACGCTCACGAATATGCAAATAATCAATCTCACTCTCAATTTGCATCGCTACATTCACTAACTCTTCGAATGTCATCTGACCATTTGAGATAACATGGAGCTCGTCTTTCATATCCATTCGCCTACTTTAAAATGTTTTCGAATAATTCATTGGCAGGAACAATCTCTTTTGTCATTCCTTTTTCTTTCAACCATTTGTTCTGTTTCTCCCATGATTCTTTTGTATCTGATAAAAACGGCTCATCTTTCGTCTCCATTTTCTCTAACAAAATTTTCATGCTTTCTTTCTCAACTTCTGGAACAAGTGGGAAGTTTTCTTTTTCTTGATGATCTAATAGAATATTAAGCGCCTCATCTGGGTTCTTTTTCATAAAGTCATATCCTTTTTTCGCACCGCGTAAAAAGGCCTGCAACGCTTCTTTATCTTTTTTCAATGTTTTATCACCTGTTACAAAAACAAGTTCATGATAGTTTGGTACGCCATAGTCAGCTGGGTTGAAGTACGCTGGTTCATGTCCTTGATGGCGCATAACAGGAACCTCATGGTTAATGTACGCCCCGGTTACAGCATCTACTTTTTTCGTAATTAAAGCTGGTACTAAATCAAATCCAACATCTACTACTTTTACGTTATCTGGATTACCACCATCTTCTTTTATCATCGTTTTTAAATACGCTTCGCTTAAAGGTGTTCCAGAATACCCAACTGTCTTGCCCTCTAAATCTTTTGGCGACTGAATGCCAGCTGATTTCAACGAGACAACATGGTTTAATGGCGAACGGACAACAGCTCCAATTGATTTTACCGGGATTTGTTCATTTGCCCTTGCAATCACAACATCCGGCTGATAATATAAACCAACTGTTACTTTTCCTGCCGCCGCTAACGTTAATGGATCAGTTGGATTCGAAGGGAATTTAATATTCACTTTTACTCCTTCCTCTTTAAAATACCCCTTTTCGATCGCTGCATAGATAAAACTATGAACCGCGTTTGGGTACCAATCGAGCATTACTGTTATTTCTTTTTCTTTCTTCTTTGATGCTGCATTACTAGAACACCCTGCAATCATTGCAACTAATAATGTAAACACAAAGATGCGTTTTAATAACTTCATGAATGTTTCCTCCAACTAATAAATTTCCTTTCTAGTATAGAAACAAGTAATACAAAGAAAATAGCAAGCAATGATAACAACACAATTGGTGCAAATACACCTGCTCCATCTAATTGTGTCATCATTCGTTTACTAAAGTAGCCTAGACCTGCTTGAGCCCCAAGCCACTCACCGATTGCTGCTCCAATAACACTAAGAGGAACTGCAATCTTTAATGCTGAAAAAAAGTATGGAAGTGCAGATGGTAACTTTAACTTGAGAAAAATATCTTTTTTCGTTGCACCATATGTAACGAAAAGCTCCTCCCATTCTTTCTTCGTACTGCGTAATCCGTCATACGTATTTACCGCAATCGGGAAAAATGTAATCAAAACCGTAACAACTACTTTGCTCCAAATTGAATATCCAAACCATAAAACAAATAATGGTGCTAGCGCTGTAATTGGTATGGTTTGCGAAGCAACTAATAATGGATAAAAAGCCCTTTCCATCCATGTGCTAGCATTCATTAACATTGCGAGTCCCACGCCAAGTACAATGGAAATAACAACACCTATTAAGACTACATATAGCGTTGCTGGTAAATGAACCGTAAATAATATATCTCTGAGTGCCCATATTTTAGCTATAATTGCAGTCGGCGATGGCAGAATGTACATTTCATCTACAATTCTTGCTCCCACCTCCCAGCTTACAAGTAAGATACTGCTCAAAATCAATGCAGGCATTAGCTCTATAACGCGCTTCATATGAGCACCTGCCTTTGCAACATACCAAGTAGTTCATCTTTTAACGCTAATATCTCAGGCCTATACAAGTCTTTTCTTGAGCGATCCACTCCAAGTGGTACAATACGCTCCGTCAAATTTGTTATCGGCTGCTCTGTTACTACCAAAATCCGATTAGAAAGAAACAGCGCTTCTTCTACATCATGCGTAATAAACAAAATTGTTTTTTGCCATTGTTTCCATTGTTCAAACAACCATTCTTGCAATGTAGCTTTCGTTAATGCATCCAATGCACTAAACGGTTCATCTAACAATAAAATATCCCCGCCTGTTAATAATGTTCGAATAAATGACACTCGCTGCCGCATACCACCCGACAAGTCTTTTGGATACTTTTGCTCATATCCTTGTAAACCAAATTGTTCTAAAAGGGCCTTTGCCTTTAGATGTGCTTCCTTTTTCTTTACACCCTGACACTCTAACGGCAATGCTGCATTTTCAATAATTGTTCTCCACGGCAGTAGCATATCTTTTTGTGGCATATACCCTACAGGATGACTCGTTGTCTCTGTCAGTTGAATCGTTCCAGCCGCTGGTTTTTCTAATCCTGTGATTAAACGAAATAATGTACTTTTGCCACAGCCACTCGGTCCAATGATACTTACAAACTCTTTTTCTTGCACAGAAGCATCTAGGCCATTTATGATTGGCTTTTCATCATAATGAAAAGAAACATTATGAAACTGTAGTATGCTCTTGGTCCTCAAAACCCCACATCTCCTTACGATATGCCATATCCCAGAATAAATACTCAAATCGGCTGGAATATAAGAAAATCTCTTCTAATCGAGCTAACTCTTGTTCAGATTTCCCTTCGGCTAGTTCATTTAATAAATCCATTAACCAAGTGCAAAGATTCCCGTACTCTTCTGAACTATATCCTTGAATCCATTCCCCAAAAAATTCGTGATTACTTGCTCCTGGAATATCATTTAAGCGTTTTCCAATCTCCCAATAACTCCACATGCAAGGAAGCAGTGCTGCAATTAATTCTGCAAGCGTACCATTTTGTGAAACAGACATCATATAGTTTGTATACGCCAAATTTTTAGCGGATGGCTTTGCCTCCTCCATCTCTTGTATAGAAATACCAAGACGTTTTGCATACTGTTTATGGATTGTCATTTCTCCATTTAAAATGCCGTCTATTTGTTCTGCAAATTTTGCCATAACTTGTGGATTTGTTGCTTTTACAACTCCAATTGCATATAGTTTCGCATAATCTAGCAAATATAAATAATCTTGTATGATGTAATATTGGAATTTATCTTTCTCTAACGTACCGTCACCCATTCCAGTTACAAATGGATGATTGTGGCTTTTTTCCCAAACAGGTTGCACCGTCCTAAATAATCTCTCACAAAATTTCATTTCTCTTTCCCCTTCCTGTATATCCGTTTATTTAAATAAAAAAGCCACTCCTATATATAAGAAGTGGCTACAGCAAATAAAAATATATTTATTCGTTGTTGTTGTTCCACTTCCCTTCGCTAGTATTACCTAGATCAGGTCCATAAGAGTTAAGGATTATTCCTCTCTCAGCCTATAAAGCACCCCTAGTGGTTTTCACTATTCATTTTTCAAATAAAAAAGCCCCGTTTCTTTGCGCAAAGAAACGGGGACCTATTATTAGTGTCCGAATTGCTTCCCTACGCTAGCATAACCTAGATCAGGTAATTGAAGGATCAAAGACTTACGGCCCTACTCTCAGCTGGCAACACCAGCTCTCCTAGCACAATATGAAATTACCATTGTCAGTATAACACTGTCACCAATCATCAGCAACTATTTTAATTTCTCAATTGTACATACATAAATAAAATTATAAAATACGTATAGTTCACTTATATTCCAAAACATTCAATTGCTATATAAATCCATTTTCATTTTTCGACATCTAAATCCCTGCTATGCAGAATAAAAAATAACCTACACTCGTTCTTTCTATTTTTACTTCGCATGTGGCAGAAACAGGCCCTGACCGCTTCTATGCATGAATAGATGCTCTCTCCCACTTAAAAAAGGGGGTTTTTAATTGATGTATATATAGCCAAAATAGCAGGATAAAAGTATTAGGAAAGGTTCATTCATTATATCTCCATATGTTTAAAATTATTTATTAATTTTTATATTACATTTATGCGAATAATACCCAATATATTATATCTTTATACTATAATAAAAATATAACAGTACACCTAGGGGAGGCCTTTATTAAATGAACATGAAAGCTACAGCTCTAACAGCAACTACTGTCGCAATCGCTTCCTTACTTCCTTCTATGGCAGAAGTGGATATGCAGACAGCATCTGCTCAACAAATACCTAAAGCAAAAATCGGATATGTAAACGTAGAAAAAGTAGAATTATACCCAAGTACAAACGTAAACAGTAATTCAATCGATAGCATTCCATATAACACCTCTGTTACCATTCTTGAGACAGTCCAAGAATGGTATAAAGTAAATATCAATAATAAAATAGGCTATATAAAACAGGATGCTATTTCATTTACAAAATCTACTCAGCCTAGCAATCAATATATCGTAAACGCAAATGCATTAAATGTTCGTTCTGAACCTAATACAGAATCTCCTATTCTTGATGTATTGCCCAATGGAAAATTTATTACGATTCAAGGAACAGAAGGCGATTGGTATAAAATCTTACATAACGGGCAAGTTGGGTATGTAAAAAAAATGTTTGTATCTAATGGATCGGAACCATTAGTGAAGGGAATTACTGTACAAAATAACCCTTCTTACTATGTTGCTGCACCTAAATTAAATGTACGCAGTGGCGCTGGAACAAATAATACCATAATCGGATCTTTACAAAACGGTACACAAGTTCAAGTGGTAGAAACAGAAGGTACTTGGTATAAAATTCGCTTTGGAACAGGATATGGTTATGTAGCAAAAGATTATATATCACAAAATCAATCACAAACTAAACAAGCTAATCCTTCAATTCCAGCTGTGTTCAAATTTCCAGCGCAAGGAAAAATCAGTTCAACATTTGATGTACGTTGGGAACAAATGCATTATGGTGTGGATATTGCAGCAGAAGGTAATGTCCCAATTCATGCAGCTGCTTCTGGTAAAGTTGTGAAATCTTATTATTCGACTAGTTATGGCAATGTTGTATTCGTTGCTCATCAGATAAATGGAAAATTATATACAACTGTTTATGCTCACATGAAAGATCGTGCTGTACAAGTAGGCGATCAAGTTCAAGTTGGACAAGTATTAGGTCATATGGGAAATACAGGACATTCATTTGGACAGCATCTCCATTTTGAATTACATAATGGAGAATGGAATCTTGAAAAAACAAACGCAGTCGATCCACTGCCTTACTTAGTTAGGTAAATTGTATGCCACGTAATCGCAATATACCACTAATTATTGAATATCTAGCTTTTTTCGGTTTAATCTGTTGTTTATTAATCTACAATACTAACATTATATTTTTATCTATTATTATTACCTTTGTTATTTTTGAAATTTTGATGGAAGCATTCAGCATTCGGCTAAGAAAACAAGTTGCTCATGTATACGTTATACTTTTTCTTTTAAGTGCTTTTATAACAAATGTAGTCAGTAGTGGATTTTATTTATCTGCCATATTCCCTGTATTTTTTATGGGGGTTTTACTAGTTGTATCTCAATATATGAGAGTTCCTAGCAATCAGAAGAAACAAGAAAAACAAGGAACCTAGAAAGAGGAAACATTGTGTATCAATCTTTCAAAGACAATCCAATCAAATACTTATTTAATTTATACGAACAAACGAATGAATTTTTTGGTATACAAGGAAGTAAGAACGCTCAGTTTCTTTTGTACGGTATGCTATTTTTAGTACTTATTGCTTTCTCTTTATATTATTAAACAAAAAAAGGATCTCACCTTCCATGAGATCCTTTTTTAATATCTTCATAAGACTCTATACTCCGACTGTTTTTTATCCACAAGCATATTTTTCATAAATAAAGCTTAAATTATATTTCTTCTCTAAACTCATTCTCTGCTCATCATCACACCAGTAGAATAAAATATCATGAATCGTTGCGTAGCGTTTATTCTTTAGGAATAGTTTAAAGAATGATGGTAAACAGTCATGTAATTGTATAAATATATAATTACGTAATATTTCTTCCTTATATTCAATTCCTTTACAAACATACATCAACTCTTCGCAATAATACGCATGTTGCGGAACTTGAATCATTTCAAAAAATGGCACATAGGATAAGAGCTTTCCAATGAAGTGCCCATGCCGATTCATGATTTCTATCGTCATATGCTCCATCATTTCTTTCATTACATATAAATAATCATCTACGTGCGTTGTTTTTAATGGATCGAGCCGATCAGCAATTTGCGATATAACAGCTTTTTGACATGCGATAACAGCTTGGCTAGGTCCGTAGTATGAGAGAAAATCAGTACACTTACGATATTTTCCCAATAAATCAAATGTATATAAATCACTCAAGTATGTATTACAATATATTGCTAGATTCATCATGTCATAATTTAATTGCTCTTTTGATAGTATCTTTGCCTGTTTACACATATAAAAGAATGTGAATTCCAGTACTTCTTTATGCGACAATAATTCACTACATTCTTCAATACATTTTTTATTAAATTTTACTCTTTTCCAAATCTCCGCATCTTCATGTTTTAATTCCCCAACACGATATTTTATAATTAAATAATTTAAAGCCACAACCTGTGTCAACAAATCCCATGCTTCATATTCCATTGAAGTGTGTACAAATTCATCTAATCTTTGATTGATCATAAACTTATATGCTTCTTTATACCATCCAATTTCTTGGCATAGACGAACAATGCGCACTAAAGTAGGAATTTCATCTTTATGAAACTGTGGCAAGTCTTTCATTTTATTCATTCCATATAAGATAAACGGAGCTAAATTCTCTTCTTTATAAAATTCTTTCTCTTTCCATACTAAAATCGTTCTCTCTTTTCCTTCACCTTTTGGATGACAAGGTACAAGTAAAGAAAATAAATCAGCAAAATTCTTCGGTTCTACATATGTATCTGTAACCAAATTCCAATTAGGATCGTTCTGTACAGCCCTCATATAACTCTCCTTCCATATTTCTCTATATAGGAAATATCAATTCGTTTAACGAACTACAGATAATTAATATTGTTATATTCAGAATCCCTAATAATAATTATATTTATTAGTATATCATTTTTTATCTTAATAATTATGAGGAATAACAATTTTAAAAAAACTTTCACATATATTATCGATATTCTCCGTCTATAACAATTCAAATACATCCTGCTAACAATTACTTTTATCCCGTATGAACGGGCAGTAATACTCCCACCTCAAAATTCGATGAAAGCAAAGAAGTTAGGTGGGAGATAATAATCAGTGGAGGATGAAGAAAACCTCTCCACTGATTAAAGTTTCACTTTATCTGTCGCTGTTAGAATAATGTATTTGATTGTCATCCTTCATCTAAATCGTTTATAAAAATATTTAAAATCACTATTTATTTTCATTCTGTATGCTCTGATATTTCACTTAAGGCAAATCCTGCTTGATCATCCGCCGCTTCTACTATTGCTAAATCACCTAATGCCAACATTCCAACAAGTCGACCGTTCTCCACTACTGGTAGTCTTCTTATTTGATAACGTGCCATCAACTCTGTTGCCTTTTCAACAGGGTCATTAGGAGATATTGAAACAATATTTGTTGTCATCACATTTGTAATTTTATTCGAACCTGGGTGCTTTTCAGCGATTCCACGTACAACTAAATCACGATCTGTAACAAGTCCAACTACTTGATTATTTTCAACAACCGGAATCATTCCAATTGCTTCTTCTTTCATCTTTACAGCCGCTTCATACACATTATCCAGTGGTGTACACTGTACAATATCGGTACTCATCAATTCTCTAACTAGTGTCATATTGTAAATTCCCTCCTTTTAATACATACCATAGCTTTTCCAAAATTCCTTTATTTATTTCATACAAATAATCCTGTTTTAGAATCATGATATAGTATATAAAAAGAAGAAAGCTTTTAGATAAGAAAAAAAGAGCCAGCAAATTGCTGACTCTTTTTTATGACCCGTACGGGATTCGAACCCGTGTTACCGCCGTGAAAGGGCGGTGTCTTAACCACTTGACCAACGGGCCATGGCTCCGCAGGTAGGACTCGAACCTACGACCGATCGGTTAACAGCCGATAGCTCTACCACTGAGCTACTGCGGAATATGGTGGGCCTAAATGGACTCGAACCATCGACCTCACGCTTATCAGGCGTGCGCTCTAACCAGCTGAGCTATAGGCCCATATTTCTTACAGGGGCAGTAGGAATCGAACCCACACCGGAGGTTTTGGAGACCTCTGTTCTACCTTTAAACTATGCCCCTAAATGATGCCGGCTAGAGGACTTGAACCCCCAACCTACTGATTACAAGTCAGTTGCTCTACCAATTGAGCTAAGCCGGCATAAAAAAATGGTGGCTCGGGACGGAATCGAACCGCCGACACGAGGATTTTCAGTCCTCTGCTCTACCGACTGAGCTACCGAGCCTTTATGTAATGGCGGTCCCGACCGGGGTCGAACCGGCGATCTCCTGCGTGACAGGCAGGCATGTTAACCACTACACCACGGGACCATTGGTTGCGGGGACAGGATTTGAACCTGCGACCTTCGGGTTATGAGCCCGACGAGCTACCAGACTGCTCCACCCCGCGATGATATAA
>NZ_NVPR01000050.1 GCF_002551815.1 Bacillus sp. AFS098217
TTTCAGAGAACTCGTTTGCCACCGGAGCGACTTTACTAATATAACATTTCGTTATATTTTCGTCAACAACTTTTTTTATTTAAAAAGTTGTTTTTCATTTGTTTCTTGCGTTGCCTTTCGTGACAACGAATATAAATATACCAGCTAATTTATTAAAATGCAATAGTTTTTTTACAAAATTTTTAACCTAGTAAAAAAGTATAAAAACAGTATCAATCTCCTATATAAAGATACCTTCCTTCTATATAATAATGAGCAATTCTAAATTCACCATATACAAACACAGAGTAACAAAAAGAAAAGCTTTGGAGAAATCTCCAAAGCTTAGTCTTACTTATGACGCATTGCTGGGAATAACAGTACGTCACGAATAGATGGTGCATTTGTTAATAGCATAACAAGGCGATCAATACCAATCCCTAATCCACCTGTAGGAGGCATACCATACTCAAGAGCTTCGATATAATCATCGTCCATCATATGAGCTTCATCATTACCTTGTTCACGCTCTTTTAATTGAGCCTCAAAACGTTCTTTTTGATCGATCGGATCATTTAATTCTGTGAATGCATTTGCATGCTCACGAGCAACAATGAATAATTCGAAACGGTCTGTAAATCGTGGATCTTCATCATTCTTTTTCGCAAGTGGAGAAATTTCCACTGGGTGACCATAGATAAATGTAGGTTGAATTAATTTTTCTTCTACTTTTTGTTCGAAGAATTCATTAATAATATGACCAACTTCCATTGTATCTTTAATTTCCACACCATGTTCTTTCGCTAATGCACGTGCTTCCTCCACGCTCATCGGGCTCCAGAAATCTGCTCCAGAATATTGTTTAATTGCGTCTACCATATGAAGACGTGTCCATTCTGGCTCTAAATTAATTTCTTGCTCACCGTACTGAATTGTTGTCGTACCTAGTACTTGTTTTGCGATATGAGCAATCATATTTTCTGTTAGTTTCATAATATCTTTATAGTCAGCATACGCTTCATATAATTCAATCATTGTAAATTCAGGGTTATGACGTGTTGATACACCTTCATTACGGAATACACGGCCGATTTCGTATACTTTCTCTAAACCACCTACAATAAGGCGCTTTAAGTGTAACTCAATCGCAATACGCATATATAATTCCATATCTAACGCATTATGATGTGTAATGAATGGACGAGCAGATGCCCCACCAGCAATCGCATGCATCATTGGTGTTTCTACTTCAAGGTAACCATTGTCATCTAAGTATCTTCTCATTTCGCGAATGATTTTACTACGAGTAACGAATGTTTCACGGCTCTCCATACTCGTGATTAAATCTAGGTAACGTTGACGGTAACGCTGTTCAACGTCTTTCAATCCATGGTATTTATCTGGAAGTGGACGAAGAGATTTCGTTAATAGTGTAAATCCTGTTGCTTTTACTGAAAGCTCTCCTACATTTGTTTTGAAAACTTTCCCTTCAATCCCTACTAAGTCACCTAAGTCAGCTGTCTTAAACAATTCATATTGCTCATCTCCAACAGCATCTTTACGAACATAGATTTGAACTTGTCCATGTAAGTCTTGGATATGCGCAAAACCCGCTTTCCCTTTACCGCGTTTCGTCATAATACGACCAGCGATAGAAACAGAGATTTCTTTCTCTTCTAATTCTTCTTTAGAGAATTCTTCATACAAGCTTAGTAATTCTTTCGTTGAATTTGTACGTTCAAAACGTTTACCAAACGGATCGATACCTTGTTCACGTAAGCTATGTAACTTCTCGCGACGAACAAGCAATTGGTCGTTTAATTCTTCGTGGTTCATGTTATCCATGGTATTGATATCACTCCAGCTCTATTAAATTTTACAATATATACAGTATATCATTTTCTACCCAACTAGAAAAACTGCCAGCAAGTAACTGGCAGTTCTTCTTTCTTTCACGTAATTATAGGAAGTGAACGAGAGAATGTCAATCATCCCCTCTCACTTCCTCTTAACCAACATGAATTGTTTTTTGTTTCGCTTCTACCTCTTCTACAAATGCACCTAATAAAGAAGCAAGGTCTTGACGTGTATTAGAAGTATTAATCGCATTACGTACTCCCGCATTACCACGAACACCTTTTAAGTACCAAGCTGCATGCTTTCTCATTTCTCTCACTGCAATATCTTCGTTCTTTAAATCAATAAGGCGATCTAAGTGCAGCATACATACATCAATTTTCTCACGCACTGTCGGTTCTGGCATTAATTCTCCTGTTTCTAAATACTTTACCGTACGATAAATCATCCATGGATTACCAAGAGCTGCACGGCCAATCATAACACCATCTACACCAACTTCATCAAGCATACGTTTTGCATCTTGAGGAGTTTCTACGTCACCATTTCCGATAACCGGGATATTTACAGATTGTTTTACTTGTTTAATAATATCCCAATCCGCTTTCCCTTCATACATCTGTACACGTGTACGTCCATGAACCGCTACCGCCTGGCCTCCTGCACGTTCAACAGCTCTAGCGTTTTCAATTGCAAAAATGTGGTCTTCATCCCAGCCGATACGCATTTTAACTGTAACTGGCTTTTCAACAGCATCCACGACTGCCGCAACCATTTCATATACTTTATTTGGATCTAAAAGCCATTTCGCCCCCGCATCACACTTTGTAATCTTCGGAACTGGGCAACCCATATTAATATCAATAATATCCGCTGTTGTATTCTTATCTACATATTTCGCAGCACCAACAAGCGTTTCTTTCTCACCGCCAAAAATTTGTAAACTTAGCGGTTTCTCTCTCTCATCGATATATAACATATCTAATGTTTTTTGGTTATTAAATAAAATCGCCTTATCACTTACCATTTCAGCACATACTAGACCTGCACCAAATTCCTTTACCGTTAAACGGAATGCAGAATTACACACTCCTGCCATCGGTGCTAGTACAACTGGATTCTTCATCTCAATGTTTGCAATCTTTAACACTTGACTATCACCTTCCTTTATCCTCACTTTGGCATTAATTCGTCTATTGAAACATTTAATGTCTTCGCAACTTCTACAACGAAATCTTGAGAAGGTGATCTATTTCCTCTCTCAACTTCTCCTAAAACCGATACAGATACCCCTAATTCTTTCGCAAAACCTTCCTGCGTATAACCTTTTAACTTCCGAAAAGCACGAATGCGTCTTCCCCATTTTTCTGCTTCCATACCGTTACTCCCTCTCGCCTTTTCATTTCTTCTACTTGTGAACGTGAAATGTTTTGTTTTATATCTTGATTAATCTCTAACAACGGAACGATAACAAAAGCTCTTTCAAACATCCGCGGATGCGGAACAATAAGATTCTCTGCTTCAATATTTTCTTGATTATAGAGTAAAATGTCAAGGTCAATGGTTCGTGGCCCCCACCTAATTCCCCTTTTTCTTCCTAAGTCAACCTCAACGTTTTGCGTTACTTTCAATAATTCTTGCGGCAATAAATTGGTAGAAATTTTTATAACTAGATTTAAAAAACGATTTTGATCTGTATACCCAACTGGATCCGTTTCATATACGGAAGAAACATCCTCAACCTGAATATGAGAATTGTTATTTAACAACTCAATTGCTTGAGTTAAATAAGTATAACGATCACCGATATTTGATCCTAGTGCAACGTACGCTATATTTTTCATGGTCGCTCTCTCGTGATTTCTACCGCTACAGCACGATAATGTCCTGGTATCGGCGGATCTGGCTTAATAACCTTTACTGTACAACGCGAAATACTTACATACTGCTTTAATATGTTTGCAGCTATATTTTCCGCAATACTTTCTACCAGTTTATATGTTTGATCCTCCACAACTTGTCGGCACAGTTCAAAAAGCTCTCCATAGTTTACGGAATGCTCCAAGTTGTCACTCTCACCCGCTGGCTTCAAATCTAGCTCTACCGTCAAATCTACCTTAAATCGTTGCCCTAGTTTATTCTCTTCTGGAAATACCCCATGATAACCGTAAAACTCCATGTCATGGATATAAATTTTATCCAATCACTTTACCCCCTTACCGAGCATCGCGTCCATCATCTTCGCCATACGCGCCATTTCTTTTACGTCATGAACACGTATCATTTCACAGCCTTTTTCAATCCCAAGACAAATTGACGCCCCTGTCCCCTCTACACGTTCCTCTACCGGTAAATCTAAAACATGACCGATAAATGATTTTCTTGAAGTTGCAAGAAGAACCGGATATCCTAATACATTTAGTTGTTCTAAATTACGCATCGCTTCTAAATTTTGTTCAGGTGTCTTTGCAAAGCCAATACCTGGGTCTAAAATAATATTTTCATCACGTACACCTGCGTCTTTTGCAATTTTAACACTCTCATATAAATCCGCAATCATATCAGCCATCAAATTGCGGTAATTTGTATTGTCACGATTATGCATTAAAATAATCGGTACATTATAATGTGCCGCAACTTCTGCAATCTTCGGTTCCGCCTTCGCTCCCCAAACATCATTAATAATATGAGCCCCCGCTTCAATTGCTTGCTTTGCAACTTCCGCTTTATACGTATCAATAGAAATAGGCAGTTTCACCTCTCTTGAAACCGCTTGAATCATCGGAATTACACGCTCTAACTCCTCTTCTACCGAAACTTTCGCAAAGCCAGGACGAGTCGATTCACCGCCAATATCAATGATATCAGCCCCACTACTTGCCATTTCTTTCGCATGACGAACAGCTGTTTCTACCTCGTTATAGTTTCCACCATCCGAGAATGAATCTGGCGTCACATTCAAAATCCCCATAATTAATGTTTTCTCATTTAAATTTAATGTATATTCGCCGCAGCGCAAATCATAATTCCACTTCAAACTATATATCTCCTCTCTGCAATTCATTTCGGCTCCAAAGATTTTCTCTATGCATTTCATATACATGCATTAGTTCCCTTGTAACCTCACCCTCTTTACCCGGGAAATCTCTTCCTTCAATATGACGAAGCGGGACAATTTCTTGAACAGAATTTGTTACAAACACTTCATCTGCCGAAAGCAACTCACCTTTCGTAAAGAAGCCTTCCTTCACTTGTATATTTAACATTTCAGCAATCCTTATAATAAAAGCACGAGTGATCCCGTTTAAAATTCCCGTTTCAAGCGATGGTGTATATAAAATACTCTCTTTCACAAAAAAGAGATTCGAAACAATCCCCTCAGCTACATAACCTGCTTCAGTAAAGAAAATCCCTTCTTTACTCACAACATTTCCAATTTCACGTTTTCCTAAAATGTTATTTAAATAATGATGGGACTTTAAACGAAAGGCTCCTTCCGGCGTATTCCGAGCTTGATTCAAAATAACGCCTTCCTTTTCTACCACTGCACCTGAAGCGGCTAATGGTTTTATAAATACAATAACAGACGGCTCTTCGTATACCCCTGTTTGTAAGCCTATTTCATCTATACCAGCCGATACATTGAAGCGAACATATGCATGGTCGAGCCCATTCCTTTCGAGTAGTTCCTGCAAAATACGAAGCACATCATCTTTCGTCAGCTTCCACTCAATTTGCAATGCAGAAAGAGCATCCATTAAACGTTCATAATGATCATCTAATAAAAATGGATGACCATTATAAATACGGAATGTCTCGAAAACCCCCAGTCCATATAAATATCCATGATCATAAGGAGAGATTTTTGCCTCACTAGCTTCTACATACGTACCATTCACATAAATTAACATGATGATACACTCGGGCTGTAACTCCGAATAAAGTTTTGTAATAATTCTTTCCCATGTGAAGTCATAATGGATTCTGGATGAAACTGTACTCCTTCGATTGGCAATGTCTTATGACGTAGTGCCATAATCTCTCCTTCTTCTGTCCAAGATGTCACTTCTAAACATTCCGGCAATGTTTCTTTTTTGACAATAAGAGAATGGTAACGCGTTGCTGTAAATGGATTTGGAATTTCCGAGAAAATTGTTTTTCCATCATGATACATTGGCGATGTTTTTCCATGCATTAAACGTTCTGCACGAACAACATCACCTCCAAATACTTGCGCAATGGATTGATGACCTAGGCACACGCCAAAAATAGGAATCTTCCCTGCGAAATATTTAATAACATCCATACTTATACCAGCTTCATTCGGACTACAAGGCCCTGGTGAAATCATTAAAAAATCTGGTTTCATTTGTTCAATATCTGAAATTGTAATTTCATCATTACGTTTAACAACAAGCTCTTGTCCAAGTTCTCCAAGAAACTGCACTAAATTAAATGTAAAAGAATCATAATTATCAATCATCAATATCATTTCTCTCACCTAACCGTTTCTTCGCTGCTTTCTTTTGCACGCCATAAGGCAATTGCTTTTTTCAACGACTCTTTATACTCATTTTCCGGATTTGAATCAATTACAATTCCTGCTCCAGCCTGTACATATGCTTGACCGTCTTTTGCAAGTAGCGTCCGAATTACAATATTTAATTCCATATCCCCTGAATAGCCAATCCATCCAATTGATCCTGTATAGATACCACGCCTTACTGGTTCCAGTTCCTCTATAATTTCCATCGTGCGAATTTTCGGGGCACCTGTGATTGTCCCACCAGGAAATACTGCTCTCACTAAATCGAAAGCATCCTTATTTTCTCGGACCTCACCGCGAACATTTGAAACGATATGCATAACATGCGAGTATTTTTCAATTACCATGAATTCATCCACTTCAACAGTTCCATACTTACAAACTCGTCCTAAATCATTTCGTTCTAAATCAACGAGCATCACATGTTCTGCTCGTTCCTTTTCATTTTCAATCAGCTCTTTCGCTAAACTTTCATCTTCTTGTTCATTTTTCCCACGAGAACGCGTCCCTGCAATCGGTCTAGTACTTACTTGGCTTCCTTGTTTTTTAATTAATAATTCTGGCGAGCCGCTAACAATTTGAAAATCTCCAAGTTCTAAATATCCCATATATGGTGATGGATTAATTTCACGAAGGTTCGTATAAATTTCAAACGGATGTGTTTGTAATGTTTTCTCCTGCCTTGTAGACAGGTTTACTTGAAACACATCTCCGGCCCCAATGTATTCTTGAATACGCTGAACAGCTTTCATAAATCCTTCTTCTGTAAAAGCTACCGCTTCATTTCTATTTTCAGGACATTCAAATGGTATTTTAACTTCAGGAGCTTCCTTCATCCAAAGACTCTTCCATTCATTTAAACGCCTTTCTGCGTCTTCACGTTCATCTATATAATGTGTAATAATCCATAGTACTTTCTCTTGTTGATCATACACAAACACGTCATCAAATAATAAAAAGAATATATCAGGTATATCCACATCATCCTCCGCGAAGGAAGGAAGCTTCTCAATATAACGTATACAGTCATAACTAAAATACCCGATTGCACCACCTTGAAATGGCGGATAATCTGGATTATGATTCGTTTCCCATCGTTCCATATACGTTTGCATTAAGTCTAATGGATTTCCTCGTTTTATTGTTTCCTTACCGCTCTCACTTATATATAACGTTTCATTCTTCCCCTGAATCACCGCTACAGGATCGAGCCCCGCGATACTATAGCGACCTCCACGTCCACTTTCTAACAAAATATGTTGATTCTTATTCTGAGAAAGAAACTTATACTGCTTAAAAAAATCTAAATGATATGGAATAGAAAGCGCTAAAGATTTTCTTTGCTGCATATCAACACCCCGTCTTCTTTTATCCCACTCCCTTAGACTAATCATCCTAAATCATAGATGGTTAGTATGAAATAATTGTCCTTGAGAGCTTGTGAAAATAATTTAACTTTACTACTATTTATTTTACATGAAGTTTTCTAGTCATTCACTCTTTTCCTATTTTCAAACGAAAAAAGAACAAGCATCCCTTTTTCAGAAATGCTTGTTCTCGAACATATGAGATTATGATTCAAATTGATAAAGTGGTGTACTTAAATAACGTTCACCATTACTCGGGATAATAACAAGTACCTTTTTCCCTTTACCTAATTTTTTTGCCACTTCTGTCGCAGCATAAATAACGGCGCCTGAAGAGATACCAACTAAAATCCCTTCTTCACAAGCTACTTTTCTTGCATATTCAAACGCTTGCTCTGTTTTCACTTGAATGATTTCATCATATATTTCTACATCCAATGTCTCAGGAACAAATCCTGCCCCAATACCTTGGATCTTATGTGGACCTGGTTTTCCGCCAGATAACACTGGAGAATCCGCAGGTTCTACCGCATAAATTTTAATGTCTTTATATGTTTCTTTTAACACCTCACCAGCGCCCGTAATCGTTCCACCAGTACCGATACCAGCGATAAATGCATCTAATTGATCACCCATTTGTTCAACAATTTCTGGCCCTGTTGTTAAGCGATGAATTTCTGGGTTCGCCGGATTTTGGAATTGTTGCGGTATAAAGTAACCATGCTCTTTTGCTAATTCAGTTGCTTTACGAATTGCACCGCCCATTCCTTCAGCCCCTGGAGTCAATACTAATTCAGCGCCATAAGCACGCAATAAATTACGACGTTCAATACTCATCGTTTCTGGCATTACTAGAATTGCTTTATATCCTTTTGCAGCTGCTACCATCGCTAAACCAATCCCTGTGTTACCACTTGTTGGCTCAATGATTGTATCGCCTTCTTTTAATAACCCTTTTTGCTCAGCAGCTTCGATCATTGCTAATGCAATACGATCTTTTACGCTACTTCCAGGATTCATAAATTCTAATTTTAAGTATATATCTGCGCTGTCTTGTTCTACGATGCGGTTCAACTTAACGATCGGCGTTTTCCCGATTAATTCTGAAACTGACTGTGCCACTCGCATTCCTGTCACTCCTAACACCGAGTATTTTTATTGGTTTTATCTATATTTCGATTTTGTCAGAAAATTCCTTGTTTGTCAATCTATTTGGATGATTGATTAACCATTACTAATGGTTATTATTACAGGCCTTCAATTAGGTTTGTAATATCTTCTTTAGAAAACTTATATCGTTCATTACAGAAATGACAATGCACTTCTGTTTCATCTTCTTCCTCACGAACTTGTTCCAATTCTTTTTTACCTAGACTAATTAACACACTTTCGATGCGCTCGCGTGAACATGTACAATTGAATTGAACATCCATCGTTTCTAACACTTTCACTTTGTCTTCCCCTAGTACTTCATATAGCAATTCTTCTGGTGAAAGACCTTGTTCAATTAATTTTGAAACCGGTGGGATTTTTTGTAGACGTTCTTCAATATATGAAATGGTCTCTTCCTGTGCCCCTGGCATAATTTGCAGAATAAATCCACCAGCTGCCAATATACTGTCATCCCCATTCACAAGGACACCAACCCCAACAGAAGAAGGTGTTTGCTCAGAAACAGCAAAATAATACGTAAAGTCTTCTCCTAATTCTCCCGAAACAATTGGGGACTGCCCGATAAACGGTTCACGCATACCAATGTCTTTAATTACTGTTAAAAACCCTTCTGTACCCACTGCCTGATATACACGTAATTTCCCCTGCTCCGTCGCTTCAAAATCAACATGCGGATTTGTTACATACCCACGCACATCCCCATTTGCATGAGCATCCACTAAGATTGGACCAAGCGGACCATTACCTTCTACCTTAATTGTTAGTTTCTGATCACCTTTTAACATAGCTCCCATCATTGCACCAGCTGTTAACGAACGGCCAAGTGCTGCAGAAGCAGTTCTCCACGTATCATGACGTCTTTGCGCCTCACTTACTGTATTTGTTGTACGCACACTATACGCACGAACTTCTCCATCAAACGCTAACGCTTTTACTAAATAATCTTTCATACTGATTTATTCACCCTTCTCATGTTGTAAATTTGCATTACGTTCATATAGCATATGCAAACCTTTTAATGTTAAGAATGGATCCACAATATCAATTACATTAGATTCTTCTGCAATTAACTTCGCTAATCCACCGGTTGCAATAACTGTCGGTTCTTGTTTAGCTTCTTCTTTCATGCGCTTCACAATACCTTCCACTTGCCCAACATATCCATAAAGAATGCCTGCTTGCATTGCACTTACTGTATTTTTCCCAACAATACTACTTGGTTTTGTAATTTCAATACGAGGAAGCTTTGCAGCCCTACTGTATAAAGCTTCTGCTGAAATCATAATACCTGGTGTAATTACACCGCCCATATAATGCTTATCCTCATTAATATAGCAATATGTAGTAGCTGTACCAAAATCAACAATAATAAGCGGACTTCCATATAATTGAATACCAGCTACAGCATTTACAATACGGTCCGCCCCAACTTCACGTGGATTTTCGTATTTAATATTTAAACCCGTTTTTATTCCTGGCCCTACTACAAGGGGCTTAATTTTGAAGTACTTTTCACACATGCGCTCTAAAGCAAACATAATTGGCGGTACAACCGAAGAAACAATAATTCCTTTCACATCCTGAAAAGAAAGACCTTCATGCTCAAGTAATTGTTTCACTAACATACCGTACTCATCTTCCGTTTTATGACGATCTGTTTCCATACGCCAATGCTGGCGAAGCTTCCCCTCTTCGAACACACCAAGCACCGCATTTGTATTCCCTACATCCAATACAAAAATCATATTCTCACCACTTATCTTATTTAATCTATATTTGTGCAATATGTACAAAACTTATAATGCCATCATATCATACATACCTATATAATCAGGTTTTCCATCTTTATCATTTTACAAAAAGATTGTTCACTATTTCAATTTTTAATGCAAGGAGAATGCAAATTTATATCACATACAAGTGCACAAGTCCTTCAACATAGAAAAAAGGAGTGACTATTGTCACTCCTTTGTTTCTTCCTTATCCTCTGCGTTTTCATCATCTTTTTTCATTGTGATGTTCACTTTCACATCACCTTCAGAAGATTTTTTACGCTCAGGTAAAGTTCCATGCTCATATAAATGATTGATTTGCTCTGCATCTAACGTTTCTACTTCAAGTAACGTTTTTGCGATAATGTCGAGCTTATCTCGTTTTTCAGTAAGAATTTGTTTTGCACGAGCATAACATTCTTTCATAATGTTTTGCATTTCTACATCAATGTCATGTGCAATTGCATCACTGTAGTTTTGCTCTGAATGGAAGTCTCTTCCTAAGAACACTTGACCTCCTTGTGAGCTACCAAATTGCATTGGACCAAGTTTGTCACTCATACCAAACTCCGTTACCATGCGTCTAGCGATACCAGTCGCACGTTGGAAGTCATTATGAGCTCCTGTACTTACTTCTCCAAATACAATTTCCTCAGCTACGCGGCCGCCAAGTAAGCCAGTGATTTTATCAAGCAATTCTGGTTTCGTCATAAAGTAACGGTCTTCTTTTGGAAGCATTACTGCATACCCGCCAGCTTGCCCACGAGGGACAATTGTTACTTTATGAACGATATCGGCCTCATCGAGGACAACACCAATTACAGTGTGGCCTGCTTCATGGAATGCAACGATATTACGTTCTTTTTCAGAAATAACACGACTCTTCTTAGCAGGACCTGCAATAACACGATCCGTCGCTTCATCGATATCAGACATGTCAATTTTCTTCTTATCTTGACGCGCAGCTACTAGCGCAGCTTCATTTAATAAGTTTTCAAGATCTGCACCAGAGAATCCTGGTGTACGAGTTGCAATTGCTCGTAAGTTAATATCCTCATCGAGCGGCTTATTACGAGCGTGGACTT
Source organism: Bacillus sp. AFS098217 (assembly GCF_002551815.1). GTDB lineage: Bacteria > Bacillota > Bacilli > Bacillales > Bacillaceae_G > Bacillus_A. The sequence continues at coordinate 11,780 of NZ_NVPR01000050.1, forward strand.
TCAGTACTGCTTCACGTCCATTTACATCTGGACGATCCACTGTAATCTGACGGTCAAAACGTCCCGGACGTAATAACGCTGGGTCAAGGATATCAGGACGGTTTGTTGCAGCGATGATAATAATACCTTCGTTTGCACCGAATCCATCCATTTCAACAAGAAGTTGGTTCAGCGTTTGCTCACGCTCATCGTGACCACCACCAAGGCCTGCGCCACGTTGACGACCCACTGCGTCAATTTCATCAATGAAAATGATACAAGGAGCATTTTTCTTCGCATTTTCAAATAGATCACGTACACGGGAAGCACCGACACCGACAAACATCTCTACGAAATCAGAACCACTAATAGAGAAGAACGGAACGCCTGCTTCACCTGCAACAGCACGTGCAAGTAATGTTTTACCTGTACCTGGAGGTCCAACTAATAGGACACCCTTCGGAATACGGGCACCAACTTCAGCAAACTTACGAGGGTCTTTTAAGAATTCAACTACCTCAACAAGTTCTTGTTTCTCTTCGTCTGCTCCAGCTACATCTCTGAAGCGTACTTTTTTCTTTTCATCATTGTATAACTTCGCCTTACTTTTCCCAAAGTTCATAACACGGCTACCACCGCCCTGCGCTTGGTTCATTAAGAAGAAGAATAAAATGAAGATAATGACAAACGGAATGATAGAAGTAAAGAATGTTACCCAAGCACTTGTTTCCTCTGCTGGTTGGTACTTCACCTCTACGCCTTGCGCTTTATCATTAATTTTCTTTTGTAATTCTTCAGTATTTGGTGCATAAGTAACAAATTGTTCATCCTTACTAGCAGTACTGAATTGTCCCTTTACTTCAAACACACCATTTTTCGGTTGAAGCTGCACATTGTGCACTTCACCTTTTTCAAGTTTAGTAATGAATTTATCGTAGCTAACTGATGTCGTTTTTTGCGTCGAACCATTAAAATAGCTCACGATTCCAATTACTACTAAGAATATCAGTAAATAAAAGATGGTATTACGGAAGATACGATTCATTCCTAACCTCCTCTCACGGCATAAACACTATAGTAAATCGTAACATAAAAAAACTTTCCTATACAATTATAACGCCTGTATTTAATTAATTTGAGTAAACGCTTGGTTTTAATACTCCTACATAAGGAAGGTTACGGTATTGTTCCTTATAATCTAAACCATATCCTACAACAAATTCATGAGGAACAGTGAATCCAACATAATCTGCTTTTAGGTCTACTTTTCGACCAGTTGGCTTATCTAGTAGTGTAACAATTTTTACAGATTTCGCTTTACGATATTTAAACAGGTCTACTAAGTAGCTTAATGTAAGACCACTATCAATAATATCCTCAACGATTAAAATATCACGACCTTCTACAGAAGTATCAAGGTCTTTTAAAATCTTTACCTCACCTGTTGAAACTGTAGAATGACCATAGCTAGACACAGCCATAAAATCCATTTCAAGATATGTATCTGTTCTCTTTAATAAGTCTGCCATAAATGGCATTGCACCTTTTAATACACCAATTGCAAGAGGTACTGTATTTTTGTAATCCTCTGCAATGATTGCACCTAGCTCGTGCACCTTTTCTTGTATTTGCTCTTCAGAAATTAATACTTTTTCGATATCTTGATTCATCATTTCATTATCCTCCCGGAAGACTCCTTGCTTTTGTAGTGAATAATCATATATTTATCCTTATTTGCTGTTTCTTGCGAAATAGCAAATGCAGATCGTTTCAACAAGGGAACCCAAATAATATTTCCACTTGCATCACAAACAATCGGCCACTCTTCTCTTTTTTCTTTTGGCACTTTTGCTTCGATAAAAATAGCTTTTATCTTTTTCGTACCACTCATACCTTGTATTGACATGCGATCTCCATTTTCCCGAGAGCGAATAAGAAGAGGATATGATATATCATTATACTTAGCAACAAATACCGTTTCATTCATGTTACTTGGTATCTCCTCATTTATTTCTGCTATAATCTTATCTCCATTCGCTAATGTAACTGCTCCTGGCACTGATAAAACTTGCGAAAAAGGGAAAACAATTTCTTGCTTAAATCGGAAACTACATTCTTCATATGTACGAACAATTTTCAAACCTTCAGGGAAATCAAGTGAACCTGATGGCTGTGTTCGTTTAAAAAATGCAATTACTTTGTCAATATGTATAGAAGAAAGCGAAGACGGAATCTTATATTCATAAAGATAGTTTAATATTAGTTGAATCCCTCTCCTTTGTAAAGGCATAGACATGGATTCAAAGACAGGAATTGATAAGACGATATGTTTGTTACTTTTTTTTGTAATTACTTTATTCATCTTTTCAAAAGCTAATTCCTGCAAATATGCCTCATCCTCTTGCATAAGCATACTAAATTTTTGAAATCGCTCATGCACATGAGGATTTTCTTCTTTTAAATAAGGAAGAACATATTTGCGTAATCGATTCCTCGTATATATTTCTTTTTCGTTACTCGGATCCATACGCGGTATGATTCCTAAGCTATTGCAGTAATTAACAATCTCTTCCTTTGTTACCGCCAATAACGGCCTAATTAAATATCCATTATGAAAAGGACGCTTCACAGCAATTCCCGCATATCCTTTCGGAGTGCTTCCTCGTACAAGACGCATCAAAATCGTCTCTACTTGATCATCTCCATGATGTCCAAGAGCTACATACGGTGCATCATATTTCTTCATTATTCTTTCCAAAAAGGCATATCGGCATTCTCTAGCAGCCACCTGTGCATTCATTCCATATTGCTGTTGATATTGCGATACATTAATTCTTATTGTTTCGCAAATAACCCCAATCTCCTGGCAAAGATTTTCTACAAATCGTAAGTCTTCATAGGATTCATCTCCTCTAAACATATGATCCACATGTGCGACTACAATTTTCAATTTCTTCTCTTCCCTTTTCTCTAATAAATAATATAAAAGGGCTAAAGAGTCAGGGCCGCCAGAAACTCCTACAACAATTGTCGAATGTTCCTCTAATACATCATGCTGCTTTACAAAATCATCTACTTTTTCAACAAATGTATCTTTCAACTTCGCAATCACCTTTCGTTAAAACCAAACAATAACATAATTTACCTTGCTTATAATGGTACAACTTTTACAAACTTTGTGCAAAAAAAAGGTGTACAAAATTCACATTTTATCTTACATCTCTCCCTATATCTTCATAGGAAGAACGAAACTGCTTCTCTCCATAGAAAAAAAGGCCTAGGAATTACCCTAAGCCTCAGAAATTACGTTAACACTTTTATTGTGCTTGCATACCTACAATTGGAATTGTAGCCCATTTTGGCATATTCTTCTTTACCTTCGCAACGACAATAGTCATATCATCATTGATATATCCATCACCAGAACGAATGACCTCTTCCATAATAATGTCGGCAATTTCTTGTGGATTATCTGTTTGTAGTTCCTTAATTTTACGTTTCATCCACAATTCATGATTTTCTACATGCTGTGCTCCTTCAAAAATCCCATCGCTCATCATAATTAAAATATCCCCTGTTTTTAACTGTTCACCCACAACATCCACTTCAACATCCTCAATAATTCCCATTGGCAAATTACTTGCTTCTATTTTTATAATATTATTTCCGCGTTTTACAAAGCTTGGTGTTGAACCAACCTTCAAAAACTTCGCACTTGCATCCCGTAAATCTACCATAGCTAAATCAAGTGTTGTAAACATTTCTTCTGTCGTTCTCAGAGAAAGAATTGAATTAATAGATTTAATCGCTATCTCTTCATCAATACCGGACTGTAATATTTTTTGCAGTAATTTTACCGTCTCTTTGCTTTCCATATGTGCTCTCTGCCCATTTCCCATCCCATCACTAATTGCAAGAGCATACTTTCCAACACTTAAATCCATCATCGCATATGAATCTCCTGATACAAATCCGCCTCCCTTTGCGGCTGTAGCAAGTCCTGTATCAAGAGAAAACGTTTTTGCAGATCCAAACGATATCATACTATGACCATTCGGATAAGCAGATCGTTCCTCATGTTTCACAACAATATTTTCTTTTAAAATGTCTGAAAGCATTGGCGCGACTAATTTATCACATTCCCCATGCTCATTAGATACTGCTGGAATCATCATTTCAATATCAATATTCCCTCTATCTAAGCAATAAATATCAACGTGCTCAACCTCAACCCCAAAATCCCGGAACGCTTGTAAAATTCGTTCTTCCTGCACTTGGTGATTTTCTCGTTCACGCTGAATTTCTTTTGCGAAATCCTCCATTACTTTCGAAACGCCTAATAATTGTTCCGCAACAATTCTACGATTCTCTCTCATTTGTTTTCGTAATTTTTGCCCTTCATAGAAGTGATCCAATTCGCCAGCTACTAAATCCGTCACTTTTTTCCCTCTGACACAGTGTTTATCCCATTCACGAACCAACTTACGATTATGCTGAAGTGTCCCTTCTTCTGTCTCATTCATAATTTGTTTCATATAGTCATATGTTTTATCAAAGTTCACTACCCAGCATTGATCTTTCTTGAAGCATGTTTGGCATGTCTTCGCTGTAATTGTACTTAAAAATAAATCTGCTTCTGTTTCTCTATCCTCCTCCTCTACATATCCATACACTGAAAAGCTATTAGATAATGCAGAAAATACATTTGCAAACTGATTAATTTTATTTGCTGTAACATCACGCATTCTTCGTAAGTATTGTTGTTGATCATGCGAATGCTCTTGTGTCCCTGGCATAAATTTAGCAATTCGATCCATAATGACCTTTGGTGTTAATAGAAAGAAAATGATTGCCACACCAGATTCGATTAAAGTTATGACGATGCTAGCTTGTTTATCTACATACAACGTAATTAAGCTTGTACCAATCAATAAACCTAAGCTTACCCCAATTCGCTTTCCCTCTTTTAACAATCCACCAAGCAATCCTGAAAAAGCTAATAAGCTAAGTTGAGATAAACTTGCCACATTGGCTAAACTCAATATTAATCCAGTCACAACCCCCACTGTCGAACCAGTAGCTGCCCCTGCGACAAAAGCAAATAATAACACTAAATATCTAGTGAAAATATGTTGAATAGACGCGTCGTAAACAAACCAATCTGTTGTACCAGTTAGTACAGACGCTAGTAATATAATTAAACAAACGATTTCTTCGGTTTCTAATGCTTGCTGTTTCCCTTTTCTTTCTGTTAACAGCGGTACACTTTGTAAAAAAATCATTGTTAATACAAAGCTAAGTCCCGCTTCAATTGTACTTACGAGTAGGTCATACATAGTGACGGTTTGCTGTGCAAAATAAACAACAACAAGATGTGCGGTTAACGCGGAGATAAATACTTGAAATGGTACGAGTCCAACAGTTTTACGTGTGAACCGACTAAAGAAGATATTATAAATGAAGAAAGTAAAGATAGATGCAAAAGTAAAAAGTAAATTGTCTATCGAAACAGAAAGTGCACCACCCATGAGGGCAAGAAATGCAAGCGGCATTTTATCCCGCTTCATTACATAAACGGCAGCAAAAAATGGTAATGCAAACGGTAAAATATTCGTTAATATATATGCTCGTCCCAAAAGAAAACCGATTACAACGATAACAAATCCCCATCTAAAGAAAACATGCTCCAACTTCGCCTTCAATTTGCTTGTCCGCTTTATTGTTCTTAGCTGTCCATCTCCCATCGCTAACGTAGTACCTGTATTCATCGTATTCCTTCCTGCTTTAGGCATATTTTTAACACCACCTGCATAGTTTAATTACTGTCATTATAAAAGATAATTATTGGGATTTTTGTCAAAACAACAGGCATCGCCCTTAGAATCGTTCGACTTTTTATTCAAAATAAACCTATATATATACAAGTTATCAAGAAAACGCAAGTTATGCAGATGGAATATTCAGAAAACGCAGGATGTTTTTGTAGAAATATTGTATGTATTTATAATTACTTAATAAAAAAAGATCATGCATGTATGCATGATCTTTTTTAGATGACCCGTACGGGATTCGAACCCGTGTTACCGCCGTGAAAGGGCGGTGTCTTAACCACTTGACCAACGGGCCATTAAATAAAATATAGCGGCGGAGGGGATCGAACCCCCGACCTCACGGGTATGAACCGTACGCTCTAGCCAGCTGAGCTACACCGCCATGTCGTCGTATTTAACGGACAATTAGTATCTTATATCAAATTCAATTTAAAGTCAACATATTTCAAAAAAGTTTTTTATTCTTTTTTAAAATATATTTATTCACATAAAAAAGCACCCTGAGTAGCTTACTCTGGGCACCTCTCTATATGTTAAGAATAAAACGTTCGTTTTATCCGCGACGAGCGCCACGGCCACCACGTTTAGATTCTGTATTACGCTTTAAAGAAGTCAAACGATCTTCACTATCTTTTAAAAAGCGTGCCATTTTTTGCTCAAACGTTTCTTTTTGATTGCCGCCGTTATCACGGCCACCACGGTTATCTTTGTTAAAAGAACGATTACGTTGTGGACGTCCAGAACGTTGTTGGTCACCACCACGTTGGTATTCACCGCGTGGACGATCTCCTTCTGTTCTTTCACGTTCTTTCGCTTTTTTAATAGATAAACCAATTTTGCCATCTTTTTCAACATTAATAACTTTTACTTCTACTTGGTCGCCTACTTTTAAGTGATCGTTAATATCTTTCACATAATTATCAGCAACTTCACTAATATGAACAAGACCCGTTAAGCCTTCTGGCAGCTCCACAAAAGCCCCAAAATTTGTAATACCTGTTACTTTACCCTGTAACTTGCTGCCTACCTCGATTGACATAAAAAAAATGCTCCTCCTTAGTGGTTAAAAAGTCAAATTTTACTTTATTATATATAATCCTAAAATATAGTGTCAATAAGACATACTCTACTTAGAAACAGGAAAAATTATCTCCCCTTTTCCGGAGAAGAAATAATCCCTTCTAGCAATCTTTAAAACGTACTCTTCATCATTTAACTTTTGAACATCATCTTTTAGCTTTTTTTCTTTCTCCGTTAATGAATCCAATTCTTTTTTCATGTCCTTAACTTTTGCTTCTCTTACTTTAATATCATTATTTTGTTGATAAAACGTCACAATAATACTCACAATAATTGTAAAAGCAAAGACAAGAAAAACTGCTAAACGGCGATAAAGTCGTTTCCTGTTTTCATTCGTTTGTATTATATGTTCTTTGACAGGATTTGGATTCTGTTCTTCGATTAATCTTTGTTTCAGTTCCCTCATTTCCGAGGTCCCCCTAACTTCTTTTTTATACGCTCCCAAAATTGGAAGATATGCTCCTTCAATTTCTTTGCACGTTGCAGGAACCCCGCATGTCTCTTTATAAAAAGTGTAACACGGTTAGGGAGAAGTTTCCATATGAGCAAAGCAATAAATCGAACAGGCCAGAAAAAAACTTTCCATACGAAAAGTAATATCCAAATCAAACATTTCCATAATACATGTCCAATTGAAAGCATGATACGAAATAAAAATAATATAAATGCAATAACAAGCTGCGCTATAATAATAACAGGTTTTATCATAAGTAGCTGTATAATTCGAATAAAAAATCGAATCGCTTGTACAAAAACATAGATGAGAACATTTAGCATTTTCATGTACAATGATTTCAATAAGCTTTGATATGCCGCAAAACCACATAGTAAAGCCACAAATACATATACACGTAACTCCGCCTCGTTAACAAGCAATAATACATAAAAGACAAATAATGCTTGGACAATCCAAAATAGTATATCATGTATAAATACAACCCAACGTTTACGCTGCGTACGCTTTAAGAAACGTTGGTATGTATCTAAGGCTGCTCCAATCCAAGCACCCATTCCAATCATCGAAAGCATTGTATACAATTGGACTGTTAAACTCATTTAAATAACTTACTAAAGAAGCCTTTAGCTTTCTCCCCTTGATTCTCATCAATATAAAGTATTTCATGAATTTTTCCTTTAATCGATACAATGCCCTTTTCCACATCTAAATTTTTCATCTGTAAGTTTTGTCCACGAATCGTTAAAAAACCCATTACGGTTTCTAATAAGAATTCTTCACTATCAAAACTTTCTACTTGTTTTACACCCGTAATATCAATTACACGTCTGCCACGCATAATAATATCATGCTCTACAGAAACATTTTGCTGATTAGAAGACATAGCTGAGTAGCCATTATTCACGCAAATCCCCCCATAGCTTTATACTAGCTAATAGTAATGTATGAGGGGATGAAAAGATTTAGAACAAGCCTTCTTCAGCTTTTACCTTTTCCTCGCGGACGACAGTATACATATTAGCTGCTTCTTCTTTTTTTGTTGTTTCTTTTAATTCATTTACTTTAACAGTTACTACCTTCTGCCCAAAACGAATTGTTAATTCATCTTCCACTTTTACAACAGAACTTGCCTTTGCAGCTTGTCCATTAATTGAAATTCTCCCTTGATCAGCTACTTCTTTTGCCAATGTTCTTCGTTTAATTAAACGTGATACTTTCAAAAACTTATCTAAACGCATTTTATTTCCCCCTTATCGTTTCTCTGTCCGTTTTGCTTCCTCCCACAGAACGTCCATTTGTTCTAATGTTAATTCCTGCATTTCTTTATTCATTTCAGCTACTTTTGCTTCCATGTATAAAAAGCGACCCATAAATTTTTCATTTGTCATATGAAGCGCTTCCTCAGGATCCAATTTATAGTAGCGAGCTATATTCACAAAGGCAAATAATAAATCACCAAACTCGCCTAGCATTTTTTCTTTATCCATTTTCGCAACTTCTTGCTGGAATTCCTTCCACTCTTCTAATACTTTATCCATCATTGGTTGTACATCAACCCAATCAAAGCCAACTTTCCCAGCCTTTTTCTGAATTTCATGAGCACGCATTAATTGCGGTAAGCTTTTTGGAACTCCTGCTAGAACAGATTCTCTTGCATTCCCTTTTTCTTGCTTTTTAATCTCTTCCCAATTTGAAATAACTTCTTCTGCATTATCTACATCTATATCTCCAAATACATGTGGATGGCGGCGCACCATTTTTTCAGATAATGTTCGAATAATATCATCAATAGAGAACCATCCTTCATCCTCTCCAATTTGAGCATGGAGCATAACTTGTAATAATACATCACCGAGTTCTTCAATTAGATGATCATCATCTTCTTCATCAATTGCCTCTAGTACTTCATACGCTTCCTCAATTAAATATTTCTTTAAAGACTGGTGTGTTTGCTTTTTATCCCACGGGCAACCATTTGGTCCACGAAGCTCAGCGATAATTTCCCGAAGCACATCAAATTGCTGATATAAGGATGCACGTTCTACAACTGGCGGCACATACACACTCGTTAAGTTATTCAGTTCTGTTTCGTGATCCAACATATATAGTGGTACCTTTTTTACCTGTTCAAAAGATGTCCCCGCTGCTGTTACAATATACACCTCGTACTCGTCAGGTAACATTTCCATCAATGTTAATTTCACATCGGATGCAACGAACGCATCATATACTTGGCAAAAAATTAGATGTTGCCGTAATTCTAATTGCCCTCGTTCAAATGATGTAGCATCAATCAATTGAAATCCTTCGATTGGATCTATTTTCAAACTAGCAAACATTGGATCCAAGAAGCTTTGTCCACCTTCAATTCGAACTTCAACCTGTGCATCTTTTCCTTTTTGTAAAAGCAACTGAACAGTCCTTTCCGCAACAAGCGGATGACCTGGTACAGCATAAATGATGTCTGCATCTTGTGCTTTTTCTAGTAATGTATTTGCAATTGTTTCATATACAATCTCAAATGTATCATGCGCTTCATATACAGCATCAAAAGCAGTATATTTAATTCCTTCTTTTTCTAATTCTTCTATAACCGGATGTTCCTTTGTTCGTACATACATGTGAGTTGCTTCTTTTATTTTCCGGTATACACCCATTGTTAACTGATCTAACTCACCAGCACCTAATCCTAAAACAGTAATTACTCCACTCACAATCCTTCACCCCTATCCGCTCTTTTTTAAAGAGTCCTTTACTTTGTCTCGCTTCATAAAAGTTCCTAATTCTTCTTTTGTAAAAACATGCATTTTCAAAATCAAGAATACATATATTAAACCGCCAATCACTACACCTAATAGTGCCTCAACTGTCGCCATTCCTCTGTATCCTTCCTCAACTAATCCAACGCCTTCAGACATACGCATAAATATCATTAATATAAAAGTCATACCTAATCCACTGGCCATTACACCAAATATATTTTGTTTATAAATGATTGGTTCTCCTACAACTCGAATAAGTAGTGCACTATTTAAAAAAGCAATGCCCATAAGTGCGATTAAAGTTGCAATCGCTGCCCCTGTTACACCAAAATGTGGCATTAGCATATGATTTAGCAGCAATTTTAAGCAACCTCCAAATATAACAAACAGGGCTGGCTTCAATGCTTGTCCCAATCCTTGTAAAATAGAAGCCGTTGTAATAGATAATGAACTAAATAAAATGGAGATAGCTAATATAGCTAGCACACTTGATCCATCACTATTTTCAAACAACATAATATTTGTTGGCTTAATAATACAAGCTAATCCAAGTGCTGCTGCAGATCCAATTACAACTGTAATTTTCAACGCTAACTGCACCTTATCTCGAATAAACGAATGATCTCCTCTTTCTTTCGCTGCCGTAATAATAGGAATAAGCGAAAGTGAAAATGAAGTCGTTATAACTGTACCGAGTTGCATTAAAGGGATACTTCTATCATAAATACCTTTTAATACCTTTGCGGTTTCTGACTGTTCTCCCGCCTGAATAAGCAAAGTATAAAACGAAACTGAATCTGCCATTTGGATAAAAATTAATACTAAATTACTAACACAAATGGCTATCCCTTGCCAAAAAAGAACTCGAATTAGCTTTTTCTTATTTCTTATCCTTTTCCATCCTTGCAAGAAGATCGAACGAAAATCATGACGCATATACCATAAAAGCACAACGATACCAATAAACCCACCTGCAATCGATCCTAACATTGCTCCTGCACCAACCGTATATAAATCAAACTCGTGAGCTATAAGGAACATTGACAAAAATACAATGATTGAAACACGAATTGTTTGTTCGATCACCTGTGAAATAGCTGTTGGCATCATATTATTAAATCCTTGAAAATATCCTCTTGCTACAGATAAAAAAGGCATTAATAAAAATGAAAATGAAATAACCCGTAGCAACTTATCTAAATGCCCATCGCCCATGGCCGATGCAATCGTATGAGCACCAAAAAACAATATAAAAAAGCCTATACAACCGATACCTAATAAAAACCAAAAGGAAACACAAACAATCTCTTCCGCTTCTTTTGGCTTACCCTGCTCCAAACGTTCTGCCACCATTTTAGAAATAATAATCGGAAAGCCATAGGTAGCTAGAATTAAGCAAAATCCATAAAAGGGATAAATTTGTTGGTAAATATAAAACCCAACATCTCCTGCTATATTTTGATATGGAATACGGTAAAAAGCGCTTAATACCTTCGTAACAAAACTTGCAATTGTTAATATGATAGCCCCACGCCAAAAGGCCTGATATTTCTTCGCTTCCATACAAAAAAACTCCTTTTTCTATTCTCACCCCTCGTATTATATCACAAAGAAAAAAGCAGGATTCCATTTCACTGTATCCTGTTTTTTGCAGGCAGTATCCCTATCCATAAAAGCCTGATTTGTGGGGACTAACAATCAGTATGAATAAATCATTTCTTTGTTCAATGAAAAAAGGTAGCAAAGTGCTACCTTTTCACAAACATTAGTCCTATCTACAAATAAGAATCCCATTTTCTCATAAAAAAATATCATAACTAAGAAAGATTGCTACTTATAAAAACTCTATTCCTCTACTGCTCCATTTGCTTCGCTAAAAAGCTTGCTGCAGTATTTACCGCTTTATGTTCTACCTCGCTTATAATTGCATCTTTCGAAAAGATGATAACAGCTCCAATGGGGTCCCCATTTGCGACAATAGGACCGACCGTATAAGAGTTGACCTTTTCTGTTACTCCATCAATAATTGAAATTTCGCTTTCGTCTGTCATAATAACGGACTTCCGCTCTTCCATTGTCTTTTCAACTAAATCACCAACACTTTTATTTAAGTATTCTTTTTTAGATACTCCCGATACAGCGATAATGGAATCACGATCGCATACGAGTACATTATGCCCTAAGCTATCGTATAAAGCATCAGCATATTCTTTTGCGAAGTCACCTAATTCGCTAATTGGAGAATATTTTTTCAAAATCACTTCTCCATCGCGATCAACAAAAATTTCTAGTGGATCTCCTTCTCGAATACGTAAAGTTCTACGGATTTCTTTCGGAATTACCACCCTACCTAAATCATCAATTCGACGTACGATTCCAGTTGCTTTCATTCTAATGCTGCCTCACTTTCTACTGATGATGAAAGTGGTGAATTTACCTGTTCATGTAAAAATCACCAACTGTTAAACATAGTATTTTACACATTAGTTCTTCTATGCACGCCGAATTGGATTTTTTATTTTGTTTTAAGCATTTATTACTTCTTTTTTTACGTCTGGCAGGCCTTTTAATAAATTTTCAGCAATCGTTAACCATTTTGATGTCTCTAATCCATTCGTTTTCATAACAATTTTCAAACGAGAACCTTCCATACCAAGACCAATCATGCGACCAAAGCTATTCCCGAGCATAAATAGTTTTCCGCCATCAATATTTTGGCTTGCTTGTTCTGAGAATAAGAATGTAACTTCAAATTTCGTTTGTTTAATTAACTCAATTTGTTCTTTCGTTGCCAGCACCTTAATATTCGCAATTTGCAATAGATATCCAACCTCTTGTGGATAATCACCAAATCGATCGATTATCTCTTCTTGCAACTCTTCAATGTCCTCAATTGTAGAAACACCTCTAAATTGTTTGTACATCATAATTTTTTGTTTACTATCTGAAATATAAGCATCTGGCAAGTATGCATCCACTTCTAAATCAATTTCAACATCAATCGTATTCTCAATTCCTTGCGTTCCCTTACGTTGTTCAATTGCATCTTTTAACATTTGTGAATATAAATCAAATCCGACGGAATCAATAAATCCATGTTGCTCAGCTCCTAACAAGTTACCAGCACCACGAATGGATAAATCTCGCATCGCAATTTTAAATCCTGATCCAAGTTCTGTAAATTCCTTAATTGCTTGTAAACGTTTCTCAGCAACTTCTGATAACACCTTATCACGCTTATATGCAAAATATGCATAAGCAACGCGATTTGAACGTCCCACGCGCCCACGAAGCTGATACAATTGCGATAATCCCATACGATCCGCATCAAATACAATTAATGTATTTACATTTGGAATATCAACACCTGTTTCGATAATCGTTGTACTCACAAGAACATCATGCTGTCCCTCTAAAAACGATAGCATAACAGATTCTAGCTCACTCTCGTTCATTTTTCCATGCGCATACGTCACACGTGCATCTGGAACTAACATGGAGATTTCGTCTGCTTTTCTTTCAATGTCTTCCACACGATTATATAAGAAGTAAACTTGACCACCTCTTGCAAGTTCTCTTTCTATCGCTTCTCGAATTAATCCTGGATTATACTCAACTACATATGTTTGGACTGGGAAACGATTTTCTGGTGGTGTCTCAATAACAGATAAATCTCGTACACCAAGCATAGACATATGAAGCGTACGCGGAATCGGTGTTGCAGTTAATGTTAATACATCCACATTCGCTTTCAATTGTTTAATCTTTTCTTTATGCGTAACACCAAATCGTTGTTCCTCATCAATAATAAGTAGACCTAGATCTTTATACGTTACATCTTTAGATAAAATACGGTGCGTTCCAATAACAATATCAACTGTTCCATCTTTCAAACCTTTAATCGTTTCATTTTGTTGTTTTCTAGTACGGAACCTGCTTAACAATCCAATATTAATTGGATAGTCTTGAAAACGCTCTCGAATTGTTTCATAGTGTTGTTGCGCAAGAATTGTTGTCGGTACTAAAATCGCAACTTGCTTTTCATCCATAATCGCTTTAAATGCTGCACGAATAGCCACTTCCGTTTTTCCATATCCAACATCACCACAAAGAAGCCGATCCATTGGGCGTCCACGTTCCATATCTTTCTTAATTTCTTCAATAGAACGCAATTGATCCTCTGTTTCTTGATATGGGAAAGATGATTCGAACTCCTGTTGCTCTGCAGTATCCGGTGTATATGCATATCCTTTTGAAGCTTCACGTTCTGCATATAGTTTAATTAAATCATCCGCAATATCTTGTACAGATTTTTCTACTTTTGCTTTTACCTTTTTCCAATCATTACCACCGAGTTTATAAACTTTCGGATCTTTTCCTTCTGAACCTACATATTTTTGCACTTGGTCAATTTGTTCAATTGGAACATATAACTTATCGTTACCTTGATATTTAATGTTCAAGTAATCTTTATGGACACCATTAATTTCTAACGTTTCAATTCCTAGGAATTTACCGATACCATGATTTACATGAACAACGTAGTCTCCAACCTTTAATTCCGAATAACTTTTAATTCGCTCTGCATTCGATAGTTTTTGCTTACGCTGTGATTTTTTTACCTTTTTATGAAAAAGCTCTTTCTCTGTAATAACAACAAGTTTTTGCATTGGCATTTCAAATCCTGCATGCAAATCACCTACAGCAATTTGCAGGCGCCCAGGGAGTAATATATCTGTAGATTCTACAATATCTGCTTCAATATCATAATCACTTAAAATATGTTGTAATTTCTTTGCACGTTCTTCATCCGTTCCAAGTACAACCGTTGTAAAATGTCCCTCATTCCATCTATCAATTTCGGTTTTTAACAGCTGCATTTGTCCATGGAAATCCTGCATTGTTTTACACGTTACATTTACAATATTTTGCGGGTGTGTATGTGCAATGTGACGTAGAAACAATGTTAAATACACAAAACTTCTTTTTTTATGGTGTAGGAACTCTTCAAATGAGTGAGAGAACACTAAATCTTGAATAATTGCCCCTTCACTGAGAAGTGATGTATACCATTCTGCTTCTTCCGTTTCAAGATGTGATGCAGTCTCTTGAATACGAGAAATCTCATCTAAAATAACCACGCTGTTTTCAGGTAAATAATCTATTAGACTAGCGGGTTTTTTGTAGAAGATAGATAAATATTTAAACATTTGCTCGATGCTCTGACCATTTTTTAATATTTCTATCTCATGACTAACCGTTTCAAGTACCGCTGTCTTAATTTTGTCATCAGAGAGCTTTTGTATCGTCTTCCTTAAACCTTTTTCAAGACTCTCTATCCCTGAACTTAGTTCTTCTCCCGAAAATAGAAACTCTGTTGCAGGACCAAATTTAACGCTTTCCTTTTTATCTTGAGAGCGTTGTTCTTCTACATCAAATAATCGAATAGAATCTACCTCTGTATCAAAAAATTCAATACGAAACGGTAGTTCTTCAGTTAATGGATAAATATCCAATATCCCTCCGCGTAAACTAAACTCTCCTGGAGCCTCTACCATCGACTTACGCTCATAACCAATATGATGTAATGTATGGAGCAGTGCATCTAAATCAATCTCTTGCCCTAGACTGATTTCAATTTGCTTTTGCTTCCATAATTCTTTTATTGGTAAAAATCTACGTAGTCCAGCAACGGGGACAACAATGATACCATTCTCTCCCATGGCTAAACGATTTAATACTTCGATACGTTGCGCCTTAAGTTCAGGGCTGGCAACCCCAATCTCCGACGCAATTAATTCATTAACTGGATATAGCCACACATCTTTTTCACCAAGCAGTGATACTAAATCTTCATATACTTTTTGTGCTTGATATAAATTGTGTGTCACAATAAGCTGTGACTGCTTTGTTTTTTTATATAAAGCGGCCATTAATAAAGAACGAGAAGAGGTTGCCATCCCTGATACGAGTTGCTCCTTTAGCCCTTCTTCTAAACCATTTATAATGGATTGAATTTCTTTATTTTTATAAAATTGCTCTAATAACCCTATCATTTTCAAAACTCCTCTCAACATAAAGAGCAAGTTAATATTATTTTTATGCAAATATTTTGGAAAAAGAAAACAGAAAAATGCTTTGGGCATGCCAAAGCGACAACATTTTATTGCAGAAATTTTTCATATTCATAGTACTCAGGATAAGATGCGAGCGTTTCTTGGCACGATTCACAAATTGTTTTTATATATATATTTCCATTTTCATGAAAACGAATCATATCCAATTTTTCTTGCTCTGTTAGTTGAAACAAAACGTTGCTATATACTTTTTCTGCGGTAATGGAACCTACGTTACATCCACAATGCCTACAATAATAATGTCCTTCCATACTATCCTCCTAAGTATACAATTATTATTAGTATGGATAAAAACATTATAAAATATTCCAGTTTGTGAGATTAACTATTAAAAGTATTCATAATTTGAAGAAACGGTTTCTTTAACCACTCTTCACATGCATCCGCAGCGTTTTCAATGGAATGATTCACATCAGGCATTTCTTCTGCTGTAAAACGCCCTAATACATAATCCACTACCTTCATACCATTTTTCGGACGATCAATACCCATACGAATACGCTGAAATTCTTGCGTTCCTAAATGAGTAATTGTTGACTTTACACCATTATGTCCGCCTGCACTACCTTTCATACGAAGACGTAATTTACCTACAGGAATATCCAGGTCATCATACATGACAACAAAGTCTTCCACATCAATTTTATAATAATCCATGAGAGGACGAATACTTTCCCCAGATAAATTCATGTACGTAAGTGGCTTTAGTAAAATTACTTTCTCTCCATTAACAAATCCTGCTCCAAATAAACCTTTAAACTTTTGTTCATTTAAAGAAATATTCCATCGCTTTGCAAGTTCATCAATCGCCATAAATCCGATATTATGCCTTGTTAATTCATATTCTCTACCTGGGTTCCCAAGTCCTACTATTAATTTCATTCTTGTACCACTACTTTCTTTTTACGATACGAAAAGACGTAACCAAATTTGGTTACGTCTCATTCTATCCAATTAATTGAATAACACACTTACAGATTCTTCTTCATAAACGCGAATAATTGCTTCCCCGATTAATGGAGCAACAGAAAGCTCGTGTACTTTATCAATTTTCTTCTCTTCTGGTAATACGATAGAGTTCGTTACAACTAACTCTTTAATATTTGAATTTTGAATACGCTCAATTGCTGGACCAGATAGAACTGGGTGTGTACAGCAAGCATATACTTCAGAAGCACCGTTCTCAACAAGAGCATTTGCCGCTAATGTAATTGTACCAGCTGTATCAATGATGTCATCAATTAAAATTGCTGTCTTACCTTCGATATTACCGATAATATTCATTACCTCTGCTACGTTCGGACGCGGACGACGTTTATCAATAATAGCGATTGGTGCTTTTAGGCGGTCTGCCATCTTTCTTGCACGTGTTACACCACCATGGTCAGGAGATACGATTACGATATCTTTAAGGCCTTTTGTCTCAAAGTAATCAGAAAGAATCGGTACACCCATTAAGTGGTCGATTGGGATATCAAAGAACCCTTGAATTTGTGGAGCATGTAAATCTAGAGTGATTACACGAGTTGCACCTGCTGTTTCAAGCAAGTTTGCTACAAGCTTTGATGTAATTGGTTCACGAGAACGCGCTTTACGGTCTTGACGCGCATAACCATAATAAGGAATAACAATGTTAATTGTTTTTGCAGATGCACGTTTTAATGCATCAATCATAATAAGTAATTCCATGATATGTTCGTTTACTGGAAAGCTTGTAGATTGAATAATGAATACATCGCAACCACGAATACTTTCTTCAATGTTAATTTGAACTTCTCCATCACTAAAACGGTCAACAGAACATTTCCCTAACCCTACTCCAATATGCTTTGCAATTTGCTCAGCAAGTTCCTTATTAGAGTTTAAAGAGAATACTTTCAAATTAGAATTTAGATATTGAGTCGACATCTAGATTAACCCTCCACATTATGATTTTTTCTTATTCAGCAATTGATCAACATAGTCTTCTTTGTTAACTTGACGTGCACGTGCAATTGATAATGCTTTTGATGGAACATCCTCTGTAATTGTAGAGCCTGCCGCCACATAAGCACCATCTTCAACTGTTACAGGAGCAACAAGGTTTGAATTACAACCAATAAATACGCCATCTCCGATAACTGTTTTAAATTTATTCTTGCCATCGTAGTTCACCGTAATTGAACCACACCCAAGATTCACTTCTTCTCCAATTTGTGCATCGCCAATATAACTTAAGTGTGAAGCTTTACTTCTATTACCAAAAACAGTCTTTTTAATTTCTACGAAGTTTCCAACGCGTACTTCATCACCAATGACTGAATCTGGGCGAATGTGTGCAAATGGACCAATCGAAACTTCTGTACCAACCTTGCTGTCGTGTACAGTAGATTGACGAATTGTTGTCTGGTCTCCAATTTCACTATCGCGTATTACTGTATGCGGGCCAATTTCACAATCAGAACCAATTACAGTTTTCCCCTCAATAATCGTTCCTGGATGAAGAACTGTATCACTGCCAATAATTGCATCCGCAGAAATGTATGTGTTACTTGGATCAATAATTGTAACACCATTCACCATATTCTTACGGTTGATACGATTTTTCATAATAATTTCCGCTTGCGATAGAGCGACTCTGTCGTTAACACCTAACGTTTCATCGAAATGCTCCGTTTGATAAGCTGATACAATATGCCCTTCGTTTTTCAAAATTTCAATTACATCTGGAAGGTAGTATTCACCTTGTACGTTGTCATTTGAAACTTTAGAAAGTGAGGCAAATAGTGCTTTATTATCAAAACAATACGTACCTGTATTAATTTCTTTAATAGTTAGCTCTACTTCATTTGCATCTTTATGCTCAACGATTTTTTCAACATGACCACTTTCATTACGAACAATACGGCCATATCCAGCAGGTTCTTCTATGTATGCCGTTAGCACTGTCGCCTTCGCCCCTGCTTCTTCATGATGCTTTAACAATGCTTCCATTGTTTCTGCAGTTATAAGTGGTGTATCACCACAAATAACTAAAGTTGTTCCTTCTTCATTCGCAAGTACATCAGCAGCTTGATCAACAGCGTGTGCTGTACCAAGTTGTTCTGCTTGTAATGCAAACTCACTTACGTTCCCTAGTTGTTCTTGTACTTTTTCAGCACCATGTCCAACTACCGTTACAAGTTTCTGCAATCCTAATTGAGATACTTGATCGACTACATGCTGCACCATTGGTTTTCCGCATACAGGATGAAGCACTTTGTATAGCTTTGACTTCATACGTGTGCCCTTACCTGCAGCTAGAATCACTGCAAATCTGTTTGACATATAGACCCTCCATCGCAACCTATTTATCCATTAAAGATATTATCCTAAATCTTTATATATTTCAAGAAACACAGCATAACTATTAAATTTTACCATACTTCTTATAAGATGTTTTACTCTTTAGTATCTTTTTTCAGAAATAAGCTATACTATTTTATATGATTTTAAATAAATTAGAAGTTTACATATAACGAGGACAATAGTGGAAGCTTTAATTAACGGAAATCTTCATCCAAAACAAGTACTGTATAAGTACAAATTGAAAGCCCAACATAAAACCTTTCTTTTTAGGTGGGAGAGTATCGATCATGCATAGAAGCGGTCAGATCCTTTTCCTGCCCCATGCCAAGTTAAAACAAAAAGAGAAAACGAGTGCAAGTCACATTTTATTCTTCATAGCAACAACTTATATGTTAGAAAAAATATTCATTTATAAAAATATAATGATATTAAATCAATTAAACTTTTGCAGGTAGATTATCCTCTGCCTAATTTCTTTTCTCACCATTTCACCTTAAGGCTATATATCAATACCACAGATAACTAAATAATAAAAAACAAACTCCTGTAAGTGTTTACAGGAGTTTGTTGCAAAATTATAGAGCTCTTTTTATTAGAGCCCTTTTTATTCGAATTTTACGAAGCTCCAGCTTCTTCAAACTCAACTTCTTCTAATTCGCCTAAACGGTGATACTCAGTTAAAACCGCATCTTGAATTTTAGAGCGTGTGTTAGAATTAATTGGATGTGCAATGTCACGAAATTCTCCATCTGGAGTACGTTTGCTTGGCATTGCTACAAATAATCCATTATTGCCATCAATTACACGAATATCATGAACAACAAATTCATGGTCTAGGGTAATAGAGGCAATTGCTCTCATACGGCCTTCTGTGTTTACGCGGCGTAATCTTACGTCAGTCACTTCCATCTTGTGTTCACCACCCTTTTCTAAATAAGCGATATATTTGTATAAATTCCACAAATTTTCTATTTTCCCTCTAATTTTTTAAAAATTTTTAAGATAAAATTTTTTTATTTTAATGGAATATGAGAATTAATTAGAGATATCGCTTACAAAAGTTTATTTTATAAGAGCGATTACTTCGATTTCGACAGAAACATCTTTCGGTAATCTTGCAACTTGCACACAAGAACGCGCTGGCTTATGTATGGAAAAATAAGAGCCGTACACTTCGTTTACAGCATTAAAATCATCCATGTCTTGCAAGAATACAGTTGTTTTTACAACTGTATCGAATGACGCTCCAGCTTCTTCTAATACAGCTTGTAAATTTTGAAACACTTGCTCTGTTTGTACTTTTACATCACCTGTTACAAGTTCTCCACCTGCTGTTAATGGAATTTGTCCTGAGCTATAGAACATATTATTTACAATAATTCCTTGTGAATATGGCCCAATTGCTTGTGGTGCCTGATTTGTTTGAACAACTTTCATACTTCTCACCCTTTTATTATTTTATTTTTACCATCAAAATGCCCATACAAACTTAGTTTCATCTATTCTAAAATAAATAGAATGCACTGTGCTAGTAGGCGGTAAAACTTTAACGATATAAGAAAAGACTTACCGCCTACTAGCACTTCATTTACAAAAAAAGATAAAGCCTTTTGCTTTACCTTTTTATTCACCTTCTATGAGCCCTTCATCAAATGGTGCAAGTGAATAATTCCCTCTTTCCACCTGAATGGTTTTGTTCTTTATATCTACTTCTGATAAACGAATTAACGAAACAAAGTTATTAATAAGTCTTTCTTCGATATCTGTAGATTCTACTAATACACCAATTCCAACTACATTCGCTTTAAACTCTTCTAGCATACTAATCATGCCTTGAATCGTTCCTCCAGCTTTCATGAAGTCATCAACAATTAAAACATTAGCTCCTTCTGGAAGACTACGCTTCGCTAAAGTCATTGTTTGAATACGCTTAGATGAACCTGATACATAGTTAATACTAACCGTTGGTCCTTCTGTTACCTTATTGTCTTTTCTTGCAATTACTACTGGCACATCTAAATAGTTGGCCACTGCGTAAGCAAGTGGGATCCCCTTTGTTGCTACCGTCATAACCGCGTCAATTGATTGTCTTGCAAAAACAGAGGCAAATAAACGCCCTGCACCATTAATATGACGAGGATTACTTAAAAGATCCGTCATATATAAGTATCCACCTGGTAAAATACGATCTGGATTTTCAAATAAGTTACACAGCTCGTTAATAATCAGATTCGCCTCTTCTTCACTTATATATGGAATATGTTTCACTCCTCCTGCTGCTCCTGGTATCGTTTGCAATGTGCCGACCCCTTGTTGTTCAAACGTTTGCTTAATAATAACTAAATCTTCACTAATAGAAGATTTAGCAGATTGATACCTTTCAGCAAAAAAAGTGAGAGACACTAGCTGACGAGGGTTTTGTAGCAAATAATAAGTCATATCGACTAACCTTGTACTTCGTCTAATTTTCACACTCTCACCTCAAATCACGAATATTCTAAACAAATAATAACTTATTATACGTCTTTATTCAAGCGTTTCTCGCTCTCCTAATAGACGTACTGCATATACTTGTTCGCAAAAACCTTTCAAACCATTATAAATACGATGCATGCGTGAATCATGATGTACAAGCCCAAACACAGTTGGACCACTGCCGCTCATTAAAACGGCATCTGCGCCAAAGCGCTTCATCTGTGCCTTAATACGAGCAACTTCAGGATGCATTGCAAACGTCACATCTTCTAATACATTTCCAACTGCATTACATATTCCTTTATAGTCACCTTGATTAATCACTTCAACCATTTTCTCTACGTTTGGATGTGTAACACGATTTAATTGTAAATTCCCATATACGTCAGCAGTAGATACACCAATATGTGGTTTCGCTAAAATTACCCAACAAGAAGGAGGTGTCTTGATATGCTCAATTTTTTCTCCTCTTCCTGTAGCAATTGCTGTTCCTCCGTACACACAAAAGGATACATCTGATCCAATTTCCGCACCAAGTTCTGCCAATTCATCTATTGTAAGACCTAAGTTCCACAGCTTATTAAGGCCACGTAATGTAGCAGCCGCATCACTGCTTCCCCCTGCCAATCCTGCTGCTACTGGAATTGTTTTTTCAATAGCAATAGATACACCTTGCTTCACCTTAAACTTCTCTTTTAATAATTTTGCTGCTTGATAAGCTAAATTACGTTGGTCGTCTGGGACATACCGATTATGGGATACAATTTCAATACGGTCTTCTAATAATTCTGTTAGCTCTAAACGATCCGCTAAATCAATTGTTGTCATAATCATTTTCACTTCATGATAGCCGTCTTGTCTTTTTCCCAGTACATCTAACGACAGATTAATCTTTGCTGGTGCTTTCACTAGTAGCTTCAATCTATTCACCCACTCTATGTACTCAATCTTTTATCGTTTATTTTACCATAAATTTATAGTAAGACGATGACACTTCCCTAATTATAACGAAAAGCATTCAGAATGAAACTACTTATACAAAATGATGACACCTTTTAGCGTGCAAAAAGCCGAGGAATTTCTCCTCGGCTACCGTAGCATAGAAGTTATCTTACAACTACTGGTTTTGTTTCATTAATTGCTGCTCTGCAATCTCAATGGCCCGCTTCACCATATTACCAGCATCTTTCGCACGAATTCCGCCCCATCCTTCTTTCTGAACAACATCATAAAATCCAAGCTCCTTTGCAAGCTCTTCTTTAAACTGATTTGACATGACTCCTCTTCGTCTACTCAATGCAGGGTCCCTCCTTATTTTGCTACGGTATAGTTAGTATGCAAAATAATATATCGTTTCATTTATGGGAATATATGTAACAACAAAATACTTATCCTAAAATAACCTCATTATGAGGATCATCATAAAACGTTAATTCTACTGTCTCTGTTAAAACATCTGCATAGCTATACGAAACACGCTGCAATGTATCTTCCTGTTGATCTAGCTGTACAACAAATACAGAGCGATATGTCTCTGCCAGCACACCGGATTGTTCCACCGTCTTTCTTCTTCCACTATTCGCCTTTAACATAAGGCGCTTTCCAAGATGATGGTCTAGTTCGCTTTTAATTTCATCTAAACGTTTTGACATATACCATGCTACACCTCGCTGTAATTTAGATTGAATACTTAAAAACACGATATATCTATCCCAATATTAATCGCAAGTAACAGATAATATAGTTACAAGAACCTAATGCGTTCGAATAGATAGAAGAAATACTATATTGTAAAAGTATCATTGTATAGTCTGTACGCTCTTACCTTTTTTTATCCAAACTCTTTCAAATCATTATTTATACACCTATCGCTTACTAAGCTAACTAAAACTTTCAAAAAAAAGCAAGGCACCCATGTACCTTACTTACTCATCATAATATTGAAAGGGCAATCCAGTTCGCAAAATCCCCCGTGTTTCAATCCCACCAAGGCCCTTTTCACCAGTAATCGTATTACGTACAACATCCCATACATTTACGCGTTCCATAAAAGAAGTAAAACTGATTTTCCCTACTACATAAACGGGATCTAAAGCATGAATGTTAATTCTAGAGGGGGAACTGGCAAAATTGGCGCCAGCCCGAATCAACGCCTCAAAATGAGATTGACATGCCCCAGCAAAAATAACAAGCTGATCTAATGATGGATATTTCTTTCGCACTTCTCGAACAGCCTGTACAAAATGTCTAGAATGACGATAAGCAGCTAAATCCCCCATCAATCCCTTTGACTTGGTATACGCATCATGACCTGTTATTACTAAGATATCAGGGCGAAAATGATCAATCAAATCGACTACTTTTTCATGCATTTCTGTTTCTTTACAATGAACACCTTGAACCGGAACACCTATCTTGGTATATAAATCTAAACACTTTCGTAAATATAGTGGGTCTCCATCTATATGCAAAACCCGCCCTGGCATTTGAAAATAATTGACTTCACTCGTATATCCACCTGTAGAAGTATGTTCATGGCGCTGCTTCATCAACACATAATCTTGCTGAAATAAGCGATATGTGCGCTCCATTGTTTCCTTTTCACGTTTTTCTCTTTTTTTATATTCGCGCTGATCAACGAGAATTAAATCTTCAAGCGGCGCATCTGCTACAAGCCTAACTTCTTCGCCAAACAATATTGCCATTTCACCTTTTATTTCTGTAATCCGAAAAAGAATATCTCGATTATACGAATGTCGTTCTACTAGATCTCCAACATGTACAGCCATTATCCTACCTCCAAACCCATTAGGCCATCTCACTAACCATCTTCTGTTCTTAACGTATGAATTCAGAGTGGAAAGGGTGACAAAAAAGACAGCTCAATTGAGCTGCCCCTTTATTGCTTATCTAGCTATTTGCAATCAGCTATCCTCATTCATTAAAGTTTTACTTTATGAGGAACTAATGCATTACTTAATGCTGCAAATTCTTCAATTGATAATGTTTCGCCTCGTCTTTTCGGATCAATTCCTACCTCTGTTAAAATACGATCTAATAACTCTTTATCTTTTGGGAAACCATTTAGGTTATTTGATAAATTGTTCATTAAAGTCTTACGACGTTGTGCAAAACTTGCTCGTACTACCTCAAAGAAGAATTTCTCATCTTTTACTTCAACAATCGGCTTTGGACGTTTTAGAAGACGAATAACCGCTGAATCTACATTCGGTTGTGGTACAAATACCGTACGTGGAACAGTCATAACTGTCTCTACTTCAGTATAATATTGAATCGCAATAGATAAAGAACCGTAATCTTTCGTTCCTGGTTTAGCGGCTAAACGATCTCCTACTTCCTTCTGCATCATAACAACAAATCCACGAACTGGTAACTTTTCTTCAAGCAATTTAAATAAAATTGGTGTTGTAACATAGTACGGTAAATTAGCTACTACCATTACGTCTTGTCCTTCTTCAAATTGTTCTTTGAATACTTCATGCACATCTGCTTTTAAAACATCTTTATTAATGACAGTTACATTACCATAAGGAGCTAATGTCTCATCTAAGATTGGTAATAATCGCTGATCAATTTCGAAAGCTACTACTTTTTTCGCACGTTTTGCTAATTGCTCTGTTAACGCCCCAATACCAGGACCAATTTCAATTGCTCCACTCTCTGATCCGATTTCTGCATAATCTACAATACGATTTAATACATTTGTATCAATTAAAAAATTTTGTCCTAGACTTTTTTTGAATGAAAACCCGTACTTTTCAACAATATCTTTTGTACGATTCGGTGTTGCGATATCCTTCATTTCTTTTCCTCCTGTAATACTTTTTTATAAGCTTCTGCAAATGCTTCTTTTGAAATTTGAAACACTTGTAAACGTTTATGTAACTGCTTTGCATTTGTATAACCAATCTTTAATAGCTTACCCATTCTTTCCCTGCGGCTTTTTGCCATTTCTCCGCCCACTAAGCCAGCATCTACTAAGTCGCTCCAACTAATTTCGCTCATATAAGCTTCCATTTCCTCATGAACATTTTCTAAAGCACGGCGAATGGATTCATTAGAAGCATGTTCTATGCCGACGCCTTTTTTCCTTTTAGCAAGTGCTTCCTCTTTTGGTAAAAAAGCATGTTTACAACCTGGAACTTTCTCAGAAATAATTTTCCGAATACGTTCTCCTGGATAATCCGGGTCTGTCAAAATAATAACGCCCCGTTTTTGCTGTGCTAATTTCACCTGCTCAATAACATGATCACCGATTGCTGAACCGTTCGTTTCAATTGTATCTGCATCAACAGCACGCTTAATCGCAACTGTATCATCTTTACCTTCTACAACGATAATCTCTTTAATTTTCATGCCTGCCTCCACACTCATTTCGTCTCTACTTAGTAAAACAAAAAAACGAATACTTTTCCATTATTATTTTCCCATTCATACAATTTAAAAAGCAGAGGAGAAAAAAACCCTCTGCCTACCATTCTTATTGTAACACTTTACTCTTTACTTGTTTTCTTCTCCACGAGTATACCTGTGCCTCAGTGGGCATTAACAAATCCACTCTGTCCCCAGCAAAGCCATTTCTATAATCTTCTATCCAAACCTTTGTACCAAGTGGAATAACACGAGAATCAACAGTGATTCATTTCATATTAAGATCAAGAAATTATATCCATCTGCACTTACAACCTTCATTGCAACACTTTTACTTATTCTCAGCCCCATTAACATGCTTTTCTTATCAAGATCTATAAGAAGATGCCCCTTTTCCTCAACTATATAAGTACAAATTGAAAAATCGACATAAAACCTTTCTTTTTAGGTGGGAGGGAGAATCCGGCCATGCATAGAAGCGGTCAGATCCTTTTCCTGCCCCATGCCAAGTGAAAACAAAGAGAGAAAATAAGTAGCGGTCACTTTTTGTTCTTCATAGCAGTGACTTATATGCTGGAAAATCAAAATGGATACATATAGCTTGTACTTCTCTTCCACTATTTTTAGCAGCTTTTTTCACCGGAAGATAACGATAGGAGAAGGTAATAAAGGAAAAGAATGGGGAGCCCCATTCTTTTCTCTTATTTAACACCAAATAAAGCTTTTGCATTTTCTGTTGTTACTTGTGCAACATCTTCATATGAAATTCCTTTTAAGTTTGCAATTTCTTCTGCTACAAGTTTGACATAACTTGGTTCATTTCGCTTACCACGAAATGGATGAGGCGTTAAGTATGGACAATCTGTTTCTATCAGTAATTTCTCCATCGGGATTTCCATAGCAACTTCTTTTGGTTTCTTTGCATTTTTGAACGTTACCGGTCCTCCTAATGAGATTAAGAAATTCATATCAATACATTTCTTCGCTACTTCCACACTGCCACTAAAGCAATGCATAATCCCTCCTACTTCAGCCGCATTTTCTTCTTCTAAAATATCTACAATATCTTGCGTTGCGTCACGATTATGTATAATAATAGGTAATTTTACTTTCTTAGCTAACTGAATTTGTTTACGAAATACTTCTTTCTGTATTTCTTTCGGAGACTTGTCCCAATGATAATCCAATCCCATTTCACCAAGAGCAACCACTTTTGGATGAGTAGCTAACTCCTCTAACCATACTAAATGCTCTTCTGTCATATCAATTGCATCAACAGGGTGCCAACCAACTGCTGCATAAATAAAATCATACGTTTCTGCGAGTTCAATTGCTTTCTTTATTGTCACTTCATCAAAACCGACAACAACTGTATATGTAACCCCAGCTTCTTTCATTCTTGCAATGACTTCCTGCAAATCTTCTTCAAATTGCTCTGCATTTAAATGTGAATGTGTATCAAACAACATGACAAATAACTCCTTTTATTTGAAATAAATTCTATTAATAGAAAAAATCACTTTCCTAACAACGTAATGACAACAATATCACAATTTTAATACAAAAAAGGGAATTTCAGAAAGTTTTCTAACAAGAAAAAAGATGCTCCACGAATGTTACACGTGAAACACCTCCTTCTTTGTCATAATTACTTGATTTTTGTACCATTTGGTAAATTTTGATCAATTGTCGCCAACGATAATATACCGTTTTCTTCGCCTGCTAAAATCATGCCTTGTGATAATTCACCGCGTAATTTTACTGGTTTTAAATTCGTTACACAAATAACCTTTTTCCCTTTTAATTCTTCTGGTGTGTAAAATTTAGCGATTCCAGAAACAACTTGGCGTTTTTCTGTACCTAAATCAAGTTGGATTTTTAACAATTTATCTGCTTTTTTTACAGGTGTAGCTTCTATTACTTCTGCTACACGTAGTTCTACTTTAAAGAAATCATCAATTGTAATTTCTTCTGCTTTTGGTTCCTCTTCCTTTTTCTCTTCTACTTTAGGAGCAGAACCCTTCATTTGTTCTTTAATATATTCAACCTCTACTTCCATCTCTAAACGTGGGAAGATTGGTTGTCCTTTCACTACTTTCGTACCAGCTGGAATGCAACCAATTGTAGAAAGACTTTCCCAAGATTGATGTGCTGCATCAGTAATGCCAAGTTGTGCAAAGATTTTACCTGGTGTTGTCGTTAAAAATGGCATAAGCATAATACCTGTTTGGCGAAGCGTTTCTGCTAAATGTGCCATTACGGATGCAAGTTTATCACGATCATTCTCATCTTTCGCCAATACCCAAGGTTGCGTTTCATCAATATATTTATTTGTACGGCTAACCAATTGCCAAATAGAACTTAATGCTACTGAAAACTCCATGTTTTCCATTGCTTCTTCTACTTTGCTCAATGTATCTTGCGCAAATGCTACCAATGTTTCATCAAATTCTGTTACATTGGCCTTAAACGCAGGTATTTCTCCATTAAAGTACTTATCAATCATCGCTACTGTACGATTTAATAAATTCCCTAAATCGTTGGCAAGGTCAAAATTAATACGTTCAACAAAGCCTTCTGGTGTAAATACGCCATCTGATCCAAATGGAACTTCACGCAGTAAGTAATAACGCAATGCATCTAATCCATAACGATCAATTAATGTAACAGGATCCACTACATTTCCTTTCGATTTACTCATTTTTCCATCTTTCATTAAGATCCAGCCATGAGCAAACACTTTTTTCGGAAGTGGTAAATCTAATGCCATTAAAATAATTGGCCAATAAATTGTATGGAATCGAACAATTTCTTTTCCAACTAAATGAACATCTGCTGGCCAGAATTTCTTATATTTCTCTTCATTCGATGTTCCGTATCCTAGTGCTGTAATATAGTTAGATAATGCATCTACCCATACGTAAATAACATGCTTCGGATTTCCTGGAACACGAATTCCCCAGTCAAATGAAGTACGAGAAACTGCTAAATCTTCTAATCCTGGTTTAATGAAGTTATTGATCATTTCATTTTTACGGGATTCTGGTTGAATGAAATGAGGATTCTCTTCATAGAACTGTAAAAGTCGATCTACATATTTCCCCATTCTAAAGAAATACGATTCTTCACGAACAAGTTCAACAGCGTGGCCGCTATCTGGGCTTTTTCCGCCGACTACTTTGTCACCTTCCATAATCGGATCAACAAGTTGATGCTCTGTATAGAATGTTTCATCTTGTACAGAGTACCATCCTTCATATTCATCAAGATAAATATCTCCTTGATCAACAAGTTGTTTAAAAATCTTTTCGACAACTTCTTTATGACGATCTTCGGTTGTACGAATAAAATCATCATAAGAGATATCCATTTTTTTCCATAATTCTTTAATTCCCGCTACAATGTTATCGACATATGCTTGCGGTGTAACTTGTAATTCTTCTGCTTTCTTTTGAATCTTTTGTCCATGTTCATCAGTACCTGTTAAATAATGAACATCATACCCTTGCATGCGTTTGTAGCGTGCCATTGCATCTCCCGCCACCGTTGTATAAGCATGTCCAATATGGAGCTTTCCGCTTGGGTAATAAATTGGAGTAGTAATATAAAAGGACTTATTTTCCTCTGTCATTGTTTTGAACCTCCCAAATGACCTCATATGTATTTATAAACAGTATATCAAAAACTGACGCATAAAAACGAATTAATAATCGATATCTTTATCATCTATTACTCATATTCCAAAAAAATATACAAAATATTTATCTGAAATATTGATAGAGTCAGAAAATAAAGTAAAATACTTATACAAGTCTTGCCTATTCTATTATATATAAGAAATAAGAAGGATAAAAAATCTATAAATCTTTTATAAAATATAGAATTTAAGAATTGACGGAAATGTAAATGATTGGTATCATATGTTCATAGGGTATTTTGTCGAAAAATGACGAATCAAAATATAGACTCGAAAACTTACAAAATATGAGGAGGATAACGAATATGAAATCTACTGGTATCGTTCGTAAAGTTGATGAATTAGGTCGTGTAGTAATTCCAATCGAATTACGCCGTACATTAGGTATTGCTGAAAAGGATGCTCTTGAAATTTACGTTGATGACGAAAAAATCATTCTAAAAAAATATAAACCAAATATGACTTGCCAAGTAACTGGTGAAGTATCTGATGGCAACCTTTCTTTAGCTGAAGGTAAAATCATCTTAAGCAAAGAAGGCGCTGAACAAATCTTAAACGAGCTTCAACAATACATTCAAGCAGCAAAATAAGCTTCTCAATTATGAGAAGCTTATTTTTTATCAACATGATAGATTTGATAGACGTCCCGTTTCGACAAATCTCGCTCTTTAGCGACTGCTTTAATGGCCTCTTTTGAAGACATTCCTTGTTCGTTTATGTATTGTTCAATATGCTCATACACTGAAACAGATTCCCACCATTGTTCCTCTGGGGCAGCTTCTTCTGTTGATCCAGCTACTAAAATACAAAATTCGCCACGAACCTCATTTTGTTTTGTCCATTCAATTGCTTCTTCGACTGAGCCACGAATAAACTCTTCAAACTTTTTCGTTAGCTCTCGGCACAATACAATTTCTCTATTCCCAAGTACTTCTTTCATAGAAATTAATGTATCATCTAGTCGATGTGGTGCTTCATAAAACATCATTGTAGTTGGGATATAACGAAGTTTTTCTAATTCGGCTTTACGCTCTTTTTTATTCCTCTGCAAAAATCCATAAAAATGGAAATGTCTCGTTTCTAATCCTGATGCAATTAACGCTGTAAGTGCAGCATTTGCTCCTGGAAGCGGAATCACATGATATTGCTCTGCCACAGCTTCTACAACAATATCGTAACCAGGGTCAGAAATACACGGCATACCAGCATCACTCACAAGTGCTACTGTCTTACCATCCTCTAACTTATCTAAAATTTTTCGGCCACTTACTTCTTTATTATGTTCATGATAACTCATAACTGGCGTTTCAATTTCGAAATAGTTACAAAGTTTTTTCGTCTGCCTTGTATCTTCAGCAGCAATAACATCCGCCTCTTTCAATATCCGAATAGCACGGAACGTCATATCCTCTAAATTACCAATTGGAGTCGGAACTAAGTATAGTACTCCCTTTTCATTTTGTTGAAAGCTTTTTTGCTGCCACATAACATTCTCCTTTTTGCATGTATTCTTCTTTTTCTCTTCTTTTTAACTGCTTAAAATGATATTCAGCTTGCATAGCTGTTCGTTTATCTTCATGAACCTCCAAGTATTTCAAAACAACCGGGAGCCTAGCACGCGTATACTTAGCCCCCTTGCCATTGTTATGGGTTTGAATTCGTTTCTCTATATGATTGGTATATCCGGCATAGTAACTTCCATCTGAACATTCCACAACATAAAAATAATGTTTATTCTTCTCCATACAAAATCGAACGAAGCTCCTTTGTATACTCATTATTTTCCTCATATACAAAAAGAGGTGGTAAAATTTTTAAATCTGCATTTCCATCCTTAATTCCTTCAATTAACAGTGTATTCGCCTCTTTACCAGCTTTTGGATATACAAATTGTACACGTTTTGGTTCAATTTTATATTTTCTCATTAACGTT
Organism: Bacillus sp. AFS098217; assembly: GCF_002551815.1. GTDB lineage: Bacteria > Bacillota > Bacilli > Bacillales > Bacillaceae_G > Bacillus_A. The sequence continues at coordinate 43,850 of NZ_NVPR01000050.1, forward strand.
ATAATATCAAGCAAACGACCTGGACGATGAACAAATGCCACTTTACCACCTTGCTTCACTAATTGACTACTAGCGTATACGACATCTTCCAATGTACACATAATTTCATGACGTGCTATAGCTAAATGTTCATTCATATTTTTCTCAGATGCTTTTGGTGTTTGAAAATAAGGTGGATTACATGTTACAACATCGTATTGATGGCGTCCCAGCTTTTCTGGCATATCCTTTAAATCTCCGTGAATTAAATGAATGCGTCCTTCCAGATTATTATACCGAACGCTTCTAACCCCCATATCATATAGACGCTCTTGAATTTCTACACCTGTGATCGTACCTTTTGTTCTTGTACTTAATAAAAGCGGAATAACTGCATTTCCTGTACATAAATCAAGTAGATTGCCTCTTTGAATCGGAACCCAAACAAAATTTGCGAGTAAAACTGCGTCTAAAGAAAAATTAAACACAGATGGACTTTGAATAATTTTCATTTCTTCTGCTAGTAAATAATCTAAACGCTCATCTTCATATAAATTCATATGCTATTTCCTTTCTTACACTTAACCTACCCTATTTGATTCTCTATTAACGTAAAAACACGATTTATTCTCTCATGTATAAAAAATTACCTTTCCAAGTATATTGGAAAGGTAATTTCATTTTTTATTTAAAAATGACAGACAGAATAAACAATCTCCCTCTTTACGTACACTTCCATAATGTAAATTACAGATATGGAAACCTTCTTGATATAAGCGTGCTAAATTATCATATCCTTCGCCAATATCTGTTTTTGGTTTCATTTCTTTGCGTTTTTGAGTTTTTTGTTTTTCCTTATTCTGCACTTCTTCAAAACGACGTCGCAAATTTTCATTTTCCATTTTAATATGTTGGTTTTCTTCCAGTAATTCTGCAAGATGTTGCTTTAATTCTCCCAACTGTTTATATAAATGCCCAATTTGCTCTTCCATGCTGGAAACCGCTGCAAAAATATCCTTTTTCTCCACAAGCACCCACCTCATTAATCTGTGGTTTGACTCGAAACGACCCCTTCATTAATTAATTCATCTAACGTATATTCTACTATCCGTTCCTTGTCTACTAGTTCCACTTGAATTAATCTTTCTAAAATATTTAATCCGATGACACGTCCAAGACCATGTGGTGTTTGTATACGTTGATCTAAATCAGGAAGTTGCTCTTTTGCCGCCTCATATTCGTCATTCTCATATTTTAAGCAACACATTAAGCGGCCACACAAACCAGAAATTTTTGCAGGATTTAATGATAAGTTTTGATCCTTGGCCATTTTAATGGATACAGGTTCAAAATCCCCTAAAAATGTAGAACAACAAAGCATACGACCACATGGACCAATACCACCAAGCATTTTTGCTTCATCGCGAACACCAATTTGTCTTAGCTCAATTCGTGTCCGAAAAATTGCTGCTAAGTCTTTGACCAGCTCGCGGAAATCAATCCGACCATCTGCTGTAAAATAAAAAATAATCTTATTACGATCAAACGTATATTCTACGTCTACAAGTTTCATATCAAGATTGTGTTCCCCCACCTTTTGTTGACAAACTTGATATGCCTCTTTTGCAGCATGCTTGTTCTCTTCAACAATGGTTCGATCATTTTCATTTGCAATTCGAATAACCTTCTTTAGCGGTAATACAACATCGTTTTCATCAACTTGTTTTTTTGTAATAACCACTTTTCCATATTCAATACCTCTTACCGTTTCCACGATCACAAACTCATTTTCTGAGATATCAAATTGATTAGGATCAAAGTAATATACCTTTCCGGCCTTCTTAAAGCGAACACCTACTACATCATACAAAACGGTCATCCCTCCTGCAACCGCAACACTAACTGTTCGAACACAAGCCGCGCATTTACATTAGCGTTGATTCTATTTTTTGCCTCTAATATATTAAAAAGAGCTGATACAATGCGCTTCTGAGCATAGGAGAAAGATTGGAACATCTCCTTTTGCTCCTGGAAAACAAGACGATCTTCCTCTCCTAATTGAACATATAATAAATCCTTATAAATAAGGAGTAACATATCTAAACCTTGCTGTAATTGTTCCTTCTCTCCAAAGTGTTTCCCCCATTTTTCTTGTACAAAAAAAAGAGAGGCCGTATCTTTTTCGAGCGCTTCACATAATTTTATCACTAAAGTTCGTGCTTGTGCAAACCATTCATCATTGCACAGTAATAATGCTTCCTCAAAACTATTCGTAATTTGTGCAGCAAGAGTAGATAAAGAAACTGTAATACCTTCACTCTGCAATCTCTCAATTAAAGATTCAGTAGGAAGTGGTCTAAATGTAACAACTTGGCAACGAGATAAAATAGTATTTAAAATTTGATGACTTTGTTCAGTAAGTAAAATAGCTGTTGTATCACTACTTGGTTCTTCTAAAAATTTCAATAAGGTATTGGCAGCATTTGCCGTCATGCGGTCTGCATGCTCAATAATGTATACCTTCTTATTTGCTTCTAAGCCTGTTTTTGAAAACTCTTCTTGTAAATCATGAATTTGTTGTTTTTTAATAGATAATCCATCCGGTTTTACAATATGTAAATTAGGATGATTACCCGAATCAATTCGGCGACAATTCGTACATGAATGGCAAGGCTCTACACCATTTCTTTGTAAGCAAAGAAAGCTTTTGGCCATTTGAATTGCCGTTGCGAATTTTCCTGTTCCTTTTCCCCCTTCTAACAAATACGCATGGGATATACGCTCTTTTACAATGCTATTCATCAACATCTTTACACCAATGGGCTGTATAGCAGAAAGCTGCTCCCACGTCTTCGTCATAATGCATACCTCACTTGTCTCATACTTGCCTTCTATTATAACAATTTACCTTCTATAAGCTGAATGGCTTCTTCTACAATCTTTTCCATTGGCTGGTCAGCATTCACAACAGCAATACGGTCTGAGAATCTTTCTACAACTTGTAAATATCCCTCACGTACGCGCTTATGGAATGTGATACTTTCCATGTCTAAACGATTTACTTCCCTACCAGCATCTTTTTCAATACGTGCTAAACCTACTTCTGGCTCAATATCTAAATAAATTGTTAAACCAGGCATACAATCTTCTGTTGCAAAGCGATTAATTTCAAATACTTTATTAATCCCTAAACCTCTTGCATAACCTTGGTAAGCAAGAGAGCTATCAATGAAGCGATCACATAATACAAGATAATTCTCCTTCAATGCTGGCATAACCTTTTCTACTAAATGCTGCCTACGCGCCGCAGCGTATAATAGTGCTTCCGTACGTGCTTCCATCATCGTGTATTCTTGTTTATGTAAAATAGTTCGAATCTCTTCTGAAATTGCAATACCACCTGGTTCTCTTGTCGCAATTACCTTTTTCGCTTTCTTTTCAAAGTACGGTAATAACTTGGTAATTAATGTTGATTTACCTGAACCTTCTGGTCCCTCAATTGTTACAAATAATCCCTTCATCCTAAAACCTACTTTCTCTCTATACCATATACATCTATAGATGTTGTATTTCCTTGAAAACGCGCTCCAGTTTCTTCTAAATAAGAAATTTGTTTAACATGCTCTTCCGTAATTTCCTCCCCATACATGATCAATGGAATTCCTGGTGGATATGGAATAACCATACCGGCCGAGATCATACCAACAGCCTCTTGCATGGGTACCACTTTTTTCTCATACCCTTCTAATTGTTTATACGTAAATTGCAAAGGAGAAATTCCCCCATTGTAAGTATACCGAATAGATGGTGTCTTGTCTTTCACCTTATAATTCTGTAATGCTAGTCGTATTGACTGCACCGCCTCCATATACTGATCGTTTACTTGTAATGGTAAAATAAACAAAACATTATATGGATCTGCCATTTCTGTATATATACCTACTTTTTCAAATATGGACTGTAATTCGTATCCAGATAACTGGCAGCGTGTTTGTACTGTAACCTTTAGTTCATCCTGCAAGGGATACTGTAAAACAGCAAGTTGGGGAATTGACTGCAACCTCGCCCTAAATCGCTGCATAAATTCTATAATTTTATGACATCCTTCTTCTTTCCTATTTGCTAATGCAAAACGAGCTACATCAAGTGATGCCATAATTGGATAAGATGGGCTGCTAGATTGTAACATATTTAAATAGGAAGAAACCTTTTCTTCATTTATTAAATGACTATTTATATGTAAATACGATCCCATGGTCATAGCGGGTAATGTTTTATGTGCTGAATGTACAACAATATCCGCACCATATGCCAGTGCAGACTTTGGAAACGGCTCTCCTAGGCAAAAATGTGCACCATGTGCTTCATCCACTAAAACAGGAATTTTATGCGTATGTGCGTAAGCAATACTTTCCTTTAGATTTACTCCCATACCGTAGTAATTGGGATGTGTTAAGACTAGTGCCTTAGCACTTGGATATTGTTCAATAGCCTTCTTAATAACCACATGCTGAACTCCAACCGGTACACCATACGCTTCATCCACCCAAGGTTCTAAAAAGACTGGATGAACTCCAGCTAATTTCAAACCATTGATAACAGATTTATGACAATTTCTTTGTACAAGTACGATATCATGCTCTCCGCAGCAGGATAAGATCATTGCCAGGTTCCCGACAGTAGAGCCATTAACTAAAAAGTAACTTTTTTGGACGCCATATACTTCAGCTAACAGTCGCTGTGCTTCATCTATACACTCAAATGGACTATGCAGATCATCTAGCCCTGTCAATTCTGTTACATCGATAGAAAGTATGTCACTAAAACCAGTTCGGGCCTCCTTTGGAAAATCTAAGCCATTCTTATGCCCTGGAACATGTAAAGATAAAGGTTTCTTATTTTTAAACTGGATTAATGCCTCATATAATGGCATTCGACTTTGATTCATATTTATCTCTTCCTTACTTTTCATTCTCTATCTATTATACAGATATTAGGGCAAAAAAAATAATAGGCATGCGCCTATTCATGAATATGATATTTCGATCTTTCGCAATTGCTGTAAATAGTATATATATTTAGGATCATTTGTATCTGTTCTCACCATATCTCGTTCACAATCACCACATATAAAACTAGTGCGTACATGTATACCATTATCTCTTTTATTTTCACATACAATACAGACTTCATCTTTTGATTTCATAGCTTTATCCATCTCATTCTTCTCTAAATAAAAATGAGTTAGGACATTTCCTCCCCTCTCTTTGAATTCAAGCATTTCATATTTCTATTCCTTGACACTTTTCAAAAAAATATACATCGTTTCGTTATATATATGATATGAATCTTATTTGGGCAATGTGTTTGTTCTTTATAATCTTTTCAAATACAAAAAAGACAAGTCAAAATGACTCGTCTTAAAGTTGCTTGGCGACGTCCTAC
>NZ_NVPR01000051.1 GCF_002551815.1 Bacillus sp. AFS098217
AGCCACTTGGGTACTTCTCTGTATGGCTCCGCAGGTAGGACTCGAACCTACGACCGATCGGTTAACAGCCGATAGCTCTACCACTGAGCTACTGCGGAATAAGAAAGACAATTTGTATCTTATAAAACTTCACGTTATAAGTCAAGTCATTTCTACAATGTCTTGTACAAACGTGACATGTTTATAATATACTGGATTGATTTTTAACTGTCAAGGTGTTTTTTATTTGTTTTAGTTTCCCTCTACACTTTCCACAAACATATCTTTCTGTATTCATTTGGCGCCTTCTCACATACTGAATAGAACAACCCACACATTCATACACATAAGTTTTAATCTCCTTGTTTACTCCAGCCATTCTCTTACAAAACCTAGGTGCATCCACCTTCTTTAACAACTCACGAAAATCTCGATCTCGATGTTTGTATCCTTTTCCTTCAATATGCAAATGGTAATGACAGAGTTCATGCTTAATAATACCTATCAGTTCTTCCTCTCCATACATTTTATAATAATGATAGTTTAATTCTATATTGTGACTTTTTAATAAATACCTTCCACCAGTTGTACGCAATCGTTTATTGAACATTGCTTTATGTAAAAAGACCTTTCCGAAATACTGTAATGATATTTCTTCCACAAGCCGTTGCACTTCTTGTTCATTCATTTTTATTCCTCCCAAACAAAAAATAAACTTACACTTTTCTCTCTTCTTATACATATATTAAATAGTACATATACCCATCCTCATTCAAAAAGTGAGACTTTTATGAATAACACTTACCTTGCGCTATCCATAAAAGTCTGCTAACCAAACTCTTATAGGAAGTTCCTAACAGTTAATTTTTCCGCTTCTTTTGTATCCTTAAATACAAGGAACTACTTATTCGAGTAGGATTAAACAAGGAGGGATTCTTATGCCCACGTGGCTCCGAAAGCAAATGCAACGTGCATATTTCGAAAAAAACCGGTATCAGATTAAGTTACTGAATGAATGCTGGTTTTACTATAGCAGAACACATCAAAGCTCCTAATCAATTGAGCTTCCCCATCCCTAAAAAAAGAGCAGTCTTTCCCCTGCTCTTTTTTTCTTACTATTCAATTGGTAACATCGATAATGCAGCACGACCCTTTTTCATATCAACATCATCTACCCATACCTTTACAATTTGTCCAACAGATACAATATCTAATGGGTGCTTTACAAATTGCTTACTTAATTTAGAAATATGTACTAAACCATCTTGTTTCACACCAATATCAACAAACGCACCGAAATCAACAACATTCCGAACAGTTCCTTCTAACTCCATGCCACGCTTTAAATCTTCTAATTTTAGAATTCCCTTTTTCAAAAGTGGTTTTGGCAGTTCGTCACGCATATCTCGCTCTGGACTAATTAAAGCATCTATAATATCAACTAGTGTTGGCTCACCAATCTTCGTTTCTTGGGACAATTTAGAAATATCTACTCCCGCTAAACACTTCTGTAATTGTGGTTGTCCTACGTCACTAATCGCTAAACCTAAACTTTTTAATAATAATTCAACATTTTTATATTGCTCCGGATGGATACTTGTTCTGTCTAACGGATTTTCTCCTTCTAATATACGTAAGAAACCAATACATTGTTCATAGGTTTTCGCACCTAAACGCGGTATTTTCTTTAACTCTGTTCGTTTTGTAAACTTCCCATTTTCCTCACGCTTAGCGACAATATTTTTCGCAACCGTTTTTGATAACCCCGAAACGTATTGTAATAATGGAACCGAAGCTGTATTTACATTAACCCCAACTTGGTTAACTGCTGTTTCCACTACAAACGTTAATGATTCATTTAATCTCTTTTGTGATACATCATGCTGATATTGTCCTACTCCAACTGATTTCGGATCAATCTTCACAAGTTCAGCAAGCGGATCTTGTAAGCGGCGTCCAATTGAAACGGCACTTCTTTCTTCAACTTGTAAATCCGGAAATTCTTCACGAGCTAAATCAGAAGCTGAATATACACTAGCACCTGCTTCATTTACAATAATATAAAAAACATCTCGCTGTACATTTTGTAAGACATCTACTATGAATTCTTCCGTCTCTCGAGAAGCAGTTCCATTCCCAATTGCAATCATCTGCACTTGGTATTTATCTATAATAGAAAGAACTTTCCCTTTTGCATCCTCATATTTTCGAACAGGGGGATGCGGATAAATAACATCAATATGCAAAACTTTTCCTGTATCATCTACCACAGCTAATTTGCAGCCTGTTCGATATGCAGGGTCTACTGCCAATACTACTTTCCCTTTCATTGGTGGCTGCAATAATAAATTACGTAAATTCTCAGAAAAAATATGGATTGCTTGCTCTTCTGCCGTTTCAGTTAATTCTTTACGAATCTCCCTTTCTATTGATGGTTGAATTAATCGCTTATATCCATCTTCAATCGCTAATTGTACATACAATGCACTTTTGGAAGATTCATCACGAATCACTTTTTTATGTAGAAAATGAACAACTTCTTCTGTTGGCGGGATAACAGAAACTTTTAGTACCTCTTCCTTTTCGCCACGATTTATAGCTAATACACGATGTGGGACAATTTTTTGAAGCGGCTCTTCATAACCGTAATACATCTCGTATATATTTTTCTCATCTTTTTCTTCATCCTTTACAGACGAAGATATCATCCCCTTTTTGAATGTAACATTTCGAATCCAACTACGATATGTGGCATCATCCGATATAATTTCTGCAATAATATCTTGCGCACCTCGCAGCGCATCTTCCGTAGATTGCACTTCCTTTTCAGCATCAATAAATGCCATCGCTTGTTCTGTTGGCTCTTCTTTTGTAAACAACAATAGCCATTCCGCTAAAGGTTCTAACCCTTTTTCTTTCGCAATCGTCGCTTTTGTTCTTCTTTTTTCTTTATAGGGACGGTACAAATCTTCTACTTCTTGTAACTTTGTTGCAGAAACAATATGATTTCGTAAATCTTCTGTTAACTTTCCTTTTTCGTTAATAAGACGAAGAACCTCTTCTTTCCGATCTTCAAGTTGCATCATATATTGCCATCTTTCTAAGATCGCACGAATTTGCACTTCATCTAAAGAGCCTGTCCATTCCTTTCGGTAACGAGCAATAAATGGAACTGTGTTACCTTCTTCTGTTAATTGAATAACATGACGAACTTGCTTCTCTGTAAAGCCTAATTCTTTCACTAACATTTTCATTAACGCTTGTCGATTATCTACCATTTCCATATACAACCGTAACCTCCTCTAATAAAAAAAGTTGCCTCTAAAAGAGAGCAACTTAAACTGCCGATTTAAAAATCTATTAGTCCTAAACTAATTTGTAAAGCCTCATCTACACGACTCATCATCATCTCATCTAAATGAGTGATTTTGTCCGTTAAACGTTGCTTATCGATTGTTCGAATCTGCTCGAGCAAGATAACAGAATCTCTCTCAAATCCGTACTTTTTCGCATCAATTTCCACATGTGTGGGCAATTTCGCTTTCTGAATCTGCGCAGTAATAGCCGCTACAATCACAGTCGGACTAAAACGATTTCCGATGTCATTTTGAATGACAAGAACCGGACGAACGCCTCCTTGCTCAGAACCAACAACTGGGGAAAGGTCTGCAAAATACACGTCGCCGCGTTTTACAATCAAAATATTACCCCCCGCTAACTAAGCGTTCTACCGTATGAGCTGCTTCATACTCTGCTAAGAAAGCTTCAGATGCAATACCAAGATTAATTTTTCCCATTTCAATGTACCCACGTCGCATTGATTCATGTTGGTAGCGTTTCTTCGTCTTATGTTGACGCAATAACAGTTGTGTTGCCTGGCAAATTAGTTCATGGCGATTCTTATTCTCTTGTTTTCCAATTCCGTCCAATTCCGTTACCACTTGCTTAGGCAACCGAACCACGATTTCAGTAGTTACACTTGATTCGGACACAAAATACACCTCCACCGTCAACTACACACCCAAATATATATGACACCTATTGTAATAATACCATTGTATGGAGCCTGTTGCAAAGACTTCCTTGTTCCTTGCTTATGTTTTCCAATTCACAAATAAAACATTCACTCTCTTTTATTTTTTATCTCTTCAATCCATTCTTTTTTGACAAACCGTTAATGCTACATCATTTTCAACAGCCACATTTACATCACGCGGCGGCGAAGGACCTAATACTAAAATTGATGCTGTAACCCGCTCGACAAAGTACCAATGCCTCATCTAAAAAGGTAACTGCTAATCTTATTACCCCCGCCTCTAATGCTGTTTTTTCCACTGGGACATAGTCATGTCCATATGCATTTTCTTTTATTACAGCAAAAACCTCCACATCATCGGGAATAAGTTCTTTGATGCGCGTTACATTGTTATAGATTGCATCCAAATCTACTTCTACCCACGTATCATGGTAGAACGATGGTTCTTCCATAAAAAAAACTTCTTTATATACGATATGCGAAGCTTATTCTTTTATATGCGTCTTTTTATGAAATCCATTCCTCAAACCAGGAAAAGACGTGGTGCTTATATATCACCACGTCTAAGAAGGTTATTTTACCTGCTTCGCTGTAACAGAACGAGCTACCATTAATAACTCATCTGGTTCTAACCCTTTAGACACGAGCATATATTCCACTCCGTTATGCGACCACGTTAAAGAGTCTTTCGTCAGCGCACCAATTGTAAAGCCAAGGTCAACTAACTCTCCACTTACACTGATTGGTGACGAGGCCTCTGCAACTTTCGCCTTTTCTTGTATTAAAGTGAAGGATTTCTTATCTCCAGTGTATGTGAGTATTGCACGCTTGCCGCTGTCTGTCTTTAACTCCTTCTCTTCTTTTAAAACAACACCTTGCGGGGTATCACGTGGATATAAAATAGCAAACGGTTTATCTTCTTTTGCCGTTGTCTGTACATCAACTTGCGCTCTAGACATATTTTGTTTCGTATCAAATGCACCCTTATCAAACTTTGTATCAAATTTCACCTTCGAAAAATCTACTTTCACAAGAACATTTTGATCATTATCCATCAATTTTACCGAGACGGGCGTTAAATCACTTTTATTAAACGTAATTTCTTGCCTCGGCAACATATTTTGATGGTGATAATTTGTTTTTGCCTTAAACACATAGTACTTATCGGTTTTCTCAAACGAAAGGTTTTTCTGATCCTGTAAGATGTCTCTTACAAGCGACTCATACAAGTAAGCTTGACTACTGTTTTGCGGCCAGTCACTTTGAAAACGAAAGCTTTTATTAAGAGATGGTGTTAATACAAATACACCTTCATTATTTCTTAAAATAATTTGACTCTGATCCTTTTTCGTATTTTTTAAATTTACGCGATAATAAGAAGGTTCTTTATGCCAAATTTCAACGTTATACTCCTGTGGCTCATTTCCCGTTTTAATGGATAGTTTTGCCTCTGCTTGATAACTCTTCATCCCCTTAACCTTCGCTTCTAAATCTCGCACAACATCTTCCTGTTTCTTTTCCATACAACCTGCTAACACAAAAACGGTCAATAAACCGACAATCACTAAAAATAGCCGCCTTTTCATCGCTTCAGCCCCTTTGCCCCTATAAATGAATGGAAGATATTTCTTCCTTATCGCTAACTCAAATATATGAGACAAAGATATAAAATATGCAGACTAGCGTGACGAGCTTTCTAAAACAACTTGAGCCACAGCAAATTCCCTACTATGACTAATCGATAGATGGACGATATTTTCCGTATTTGCAAAGAGTACTGGCTTACCTTTCTCATCATTTCTTATTTCAATATCTAAAAAACTCACTTCTTTTCCAATACCAGTTCCAACCGCCTTAGAGTACGCTTCTTTCGCTGCAAATCTTCCCGCAACAAATTCCACAAGACGATTCCCTTTCAATTCAGCAGCAATACCACGTTCTCTTTCAGTCAAAATACGCTCCATAAATTTAAGCTTTCCATCTAGCATTTTTTCGATTCTATTCAGCTCGATAATATCAATTCCAATTCCTATAATCATTTCAAAAATCCCCTTCTTCTATTTGTCTCTCTTCGTTCATATTGTAAGAATAACAGAGAATCTTTCTGATGCAAAAGGAGTGAAACTATAGAATGTCTATCCGTATCCCCCTACAACCTGCTGTCCTCTCTTTGCTTTTCTTACAATTGATTATGATGATACTAAGTAATTTTTTCTTTTCTACTATAGCGGCCTGTAATACATGCATTGCCCAAGGGGAATGGTGGCGATTTATAACTTCACTATTTATACACGTAGACTTACAGCACTTTCTTTCCAATAGCATTTGTTTACTTATTCTTGGTTACTCTATTGAAAAACAACTAGGCAGTATTGCCTTCGCAATTATATTTTTCACCTCCGGCATTAGCGGTAATATCCTCTCTTATCTCATTATGCCCCTTGAATATATTCACGCCGGCGCATCAGGTGGAATTTTCGGATTACTCGGTGCACAACTATTCATTTTATACAGTCGCTATCGAACTGCTCAGCCCAAAGAACTTGTTCTGTTTTCTTCAATTATATCTATATTACTTCTCTTTACCTTCTTTAATCCTTCTGCCAATCCTATCAGCCATTTAACCGGGCTATTAATCGGTGGTATTTACACCCCGCTTTTAGCAAAAAAAATCGATGGTGCAGAGCTTATTTAATACAAAAGCTCCCACCATCGAATCATGTCCTTGATTATGCTTTAATAACCATAAACAATTTTCTAAATTAGCATTAACAATTCTCTCAAGTTTATGAATCGCCGCTACATAACCAAGTCTTACAAGTATAAAGCCCCTCTTTTCTATCCGACTTATTATACAGAATGCGTAACTATACAAACAAAAAGAGGATATCCTTTTTGGACATCCTCTTTTTTATTAAGCTTGTGGCTTACGGCTATGATGTTTTCTTTCGCCGCGTCCATTTGAAGATCCCGGGCGACCTTGACCTTCACCTTTGCGACCACGGCTACGATTACCGTCACGATTGCGACCATCACGATTACGATCACGATTACGGCCATCGCCACGGCCATCACGATTACGATTACGGTTTCCATCACGGTTTCCATTTCCGTTACCACCGCGCTTTTTAGAACCTCTTGAAACAACCGGTGGCTCTGACGTTAAAGCGATTGGTGTTGTATCTGGCTCTTTTGTCATCATTTTTAAAGCAGCTGCTACAACAGTTACAGAATCATTTTCTTCTAACATTTCTTCTGCAATACGTTTGTAGTATGATAAGTTATCACTTTCAATTGTGCTTTGAAGTTTTTCTGCGATTAAACGTTGTTGACCTTCTAATGCTTCGTCAAGTGTCGGTGCATTCATACGGTCCATTTTACGGTTTGTTGTACGCTCGATATTTTTTAATTGTCCTGATTCACGTGGCGTTACAAATAGCATTGCAATACCCTTTTTACCAGCACGGCCAGTACGACCAATACGGTGAACATATGATTCTGGATCTTGTGGAATATCGAAGTTGTATACGTGTGTTACACCTGAAATATCAAGGCCACGCGCTGCAACGTCTGTTGCAACAAGTACTTCGATAGAACCTTCTTTAAACTTACGTAATACAGACATACGTTTCGCTTGTGTTAAATCACCATGTATACCTTCTGCTGCATAACCACGTAAGTTTAACGCTTCTGATAACTCATCCACACGACGCTTTGTGCGACCAAATACGATTGCAAGCTCTGGAGATTGAATATCTAATAAGCGCGTTAACACGTCAAACTTTTTCTTTTCTTGCACTTCTAAATAGAACTGCTGAATGTTTGGCATTGTTACTTCTTTTGCTTTTACTTTAATGTGTTGAGGCTCAGTCATGAAACGCTCAGCAATACGACGGATTGGATCTGGCATTGTTGCTGAGAATAATAATGTTTGATGTGTTTCTGGCACATCTGTTAAAATTGCTTCAATATCTTCAATGAAGCCCATGTTTAACATTTCATCTGCTTCGTCAAGAACAACAGTTTCTACGTTTTGTAGACGAAGTGTCTTACGGTTAATATGATCTAAAATACGACCCGGCGTACCAACAATAATGTGTGGGTGTTTTTTTAGAGCACGAATTTGGCGGTTAATATCTTGGCCACCATAGATTGGTAAAATACGAACACGTTTATGTTTACCAATTTTGTAAAGTTCTTCTCCAACTTGAATTGCTAATTCACGCGTTGGCGCGATAACAATACCTTGAACTGATTCTTTATGTGTATCCACTTTGTCCAATAGCGGTAATCCGAATGCTGCTGTTTTCCCTGTACCTGTTTGCGCTTGCCCAATAATATCTTTACCTTGCAATGCATGCGGAATTGTTTCAGCTTGAATTGGCGTAGCCTCTTCAAAGCCCATGCTTTCAACAGATTGCAGTAAAGAATCACTTAATCCTAATTCTCGAAATGTTGTCAATGTTACTTCTCCTTTTCTATCCTATACTTATCATTTAAAAAAAGGCGTTTTCCGAATTTGCGGAAAAGCCCTTTTCCTGAATGCTCACGTATATAAACGGGCGTATATTCTTCGCGAAAATACTTCTAAACGTTATTACACTTTATCAATTATAAGTTTTGTATGTGCAAAAAGCAAACCCCAACTGTTACCTTATTTCATATTCAGAGCTTTTTTCTTTACTTTTACTTTTTAATCATTTGCTGTAAGCGCTTATTATGAGTTTCCTCTATTTTCGTAGCTATCATCCCTATTTATATGCACCAATTATTTCAACATCGTAATGACTTCTTCCATCTTCATTCCACGAGATGCTTTCACTAATACAACAGCCTTTACATCAACGACAGCCTCTAAGTCTTTCACGAGATCTTCTTTATTATTATATGCTTTTACACGTTCACTAGGGAAATTAATTTTTGCTCCTTCCGCAATTTGAGCCCCTAGTCTACCGTATGTAAATACATAGGAGATTCGCGCAGGATCAATTAACTTACCCACTTCATAATGAAATTGCACTTCTTGGTCTCCAAGCTCTAGCATATCACCAAGAACAACAATCTTTTTAGAAAATCCATCTAAACCATTCATTAAATGAAATGCCGCTTCCATTGCCGTTGGACTTGCGTTATATGCATCATTGATAATTGTTAATCCAGTATTTGTTTTTACAATTTCCATTCGCATCCCTGTCATTTGAAGTGTTACTAAGCCTTGTTTCATTTCTTCCCATGTTACACCAAAATATTTCGCGATCGCCATCGATGCAAGTGCATTATATACATTATGTTTTCCAAGGACAGGCAAATAAAACATAACAGTTTCATCTCGGTTCATCTTAAAGTACGTTCCAGTTGCTTGCAATGTTACAGAAGTTGGATAATAATCATTCGCTCTTGCATCGCCAAATGTAACAGTTTCTGCCGCTAAATTCATCTTTGGAACACGGTTTGTTAATAGAGGTTCGTCCCCATTGTATACAAATACGCCGCCTTCTTGTAACCCTGTAACAATTTCAAGCTTCGCCTCAGCAATCGCATCACGAGAACCTAAATCCATTAAATGTGCTTCTCCAATATTCGTAATGATTGCTGCGTTTGGACGAGCTAACTTAGATAAAAATTCAATTTCGCCTCGGCTAGACATCCCCATCTCTAATACAGCCATTTCTGTATCTTCTTCTAAGTTCAAAATCGTAAGGGGTAAACCAATATGGTTATTAAAATTACCCTCTGTTTTTTGCACCTTAAATTTAGTTGCAAGAAGACTTGTCACGATATCTTTTGTAGATGTTTTACCATTACTGCCCGTTACCCCAACAACCTTTACATCTAATTGATCGCGATAGTTTTTCGCTAATATTTGCAATGCCTCTAACGTATCTTCTACAAAAATAACAGGAATATTTGCAGGTGGATTTTGTACATCTTTTTTCCAAAGCGTAGCTACAGCCCCATTTTCAATTGCCTTATCTACAAAAGAATGACCATCAAAGCGCTCCCCTTGAATCGGAACATATAAATTACCTTTTTCAATTTTTCGTGTATCAATTGATACGCCTTGTATAGTAATTTCGGCATATCTCTCTACTAAACCTGTTCCATTCGTCATTTGTTCTATTTGTTTTAACATTCGTTTTATCATAAAAACACTCCTTACATAGAGGAAGCACTATTCTCTTGAATAGTGCTTCCTCCTTTGTTTGTTAGATTGTATATTTAATTTTTTGCTTTTCTTCGTGACGCTCAATTGCCAAACGAATTAATTCTTCGATTAACTCCGGATACGGCAAGCCTGTATGCTGCCATAATAATGGGAACATACTAAATGGTGTAAACCCTGGCATTGTATTTACTTCATTAATATATACTTCCCCATCTTTTGTTAAGAAGAAGTCCGCTCTTGTTAAGCCCGCACTGTCTAAAGACTGGAATGCACGAATTGCATCTCTTTGAATTGTAGCTGACTCTTCTTCTGTAACTTCAGCTGGAATAATTAATGCTGTATCGCCGTCGATATATTTTGATTTATAATCATAAAACTCTTTCTTAGGTACAATCTCACCTACAACAGAACATTTTGGCTCATCATTACCTAAAACGCCAACTTCCACTTCACGACCTACAATATTTTCTTCAACAATAATCTTGCGGTCAAATTGGAACGCTTCTTCAAATGCTTTCTCTAATTCTTCACGATCTTTACATTTATTAATACCAACACTTGATCCAAGGTTTGCTGGTTTTACAAAACATGGGTAACCTAATACTTCTTCTACCTTTTCATAAGCCTCTTGACGATTTTTCTCCCATACACTGCGAATGAAAGAGGCATACTTCGCTTGTTTTAATCCAGCTTCTGCGAAGATATTTTTCATAACAACCTTATCCATACCAGCAGCTGATGCTAATACACCATTTCCAACGTACGGTATATTCATTAGTTCTAATAACCCTTGTACTGTTCCATCTTCACCATTTGGTCCGTGTAACAATGGGAAAATAACATCAATTGCCTCTTCTTGCTTAGAAGAAGCAGTAGGGATAATTTCTGTACTTAATGATACTGGAGAAATTGCATTTTCCTCTCCATTCATTTGTAAAGCTTGCACGCTTGTTACTTCACCTGCAATGCGCTCACCACGCATCCATTGGCCTTGCTCTGTAATATAAATCGGATGAATCTCGAATTTTTCTTGATTTAATGCTTTAATAGCAGCTAGAGCTGTTTGTAATGAAACTTGATGCTCTGCTGATTTTCCACCATATAATAAACCTAATTTAATTTTCGTCAATGAAATCACCCTAACCAATTGTTTTCATTTTTCTATTTTAGCACTTTTTATAGAAATAGGTAGTTCCTATTTAAAATAAAATGAAACTTCCACCAAATAACAAAAAGACACCACTTATTGTTTTTTTTGTATAATTTTCTTCATCCCTCATCAAAAAACTTTAAAGTAAGATTACAATACGTTCTAGTTATGTACCTAAAATATGAAGAAACACTTCTTTTTGTGTATGTCACCTATAAATTATGAAGATCGTTTCGCCATAGTACCCTTTTGCCTTTGCTCGACAAGACGATCTAACGATATATATATAATACCTGCCACTATACATCCTACACCTAGAATTGTGAATAATAAGTGCCCTAATAGCCGGTCAAGTAATAGGCCTCCTAGAAGCGGACCAAATGCATTCCCTGTAATCCATTGCAAACTTGCTGCCCCCATATATGTCCCGCGTAAATGCTCTGGTGCCAAATTTGCAACAAACGTCATTTGTACAGGAGACATAATCATCTCGCCTAATGTGTATACCGCATATACAACAAGTAATGTTACTAAAATAACCGTAGCGTCTGTTCCAGATCCTCCAAACCACTTCGGTAGCCAACCGATGAAGAACAAACCAATCCCAAATAACCAAGCACCGTATAACATCGTCTTCCCAACTGGTTTATCTGTTGCCCACTTAGAAATTTGAAATTGGAATAGAACAACTAGCAAACCGTTTAAAGCCATTAAATATGGATATGGGTTGTTTTTACCAAATATATCTTTCATTTCATTATCAAAATGAAGTGGAAGCATACCCTCCGTTTGAGAAAATCCCATAGAAATCATAATCCCTGCTAACAAATAAATCATTAACACCTTGTCTCCCAAAATAATTTTCCAAACGGGCTCTGATTCCCTATTCTTATTCTCCTGCTTTTCGTTTATAACTTTTGGCATTGTTTCTTGAATAAGTATCAAAACAAGCAGCGCATAAAATATCATTGTAGATGCCGCAATGATAAACACAAGATTTTTTGAAAGTACAACCACCGATGCCCCCATAATCGGTCCGATTGCTGCACCAATATTATGTCCCATCCGTAATAAGCCGTACGCCTCTGTCCTCTTTTCAGGTACAGTTACATCTGCTACCATTGCTGACGCCGCTGGATGAAACAATGAATTACTTAATCCTAAAAGAATAGACAATATAGCATAAGGAATAAATCCTTCTATAAATAAAAAACCAAGCATTAACAATGCATTACTCGCCATTGAAAATACCATAATCGGCTTTCTTCCATATATATCAGCAATTCTGCCCCCGATAAGAGAACCAACACTTGCTGCGATAGGAGAAAGTGCCATAATAATCCCTACTTGTAATAAGGAATCTACTTTATCCTTTAAATACAATGCAAAAAACGGCATCAACATCATCATCGCAATTCCATTTAACGTTTCTCCAACAAACCGAATCCATACGTTACGATCCATCTCTCTTAGCTCACGCCATGTGTTTTTCATCTCTCCACCCCTTTAATCAACCACCCCTTATCTTATATTATTTTTAGAAAAATGTAAATTTTCGAAATAAGAGGTCCGTTCTACTCTACTTAGAACGGACCTTTTTCTTATAAATTCGCTACATCTTCCTCATCTTTTCTATTATTTAAAACACTATGTTTTCTACTATATAAGAAGTACACTGCTACACCAATCACCATCCAAATACCAAAACTCATCCATGCTGTCCCCGATAATTGAAGCATTAAATATATGCAAAAGATAACAGTTAACGCTGGTAAAAATGGTACAAGCGGCGCCTTAAATGCACGCGGTAAATCTGGATGTGTTTTTCTCATTACGATAACCGCAACAGCCACAAGTGCAAATGCTGATAATGTCCCCATATTTACAAGATGTGCTAATACATTTAAATCGATAAGCCCTGAAATAAGTGCTGCAATAATTCCTGTCGTCCATGTATTTAGAAATGGCGTTTTGAATCTTGGATGGACTTTAGCAAGGCCCTTCGGCAATAATCCATCGCGACTCATTGCATACGAAACACGAACTTGTCCATACATCATAACTAACATTACAGTTGTAATGCCTGTAATTGCCCCTACAGAAATAACACCTGCTAAACTATCTTGTCCAATAAATTGAAGTGCGAAAGCTACTGGATCTGAGATATTTAACTTTCCGTATGGAACAATTCCTGTCAAAATAAGCGAAACCGCAATATAAAGAATTGTACAAACGAGTAACGATGCAATAATGCCAATCGGTAGATCACGTTGTGGACGCTTAACCTCTTCTGCAGCTGTTGATACAGCATCAAATCCAATAAATGCAAAGAAAACTGTAGCTGCTCCAGCCATTACACCATCAAGCCCAAATGGCATAAAAGGTGTCCAATTTTCTGGCTTCACATAATTAAATCCAGCAAAAATAAAAATGAAAACAACCGCTAATTTAATAAAAACCATTATATTATTTACACGTGCACTTTCACGTACACCTCTAGATAAAAGAGCTGTCATAATTAAAATGATAAGAACCGCAGGTAAATCAATAAGACCACCCTTCCCTGTCCCAGGAGCAGAGGATAGAATGGTTGGAATATGAATACCAAATCCCTTTAATAATGATTGAAAATAAGCAGACCATCCGTTTGCTACAGCAGATGTGGCCAACAAATATTCCAACATTAAATCCCATCCAATTAAGAACGCAAATACTTCTCCCATTGTTGCATATGTATACGTGTAAACACTTCCTGAGACAGGAACTGAAGATGCAAATTCCGCGTAACAAAACGCGGCAAAGGCACACGCTAATGCAGCTATAGCGAATGATAAAATAATAGCTGGTCCAGAATGTTTCGCTGCTACAACACCGGTAAGAACAAAGATTCCTGTTCCAACAATTGCTCCAATCCCAAGCATCGTTAAATCAAGTGCCCCTAATGTTCTTGCTAATGTCTTCTGCTTACTTTCTTGCAGTAATTTTGCAATCGGCTTTTTTTGAAAAATTTGCTTCATAGCATGCACCTCTATTTTTAAATTTTCTGAAAATTTTTAATTCGTTTCTTATTTTACTTATAACCTATTTTTTAGTCAACACTTTTGTCGAAATAAACAGAAAACTATCCAATAAAGGAGAAGAGAAAAATTTCATCCATGAATAAAAGTTGCTATTATCATATTTGTTCCGCAGGTTAAAGAATTTAACGGTTTAAAAATCCCCAAAAAACATATACAAATAATGTATATAGATATATTCCCATATCTTTTTATAGGTATTTTTGGTATTCTATAAATTGTCGATTCCAAAAAGGAAAGAGGCATGTTCATTTTATGAACGTGCCTCTTTCTTCTATTTAACCGTATGCGAAGTCTCTTCAATCCAACTATACATATATTTTTCATCTTCCGTTTCATGCGCTTGTTTTACAATACGAAGTGGACGGAATGTATCAATCATAACAGCTAATTCAATTGTTTCTTTTTTCCCTAAACTCGCTTCTGTTTTTCCAGGGTGGGGTCCATGAGGAATGCCGCTCGGATGAAGCGTAATCGAACCTTCTTCTACACCTTTTCTGCTCATGAAATTCCCTTCTACATAATAAAGAACCTCATCACTATTTACGTTGCTATGATAATATGGTGCTGGAATTGCCTCTGGATGGTAATCATATAAACGAGGTACAAAAGAACAAATAACAAAGTTATGACCTTCAAATGTTTGATGAACTGGTGGTGGCTGATGAATACGTCCTGTAATTGGTTCAAAGTCCTCTATATTAAAGACCCACGGATATAAATATCCATCCCAGCCAACAACATCTAGCGGATGATGCGCCATAATATGCTTATGCATATTACCTCTCGACTTTGTCATAACGACAAACTCGCCTTTTTCATCATATGTCTCTAACTTCTCTGGTCCACGAATATCTCTTTCACAGAAAGGACTATGCTCTAACAATTGACCGTACTCATTACGATAGCGGCGAGGTGTTGTAATTTGGCTATTTGCTTCTACAACAAGAAACTTAGATTCACCCTCATCTGGGATGACCCGATATATTGTTCCAATTGGAATCGTTATATAATCACCTTTCCGGTAATGAATCGTTCCAAACATCGTCTCAATTTTCCCAGTTCCATAATGAATGAATAACATTTCATCTCCATCACCATTGCGATAGAAATAATCCATTTTTTCTGTCGGATTCACAACGCCGATTAACAAATCTTCATTTCCTAATATGAAATTCCTTCCACTTACCGCATCTCCAGTTTTCCTATTCTCTTTCGTGCGAAAGTGACGATGAGCAAGTACTGCATCTTCTTCATACTGTAACTGACAAGAATGTGCTAATGCAGCATGCCCTACTTCTGTTGGCATATAATGATGATACAAAATAGATTGTGTACCTGAGAAACCTTTCGTCCCCATCACCTGTTCACGATAAAGTGAAGCATCTTCCTTACGAAACTGCACATGTCGTTTATGAGGAAGTTTCCCCATGTGACGATAGTACATGCCCATCACCCGCTTTCATTTCTTTTTTCACTGTATTACGCAATGTGCCTAGTCCAGTGATCGTAAGTTCTACAACATCACCATCTTGTAACCACTTTTCTGTACCAAGTTCTAAAATACAGCCAGTGCCAACCGTTCCAGAACCAATTACATCTCCTGGATATAACGTAACATCCTCTGAAGCACGTTCAATCATTTCTGCAAACGTATAGTAAATATCTTGGAAATTTCCTTTAGACAAAAGTTCCCCATTCACATGAGCAGTCATTTCTAAGTTATAACGTTCACCCGTGCGATAAACATCTAATTCCTCTTTCGTAACAAGATAAGCTCCTAATGAAGTAGCAAAGTCCTTTCCTTTTGCTGGACCAAGCCCTACTTTCATCTCTGTTGCCTGTAAATCTCTAGCACTCCAGTCATTCATAATACAATAACCAAAAATATATTCTTCTGCTTGTTCACGCGAAATATTTCTTCCCTCTTTCCCAATGACACAAGCAATTTCTAATTCATAGTCAAGCTTTTGAGTCTGTTTCGGGCAAGAAACTGTAACTTCTGGCCCAATGACAGCACGGTGATTTGTAAAATAAAAAACCGGAATATCATACCACTCTGGAACAACATCTAACCCACGACGTCCACGAGCCGTTTTGACATGTTGTTCAAATGCATAAAAGTCACGAATACTACTTGGATTAGGGATGGCTGAACAAAGCTGCACATCTTCCAAAGAGTACACGCCACTTGTTGGTTTTCGAATACCACGCGCTATTTCTACATACTCATCCGCTTTCTCTAAAAAAGCAAGCATTGATGAAGGAAGTACACCATTACTTGCCATATTCATATCAATTACTTTATCGCCTTCCAGCCAACCCGCTCGCATGTTTTGTGAAGGAAGACGAAATGTAACAAATTTCATCAATATTCCTCCCTACTAATCATGAAATACAACTTCCACCAGCAAAAATGTTTATTTCTTGCTGGTGGATAAATATTTTATAGATTTCCGCGGCGTTCTTGTTCTCTTTCAATAGATTCAAATAACGCTTTAAAGTTTCCTTCTCCGAATCCACGAGAACCTTTACGCTGAATAATTTCGATAAATAATGTTGGGCGATCTACAATTGGCTTTGTGAAAATTTGTAGCAAATACCCTTCATCATCACGATCCACAAGAATCTTAAGCTCTTTTAGCTTGTCAATTTCTTCATCGATTTTCCCAACGCGTGCTGTTAACTCATCGTAATACGTATCTGGTGTATCTAAAAACTCTACTCCATTTGAACGAAGCGCTTCAACTGTTTTCACAATATCATTTGTCAGCAATGCAAGATGCTGTACGCCTGCACCATTATAAAACTCTAGATACTCTTGAATTTGTGATTTTCGTTTCCCATCTGCTGGTTCATTAATCGGAAACTTAATACGACTTCCATTTGTCATAACCTTTGACATTAATGCAGAATACTCTGTGCTAATATCATCATCATCAAAATGAATCATTTGTTTAAAGCCCATAACGTTTTCGTAATAGCTAACCCATTCTTCCATTTTTTCAACGTTACCTACAACATGATCCACAGCAATTAAACCTGACTCTTCTGATGGAATATTAAATTCAACTTTTTCATAGCCAGGCATAAATGTCCCTTTATAATTTTTACGCTCTACAAGCGTATGAATTGTGTCACCATACGTACCAATAACTGCTTTTTTCAATGTTCCATGCTCATCCGTTAGCTCTTCAGGCGGAGCGATCGCAACAGCACCTCGTTTTACCGCTTCTGAATATGCTTTATCAACATCATCAACAAGTAAAGCGACGTCTTTTACTCCATCACCATGAACCTTTACAAATTCAGCAATGCGGCTATCACTATTTAAAGCCCCAGACACAACAAAACGCATGTTTTTCTGCACAAGAACATAAGATACCTTTTCACGGTTTCCTGTTTCCAATCCAGAATAAGCTACAATTTCAAATCCAAATGCTCTCGCAAGGTAATAACTTGATTGCTTTGCATTTCCTACATAAAATTCTAAATGATCAACATCGCGTACTGGAAAGAAATCCTCCATTTGTGCAGCTAACGTATCCATAGATTTTTGTTTCATAAATTCCTCATCCCCCTGTAAATAAATTAAATGTTACATACTTAGAACCAATCGAAAACGCTTCCAGCTATCACCCAAAAAAATAGTTAGCAAGCTAACAGATTTCTGACTTTTAAAATTTTCTATCTTTTCTGTCAAATTCCTCTTTTTTCTTCCACATAAAATTCGACTTTTTTTTCTTTAAAATAACAGGGTTTAATAGCTGCAGATGGCAATATACAGACGTTAAGATTACAAGGATGTACATATAGGAGAAATGCAGAAGCTATATAAATACATTTTAATTTTTCGACATCTAAATCCCTGCTATGTAAAATAAAAAATAACCTACACTCGTTTGCTCTTTCTGTTTTTACTTCGCATGTGGCAGAAAATGGCCCTAACTGCTTCTATGCATGGCCAGATCCTCTCTCCCACCTAAAGGGTTTTATGTTGGGGTTTTATGTTGGGGTTTTAATTGATGTATATATAGTGGCATATAAAAAAGACTCTAACATATTGAGTATCTATAATATGCTAGAGTCTTTATTTTTTTAGAATAGTGGTACGAATAACATATGAGAACTTCCTCTTATCTATCCCCATCATACTAATACATTTGCAAGGAATACAATAAGTGCTGTTAATACTGCTGCTCCAGTTGCTGCTCCTAAGAAATCCATTTTTGTTACTTGTAATACTTGTTCCATACTCCTCATTCTCCTTTCGGTTTCTTATACATTTGATACAAAATTTCTATTATACTAAAACACTTGAAAGAAATACGATTAATGCTGTTAATACCGCTGCTCCACCTGCTGATCCTAGTAAATCCATTTTTGTTACTTGTAACACTTGCTCGTTGTTCATATCTTCCATTCTCCCTTCGTTTCTTTTTATTTCGCAATCTATTGTTCTACTTCTTATACTAAAACGTTAGCCAGAAATACAATTAATGCTGTTAATACTGCTGCCCCACTCGCTGATCCTAAAAAATCCATTTTTGTTACTTGTAATACTTCTTTGTTTTCCATATTGTTCGTTCTCCCTTCATTTTTTCTGATTTTGTAATATCCGTTTTACTTCCTATACTAAAGCATTAGCTAAAAATACGATTAATGCTGTTAACACCGCTGCCCCGCTCGCTGATCCTAATAAGTCCATCTTTGTTACTTGTAATACTTGTTCGTTGTTCATATTCTTTCTCTCCTTTTTAATAGGTATTTATATGTAATTTCTAAGAAATGATTGATTTATATTTTTTATCTTAACGTTACATTAAATTTAGTTGTGTAACGTTTGTAACATTAATGTAACATAACTTGTTTCCTACTGCAATATCATTACGTAAAATTTATTACATTTTTTTTACGAAATCATCATAGATATTCTAAAAACCCCTTTATATATGGTTTTTCAACACTTCTGCGTTTGTAATACAATTGTAACATTGAGGTTACAAACCGAAATAAGCAGTAATAGAGGATCTCTATTACTGCTTTTGTTACAAAATACTAGGTCAATATATATAAATCCATTTTAATTTTTCAACATCTAAATCCCTGCTATGCAGACTAAAAAGTAACCTTCACTCGTTTGCTCTTCCGTTTTTACTTCGCATGTGGCAGAAAAAGGCTCTGACCGCTTCTATGCATGGCCAGATCCTCTCTCCCGCCTAAAAAGAGGGGGTTTTATTCTAGATTTTATTTCGGTTTTTAATTGATGTATATATAGCTGCATATTACCTAACTATTTTCTATCCTTCTTCTATTAGTCAAAAAGTATGAAACAATCATATTAAATTCCCCATCCCTTTCACTTCAAATTCACATTGAAATCACATCTACCTTTTATATTATAACTATCGAAGCTGTTCCTCCCTAATAATGAGACATTCCCCAGTGTCTCGAACAGCTTTCCATCCCTAATTAAAATTGACATATTGTCTCCTTCCTTGACCATCTTGTGCTGACAAGATGGTCTATTTTTTATCACCTATTACTGAATCATGCCTCTTATCCATTAAGCAAATATTCATTTATATAAATCCATTTTAATTTTTCAACATCTAAATCCCTGCTATGCAGACTAAAAAGTAACCTTCACTCGTTTGCTCTTCCGTTTTTACTTCGCATGTGGCAGAAAAAGGCTCTGACCGCTTCTATGCATGGCCAGATCCTCTCTCCCGCCTAAAAAGAGGGGTTTTATGTCGGTTTTTTTATTGATATATGTAAATTCACTTCATATTAGTAAGCAATATTATGAATCTTTTAGTCTCCAAGATAAGTTTATATGTTTCCTCTACATAACTATGTATAATAAAAACAAAGAGGTGGTCATTTTGAAATTAATCGCACTAGATATGGATGGTACATTACTATCATCTAATCTCGAGATCTCCAAAGAAAATTTAAGAGCTATTCGCACTGCTCAAGCAGCTGGTCATGTTGTAATGATCTGTTCTGGTCGTGCAAAGGAAGATGCTTTAAAACTATTGGAAGAATATCAGTTATCACTTCCAGTTGGAGCAAGCAATGGGGCAATTGTTTATGTCGATGGAAAAGTAATTAACTCTCGTTGTTTACAAAGTGATAAAGTATATAAGCTTGCTAAATTATTAGAATCTGAAGGCTTTCCATATAAACTGTACACAAATAAAGGAGTGTATTCTCCTTATAATTGGAAAGAACGAGTGATGAATACATTCGAAGAAAATAAGCATGCGCTGGATGTTACAATTGAAGAACTTGAACGAATTACAGAAAAGCAAAAAAAATCTAACTTAATTACTGATTTCCAAAAAATCGAAGATGTCGTAAATAATCCAGAGTTAGAAATCTCGAAATTCTTTATTTTAACGTTTGATGCTGGGCATCGTTCGCAACTACTACAATCGTTACAAGAAGATAAAGAAATTATGGTCACAGCGTCAGCTCCGACCAATTTAGAAATTATGGACAAGCATGGTCATAAAGGAAATGGATTGCAGGAAATGGCATCTTATTTCAACATTCCTATTCAAGACACGGTTGCAATTGGTGACAACTTTAATGATGTACCAATGCTAGAAGTAGCTGGTCTATCTGTTGCGATGGGAAATGCTGAAGAAGATGTAAAAAAATTATGTGATGTTGTTACATTAACAAATGACGAACATGGTGTTGCACATGCAATTGAGCAGTACGTATTAAAGCAACCTTCATCAAGTAAATAAAATAAGGACTCTTTCATAATTTGAAAGAGTCCTTTTCTTTTACACATGATGACAAGATGCCCTCCTCCAGTATCCCAAAATTCCGATATAGTTTTCTTACAAATATCCGTTTCCACAATCATTCCTAAATACATAATTCCGATTTCCGTTCATAAGTGCTCCACAACACTTAAATTATGCGGAATGATTAAAAAGTAATTCTATTATTCAGTGACCGAGCATAGAATACTAACAAACTACCAAAAAGGGGGCGAAAGTATGGACAAACTATTCCAATATGTCCTGCACTATGTTGTATTAACACTCATAATAGTCGGGGCATTATTACTATTCCCGTTCTTCCCAAAGTTCGTCCTCTTTTTAGTATTCTTCTTTATGCTCGGGATTGCGATTATCATATCTATGAGAGAAGACAATACACAAAAAGAAAGCAGAGTTCAGCGTGTTAAGCTGTAAACTCTGCTTTTTTTCAATCATAACGTATTCTTGTTAAACCGATCACGAAGAATACAACAGCAAATAACATGAGTATACCAACATATCCTACTATATCTGTCAGTGTCCCGCCCCTTGCAATTAATTCGGTAAATCCGCGCATTGCCCAAGTTTGAGGAATAAAGTTCGCTGCAGTTTGCATCCATTCTGGTTCTATTTCAATTGGCCAGTAAAGACCACTGATCATACACGTTGAAATAACCACGATGTTACCTAATGCTGACTGCTGCTCCGTTGTTTTCACGATACTTGCTAATAATAGTGCTAAACCAATGACCGCTAGCAATAACGCTGAGACAAGTATGATTATCCCCAGTAGATTTCCCCACTGTACATCGAACAAAACATTCGTTAGTACCATTAAAGTTCCAAATTGAATCCATCCAATTAAAAAGAAGGAAAGTATATATCCCCCAAGTATTTGAGCCTTTGAAACAGGCGTTCCTAATAAACGATACCAAACGCCAAGTTGTCTTGATTTTAAAATTGTTCCTGTCGCACTTAGCATCACAATCATTACAAAAAGAATAGAAAACCCTGCTGCTCGCCCTGTTACGTTATTCAGCTTTTTCCCCTCAGGTACAATGGATTCCTTTTGAAGTGAAACTGGTTCTGCCTTTGCATGAATTGTTTCATACATCCTTTCCCAAGACATTCCACCTTTTTTCTCCGAATCCCTTGCTGCCGCTACTTCTATTTCCATCTTTTTCATTACACCTTGTAATACTTGCTCTACAGAAGCTCCTCCCGTGAAATCAGCACTTGATTGGAATTTAACCTTCTCTATCTTCCCGTCCGTCATACTCTTTTGAAATTCTTTTGGAATTGTCACAATACCTGAGGACTTCTTATTTTCGATTTTTTGTTTCGCTTCTTCATACGTTACCTTTTCTATAGAAATTAAATCACTTTTCTTTATTTCCTCATAATAGGAGTTGGATAATGTAGACCCATCTTGGTCTACTAAACTAATATTTACTTTCTCGTTTCCGCTTCCACCTAAAAGTCCGCCAAAAATGAGTGTGAAAATAATCGGCATTCCGAACATGAGTATATAGCTTTGTGGCTTAATTAAGATTTGTTTTAACTCTAACCAGCAGAGCGCCCAAACTTTCTTCATGATTTTTCCTCCTATCTCGTACGCAAACGGAAGGTTCCGATGATAACGGAAACAATACCCGCACTAGATAAACTTAATATAACTGGAAGTAACGAATACCACGATGTACCCGACATAATGTTTAAAAAACTTGTAAGTGCCCATTTATTCGGAGCAATGTTAGCAATTGTTTGAAGGGTATCTGGAAATGCATAGATTGGTAACATCGATCCTCCTAATATGGCTAACAGCTGAATTCCAATTCCTCCCATTAAATCCGCCGTTTTTTCCTCACGAATAAACGCTGCGATGAGCATAGATAAACCAGAAACACAAATTGCATAAGCGATTCCTACTACTACAATTTGTGAAATATTGTCCCCCCAGTCCACATGAAATGCGTAATGAGTAGCAACTACAAATACGCCAAATTGAATACAAGCAAATAGTAATGTGCCTAAAAATTTACCTAATAAAATGGCAAAAGGACTAGTCGCTGTACTTAATAGCCTTGCTAATGTTTCAGTTCGTTGCTCTGTCACAATAGATTTTGCGCCTACTGTTATGTTATATAATAAAAACATAACTAACATTGCTGCAGCATAATATTGCATCGCAGCCACTGTTTTTTTGCCGACTGTTCCTTTTTCCATTCCATCCGCATTTGAAGTCGCCACTGTTTGTAAATTAGCACTTACCTCTTTTGCAGCCTGTTCCATATTTTCTGGCTGTGATTTTGCTAAATCTGTTACGACATTTTTTGTAGAGACGGCAACTGTTTGAGCACGCTCTGAAAAGGAACGAATAATCGATTCGGCGATTTTTGCTTGTATATCTTTTGATGGATCTGTAATCAGTTTTGGTTCTTTTAATTTTCCATCCTGTATATGTTCACTCCACCCATTCGGAATCATAATTCCAACATCAATTTTCTGTTTCTTAACCATATCCTCTAGCTCTTTTTGTGAGTTTACTACTTCTACTTTTACATCATCTTTTATTTCCTTTGATTGCAATACATCCTTTTGAAACATATTTGCAAACTCATCTGTTCCTTCTTGATAATAACCAATTACCGTTTTAGGTAATCCTCCGTTATCGAATATGTTACTTAGTGCTGATCCTAAAATAGCTGTTAATAGGAGTGGCATAAGTAACATCATCATAAATCCACGCCGATCTATTAAACGAATTTTTAAATCTTTCCATGCAATAATAAAACTTTTCATGAGTTCCTAACCTCCTTAATCACGAAGTGAACGTCCTGTTAACTGTAAAAAGAGAGCTTCTAAATTTGGTTCTTGTACTTCAAGCTTTAAAATTTGCACATAATTTTCTACAACTACCGAAACAACCATGCCGATAGCTTCTCCATTCTTCAGTCCAATATCAAGCGTATTTGTATCCTCATCGATGATAATCCGTTCTACAGTGGGTATGCCTTTTATTTTCTGCAGTAACTCCTCGCTATAACGATTCAGTTGTAACTTCACCATAAAGCCATCAGCAAGACGATTACATAATTCCGTTTTCGTTCCCAATGCAATTACCTTTCCATGATCAACAATCGCAATTCGTTCACATAAATACTCCACTTCTTCCATGTAATGGCTCGTATAAATGACCGTCATGCCTTTTTCATTTAATCCTTTTACCGTCTCTAAAATATGATTCCGTGATTGTGGGTCAATCCCAACTGTTGGTTCATCCATAATTAATAACTCCGGTTCATGCATAAGTGCTGCACCAATGTTAATTCGGCGTTTCATTCCACCTGAAAATGTTTCAATTTTGTCCTTTGCACGATCTTGTAAACCAACATATGCTAATACCTCATCTGCTCGTTTCTTTGCAATAGCTCCACTTAAACCATACATTTTTCCCCAAAAGATTAAATTTTCTTTCGCTGAAAGCGTAGGATATAAAGCAATATCTTGCGGGACAATACCGATCTTCCTTTTCGCATCTAATGGATATTCTTTTACAGATTTCCCCCCGACTTTTATATCACCGCCATCATATGGAATAAGCCCACAAATCATTGATATCGTCGTCGACTTTCCTGCACCGTTTGGACCAAGCAAACCAAATGTTTCTCCTTTCTTAACTTCAAAAGATACATTCTTTACAACTTCCTTCTTCCCAAACGACTTTGTAATATGATCTACGACTAACATGTCGATTCAGCCCCTTTGCATTAATCTACAATTTCATTGTAAAAAAATATCCTCTTTCTTCCATCACCCTTAAGATAGAAATGAAAAATAAAAAAGCAGCATTATTTGCTGCTTTTTTATTTTTCTCTATGCCAAAAGTCATGTGTATGTTGTAATACCGTATCTTACCGCATATATAGCTGCTTGTGTCCGATCCCTCAGCTCCAGCTTACTAATTAAGTTGGAAACATGGTTTTTTACAGTTCCCTCTGTAATAAACAATTTCTCAGCAATTTCTTTATTATTTAATCCAAGGCCTATTTCCCTTAATACATCTCTTTCACGCTCTGTTAGTTGCTCCATTTGCTTTGGCTGACTTTTTTCTGATATTTCTACTGCTTTTGTTCTTTTTAGTTCCTTCACAATTTGTGCTGTTATATCCTGCGGAAGAACGGCTCCTCCTCCATGAACTGTCAATATTGCTTGAACAATTGCGTCCGTCTCCATATCTTTTAATAAATAACCGCTCGCTCCTTGTTCCAATGCTTCAAAAATAAGTTCGCTATCATTAAATGTCGTCAGCATAAGAACCTTCATATCAGGAAACTTTTCCCTTATTAAACGAGTTCCTTCAACGCCATTTATACGAGGCATTCGAATATCCATCAAAATAATTTCAGGTTGTAATTGTTCTGCTCTTTGAACTACTTCATCCCCATCACTTGCTGTGCCCACCACTTCAAGTTCTGAACGTAAATTTAATAGCATTGCTAAACCATCGCGAATAAGTGATTGATCATCAACGATCATAATACGAATCATATCTTTCCTCCTATTACCCACGTCTTTTCCTTAAGTGGAAACTCAATCTGTAATTGAAACCCCTTCTGCTTTTCACTCTCAAATCGAATCATTCCACCATGTTCCTCTACACGTTCTTTCATATTCATTAACCCAAAGCCAGGACTCAGTTCATTTACACCAATGCCATTATCCGTAATCGATAGCATCACTTTCTCATCTAAGCACAATAAGCTAACTTCACATAAACTAGCCTTTCCATGGCGCTTTGCATTTGTTAATGACTCTTGCATAATACGCAACAAGGTAGGTTGTAATGACAACGGGATTATAATTGGATCCCCTTGTAAATGAAAGGTTACTTGTACTTTTGTTACCTTTGAAAATTCATTTAACATTTCTTTCATATTTTCTATTATGTTTCCTAAATCTTTTTCTTCCTTCAACGCACGGACTGAAGCCCTTACCTCTTGAAGAGATTTTCTAGCTAATTCATGACATGTATGTAAAACTTCTTCTGTGGCATCTGACTTTTGCTTCCATAAAGCCTCTGCAAGCTGCAATTGAACAAGTAAAGCCGTCATATTATGACCAACTGTGTCATGAATTTCTCGGGCAATATCGTTCCTCTCTCGGACTGTAGTTAGTTCTTCTACTTCTTTCGCATAAAGCTGTAATTGTTCATGCGCTTCTTTTAGAGCTATATGTGATAATGTCAATTTTTCATATTGATCGTCAACAGTTTGGCGGGCTACTGTCAACTTTTTAATTAAGTTCCCGGCTAAAGCACTGAAGACAACGAACATAAAATTAATAGCATTACTATCAACTTCTATCTTTCCGGTATATTGATACGTATATAGTAAAATAGCAAACCAGCATAAAAAGAAAAAACTCACAAAAAAATATACGACTGCTTTCCGCCACGTATGAATAAATATTCCTACAGCATCAATCCCAAATATAATTAAATACAAACATGTCTCGGGAAATAAAAAGCCTAATAATGCTGTAACTATCCCATTTGAAAGGAATACATAAAATGCACGCCTTCTCCCTTGATGTGGTTGGATAAGTAAAAAATGATTTATAACATACATTAAACATGCAATACCAACAAATATTTTTAAATTTTCTGTTTCACGTGAAACATGATTTATATATACCATGCAAATCATAACAATCGTAATGAGACGCGCATACCCTAACATCAAATTCTCCTCGCATTTTTGAAATATTGTTTTACATCATACCAACATGTAAAAAATCGTTTTCACAATATAATGGCAAGAAAATTATACCATTTTCATCTCAAGTTAACGTGTATTAATAGAAAAACAAGTCACCTCCACATCGCCTAAGAGAATGACTTGTTTTTCTTTCATCTATTCCATCATACTATCTAATCGATTATATAATTCCGCCCGTAATCGTTCTTTTTCTGTTTTTTCTTTATATAACCGTTCTAACTTTTCAACATTTCTTGTTTCTTCCATTGTACACTCCAGCGCATATATATCTTCTTCTATATACATGAATCAATTTCATAATTGT
>NZ_NVPR01000052.1 GCF_002551815.1 Bacillus sp. AFS098217
ACGTATCTCGGCTGTACCCCAAATTGACATAACCCCACTTATCGGTAGCAAAACAGAAAAGGAACTGACTCATGATCTTATGAGTTAGTTCCTTTTCCACTCTTCTTTATAATATATATAGAGTTTCATAATAGTAAAAAAACAATATTTCTACTCTGTCCGTAGTATCGGCCCCACCTACGCCAGATACCCTGATAGCCACTCGTGCCATCCAACCCATAATTATCATATAAGAAACCGTTTTCAACGTAAAGAATTTTCTGATTTTTTTCTGATTTAAAAACACAATTACTCCTATCTAAAAGATAAGAGGTAATTGTGTTTACATAAATTCCGAAAACGGAAGTTAAAAGATTTTAAGGTAATTGTAATTTCAGAATGACATACCATTAAAGGGTTAATTTTCATTAATAAATGCTATTGAAAATAGATCCGATAATCTCTCTACGATAACTTCCTTATTTTTTATAATCTGTTCTGTATCTTCACCACATTCGTGGTCCAATAAATAAACAGGTGGATTATTTCCTTCTTTAATATTTATCGCATAAGGATTACCTATACCACTCTCTACACCAATACAGAGATAATCCTTATTGAAAACAGCACATCCAGGTACTAAAAATTTATTTTCCTGAATTAATTCTTTTGGGTCGAGAAAATCGATTAATAACTTAAATTCCTCATTTTCTACTGTAACGGGAACAACAAGGCGGCTGCTACATATAGGTACTTGAGACATTAGGTTGATTAACCAGCCCGGTAGGTTTTTGCCAAGTTCCTCCCTAAGTAAGTTAAT
This sequence comes from Bacillus sp. AFS098217, assembly GCF_002551815.1. Taxonomy (GTDB): domain Bacteria; phylum Bacillota; class Bacilli; order Bacillales; family Bacillaceae_G; genus Bacillus_A. The sequence goes on from NZ_NVPR01000052.1 coordinate 800, forward strand.
TTCTGTAACTGAAGCGACTCTAGTTGAAATCTTTGAGCGTTTAATCATTTCTAATGCAGACTCATATAATTCATTTTTAATCATTTTTTCCTCCATTATATTTGCTTATGTTGCCTAATGTTTCGGTGTTAAAGTTAAATATACTTCTTGTTCAATTAACCTGCTAGTTAGTTGAACAAGAGACAATGTATATCCTATTCATGTAAAGTTAACATAACGCCACATTATCAGCAGTAACCAAATCTCAAAAAGCCACTCATACCAATAGTTTTCTAGCTTTCCGTTCCATTCTCTGTATACAAGATTTCATACATTCCTGTCACAACAGCATTTGGCAGTTCAAACCGTTCTCGTAGCCTGCATGAAATCCTACATATTCTTAGCGTATAATTTCCACGTTTTATCAGCAGGACCCCCTGCCCATCAACTTAAGAATGGAAACAAACTGAACTTTCGTTTTCGCTTTACAAATTCGAGTTCTCTTGCAAGTTCTTCTAAAAATACAGGTGTAACATATCGTTGTAATTCTTCCGCAAATGGTTGTAGTTCATCTTGAATCGAGAGATTCATATAAAAATGACCTCCTTACTATTCTCTTTTTATCTAAATTGTACTAAAAAAGTATTGTTTTAGGATACAATAGAGTCAAAAGTTACAATATTAAAACAGTCCAGATCATTGATATTCTAATAAAGGTAGGTAATTTTATGATTCGTGAAGCTGAGCCAAAAGATAGTAATGTAATCGAAAATTCATATAAAAAATTAGCACCGCATAGTAAAAACATTAAGGTTTTACCAGAAAGAATTGAGCAGATAAGAAATGATTCGAATAATTTCTTATTTGTCTATGAGGAGGATTGTAAGGTTAAAGGAAGTATATTTATGACCTTTTGTCTTGATCCTGGATACCAATTTAGACCATATACTGTTCTAGAGTATGTGATTGTAAATGAAGATTTTCGAGGTAATGGAATAGGTGAAAAGTTACTAAGACATGTTGAACAAATATCGATTGCAAGGAGATCCACAAGAATTATCTTATTAAGTAGTGCAACTAGAATAGAAGCACATAAATTCTTTGCTAAAAATGGTTATAATGGAACTATAAGTAAGGGTTTCAAGAAGTATATACTAATTAATTAAGTTTTATATATAGGTGTTTTTGCCCATCTCCCGAAAAGGAGGACTAAGAAAAAAGATTAATCAAAATGGATTCCGCTCTTTTGGGATGAACTTTCCCATTTTATAAAAAAGTTCGATAAAAAATACTTTGCAAACTTATATTGTACGATAAAAAAACGAATCTATTTTGAAAAAAGATTCGTTTTTTTGAATGGACATTCCATTTTTAAAAGATGTTTGATTAAAACCCACTTAGAATTTCTTAATTAAAGGAGATAAAATATCGCAACTTTTTTATAAATACCGTGACTTTATTTAAAAGCGACATTAGAAAGAATAACGTTTTTTTGTACTTAGGGGTAGTGAAAATTCTTAAGTTGATGGGCATGTGGTGAAATCCCACTTTCACTACATCAGCTATTTTTACCAAAATACCAGGAAGCAATTGCTAAAAATGAAACTGTAAATAAACAAATTTTAGAAACCATTTTCCAAACAATACAGTCATACATGGTAAATCATAAAAAAACGAGTGCTGTAATATCATGGCACCAGTTTTTTTATTATGTACGATTTTCTTTTAACCAATTTATAATAACTTCGAACATAGCAGTATCATACCGCTGTTCTATATTTACTTTCCTTTCACGCAAATCTTTCATTATTTTCATTTCATTTGTTACCACATTTTTTGCCTCTTCCAAACAAATAATAGTCATGATTCCTCGCCCTTTTGTTATCCAATATTTCGCTGTTTCTCACTTCTTTCCCACACTTGTCTCCATAATATAATTGAAACACTAGCAAGCATAATTGTTGTAATTACACTTCCCTCAATTCCGAATGCTCCTCCATGTAATGCATCCGGCCCACTCGTTACTGATTTAAAGAGTGGTGTAGAGAATACAGTTGTACCACTTACTGCAAAACCATATACATTGTATTGAGCCCAATTCCATATAGAATGCCAAGCACATATTCCCCAAAGGCTATTCTCTTTTAATACATAAAAAGCCGCAAATACACCAACTAGTATGATATTTGCTATAGAAAGGACTGTAATTCCAGGATTAAGCAAATGAAGAAACCCAAATAAAAAAGAAGTAACAACAACACCAATCCATATGCGACTTCTTACAGATATAACTGGAAATAGCCAACCCCGTACAACAATTTCTTCTGTGGCACCTTGCACTAAAAATGCTATTAAAGAGCCTAATATCCCCAGTATAACTGTGGGTGTAATATGCTGCATTTGCAACTGTACAACTCCTGTTATAACAAGTAATAATACCGGCACTGATATGAATATAAACCCTATTAAAGCCCCTTTTACATACTTTCTTAAAAATTGTTCTTTCCAAAAGCCTATTGATGAGAACGATCTTTTCTCTATAAACCGAATCCATAAAAATACAATTAAAATTGTTCCCCCAAATGTTAAGATCATCCTTACATTATCATAAATCCCTTTCATAAAAGTCGTTTCTGCTTTCGGCAAAAATAACATAAACAACATAAACAACTCACCGAAAGTTAAAAATACAACCGATAATATTACTGCAAGAATTGGATGTACTTTCTTTCGACCTGACTTTGCTGCTTCAATGATTTTGAATTGATTATTACTCAAGACTTTTACCTCCTCGTGTTATTTATTTTAAATTACATCCACTTTTTTCCATTATATTTCAATTTTACCATCCAAATTTTTTTCATGCACCCATATATAATCTTAATAGTTGTTTTTATAGATATTATGATTAATTTCATCTATAAAGATTTAATATACATACAAGAAATTATCCGCATAATTTCTCCTTAGGAATAATATATAAATATAAAAAATCCTTTTGTACCTTTTCAGAAAAACTAATCATATAAAAATGCAATTAACAATTCATAACAATCGCTTTTTTGAACAAGGAACTTCCTATTTGTTCCACATCTCTTCCAGCACTTGCTATTTCTCACCATTTGTTGTAAGATAGGAATTAAGGTCAAATTCACAAAGACTTTACTTTGCATATTATCAAGCATCAATTAGGAATCATAAGTATTCCTCATGGGTTTTTGATAATATGTGAATTTTTATTTACGTTCAAATAAGACGATCATATTGTAATTTATTTTTATTATTTTTAGGAGGCACTTACCATGACATTAACAGGTAAAGTAAAATGGTTTAACAGCGAAAAAGGTTTCGGTTTCATCGAAGTTGAAGACGGTAACGATGTATTCGTTCACTTCTCAGCTATCACTGGTGAAGGTTTCAAATCTCTTGACGAAGGTCAAGAAGTTAGCTTCGAAGTTGAAGATGGCAACCGCGGACCTCAAGCTAAAAACGTTGTAAAGCTATAATTTAAACATTAAAAAGGTTGTTACCATCGCACGGTTAACAACCTTTTTAATATATAATTAAATTTTTTACATAAAAGGAGTGGTCACATGTATCGCAATCGAAAGAACGATGTAGCAGAAGTACCACCAGAACAAACCCCTGTTTGGGAATGTGAATCAGAGGATTGTTTAGGATGGATGAGAAAGAACTTTTCATTTGAAGAAGAGCCAAAATGCCCTTTATGTAAAAGTAACATGAAAAGCGGAGAACGTTTATTACCTAAATTAGGTTAATATTTACATTACCCCTCTTAACTTTTGATAAGAGGGGTTCTTTATTGTTCATTTTTTCAAATTCACTTAGATGTTCATTTAACAACAGGAGAAATCAACAAAATAAGTTTTATCTTCAAGAATAATAAATAACCTATACTTTGTTACTCTCTTATCTTCCCTATAAAAAACAGGCATTTCCTTACATGAATTTCAGTAAGAATTGCCTGTTTTTTTATGAGAATTCCTTTTATATGTTACAATCTTTTATCCAGTCAGTTCGTATAATAGAATAAACAAGAGCATCATGTTGCTGATCACCTTGATAAATATATCCTCGCAATAGCCCTTCTTTTTGAAATCCTATTTTAGATAACATCTTACAAGAAGTTACATTTTCAGGGTATGTGATTGCTCCTATTCTAAATAAACCTAACTCCCTGAAACTATACGTAATGATTTCTTGAGCAGCTTCTAACGCATAGCCCTTTCCCCAATAGGAAGGATGTAAATCATATCCAATCTCAGATCGTTTACTCCAAAGTTGTAAATTATTTAATCCAATCGTTCCAATTAAGGCATTTGTTTCTTTTAAGATAATCCCCCAACGTATTGCACGTTTCTCAAAATAATTTTTTGAAAAAGATTCAATCATACGTGAAGCTTGACCAAACTCTGTAAAAGAATTCATTCCATAATAACGTGTTACTTCTTCAAGTGAAAAGATTTCATATATTTTTTGACAATATGATTGATCAATTTCAACTAATCGTAAACGCTCTGTTTCGAAAACAGGAAATGCCATCGAATCCCTCCTTTCTATCTATTGATTTATTATAGCAGAAAAATCACCTTACTCTTAACAGCGCATCAAGTTCATGAACAATTGGATAATCTTCCGTAGGATCCCATCTTTTTCCGATCCGCACTTTTGCAGCTTCCATCGCATATTTAGAAGCAAACATAATATCTAAAAGAAGAAATTTCCCATCAGGTTTTAGTATCCGGTATACTTCCTTACACGATTGTTCCCTTTCTACTGGTAACACCTCATGAAAACAAAAACTCGAAATGACTGCATCAAATGTTTCATTTTCTTTATTGGTATCAGTGAATGTTTCAATATTTAATTGATACTGAGGATATTTCACATTACACTGTTCTAACATTTTTTCGGACAAATCGATTCCAAATACATGACTATCATTAACACTTATTAATGATGCAAACGCTCCTGTACCAATTCCAATATCAATAATTTTCTGCTGCTCATTTATATGAATCATTTCCTTTGCTTCACATAAACTATGATTATATCCATATAACGGACCATCTGCTTCCTTTACATTTTCATCATAAGTTTTTGCCCAGTCATCAAATAATTTTTGTGTCGTTTCAAACGTACGTAACAATTGAAGTTCCTCCCTTTATCCATCTATTACCTCAATTTCAAATATGAATGTATGTTTTAAATTTAGCATTCGTATCACTCCAATCTTTATATATTAATTCGAATATTCAATCTAATTACTCTAAATCCCTCTAAACATCAATTTACCATTGGATATTTATGTTAAAATATTAACAAGTACTATATTGCTATTGGGTATATTGATAGTTCTTATATATAAGTACAAATTGAAAAATCGACATAAAACCTTTCTTTTTAGGTGAGAAAGAGAGTCCGGCCATACATAGAAGCGGTCAGATCCTTTTCCTGCCCCATGCCGAGTGAAAACAAAGAGAGAAAACGAGTGCCGGTCACCTTTTGTTCTTCATAGCCGCGACTTATATGTTGGAAAATCAAAATGAATATATATAATTTAAATGGAGGTGCATAAGAAGCATGTATATTTTCATAGGTTGTTCACTCTTATTCATTTTGCTTCTCTTTTTATTCGCGCAAAAATTTGCACCAAATTCCGCTATGATGACTAGTTTCAAAGGAAACAGCCTAAAGAAATTTATAATTGGACTTGTAGTTGCCTCAGTCTTGTCACTTTCTTACGGCATTTATCATGCAGCTACTTATCAGCCCGCCTTTCTAGACATTAGGTTAGGAAACAAACCGTATACTGTTTTAGGTAATATTGGAGAATTCGGCTATTTCTCCGAACAATTAATAAAAAAAGAAACCGAAACTGAACTGTATTTTGTTACTTGGGAATCACTTCATTTAAAAAATCCTCAGATTATAATAAACTATCCTTCTGGAAAAAAAGAAACTTGGAAGCCTAACATATCTTTAATAACAAATACATCAACAAAAGAAATCGATAAAAAATATAAAATAAAAGAAGTGTATCGAATTTCTCCTTACTCATTTAAAGAGGCTGGAAATGTTACTTTGACAATTAAAGAAAATAAGACTACACGTGTAGAAACATTAATCAAAGTTAAATAGTAAGATATATATCCATCAATTAAAAAACCGACATCCCCCCTCTTTTTGGGTGGGAGAGAGCATCTATTCATGCATAAAAACGGTCGGGTCCTTTTTCTGCCACATGCGAAGTAAAAACAGAAAGAACAAACGAGTGGAGGTTCCTTTTTATTCTGCATAGCAGAGATTTAGATGTCGAAAAATTAAAATGGATTTATATAGGTGCAACAACGTACAAAATCCTCCTCTTATACTAGAGGAGGATTTCATCAAAAATATAAAGATTGCATTACTCCGAACAATTATGTAATGCTTTCATAATCTTATCTGCCGTATTCTTTCCATTCCCTATGCAAGCTCCAATGCCTACACCATAATATGAAGCACCAGTTAAGTAAACATTTGGAAAAACAGCTGACAATTTCTCATTCAAAGATTGAACTGCCTGATTATGTTCTAAATGATAATTCGGCATTAAGTCTTTCCAGTTTGTAACTTTAACAATCTGCGGCTCGCCCTGAATTCCAAGACTTTTTTTAATATCAGATAAAGCAACTTGAATGAATTCTTCTTTACTGTTATTTTTAATTTTTTCATACGCTGGATTTGAACTTTTATAAAACATTCTTACTAATAAGTTTTGTTTATCTGATGTATGCTTCCATTTCCTACTTGTCCATGTACAAGCATCACAATATAAATGACCATTTTCTGAAACAATAAAGCCTGTTCCATCTGCCGGTAATTGATTATCAGGTATTTCAAATCCTAAGTAAATACTAATAAGAGATGAATTTTTGAATTTATTGAAATCACTGTTTAATTGGGTAGAATTTAATACTGTTTGTGCAATATCGTGAGGAGCAGCTAAAACAACATAATCCGCCTTTATTATCTCTTGATTCGAAAAAGAAACTTCATACTCATTACCGATCCTACTTACATTCGTCGTTGTTACTCCTTTTCTTATTTCGGTCTCAGTCAACACCTCTTCTAACCGATTAATAATCGTAGAGAGTCCTCCTTTGAACGATAAAAACTTTTTATTTCCAGCTGTCTGGAATTGTTTTTTATTCACTTCAAATCCTTTAATAATACTGCCATATTTATTTTTATAGTCAAGTAAATATGGTAATGTAGATGCCATTGTAAGTTCATTTAATTTACCAGAATACACCCCTGAAAGAACAGGAGAAATTTGCTTCTCAACTAACTCTTTTCCTAAAAAACTTTCTAAAAATAAAGCAAGCGATGTATCTTTCGTAAAGCCTTTGTTTTTAGTAATAAAATCTTTCAGTGCAATAATTTTCCCTTTCGTTGAAACTAACGTACTGTTAAACAACGACTCTACACTTGTAGGGATTCCAAATACTGTATCAGCAGGAATAGGATGTAACGCATCCTCTGAATAAATGTAAGAAATACCAGTTTCGTTATATACCATATCGTCTTCTAGATTCAGTTCTTTTACAAGGGGCATCACATTTTCATTTCGGGCAACAATTGAATCTGCTCCTGTTTCCATAATAAAATCATTTTCTTTCACACTGTGAATTTTCCCACCTAAATATTCTTCTTTTTCTACAAGGATCAATTTTAAATCTACGTTGTAATCCTTTTTTAATCTTTCTAAGTAAAACATAGTAGAGAGTCCCGTAATACCCCCACCTACGACAACAACTGTTTTCATGTCTACTGAGCTCCTAACCGATGCTATAAATTGATAAATTTCTTTATTATTATACCCAAAAGTTAGCTTTCTCGACTAGTAGCTTGCACAGTCTGTAAAAAATTAGACAATATATACGAACACATTTCAAGTTGATTATGATGTACTGGGTGATTAGGCAAAAGGAATAACTGCAATAGGGCAACTCTTAACTTTCTATCTGAAAGATTTTCTCTCTATTTCATTGCAATATAGTCTCTATGCAATAAAACAAATTATATCTTGATGAATTCTAAAACGAGGTTCATACTATTTAACTTCGTTACAACCAAAAACTTTTAAGTAAAACAACAATTAAGGGCTCTTTATTTCAATAACATGATCCAATTTATTAACTTGTCTATTTCTTGACTCACTTCAAGTACTTTTTCATGTTGAAAGCCATAAGTCGAAACAAGCATTAAGAGTTCTTCTTTTTTTACTTCAATGATTTCCTCTACTTTTCTCAGCTCCATGTCGTGTTTACTCGCTCCAATTTTAAAATTTATGTATCCTAGTATAGATCACTTACATAATAAGTAAAAGTGCCATGTTTATGTAAATCTTACATCTTTAAGGGCAAACGAAGGATTTTTTTATCCTTTATACCCTCTAAATCTTGAAAGGGCTACTCACCATTATAAGAATGTTGTACATTAACGCATTTATTTAAAGACAAATGCTGTTTTATTATTAAAAGAAAGTTATACACCATCAGTGATACAAAATAGATTTTTTAACTATTCCTTTATAACTAAAAAAGTAATGGACTATATNNATATAGTCCATTACTTTTTTTAGCTTTTGAATAACGTTCGATAATTTATAATACAGTCTGATCTTTTATAATTGAGGAGAAGAATGAAAATCGAAATTCTTATGAAACGACGAAAGCTACTATCCATATTGGATAGTAGCTTTTTTAAATACCTACATTTTTTGAAGTTATTCATTTTATAGTTATTTTATATAATAGCGTATGTTATTCTCATTGGTAGATATTTTTTTATAAAAAGGCTTATCGACAAAATACAAATATCGTACGCTAAAAAATCCCTAAAAACGGTTCTTAATGTTTTTTCAACACCTTGCTTTTAAGTCTTATATTGCCTCTCCTTATGTACCAATCACTACAGCCTTATCCTACAGGATCTACAAAATGTTGGGGCCACCTGTAATAAGATAACCTTTTTTCATGCAAATGTAGCGTGTAACATAAATAAAACAAAAAAAACAATTGCTATTTTAAAATGCCACTTCTTGTCTTTCTTTTTATATCGCTTCAAGCCCATAAACATTAAAAAAAATAAAGCAAAAATAGTTATGATCCCTGAAAAATAAGTAAAGTTCCACTTAAATCCTTTTAATATTGCCATATAGCCATGTAGTAAAACAATACCTGTAGATAAAATAGCAAGTGGTACATGCCATTGTCTAACCAATTTACCTATAAATTGTAATAAAGTTTTCAATTCAAAATTCCCTATGATCATCTTTTTAAAAGGTTTCCACTTTAACAATAAGAAAATAGGATATATTGATAAAGTAACAAAGAATCCAATTCGTGCAATAGAACCCATTTCTTTAAAAGTTTCTTTATAAGCACGAATATTCTCCGTTAACCATTGTTCATAAAAATACGAAATACATAAAAATCCTATCAAAAATAGAATAACAACAACACCAAGTGTAATTATAACTCTTTTTCGTTCTTTTGGATTAGAAATATAATTTGCTAAAAAATTGACTTTTTTAGTATTTAAAGAAGAGTGTCTATCCACTACTATATTCTCCTTTTCTTCATTTACATGTTCATAATAGCATATTAGAGAGCACAACACTATTCTAAGAAATTTGTACGATAAGGATCAGAAAAATAGAACCGCTTCATATTTGGGAAATTATAGCAATGTTTTTAAATTCTTTTTAAAATAACCAATAAGCACCCCTGTCGAAATAAGTCCTCCCGATGAACTTCCTGCTATAACTGTATCATCTGTTAGTGTTCTATATTTATCGTCAGTATAGCAAAACACACCTTATACTTATAACCTTAAACGACTATCACTCTTTGAAAGTCTCATAAATTATAGTCTCATCTTAAAACTTAATCCCCCAAAAATACATTTATCCTTGGCACATGAATCTTATATAATAAGGTATGTAATATTAAAAATCTAACAGAATGGATGAACATAATGAAGATTTTAGTAATCGAAGATGACCAGCCCCTTCTAGAAGGAGTTGCAGCAGTTTTACAGGAGGAAGGATATGAAATTGATTTTTCTGTAACTGGTGATGAGGGATTATTTATGGCGAAGCAAAATATTTACGATGCCATTATTTTAGATATTATGCTACCGGAAATAAATGGCTTTGAAATTGTGAAAGAAGTACGTGCTGCTTCCATTAAAACGCCTATTCTTCTTCTTACCGCTAAAGATAGTGTAGAAGATCGAGTAAAAGGTTTAGATGTAGGTGCAGACGATTACTTGATTAAGCCGTTTGCAGTACCAGAGTTACTAGCAAGAATACGTGTACTGCTACGTGAAAAGGGAACGATTGGAGAACAGAATGTTTCCTATGGGCCTATCCGTTTACACATGCAAGAACATGACGGATACATAGACGACCACAAATTATATTTGACGACTAAGGAATATGAACTACTTGAATATTTCCTACAGAATAAGGAACAAATCTTAATTCGCGATCAAATTTTCAGCCGCATTTGGGGCCTAGATTCTGATGTAGGGCTTGGTGTTGTAGATGTATATGTTCATCATCTGCGAAAAAAAATAAGTACGTTTTATGACCAAACACTCATTCATACTGTACGTGGTGTCGGATTTATATTCAAAGGAAAGAACCAAGATGTTTAAAAAAACCAAAATACAACTTGTTACTTTAAATACCGTTGTTTTTTCATTGATTTTATGTGTATTTGGTGTCATTTTGTATGTATACATGAATCATATTATTTATAAGGAGATTGATTCAAAACTTTACAATGTGTCTAAAGAAATACAACACGAAGGTATGAATCGTATTATTAAAGAGCATGATTCTAAGCGGGAATCAGAGCGAAAAATTGCATACTTAATTTGGGATAGAAACGATCAATTTATAAAAAGTATACCGGAAAATGCGATTTTCTCTACTGATATCAATGACTTTTCGCCTTCTCAGTTTCAGGACAACAAACTGTGGACACAAACAATCAATAATCATAGTTACCGTATCCTTAAGGTTGAATCATCTTCCAGTTATTTAAAAAATATCTCAGCCCATACGATCGAGATTGTCTTAAATATAGATACAGAGGTGACTATACTGCAAAATTTGCTCATATTAACTATAGGGGGCTGCTTTGCAGCATTTATCATTTCTTTCTTTGCAGGGTGGCTTTTAGCGAATCGTTCACTTGTTCCGATTCAACAATCCTGGGAAAAACAAACTCAGTTTGCAGCGGATGCTTCCCATGAACTGCGAACGCCATTGTCTGTTATCCAGACACACTTGGAATTATTATTCCGTCATCCACAATATACAATTGAACAAGAAAGTATGACGATTTACAAAGTACTGCAAGAAGTAAAAAGGATGAACAAACTTGTAGCGGACTTGCTAACTCTTGCAAAAACAGACTCGAATCAGCTACTTATTCAAAGGAAAGAATTTCAAATCGGAGAGTTATTCAGTACAATCATTCATCAATTTGAACCCATTGCAGATTTGCGAAACATTTCGATTAGTAAAGATATCGAAGAGCAGTTAATGTATAAAGGAGATAAAGAAAGAATTCATCAACTGCTCATTATTTTGATGGATAATGCCATGAAATACAATGTTGAAAATGGAAAAATCACAGTCACATGCAACAAAGATGGAAGTTTTATCACGATCATAATAGAAGATACAGGTATCGGTATTGCAAATGAGGAACTTCCTCACATTTTTGACCGCTTCTATCGCAGTGATAAGAGCAGAACACGTTCTGAAGGTGGAACAGGATTAGGTCTATCTATAGCTAAGTGGATTACAGACGCTCATAATGGTGAAATAAAAGTCTGGAGCGAACTGCATAAAGGGACACGCATTATTATTAAATTTCCAATATAACGAACAAAGGGTGTCAAGAGGAACTTCTTCCTATAACTTGACACCCTTTGTTGATATCGAACGGATTAGTTAAAAAACAAATAGCATCGTACATTCATTTTTTAAATCGCTACTGAAGTTGACGATGTACGTGTTGCTTTTTTTTAGAAAATCTCCATGCTTTCCACACATTTGCAACTAATATCCCAACTAACAGAAAAACTAATCCCCCAAGTATCAGATAAGAAGCTATACTTACTGTGGCTGCAATGACACCAAATATAATTTGATCTTTATATTTACCTAAAGAGGTCGGCGGGTCAGTCAGCATAAAAAATGCTAGGAATATGACTGAATTTATATAAGGGACTCTTAGCATATCCCCTACATTTTCGGTTCCTGCAATTCCCATAATCAGAAGTATAAGAAAATAAACTCCTAAAAATGAAAAAACTTGTGGAAATTTATTTACTTTCTGTGTTACGAAAAATCCTGTGATGCACACAAATATAATACACCAAGCAGGAAGCATAGATAGCCCTCCCCACCAGCTTTGTCCGCTTGAGAACAAAACGCCTGTGACAAGTAATCCAAAGGCAGCAGGATTAAATATAGGTTTTTTCTTAACTGTAAACAGATGCTTTGATGCAATTGCAATTGCTGCTGTTAATGCTGAAATATATACTGAAACCATTGGACTTAGTATGAGCGCCACAATCAAGCCTGTTATAGCGGCTCCATCAGGAAAAGTAAGCTTTCGTTTTTTTAAGATAGCGATTAAGGTATCTATGAACATGGCAGTTATAGCTGCCACCCCTGCATGAACAAGACCTGAATAATCAGCCTCATTTATCTGCGCGATTATCATTAATAAAAGCAGCATAACTAAAACGGATCTTTTAGGAGTCATAAAAGGTTTATGAGTTCGTTTTTGTCGCCGGCTTTCTCTTGTTTCATCCACGATAACATATCCTTTTGGTGTACGAATATATTTATGCTTCGCCTCACGCATTACGTTTTCTTTTTTATTCACGCCCATACAAATATTCCCCCATTCCTTGCGTTATATTTATGTCTAAAGAGGATGTAATCCATATGCCTTCGAGATCAACATTTTTTAGTAGCACTCCCCCTTCTTTTTTACCTAACAGAAAAGCGGCTGTTGAAAAAGCATCTGCCATCATCGCAAAGGGCGCGATTACAGTACAGCTTACTATGTCAGACTGAGACGTCCCTAAATGTGGGTGTATGAGATGATGCTCGTTCATATGAACAGAACTCTTTCGTTCATAGCTACCAGAGGTGCAAACTGCCTTATCGGTTAGCTGAACGTTACAAATTGTTTTCTCCTTTTGGAAAGGATGTTGAATACCAATGACCCATGGTTCTCCCTTTTCATTCGTACCGCTAGCAAAAAGATCTCCGCCGGCGTCGATAACAAACCCTTCAAAATCACGCAGTTCTTGAACTGCTAAATCAACTGCTAATCCCTTTGCTACAGCACCTAAATCCAACAAAAGCGGTTTTTTTAACAAAATAGTCCGTTTTTCTTCATCTAAAACCACATCTTTATAACTAACGGGAACCTCTGTAGCTACATTTGAAACCAGTTCTTCTCCCGTTAAGTAATGACGGTTAAATCCGTACTTCTCAAGTGTATAGCCTAACGTTGGATCAAATATTCCTTGCGTTACATCAGCTACTTGCCATGCAAAGCGAATAGCTTCAAAAAGAGTATGACTGACTTGCGTGGCTTTACCACTTTGCATAGACAGACGTGTAAGCTCACTTTGATAATGGAAGCGGCTGCATACTTTTTCTACAGAGTAGAACGCTTGAAATGCCCTTTCCATTTTTTCTTTTATATACGTTTTTGTGCGTGATGTGACTACTTTAATATGAATAATCGTCCCCATACAAAGTGCAGATTGCTCATATGTTTTTCTTATATAATTAGGCATTACCTGTCACACTTCCCGTATTTTTTTTGTTATAAAACACATTGGACTGCTTTGCCTGTAATAAAGCATCCTGAACCGCTTCTTGAAAATCTTCTGTACTTCTTGTTGCTCCAGAAACCACATCTACCTCTGCACTTTGTCGATTTAGAACTTGCTGAGGCAATTCGTCAATATAAGATTGAGAATAAGAAGTGGTGCAATCTGTGATTTGCACCGATGTAATTTTATCTTTTTGAATTGTAACCGCTACTTTTACTGAACCGATACGATTTGTTCCATGACCATAATATGTTCCATCTTTATAGACACTGTTAACACGTTTAGCTGCATCAGAAGTCCTAGAAGATACATTTGGTTGTGGGATAGATGTCGGTATATTTTTAGAGGCTTGTTCTAATTCTGCTTTTGAATCTTCCGTAGAAATATATCCTGCTGTATAAATCATTCCTACAGCAATTGTACATAGCGTAATCATTTTATTTCCCATCTTAGCCATATTCATGACCTCCAACATCATTATAAATAAGAGTATTTGAATCTTTATCTTTAATTTTACATGGCTATTTTTAAAAAAGTTTTAAAAACTTCTCTCTAGTAAAGTAAGCGTCAAATAACTCCAAAATCAACTTTTATTGTATATTTTGGAGTTACTTGACGTTTACATCGTTCTCATCGAGCGTGTTCTGCAAATTCGCGTACAGACCTAATGTTCCGTTCGTGAAGCATTGATTGAAGCGGGCATTAGCCGCTGGAGGCCAATCATGACTGCTGAAGCGACAATTATCGTACTTGTTCCGCTTGCAACTGGAGTCTCTGAAAGAGGACTGATGTCGAAAAGTCTCACGATCGTCGTCATTGGAGGTCTTATTTCATCCACACTGCGTATATTAATAGTCGTACCTATTATTTTTGAGTTGATAGAGAGTATGGTTTCGAGAAGAGAGAAAGAGGGAAAAAACGGAGCGTCACCTTATCCGTCTAACTCTATAACATTCTGGGAGGATGTCACGTTGATAATTGATTTAATTGTCGCCAATTTAGTAATACCTGGCTTGCTGTCGTTGTGGATCTGGAAATCGCAAGGATCGAGCTTGGTTGGAACCGTAACTTGTTTGTTGACTACTATGTCTTATTTCATATTTTACTGGCTCGGGGATTCCTATAAAGCATTGACAATTTTCGGTTTAATTTGGATGCCATTTATCATTTTCGCATCTTATCGCTTAATTAAAAAAACATATGGAAGTCCTGTATTTCCACACGAAATAGGTAAGTTGGCGACTCTAACCATCATCGTCATGACCTCTTTTATATTTATTTATTTGAACATAACTGCCTTACAATCAAGTTTTTATAAGAATCAGAAGGAAACGGATCACTTCATCTTTTACAGCTCTAAAGCGGATTATTCAGAGGTTGTAAAGCTTGCTGACAATTTAGAACAGCATTACGGGCGTATCATTGGCTTACTTAAAACAGAGCCAAAGACGAAGACAAAAGTAACAGTTTTTTCAAATCAAATCAATCTGGTATATTCGTTGGGGCTATTTTCTAATTTTTGGTCATTAGGCGTATTTGGCGATGACGAACTATTTATCTTATCACCGAAAAACCGGTCTTCTATATTAAATTCAAGCATTCATGAATTTACACATGTCGTGCTGTCTCATATTGACAGTAAACGACCTACGTGGCTGGAAGAAGGAGTTGCCAATTATTTAGGAAATACGGATCTTAATGCCCAAAAAGTGCTCCCAACCTTGGTTTCTGCTGGTAAAATACCTAGCTTTGACGAGATAAATGGGCCAGCATTCGTGTATAGAAACGGGTATCCATATTCCTATACGATTGTGGAATTTTTGGTAATTAAATATGGATATGAGAAATTAAACGACTTCATCCGGCACCCAGAGGAATATAACCGAATATTTGGCGTCAGCAAATCAGAATTACACAGTCTTTGGGTTAATTATTTAAAAGCGAATTATAGCCACTGATCCTAGACTGTTTCAGAAAGGATATCCCAATGAAACCAAATGTATTATATTGTTTGCCGCACGCGTATCTCTCTGATTGTCACCTGCATTTTTCTTTCCTTGTCGAACTTTGCGAATGGCCATATGTCCAGCTTTACACACGTACATGCCGGCGTCCTTGTTAAACTCAAATTCATCTTCTTTTTGACGTTTACTTTTCTACTGAGAAGTACTCTTTGATTGTTTGAAAATCCATATTCGACAGGATATGAAGATAATTTAGACAATATGCACAAATTGCAACTTAACGATTACATTTTATGAAAAGGAAGAATATATAGAAAGTGATAATTAGTATTTTCCACAAAAATAACCTTACTGCACGTAAGGTTATTTCTACCTATATGGAAATGAGTAGCGACGGATAATTATTTTACCTTCAAACAATTATCCTTTTCTATTGGCTAGTTCTTACAAGCAAATTTTTCAGCAAGCGTACACTATCAATCACGATAAGTATTAATACTGTACTCTGAATAGGTAACATTCGAAATTTGTATAGAAACCTATCAATCATATATATATCTTGCTCATTCGTTATAGTAGTAGGAGCGAATATAAGGTGATCTTTCCAATTATCTATCCAAGTTAAATCAACTGCGGAAAATTGCATCGTTCCTAACCACAAGTAAAGAAAAATTGGTATAAGAATCATATATTGCAAGCTATGTAATATCTTTCTTTGTTTCTTACATTCAATAATTTGAAAGACAATAAGTGTCAGTACGTACACTATCGACAGAAGAAATACTATGGTGACAAACGGTTGAATTGAAAAAGCAAATCGCAATTTATCAATTTCATTAATTTGACTATAATCTGTTGCATTTTGAGGTGTAAAAACAAAATGCTGTTTATCAGCACCTATCATTAACTGACTACCAACGAAACTAGTAAACATAAATGTAATAAAAAATATAGGCAAAACAAGAATATATTGCCCCCAAAATAACATGGTCCTTTTCAACATACCATCTCCTTTTTTATACAATAAGGCAAGAAATATCATGTATGCTCACACTACATTAAGTATATATAGGAAAATTACCATTATATTGTAATTTTATATTGTTTTAAGCTATTAGAGAACCAAAAATTTGAAAATTTCTCTTGTTTTATTTATGAATCTTACAGCGTAAATGGTATATATAATGAAATCAAAAAAGGATGAGTCCCCCATCCTTTTCCTCTCACAAAATGAATGTTATATAAACCTATATATCACGGTGTTTCCGAAGGGAAATGAACTGTCAGTTTTCATCCCAATTTCTGCGTACAAATTCAACTCCCCAGAGCCTGCATAATTCACCTATTAATTTTTGTTAGGACGGAACAACAAAAAATCCCTGCAACAATACAGGATTTTCATCAAACATTATTATAATTATCAAACTTTATTTTAAATCTACATTTATCGTATAAACATTGTATGAAAGTTTGTTATCCCTATTAAGTAGAAACTTGCTATATAGAATAATTTTTTTATATGATAAAGTGGGCTTATGCTTAAATGAAAAAAGGAGAGTGACCCAGATGACAAACCAAAATGAAACGAACGCTTTACCGCCAAAAACATGTACGATTGAACGTCTCATCACGATTCAGGAGGACATTGAAAAAGTGCTTGCAGGACAGAAAACGGCTACTCGCCGCAACGGGAGATATGCGGATGTCGGGGAAGTGATGGAGCTTCAAGGTCACCGGTATGTTGTGGAGAAGGTCTATTCTCAGTCACTTGGCAAATTGACTGATGAGCATGCCCGTCAAGAAGGCTATGCGAATGTGGAGGAATATAAGCAATCTATCCTGTCTCTTCACCCTGGCATGCCGTGGCTGCCAAATATGAGAGTTTGGGTTCATGAGTTCCGTCCCATCGAAGGTTAATGTGATATAAGGATGGACATGCTGTATCGACTGCTTCTGTATGTACATATTTTCAGTGTAATCTTATCCATCGGCCCGTTTTTTGTATTGCTTCCGCTCATCAAAAAATTGCGGGCTTCAGAGGCCCGAACACAGCAGGCTTATCTGGATGTATTCCGATTTTCGGTCAGGCTGGCCAAGCATGCCGGGCATGTGCTGGTTGCATCCGGGGTTTTGCTTGTACTGGCGGGCCCATGGACTTGGAAGACCCCTTGGATAGTGATGACCCTTATTCTCATGGCGAGTTCATTATTTTTCCTGGCCCGCGCCTTTTCACCGACCATTCGGAAATTCAGCGAAACGGGCCAAGACAAGGACGCCTTGATTCAATTGTTGCGGCGTTCTGTTTGGATTTACATTGTTCTTTTAATGGCGATGTTATGGTTCATGGTGACAAAGCCTGCGTTGTGGCAGGGGGGATAGATCTAGGGCGAATAGCGGCTTTGTGTGATTGCCGTTTGAATTCGCCGGGTGGCATGGAACAAGGACAAGCCAAAAATGGCTTGTCCTTGTTGTAGTTACGCTTTGAAGAGGTGATGAAATAGCCTTTTACGATCTGATCCTATTACCCCAAAGCAAGGTTTTTGCTTTAGCTTTGGAATAAAGTCTGATTAAAAAATGCTCTTCAATCCTTATTTAATAACAAATATAAAAACTCCATTTTGAAAAAAGATTGATCAAAATGGAGTTACTCTTTTTAGCTAAGTATGAGATTTTCATAAAAAAATTTGATCATTTCTATGATATTCCCTCCATTAAAGCGCCCTTTAATGGAGGAACATGCCAGAGGATGTCAAACAAAGAACTAAGGCTTTGGTCAACCTTTTATAAAGCAGTCACAATAGTAATTTTGTGACTGCCATTTTTAACTAAACGAAAATTGAAACACACTCTAACGATATTAATCTCTTAAGAACAGTAAAAATTTAGTTAATCACTTTTTGTTTTTCTTGACATAAAAAGGGGCAATCCCTCAGCCAATTTTCCATGGCTTTTGGGACAGTCCCTCTAATCCTTTAACTGATAGAAAACCTGTTCAATTTTGCCTCAGTACGAAACATGACAGTGTTAAGCTCATTCCCTCGGCTATCTTGTCCCCTTCTGAAATAGAGACTGCGTAAAAAATTCTTGCTGTTCACGCGAGCAATCACCTGACTGCGACTTCTCGGCAAATTGCAGCATTGCGCTAAGTCGCTAATCCAATCAGTGATTTCTTGATGTGGAAGTAACTCTTTGTCAATCATCGTATCCACGATGTTGACCAACCGCTCATCATCCTCATCGCTAAAAATGTGTCTACCATTATGAAGCATGCCAGAAATAGCGACAAGAACCTCACGCAGTAGTGCGACGCTGCTCTCCTCGCACTGCACCAGCTCGACAAAAACATCCGCACCGTGAGACGCGCTGTGAGCCCAGCCTCCTACTGGAAGATAACCTCGCAGCTCCTTCTCCTCTTTATAATAACGGAGCATTGCATGCATTAATTGCTCAATTTCCGCTTGATTGAAAAATGGATTCTGTCTGTGGCGTTGCACAATCAAAGCGATAGGCAAGGCAGAGAACGTCCTTGTAAAAACTGACTGATCATCCTCGCTGCCAATATTATAGAACAAATGGTTCTCATCAGTCAGAACAGTTAAGAGGCTACGCAACTCCTCTTCACTGAACCTATTCTCTTCCTTAATCCACATATAAAACATAGGATAAATCAGGTTATCCCGTAATTCTGGCTGAGGATCGCCAATATATTGAAGTAACAAAGGTAAGAAATCTTGATGCTGCTCACCTTCGCGCAACTGATACTCATCCTTCTCAATTCTTTGCAAATCCAACATCAATTTGGTCCTTGTATCGCTCATTTTCCCATCCCTTTCATCATTCGTTCTATTCGGTCGATTGTTTTTTCAAATACTCTTAAACCTACGTTGTTATATTTTAAAATTTTTTGCAATCTTATTTTCACTCCTGATTCATGAGCTGTAATTAGCCTTTGACTCTGCTTTAAGTCATCAATAAGAAGTATTTCCGATAATATCCAAAGTGAAATCATATAAATTATCATAGTGTAATAGTTCAATTGCTGTATCTCTTTTCATTTCAAGCCTTACTGCATATGTAGTTTCTCTATTTTTTCGAAATCTGTTCTGCGGCCAGTAACAATATAATTCGAATACTCAGTTAAATAAAAATAATTACGTTCTAAATCCGACAGAAATTCATGCTGTCTGTTTTTTTATTCCTTTTAAACGAGTTGAACGACCCTTTGAAGACACATTTTGAATCTTTAACCAAGGTTTATAATCTACTCCAATACCAGTCCCTCGACCTTGTTTAATCCACTGTTCAATCTCGGATGTTCTTTTTCTTTTCGACATAAAAACACCCCTTTAGATAATCATATCTAAAGGGGTAAAACGGTGCAACTTTATTTCAAATCTACACCTTATTTAGTGAGAACCAAAAAGAATTCATTTTGAAAAAAGTTTGATCGGTTTATTTGATATATCTTTTTTTGTCCCGTAGATAAATCAGTTGTACTGAAGTATCCATTTCTTATCTCTACTTTGCCTTCTAGGTCTAATTAATCTTTTATAAGAAGAAAACGTGGCAAATATGTAATTTTCCATATCTGAGCCACGTTTTTATCCTATTGCAGTTTTTACCCGAATCGTTTCCGTATCCCTGCAAAGGTACAGGGAGCTTAATGCCATAACGTTGCTATACAATTGTAAGTCAATGTAGTTGCTAGAGTATTATACAGTGGAAATTCACATGGAAATCATAGAGCTACAATGACAGGCTAAATAAGAAAAAAAGCTTCCTTATGAAGACTGTTTCATCTTTATGTATTCTGTAAGGATATCCATTTATTAATCATAAAACTCTAAAATCTTTCATACTTTCTCCAAGAATATAGTGTGAAAACCACATCAAATTCTGCTTCATAATAGCCACATTAATTCCTGGCTGGTCAGAACTATATGCCATTCCTTTAAATATAATTAATTCTGTATCAACTTCCATATCCCTTAATCCTTGATATAGCTCATATGCATTTGGAGTTGGGACTCTTGCATCCTTTTCGCCATGTTGGATTAGAGTAGGAGTACAGGCTGATTTAATATATGTCATTGGTGATGTTTTAGTATATATCTCTGGATCATTCCATGGATTATTTCCTAAATACATCCTAATAAAGTAAGATATATCTGTATTTACATAATGGGTACTCCAATTAGTAATTCCACCTCCAACTGAAATAGCTTTAAATCTACTACTAAATGTAGAGCAGAAAGCTGATATATATCCACCGTTGCTCCATCCCATAACCCCTACTCTATCTTTATCTGCAATCCCTTTGTCAACTAGTTTATCCACTCCAGATATAACATCATCGTAGTTAGCAATTCCCAGTTTTCTATAATTTGCTTTTAAGAATTCATTACCATAACCCGAACTTCCCCTGTAGTTTGGTTCTAAAACTATAAAACCTTTTTCTATAAACTGTTCAATAGGATATTTCTCATTAAAACAGTCTGAAAATATTGGAAAGGATGCCCAAGCCGGACCACCATGGATTACCACTAATAAGGGATATTTTTTATTTGCGTCAAATTCTACCGGGGTTGATAAAACTCCCTCTATTTCAAGACCATCACTACTTTGCCATGAGATTATTTCCCTGTTACTTTTAAGCTTTCCTTTGAAAAAGCTATTTTCATTCGTTATTTTTTTATCGTCTAAATAGATTTCAAAGGTTTCATTTGTAATAGCCTTATTATAGGATATATGATTTCCATTCCTTGTTATAGAAGCATCCATTATAAAGCTATTTATTTTTTCGCTTAACATTTCTATAGTGCCATTCTCAGATAACAACCCAATAAGATAATTAGTTTTATTCTGCCATCTAATCAATATTCCTTTAGCTGTCCACCGTAATGGAATAACCGTACTATCAAAATCTGTTAAAGGTTGAATTAGCTCTCCATTATTAATATCATATATCTCTAGCGTACTGTCTTGTATATGGTTCTTATAGTAATCCTTCTCCCTTATGCTTGCTGAGTAACATATTTTGCTGCCTTCAGGAGAAAAGCAAATGCTCCCTCCCAACAACTTATCTATATTCGTCTTTTGTAGCTCTCCAGCTTTAATATCTAGTATGTATAGATCTCCATTAATATAATCTCCCATATTTGGGCTTGGTGTAGCCATTAATACAACCTTTTTCCCACAATTTGAAATATCAAATTCATGGACATGAAAATCCTTACCATCAGTTAGTTGATAAACAACGCTATTTTCGTGTTCATCTTTATCCTTACCGGCACTATCAGAATTTTTTGGGTGTTCATATTTATCATTTTGTATCACTTTTTCTATTTCAATGTAATATAAACAATTATTCTGGTATTCCTTACCTATATGATGGAAATCTCCATATAGTTCCTTACGTTTCTTTATCATCTCAGATTCTTTTGACTGTGCAACATAATAAAAACCCTTGCCAGTAGGTTCCCATTTGAATTTACTGACCCCTTCTTTCTCATCAGTAATTTGAACCCCACTATAACCATCTATTGACTTAACAAAGATCTGATTTTTCTTATTATCCCCGTCACCAACTGGGCTAAGGTATGCGATATCTCTAGAATCTGGAGACCATAATGGGTATGTACTATCTATATCCCTAGTTGTTAATGGGTAGCACTGCCCCTTATCTTTTTCATATATCCATACATGATTCCTATATTTATTGTCTTTCCAGTTAGCTGTCTTCTTGACAAATGCTACGTTTTTGCCATTATCACTTATATTTGTACCTGATAAGGTTGGTAATGAAATAATCTCTTCTATACTTAGATATGTTTTTTCATTCATTTTCATTAATAAACCCCCTCGTAACTTTTCTTATCCTGGGAACATTATATTTCTCTATTTAATATTGACACATATAAATTATGAATTGATTCATCTTGTTCATATATTCTAAGAATTTCTTTAATCATAAAAAACTTGTTCCCCTTATATTCATTTACATTCCTATCACAAGATATTGAAAATGTTTCGTACAATATTTCTATACAATAGGAAAAATTCCTTCTTCCACTAACTGGCCCTATAATGAAAAGATACGTCTTTCACTCTCCCACTGATAAATCTATTAATCTAAATTCTATTATGTTCAATGAAAGGCTTTTTCAAACGAGGATATTCAATAATCTAAGATATTGATAAATTTCAATCTTCGAATAATCTAAAAAGACCCTTTCTATGTTTCCAGGAAAGCGCCCGATTGTGGAAGATTGAAAATGCGAAAGAGCTGCAAAAATATCCTCTAAGTTATTTTACTAACGCACCGTTTACTTTAATAAACGATATTTATAATAAGATACTGTTTTATTTTCTTTTCGAGCGCATACCTTTTAATTTAGTAATCTTATCTTGATTAAGCAATTGGTTATATATTTCACTCTTAACATCATAAATGGCAATTTTCCCTTGATCGTTATAGTGTATTCCCCAACCATAATTTTTCACTAAAGGAGAAGCTCTGAAGCAAGCCATAGATTTTGAAAAAAATTGTTTTCGCAGTTCATCTGTATTTTCTTCTTCTATTTGATTTTTGATTAAATAAGTTTTAAATTGCACATCTTCTTGTGTAAATTTATAAGGATTATTCTTAATTAAATCATATTTAATAGAAGCAATAGTAGGTTTTCCGTTTCTGGTGACAGGTACTATGGCAGAAGTAGCTTTTGAATCCTCTGAAATGGTAATAAGTGTGTTCTTGTAACTCATATAACAACCTCCTTAGTAAACCAATTTTTCATAAATATATATAATATTTACAATTATACAAATATCTAGAAAGTAGATTTCCAAGTTTGGGAATCTACTTCAAAAAAGTTCTTCAAAAAAAGCGCACGATTGTTGAAGAAGTAACAGTTACTATCGAGTATTTCCTAATGATATTTATTGTATTTTTTTGGAATATACAATATTATTAATTTCTATTTAAATGATAGATTAGTTGCACAACACCAGAGGAGAACGTTCTTGTATTAACCATTTTTAAATTCAACCTCTGTTTTATATCAATAAACAACGGTTTTCCTTCTCCCAAAATAACGGGGTGAACAGATAATCTAAATTCATCAACAAGCCCTAAATTGATAAAAGTTGTAATAAGACTTGCTCCACCATATAGCCAGATATCTTTACCAGGCTTATTCTTTAACTTATTTACTTCTTCAAAAATATTGTCATTTATGAATATTGCTTTATTATCAGTCCCTTTTTGCGTTCTGGAAAACACATATTTTTCTTTACTATGAACTAATTCCCAAATTCCTTTTTCAGTATCAGTATCTTCAATTTCTGGAGTAAATTGTCCCCATAAATCGAAACTTTTTCTTCCATATAAAATAGTATCAATTTGATTTAAGAAATTAATAAACCCCATCTCAGAGTCCATGATGCACCAATCAACTTCCCCATTTTTCCCTTCAATAAAACCATCTAAAGTAACTGCTAAATCTAAAATTATTCTTCTTGGTCTTACGTTATTGGACATAATGCTTCCTCCCTTTAATCATTTAGATATTGTTTCTCCCGCTAAGTTTTTTATATTTTCATTATTTACAATATTTATTTCCGAATAAAGTTACTGATGTTATTAAACTAACCTGCTCTTTAACTTAATAACAATTATCTCAAATTCCCATTATTTCCACAATTCATTCAAGAATATGGCCCAATAAAAGAAGACGCCCTCTTACTTAAGAATGGCGCCTGATTGCTGAAAAACGTTCGGCACATCTATGCTTTCTGGATAAAGGAGAAACAATCCTATTTTGCGTACGTTTCTCCATCACTTCATGGTGTCTGCCTAAAACCCTAGATTATGGGGTTTTTCTTTTATATCCGAAAAACGACATTTTGCCGTTTTCGTTCTCAACAATACTGTATGGATAGATCTGGTCAGAATATCTACGAACAAATCCTCCTCCACCTACTGGATAGATCTCAATATGAAGATTGCCAGAGAATCTCGTGAAATACAACTTGCCATTAAGGAATTTCACTTCAATCTTATCTTTCAAGTATGTACCGCAATACTTTTTAAGCTTACTTTCGTTGATAGGAAGCTCTTTATGTTTTGTCGGAGCAACTACATCAACATGATGCAGAATATCGGAAATTGCATTACCCATTCTGTACTGATTTATAGCTTCATTATTGGAAAGAATGATAATACAAATATCTTCATCGAAAAAATCCTGCATATAAGTACTGATACCAAGTTGATCTCCTCCATGGGAATATCTGTCTGTTCCGTAAACATGATGATGTTCCAGTCCATAGCAGTAATTATTTTGGTTCTCGTTAAAAAACCTAGTATAGACCTCCTTGGATAGGATTTTCCGATCCCGTAAACAGGTATACCATTTATACAAATCATCGCAATTTGAAATTATGGCTCCTGCACCGATGCTAAACTTCTCGTTAAAATACGGGCATTTGATGGTTGCATCAAAATCATTTACATAATTACTTGATCTGTTTTTTATCGTTTTACAACCGTCATCAACATCGCTGTTCATCATATTCAAAGGCAGGAATATATGGTTTCTTAGATAATATTCATATTTTTCTCCTGAAACATTTTCAATGATCCATGCAAGCAAATTATAGTTCGAGTTATTGTAATCATATACCGTTCCCGGTGGCTTTGTAGGCTTTTTATTAATATACCTCTGAAAGAAATGGTTTCGTGAATAATCCATTCTGTTGTATCCCGCAAAAAAGTCATTTTCGAAGTTTGTGAAATTATATAAACCAGAAGTATGCGATAATAAATGATGGACAGTGATTGATTCGTCAATTTTCATATTGGCGGGGAGGTATAATTGTGCAGGTTTATCAATGTCCATCATTTTTTTTCATGAAGGAGCATAATAGCAAAGGCCGTAAACTGTTTTGACATGGAAGCAAGGGAGAAGCACGAGTTGGTATCATTTTTCACCCCAAACTCGATACTTGCATAGCCGTATGCATTTTCAAAAAGCACCTCGCCTTTTTTGGTCACTTGAATAACTCCGTAAAAGTCCCACAATTCTAGATATTTGTTAATATAAGCCTCTAGTTTTAATCGTATTTCTTGCATCAGATCACACTCCACACAAAATATATATAATTTATACTGTGTTTCCCGTTAGCGATGTCCAAGACTCTGGGAAGTTAACACCTATGCTCACGCCATACAGTCGCTTTTGCTTAAAATATCGGAATTAAAGAAACTTCATTTGGTTAACCTATAGAAATTCTTGATAAACAGTCTTAAATCCTTCTTTTATTAAACAATATGGCCCGATTGTGGAAGAAACGCTAATATTATGAAAATGTGTTCTTTTAAATTAACTTGTTTAATAACATTTCACTCCTATGGCGAACACCTTTAGAACTATGCTTCGCCTTCATTACAATAACACCTTGATTTTCAATAATCTTTAATGTTTTACTCGTCCAAGTACCATTGTCATTAACAAGATTCACAAGTAAACAATGATAAATAGACTTCCAATTAGTAATTTTAGATGATGATAAAATGAGCATCGACATCGAGTGATTTTCTCGCTCTACTTCTATTATGTTGAATCGTTTTCCTTTAACCATATATACTTCAGCAATCACATACCGTCTTTTCGAAACACCATCACTTAACTTTATAAATTTACGTTCTCCCAAGCCCTCTGGCAACACATCGGTAAACACTCTAATTGCCCGTATTTCCGAGTTTTGTTCCAATACTTTCAACACATTAATAAAATCTTGCAGCTGTAGCTTTTAAATAAAGTTTGATCAAATTAATTCTATCAATCGTAATAGAAGAACAGAAGAAAAGAGCGTGTTTTGAAAAAAATTGATCAAAACACGCTTTTTTTATATTCAATTGAATCATCCTTTTATAAAAAAGCATTCCT
>NZ_NVPR01000053.1 GCF_002551815.1 Bacillus sp. AFS098217
CATTATCCTTTTGATGTTGCAATAGGGGCTTTAATAGGATGTGTTTCAGCGTTATTTTCGTATTGGTTAGTACCGAAATTTTCTTTTATCAAGCAATTGCTTACTCTATATGAAAGAGTAGAGAAACATGTTTTACCATCCAAAAACAAATCAAAGGGATTTTGAGTATACAAGTATAAAAGTTAGCGTGAAAGATACAGATGCTGACGACGTATATATGGAATGTATTCATGTTGCAGCTATTGCTGAACAAATTAAAGAGCAACAACGAATGAAGAAGGCTTCTTAATTTTGTGTGTTTGTGGATGTGATAAGCGCCCAGGTTTTAGGCAGTGTTGCGGTTCTCTTTCGTTGCAAAGTAAACGTCAAGTAACTCCAAAATATACAATAAAAGTTGATTTTGGAGTTATTTTTTGTTTGCTTAACTTTTTTTCGGCACTCTACAGCTAGATGGTATTACTGACACGTACAAGTTATCAACAATCTTTATGTTGAAAGAATCTTAGCGTATACTAAGACAGTTTCTAAAAGTGAAATCTCATCTTTGCTACTGTAAAAAAACAACTAGCCCCACACAAGAGGTGCTAGTTGACGTAAAATTTGTTATTGGAAGTGCATGTGTTGAATTATCCCCATCCAGCTTTCTTTCCTGAACGGAATTGTTCTTGTATAGCTACACGCATGCTTTCAGATAGTTCCTGAACCTGTAAAACTTGCTCAACCTTTTCAGGATTAAATCGGTCATGAAATTTAACATCATTAACTAAGGCAACTGAAACTTTTTGTGGATGAGGTTCAAGCAGGATCAATGGGTCATTTTTAGATACCATTCCCTCTTTGAGAACTCTGAAAAGAAAACCTGTATAGTCTGTTTCCCGCACTGTTACAATTAATTTAGGCATTTCGTATTTTGCTGCAAGTTTATAACATGGATTACGGGGTTCAGATACTTGGATGATGGCTTCTCCAAACGAGAAAATATCGCCGATATTAGCCTTTTCTTCTGTTAGTCCCGCAACAGTGAGATTTTCGCCGAAAAGAGCGACATCTACCAGGTTTTTGAACATAGGTCTCCAATAATCATAGTAGTCATGCGGATATAAGCACAATGCCTTATTCTCTCCACCATGATACTCATATGCTTGTTCATCACAAACTAACCCAACCTTGTTTAGAAAGACAGAGCCCTCTATCCGTTGCTTCTTAATGGCTGATTGATATACTTTTTTACCGTAAGTATAGGTATCAATCTTGCCTGCGTTTAACGATGTTACTGTATATTGTTCGTTGCTCACCTTCACAACCCCCTGTTTTCTTAAATTATATCATGTAAGAAACAGTTAAAAGCCTTGTATAGTTTATACAAGATGAGTTAACATAACACAACATTATCGGAATTTGTTTAAAAAATATACACTCAATAATATGGTATAATGTGGATATTAAATCTTTTTGAAAGAGGGATCATAATGATAAAGAGAGGACTCATTTCAGGAATACTTCTATTACTTATCGTATCTGTAGAATCTTATTTTAGTCGGGATTGGAGTCACATTTATTATGTATGTGGAACTTTTGGGTTAATTAGCATTGGGTTAGCTTTAGCTTACTTCATTGATAGCTTAATTTTAGGTAATAAAGGAACCCTATTTTCAAAAAAGGAAAAGCGTAAAATTGGCCGTATCGACCAATCAAAAGGTTTTTTAATAATGGCTATTCCAAATCTTATAGCAGCACTAGTTTACATCGTCATTTAATGTATAGCGTATACCAAACTAGTTAACATAATATAAAAAATTAAATAGCGGGAAAATATTTCAAAATCAAGTAATGTTGGATGTCAATCAAATGCATGAATTCCAAAGGAGTTCCTTGTGAGATAGGGTGATAAATCGATATGAGCTACCTTATTGCTTTGGTACTTGCTGTTTTATTAGCTTTTTCATATAAAATTGTTGATATTACAGTTGGTGTTATTATTGGAAGAACGTTGTACCGAAAGATAGAAAATGAAATTATTTATATATGGGGAACACTGCTGACAGTAATTATTTATTTTTATGAAGATAATTATGTATTCCGTTTACCAATTCACTACGAACCAATTGTTCTATTAATCTTGATTGCCGCAATAACGAATATTTTCATTTCACGATACTCAGGGTATAAGCCGAGCGGGAAAAAGAACATCTTAAACTTTGTAATTATGTATCCTATTTTTGAAGAAGTAATTTTCAGAGGGATGATTATACCAATGCTTAATAATTCATTCCCAATATACCCTCTTTATGAAATATTTTACATACCAGTTACGGTACAGATCCTAATATCTTCCTTTCTATTCGCTGTAGCTCATTTACAATATTACAGCTTTAATCAGACTAGCATAAAATTTATGCTGTTCGCATTTTTCGGGGGAATCATATTTGGTATGATTACGGATTACTCACTGTCAATTGTTTTTTCAATATTTTTGCATGTGGAGTTTAATTTACTTTCAGTATATTACTCAAAAAAGAGTACAGCAAATTAATAAATAAGTTATAAATATAAGTTACCAATAAAGAAAGGGAAAAGCATAATGATACAGAGCATATATGAAATTCATTTACATGTAAGAGATTTAGAAAAGGCGATAGATTTCTATCAAAATAAGTTAGGGTTAGCATTAGCAAGGAAACTACCCAAAAGAAAAGTGGCTTTCTTTTGGGTAGGAGAAAGTAAAAAGCAAATGCTTGGACTATGGGAAGTACATAAT
Organism: Bacillus sp. AFS098217; assembly: GCF_002551815.1. Classification (GTDB taxonomy): domain Bacteria; phylum Bacillota; class Bacilli; order Bacillales; family Bacillaceae_G; genus Bacillus_A. The sequence continues at coordinate 2,759 of NZ_NVPR01000053.1, forward strand.
ATTGAAGATTTTGAGATGAAACACTTTGCTTTTGGTGTAGACTTAGAATCTCTAAAGACTTCTAAATTGTGGTTAGAGAGTCGTGGAATAGAAGTGGTAGGAAGCCAGGGAAAAGGAAATCAAGAGCCAATTGTCCAAAGATGGATGCCTGCTGCAAGTGTATACTTTCTGGATTGTGATGGAAATAAATTAGAGTTTATTTCTATGTTACATGATAATCCAGATGAATTAGAATATGCATCCTATTTAAGTGAATGGGATGCGGAACACCAAGAAAAATGAATGAAGTTGTATCTATAAAACGAAAAAAACGTTATTCTTTTTGTAAAATATATAGAAAGGATTACGTTTTTTTACTTTTGTTCTTGTTTTAAAATATTAATTATTTAATCATAACCACCCTTCCAAAGGGTGGTTTGCACAAAGGCTATAAGCTATACTACTGGCCAGCGTCTAAAGGCGCTGGCTTTTATCTTCATTCAAGCCTCTATTGTCTTTGCCACTTTTGCCACTCCTGAAGGGTTCCCAACAACATGGCTGCACCCCTTTTTGAATATTAGTAATACTTACTTACAAATTAAAATCTTTAATTTTATTTAATTATAATTTATAAGTATACTTAACGTAACAATATTTTGAATATTCACAATAGTTACCATTCTAACACTTTCATATGAATAAAGGAGGGAATCATTTAATGAGTTATAATTTAGACGAAAATCTGAAAAGAAGTGCAAGTAATTTCCCAGATAGTATCGCTTATATCTATAGAGATAAAAGTGTTACTTATAAAGAACTAAACCAGCAGGTAGATCGATTGGCTGCTGGTTTGTCTGCCCGAGGAATCGGGAAGGGAGATGGAGTGGCTCTTTTATTAGGAAATAGCCCTGAATTTCTTATTACGTACTACGGCATTTTACGACTAGGTGCATTTGTTGTTCCGATGAATCCTTTGTATACCAAAGAGGAAATCAACTACATTTTAGACGATAGTCAAGCTAAAGCAGTTATTGCGCATATATCCGTAGAGCCAAGGCTGTCAGAAATAAAGGAACAATTGGAAAATCTAAAGCTAGTCATTTATACAGATGCCGAGGATCAGGAATCGGCATGGGAGCATCTGATGGAAACAAGTAATAATGTTTGTTCGAGCACTTTCATTGATCAGGAAGACCTTGCAGTCATTTTATACACATCAGGAACAACAGGGAAACCAAAGGGTGCGATGTTATCGCATCGGAATTTGGCTTCGAATGCAGATTCCATTTCAGAATTAATTGAACTCCATGATAAAGATTGTGTAGTAGCTGTTCTACCAATGTTTCATGTTTTCTGTATGACTATAAGTTTGAATGGGCCAATTGCTTGCGGGGCAACTGTCCTGATCCTACCTAAATTCAGCCCTCTTGATGTGGTCCGTACCATTCGAGAAAAAAAGGCAACAGTGTTTGCTGGAGTTCCTACGATGTACAATTTTATCTTTCAATCGCCTGAATCTACTGCGGAAGATTTCTCATCCATTCGCGTGTGTATCTCAGGAGGTGCTTCGATTCCAGTCGAGCTGCTACAAAAATTTGAAAACAAGTACAACGTTTTTATTTTGGAAGGGTATGGACTTTCAGAAACTTCGCCTCTCGTTGCTATTAACCCTTTAAAGGGAACTCGCAAGCCAGGCTCTATCGGTTTAGATATACCAGGCGTCAAGAGCAAAGTTGTCAATGAGGATGGAATAGAAGTGCCGAGAGGAGAAGTCGGAGAATTAGTAGTTCAAGGGCCAAATGTAATGAATGGATACTTAGGAATGCCAGAAGCTACATTAGCTGCCTTTATAGATGGATGGTTTTACACTGGTGATTTAGCAACGATGGATGAAGAAGGATACATCTATATCGTTGATCGAAAGAAGGACATGATTCTTGTTGGTGGATACAATGTATATCCTCGTGAAGTGGAGGAAGTTCTGTATCAACATCCTGCTGTTGTAGAGGCAGCCGTAATCGGAGTTTCTGATGGAGAATACGGAGAAAACGTAAAAGCTTATGTCGTAGTCAATGATGAGCAGATCACCATGAATGACATTATCCGATTTTGTCAGGATAAGCTGGTGAAGTACAAGCTTCCTAGACATGTGGAATTTTCTGAAGAGTTACCTAAGAACTCAACAGGGAAAATTTTGCGCAGAGAGTTAAGACAATTGATTGAAGTTAAGTGAGAAATTAACTAACCATATTATTGAAGGAGGCTTATTTATGTCGTCCATTTTAAAGGAAAAAGTTCAAGGACCAGTAGCGTGGAAAGGTATTGATCTAGCTAAAGATGATTCATGGGTTTATTATTTGTCCGAGAAAATAATCGCATCACTTGAAAGCGCTTTAATTCATGTTAAACAAAAGGGTTTAAAAGCACCTAATTTTAACAAGGAGGACTTCCTGATTCCGGATCTCTCTAACGAAATTGCGTACTTTGTGGAAGAACTAGAGAATGGGAGGGGGTTCCTATTAATTCGTGGATTACCAATGGAAAGGTATACAGATGAAGAAGCGAGCATCATTTATTGGGGACTCGGACTTCACATGGGTATTCCGGTATCGCAAAACGCAAATGGTGACCTTTTAGGGCACGTCATTGATCAAGGTCTTAGCTTAGAAAATTCAAATGTACGCGGTTACCAAACGAAATTGCATCTTCCTTTTCACGCAGATGGATCTGATGTCGTCGGATTATTAAGCCTTCGAAAAGGGAAAACTGGGGGATTCAGTAGTATCATAAGTTCAATGGCTGTTTATAATGAAATTTTGGAGAAATACCCAGAGTATCTTGGAATTCTCTGTCGTCCATTCAACTTTGATCGCCGGGGTGAGGAGGCGCCAGGTGAATCGCCAGTATTTACATCACCAATTTTTAGTTACTATGATGGTAAATTGAGCTGCAGATATGTCCGTACATTTATAGAATCAGCACAAGCGAAAACAGGTATCCATTTGTCAAAAGTTGAAATTGAAGCGTTAGACATACTAGATTCCATCCTTCATGATGAAAATATGCATTATAATATGATGTTAGAAGAAGGCGATATGCAATTCGTCAATAATTATACAGTTCTTCATTCACGCACTCAATACGAAGACTATGAAGAACCAGAACGCAAACGCCATTTATTAAGATTGTGGCTCACGATGCCAAATGGCCGAGAAATTGCACACGATTTCGCGATGTTTATTGATGAGAAAACAGGTAAAGCGGGTCGTGGTGGTATTCCCGTCCGTGGAAAAACATCTGGTGGTATTATAGAAAACTTGAAGTAATTGGGCTTAAATCCGAAAGACTTACCTTTATAAATCGTTTCATAAGAACATCAATTGATTCATGTGATAGGGAGCACCTTTTCAGATGTGAGGAAAAGGTTTTCCCTTGATGGTAAAAATAAGGGGGATTTATACGTTGAGCACTCCAAAATATTCTTGGATTATATTATTATTTCTAGTTGCTTCAGGTATGATCAACCAAGTTGATAAAATTGTTATTGGTTTGGTTTCCGTTCCCCTAATGAAAGAGTTACATTTAAGCCATTCACAATGGGGATTGGTGGGAAGTTCCTTCTTTTGGTTCTTTACCTTTTCCTCTATCATTCTTGGTGGTATGGCCGATTCCAAAAACACGAAAAAAATGTTAACTTGGATGTCACTTACATGGTTGATTGTTCAATTTCTCACACCTTTTATTTCTAGCCTGTCTTTGCTAGTGTTTACAAGAATGCTCTTGGGAGCAGGCGAAGGTCCAGCCCCTGCCTTATCAACGGCAATAATGGGGAAATGGTTCCCAAAACATAGACATGGTATAGGCTTTGGCGCTGTTTTGTTAGGGACAACAGGAGGATCAGCAATTGCTTCACCACTATTAATCTCCTTAATCGATCAATATGGATGGAGATCTGCTTTTATAGCCATGGGAATTGTTGGACTGATTGTGTTAGTTTTATGGATCATTTTCGGTAAAGAAAGTCCACAAGAAATCGGATTACCTTCATTTCATCAAGAGGAGGAGCATGCATCAACCCTCTCTAAGGTTTCTTGGCGTCAGTTCCTTCCATATCTTTTGTCTAAAAATTTTATTTTTACCGTTTTGTGTGGCGGCTGTGCCTATTGGTTATTGTCCGTTCAAGCGATATGGTTTCCAGCATACTTTACGAAAGTTCAACATTTTAATGGTCAAACATTAAAACTAGCCGTGTCGTTACCTTTTCTTTTCGCTGCTGTTAGCCAAATTGGATTTTCTATGCTATCAGATCGGATTTATCGAAAAACTGGGGATATTCGTAAAGCACGAATAAATCTTGCCGGTTCCATGATGGTGCTATCTGCTCTTTGTGTATATCTAGCAAATGCCGTGAATTCAACTGCCATATCTATCTTGTTCTTCACCCTTTCTCCAGGTTTTGCATACGTCATTCTTTCACTCGCACCCGCAATATTGATGGACTTTTTTTCTCCCAAAAACATCGGAAAAGCACAAGGAACGTTCATTGCTCTTTCAAGTTCAACAAGTATTATTGCCCCGCTCGTATTCGGATATTTCATCCAATATGCAGCGACTGAGGCAATGGGATATCGTTATGGGTTTCAAGTAACTTCTTTAGGTATGCTCGTTTTCGGATTATTATTTTGGATCGTTGTTCGCCCCGCAAAGCAAAGTAACACAGCGATAAAAGCAGAGGAACAAGTGAGTATTTAAAAGATATACAGCAAGTAAGGGTACAGTAATAACTTTTAAAAAAAATCTTCTTAGTTAGTGAATATACCAAATTGAGGTAGGGTGATTATAGCCATGTTAATTGATTATTTGGTCAATGTATCTATTACTTAGTTTTTTGAAAGGGCTAGTTTGTGAGACTGAATGCCAGTATATATTAATACAACTTAATTATAAATTAAAAATAACAATTTTATTTCATTTATAATTATAAGTATACTAAAGGAAAGAAAATTCTAAATATTCAGTCATATAAAGTGAAAAAATAACTAAATGAATAAAGGAGGAATATTTATGTCAGTCATTATAAATGAAAAAATTCAAGGGCGTTCAGCATGGAAAGGCATTGAACTAGCTAAAGATGATTCATGGATTTATTATTTGTCCGATAAAACGATTGTTGCACTTGATAAGGCATTATTACATGTTCAGCAAAAGGGATTAAAAGCACCAGATTTTAAAAAGGAGGATTTCCTGATTCCTGATCTCGCTGACGAAATCAAATACTTTGTCGACGAAATGGAGAATGGGAGAGGGTTTCTATTGCTTCGCGGATTGCCGATGGAACGGTATACTGACGAAGAAGCAAGCATCATTTACTGGGGTCTCGGACTTCACTTGGGACTGCCGATCATCCAAAGTAAAAATGGGGACCTCTTAGGGCATATCAAAAACATAGGTAAAGACTTTAATGACAATACAAAAGTAAGAGGTTACCAAACAAATGTGCATCTTGACTATCACACAGATCTTGCTGATGTGGTCGGATTACTATGTCTTCGCAAAGCGAAATCTGGTGGTTTAAGCAGTATCGCTAGCGCAATGTCTATCTATAATGAAATTCTGGAGAAGCACCCAGAGTACCTTGAAATTCTTTATCGTCCATTCGCCCATGATCTTCGTGGGGAAGAAGCACTAGGTCAATCTCCGGTAGTTCAATCACCAATCTTTAGCTATTACGATGGTAAATTGAGCTGCAGATATATGCGCCAATATGTCGAATCAGCACAAACGAAAACAGGTATCTCTTTGTCGAAAGAGGAAATCGAAGCATTTGATTTTATAGATTCCCTTACTCATGATAAAAACTTTCATATTGATATGATGATGGAACCAGGTGATATGCAATTCGTTAATAACTATGCTGTTTTTCATTCACGTACATTATTTGAAGATTATGAAGAAGATGACCGCAAACGTCATTTATTAAGATTGTGGCTCATGATGCCAAATGGCCGAAAAATTGCCCCGGATTTCGAGTTTTATATCGGAGGAGCACCTGTAAATAGATAAACAGCTAGTGGTAAGTAAAATCATCATTCTTTCTTAAATTAAGCGGTATGGTGATTTTGTTCATCGAAATAAGGTGAATAAAATCACCATTTTATGTTTTTAATGATGAAGTTAATTGAGGGTTTCAGGACTGGAATAAAGGTTTAAGAAATAGCCGAGTTAATTTTAAAATAATAAATGGAAGTGAGGATGATGTTTCTTGGCAAATTTAGATCCGCAAGCAGAAAAATATTTACAAGCATATAATCAGATGCCGCCAATTCACGAGATGGATCCTAAGGCAGTAAGAGATATGCTTTCCAATGCACCGCGCCCTGCTGTAAAATTAGATCCAGTTTCAAAGGTAGAGAACTTGATGATACCGGTAAGTAAAGACGAAGAAATCAAATGTAGGGTATACATACCGGAGGGGCAAGGTCCATTCCCGATATTCATTTACTACCATGGTGGAGGATGGGTTCTGGGAGACATTGAAGTGATGGATGCAAGTTGCCGAATGCTAGCAAATAGAACGGCTAGTATTGTTGTATCTGTAAACTATCGTCTTGCTCCAGAGTATAAGTTCCCGACTCCAGTCGAAGACGCATATACGGCATTGGAATGGGTTTATGAAAAAGGGACCTCCTTTAACGGAGATGTTACTAGATTGGTAGTCGGAGGGGATAGCTCAGGCGGAAATCTAGCGACAGTAGTTACTATGATGGCAAGAGACAGAAAAAGTCCCAACATCACTGCACAGGTCTTAATCTACCCTGTGACAAATCTTGAGTTTAATACGGAATCCCATCAAGCATTTGCAAAAGGATTTGGTCTGGATCGCGAACAGCTGATTTGGTTCCGTGATCATTATGTAAGGAATGATGAGGACAGGTATAATGAATACGCTTCTCCTTTGGTTGCTGAAGATTTAAGTGGTCTCCCGCCAGCGATCGTGATCACAGCAGAAAATGATGTGCTTCGGGATGAAGGAATAGCTTATGCCGAACGACTGAAAAAATTTGGTGTGCAAGTTGAATATGTATGTGAACTCGGTATGATCCACGGCTTTTTTGCACATATGGCTATTTTCTCTAAGAACATTGAATCAACTGTTTCTAAAATTGACAATTTCCTGAATGCTGCTAAATATACAATAGGGGTAGATTAGGATTAAAAAGTTATAAAAAAACGAGCCTCAGCTTTTAGTAAGGCTCGTTTTTTTATACATTATTATTGGTAATCTACGATACAGTTACAATATCAACCCTAGCTTTTTAGTAAAAAACGGTATCTCCAATTCCGCCGGTTACCGAAATGACATCGCCAGTAATTGATGCCGCCAAAGGTGAAGCTAGGAAGGTAATGACATTAGCAATTTCTTCTACTGTAATCAAGCGGCCGAGTGCATTGAGTCCTGCCATCTGACGCACAGCCTCTTCATTAGTGACCCGGTTTCTAAACATTTCCGTATCGACAATCCCTGGATAAACAGCATTGACGTTAATTCCGTGTTTTCCTAATTCCAATGATGCGGATTTTGTTAAATGGACAACAGATGCATTACGTGGACCGGAACTAAAATAATTGCCGCCAATTCTAGCAGCCAGGCCACTTATATTTATAATACGTCCCCAATTATTTTCTATCATATAAGGAGCTACAGCTCGCATACAACGAAAATAGCCCATATACTTTTCTTCAAAATCTTTCAAAATAAGTTCATCTTTAATACTATTAAAATCCTCTGGCTCAAAGCCGCCAACACGGGCTCCACTGTTGATTAAAATATCAATGCTTCCCATTGCTGCTGCTGATTTTTCAACTAAATTTAGGATAGAGTCAGGATCAGTGGTATCTGCCACAATTGGATAGATATTTCTTTTTGTTTCTTGAGCTAATTCTTCTGCAGCGATTTTTAGTGAGGATTCGTTTCTTGAACAAATTGTACAATCTACACCTTCCAGAGCCAATTGGCGAGCGGTAGCTTTACCAATCCCCCGGCTTCCTCCAACAATAAGTGCTTTTTTTCCAGATAACTTTAAGTCCATAGTTCAACCTCCTATTTTAATTTAACCGTAAAAGACTAAATTCGAAAGTTAGTTTTCGGAATATTGGATCATTTCTATTTTTGATTCTACAGATAAATTATAATTAAATAAAATTAAAAATTTTAATTTGTAATTAAGTACTACTAATATAAAATAGAAAAAACTATTTTGTAAATAAAATAGAACTGATACTTTAGTAAGTTGGCAATGGGCTGGTTGATCGTGAATGGAGCCATATGAAGATTCCATGCTACTCTAGTCAGAGAATGGTGTTTTGCGACTTCAATAATATATAGTAATTGTTCAATGTTCATTACCATACCCCCTTTTTGAATATTAGTAATACTTACTTTCACATTAAAATCTTTAATTTTATTTAACTGAAAATTATGAATATAATGAAATTAATAACGATTAACACGTTCACAATAGTTGTTATTAAAAGCGCTTACATATAAATGGAAGGGAGGACAGCATTTAATAAGTGATAATTTGTCTGACAAAGGATTCGGGAGGAGAGAGGGAGTCGATCTTTTATTAGGAAACAAGCTATCATGTTTATAAAAGCACTCTCATTTCCAGAAAGACTTGCAGTAATTCTATACAGATCAGAAACAACCGATAAAGCAAAGGTTGCAATATTATTTCATCAAAACTAGGCCATAGATGACCGATTCTATTAGGATAAGCTGGTGAAGTACAAGCTTCCTAGATAAGTGGAATTTTTAAAGGAGTTATCCAAGAAAACAACAGAGAAAATTTAAAAGTTGCATGAGAAAACGAAGGAGGCGTATCTATGTCGTCCATTTTAAAGAAAAAAGTTCAAGGACCGGTAGCGTGGAAAGGTATTGATCTAGCTAAAGATGATTCATGGGTTTATTATTTGTCCGAAAAAACGCTCGCATCTCTTGAAAGCGCTTTACTTCATGTTAAACAAAAGGGTTTAAAAGCACCTAATTTTAACAAGGAGGACTTCCCGATTTCTGATCTCTCTGACGAAATCGCTTACTTTGTTGACGAACTGGAGAATGGGAGGGGGTTCCTATTAATTCGTGGATTACCACTGGAAAAGTATACGGATGAAGAAGCGAGCATCATTTATTGGGGTCTCGGAGTTCACTTAGGCATCCCAGTAACGCAAAACGCAAAAGGTGATCTCTTAGGACATGTCATTGATCAAGGGCTCAATATAAATGATTCAAGTGTACGAGGTTACCAAACAAATGCACACCTTCCCTTTCACCCAGATGGATCTGACGTAGTCGGATTATTAAGTCTTCGAAAAGCTAAATCTGGGGGGTTCAGTAGTATCGTAAGTTCGATGGCTGTTTATAATGAAATTCTTGAGAAGTACCCAGAGTATCTTGGAATTCTCTATCATCCATACTTCTTGGATCGTCGTGGTGAGGAAGCACCAGGAGAATCTCCGGTATATTCATCACCAGTCTTTAGTTATTATGATGGTAAATTGAGCTGCAGATATAATCGCGGATATGTCGAATCAGCACAAGCGAAAACAGGTATCCATTTGTCAAAAGTTGAAATTGAAGCATATGACTTAATGGATTCCCTCCTTCATGATGAAAACATGCATATTGATATGATGTTGGAACCAGGTGATATGCAATTCGTCAATAATTATACCGTTCTTCACTCACGTACTCAATACGAAGACTATGAAGAACCGGAACGCAAACGTCATTTACTAAGATTGTGGCTTACGATGCCAAATGGCCGAGAAATTGCCCCTGATTTTGCGATGTTTATTGATGAGAAAACAGGGAAAGCGGGTCGCGGCGGTATTCCCGTTCGTGAAAAAACAGCTGGTGGTATTGTAGAAAACATAAGGTAATGGATTTAATAAATATCAGGAGTTTAGTCGTGAGCTTAAACCCGAAAGACTTACCTTTATAAAACGTTTTATAAGAACACCAATTGATTCATGTGATGGGGAGTACCTTTCAGAATTCAAACAAAGGTTTTCCCTAAATAGAAAAAAGTAAGGGGAGATTTTTATATTGAGCACCCCAAAATATTCTTGGATTATATTATTATTTTTAGTTGCTTCCGGTATGATCAACCAAGTTGATAAAATTATCATTGGTTTGGCTTCCGTTTCCGTAATGAAGGAGTTACATTTAAGTCCTTCACAATGGGGATTGGTGGGAAGTTCCTTCTTTTGGTTCTTTACCTTTTCCTCTATCATTCTTGGTGGCATGGCTGATTCCAAAAACACGAAAAAAATGTTAACTTGGATGTCGCTGGTATGGTTGACTGTTCAATTTATTACACCTTTTGTTTCCAGTCTGTCTTTGCTAGTGCTTACAAGGATACTCTTGGGAGCAGGCGAAGGCGCAGCCCCTGCTCTATCAACGGCTATAGTGGGAAAATGGTTCCCAAAACATAGACATGGTATAGGCTTTGGCGCTGTTCTCTGTGGAGCAACAATTGGGCCTGCAATTGCTTCACCATTATTAATCTCCTTGATCAATCAATATGGATGGAGAGCTGCTTTTATAGCCATGGGAATTGTTGGACTGATTGTGTTAGTTTTATGGGTCATTTTCGGTAAAGAAAGTCCACAAGAAATCGGATTGCCTTCTTTTCATCAAGAGGAGGAGCATTCATCAACCCTCTCTAAAGTTTCATGGCGTCAGTTTCTTCCACATCTTTTGTCTAAGAATTTTGTTTTTATTGTTTTGTGTGGAGGTTGTGCCTATTGGTTATTGTCCGTTCAAGCGATATGGTTTCCGGCATACTTTACCAAAGTTCAACATTTTAATAATCAAACATTAAAACTAGCTGTGTCTTTACCTTTTCTTTTCGCTGCGATTAGTCAAATTGGATTTTCCATGCTATCAGACAGGATTTATCGTAAAACTGGGGATATTCGTAAAGCACGGATAAACATTGCCGGTTTCATGATGGTGCTATCTGCTCTTTGTGTATATATGGCAAGTACTGTAAATTCAACTGCTATATCCATTCTATTCTTCACCCTTGCTCCAGGCTTCGCGTATGTTATTCTTTCACTCGCACCCGCAATATTAATGGATTTTTTTTCTCCCCAAAACATCGGAAAAGCACAAGGGACCTACGTTGCTCTTGCAAGCTCAACAAGTATTATTGCTCCGCTCGTATTCGGTTATTTTATCCAATATGCAGCGACTGAGGCAATGGGATATCGTTATGGATTTCAAGTAACTTCTTTAGGTATGTTCGTTATCGGATTATTGTTTTTGATTGTTGTACGTCCCGCGAAGCAAAGTCACACAACAATAAAAGCAGAGGAGCAAGTGAGTATTTAGAAATCATTGATGGATAGATCGAGGAGGGAAAGAAATAAGTAAATATGAAAAGGAGGTTGCATAAATGGATCGTTGTGTACATTGTCATGAAGAATTAGCCATTATGGAGCGAAATCGCAGTGAGTGCTGGAATTGTCAAGAGAAGATGTCTGAGACTTACTCTGATGATCATATTGACATAGAGGATGAAGTGAAATAGTTTGTGTATAACAGAATTTGGTGCTTCGCATGTAGCAAAAAAGCAGCGGATTCTCTGTTTAAACCAACCTAAAAGAAATATTTAAGAGCTTACGAATCCAAATCAATCGGAATGATTTCCCCCTTTATGACAGGGGGATAATTATTCATTATGAAATCAGGAGCAAATGTAATAGCCAAGCTTCCAATAATGACTTGCAGAACTCCGTCTATATTTATAGTAATTGTTCAATGTTCATGACTGTATCCATTTTGAATATTAGTAATACTTACTTACACATTAAAATTTTTAATTTTATTTAATTATAACTTATGAGTATAATCAATAACATAATATGTTTTAAAAATTTTGAATATTCTTAATTTAGGAGGGGGTCTAGAATGTCATCTAAACAATTGTTTGATCTAACAGGACAGACAGCAATGGTTACCGGAGGTGGTAGCGGGTTAGGGCGTGTAATGGCACTGGCGTTGGCTGAGGCCGGAGCAAACGTGGTAGTTTGTTCACGTCGTATAGAGGTTTGCGAAGAAGTTGTGAAAGAAATCGAGACGTTAGGAAGACAAGCGCTTGCTGTATCATTGGATGTAACAGTTCCTGAATCTGTCGCTCAAGGTGTGGAGAAAGCAGTTTCTCATTTTGGAAAAATCGAAATTTTAGTCAACAGTAGCGGAACGGTTTTTGAAACGCCTGCTACGGATATGCCTTTAGAACAATGGCAATCTATGCTCGATACAAATGTGACAGGAACATTTTTAATGTGTCAGGCTGTTGGAAGACATATGATTGACAACGAATACGGAAAAATCATTAACATTTCTTCTTCAATCGGCTTTAAAGGTACTGACCCAGAAGCTGTAGATTCTGTAGGATATACAACAAGTAAGGGGGCAGTTATGACTTTAACGAAGGATCTTGCAGTTAAGTGGGGTCGCCATGGAGTGCATGTGAATTCCATTGCTCCTGGAGTTTTCACTACTGGAATGAATAATCCAGAAATACCGGGAACACTTGTACATAAGGCTGGCCCGCTTATCGCCTCCCAAGTTCCAGTAAGGAGGTTAGGTAGAGACAATGATTTAGTAGGAGCAGTCCTTTATTTTGCTTCAGCAGCTTCTGATTATTGTACAGGACAAATATTAACTCTTGATGGGGGACTTGGCGCTAAGTAAATTTCACCCAAATAATGAAACTTAGTTCGTGAATATACCAAGTTGATGGTGTAAATTAATACAACTTAAGTGTAAGTTAAAAATAATAATTTTACTTAATTAAAAATTATGAATATACTAAAAATAATAAATTCGCAATAGTTAATCAGCCGACTAGTGTAAGCGTTATCAGTATGCGGATTTCAAAAAATTGAAAGAGGGGATATAAGTGAGTAACGTAAAAAATGTAAAAGATGTAGTGGCATTTCATGCCAATAATATTTGTCCAGATGATTTACCGTGGATTCCTTATTTTGGAGATGCGAAGTTTAAATTGCTTAAGGTCAATCCGGTGACAGGACAGACTGTTACGCTATTAAAAGTTCCTGCGGCTATGCAACTTCCAGCTCATTTTCATCCTGGTACGGTCATTGTTTATACTGTTCAAGGTACTTGGAGATATCTCGAAGATCCTTGGGTCTCCAAAGCTGGTGATGTTGTTTATGAGCCAGCTGGCTCCTCACATACACCTCAGGCTGTAGGGGAGGAAGAAGTTATTACATTGAATATTGTTGAAGGAACATTAGACTATTTAGGTGAGAATGGAGAAATTATTGCCAGAGATAATTTTGAGTCATTCCTGAAAAAATACCATGACCACTGTGCGGCTGAAGGAATTGAACCTGTAGATGTAACAAAATTTTAAAAGATAGATTCGTAAAAAAAGAGAAGCTAGTCGTTCACATGCGACGCAGATGCTTCTCTTTTTTTCTTTCTTAGCTCTGAATAATTTTGGATTTTAGATAATGAATATATTTGTTGGTAAAAGTGGATAAATGTTTATTCTCTGATCGAACCAGTCCTAAAGAAATATTTACAGTCCTATGATTCATCAAATCAATTGGAATGATATCACCATTGATGACAGGGGAATAATTTTTCATTATGAAATCAGGAGCAAATGTAATAGCTAAACTTTCAATGATGGCTTGGAGAACTCCATCTGCATTATTTGATGTAAATAGGACTTTTAAGGGTTTATATTTGTTAAAGAAATCTTGAATAAAATCCTGCATAAATTCACCGTTATATGTGACGAGAGTTTGATCAAGTATATCCTGCGGAGTTATGGTGCCAAGGAACGCCAAGGGAGAATGTTTAGAAACATATACTTTCTGTTTTCCTTCAAATAGTGTTTCAAAAGCTATTCCTTCCATATTTATGTTTAAATCAGCTGAATACGTAATCAGTCCGATGTCGGTCTTATGTTGTCGAATATCTTCAATGATAGCAGACCCACTTTTTTCGGCAACTTCCACATTTACGTGTGGATATTCATGTCTAAAAGCGGCTATAGATTTCACTAGAAACGTCGTTAATCCAGGTAAAGAAGATAATCTTAGTTCCCCCACTTCCATGGAATTGAATAAGTTGGCCGTCTCTTTTATTTCTTCAATTTTTCTCAGTACGCCGTAGGCAAGTTTTAGAATGATTTTACCTTCATCGGTCGGCACAGCACCGTGTCCCCTTGAGCGATTAAGAATTTTAATCCCTAACTCCTTTTCTAAGCTTGTAATGGACTGGCTGATCGTGGATTGGGTCACATGAAGATTCTGTGCTGCTATAGTCAGAGAACTGTGTTTTGAGACCTCAATAATATATACTAATTGCTCAATATTCATGATCAACCCCCTTTTTGAATATTAGTAATACTTACTTACAAATTAAAATCTTTAATTTTATTTAATTATAATTTATGAGTATAATCAAAGACAATAAGAATATTTATAAAATTTGAAATATTCTAAATAATGGAGGTGTCTAGAATGTCATCTAAACAATTGTTTGGTTTAACAGGACAGACAGAAATAGTTTCTGAAGATAGTAGCAGGTTAACGGCTCCTGAAAGTGCTTGCATTGGTAAAGGAAGATGCAAACGTTGTAGTATGTTCACGTCAAATAGAGGGCCACGAGAAAGTTGTGAAAGAAATCGAAGTATTAGGGAGACGAGCGCTTATTTTAGCATTGGCGTAACAGATTCTGAATCTATCGTTTAAGGTGTGGATAAAGCGCTTTCTTATTTCAGAACTGGATAAAGTGAAACTTCCATCAGTGGGGGGCTTCATCCCCCCACTGATGGTTAGTTGAACCAATCGGGCTTTTACGGGTAGTTATCCTCCACCTATCTTCTTCGATTTTCTCTTAATCTTGAGGTGGGGGTCTTACTGCTCGTTAATGCGGGATAAATAATACATGGGGAGGAGACGGATGTCAACAGAAACTGTTTTAATTACAGGTGCTACAAAAGGAATCGGTTTGGAATTTGCTAAAATTTTCGCAAGCCATAGCTATAACTTAGTGTTAGTCGCCAGGGACGTAACGTTGTTGGGACAACAAGCTGAGAATTTTAAAAAGGATTATGGCATACAAGTGAATACTTTTGCCGGCGATTTGAGTAGCTATACGACGGTAGAGAGCTTGCATCGACACTTGAAAATCGAGGGAATTGACATTGATATTTTGATTAATAATGCCGGAGCTGGCGGGTTCGGGTTCATGACGGAAATGGATATTCAGAAAGAAATGGAATATCTGCAGCTCAATATGATCTCGCTTACCTATTTAACCAGGCTTTTTACGGATGACATGGTGAAACGAAAGCAAGGTAAAATTTTAAACGTGGCTTCATTAGCGGCCTTTCAACCAGTTCCACGGATGTCGATGTATGGAGCAAGCAAATCGTACGTTTTATCCTTTTCGGAAGCGATTGCTGAAGAACTGAAAGGAACCGGCGTTCAAGTTTCCGTATTATGTCCAGGCTTTACTAAAACACCGCTCACGCAGCAATTCGCCGGAGCAGGCACAAAAGTGTTCAATAAGAACATGTTGGATCCACAAATGGTTGCCAAGTGCGGCTTTGAAGGGTTAATGAAGAATAAGAGGGTAATCATCCCGGGTTTTAAAAATAAACTCATGGCTAAATCTGTGGGGCTGCTGCCAAGGAAATGGGTGACCATCTATACCCGAAAACTTCTCGAACAAAAAGTGTAAATAAACATAAAATCACAACGATTTCTTATTTTAACTGAAAAAGAAAGCACTTTATAAAGAAATGGAGGGGAAATAATGGATAAAGTCATTGAGTCTAGTGAAATAAGAAAGTATTTCAAGAGTGGAGATGTAATTTTAACAGGAGGCTTTGGCTTATCAGGAACACCTTTAACGATCATTGATGAACTATTAGAAATAGAAATTCGTGATTTAACGATTGTTAGTAATAATTTAGGGGATCTTGGACAAGGATTACATAAAGTATTCATGCAGGGAAAAATAAAAAAAGCAATTGGCTCCTTTTTTTCCATTAATAAAGAAGCGGTAATAGCCTGGTCTAAAGGTGAGCTTGAAATCGATTTGCTACCTCAAGGTACATTAGCTGAAGCAATTCGCTGCGGCGGTGCCGGAATAGGTGGTTTTTACACAAGAACCGCCGTTGGTACTGAATTAAGCAAGGGCAAAGAGGAAAGAGAAATTGATGGAGAGAGATACATTTTTGAAAAGGCTATTAAAGGTGATGTCGCTATTATAAAGGCGGATAAAGCAGATAGAATTGGAAATTTAGTGTACCATACGACAGCTAGAAACTTTAACCCTATGATGGCTACAGCTGGAAAAATAGTCATTGCCGAAGTTAATGAAATTGTTGAAGTTGGTGAGCTGGACCCAGAATTTGTTGTGACGCCTCATGCGTATGTGGATTATGTCATCCAAAGCAAATATTCAAAGGTAGGAAGTGATTATGTTGAGTCAAGATAAAAGGCAAATTATTGCTAAGAGGATTGCCGAAGAATTAGAAGATGGACAGATTGTTAACTTAGGAGTTGGAATTCCTACTTTGGTTGCTTCCTATTTAGGTGATAAAGAGGTTTATTTACAATCTGAGAATGGATTGTTAGGTATGGGACCTTCTCCTGCAGAGGGAAATTTAGATATTGATTTAATTAATGCAGGAAAAGAACCGGTTACCTATTTGAAAGGTGCCTCATTTTTTGATAGTGCTGATTCTTTTGCTTTGATTAGAGGTGGGCATATTGACGTAGCGGTTTTAGGTACACTTCAGGTGGATGTTCATGGTGAAATTGCCAACTGGGCCGTTCCGAATCAGCCGATTTTAGGCGTTGGTGGAGCGATGGATTTGGTGACAGGAGCAAAAAAGGTTATTGTCGCAGCTACCTTGTTTGCAAAGGATGGAATGTCTAAATTAGTCAAGGAATTATCATATGAAACTAGCGGGATTCGAAAAGTAGATTTATTTGTTTCCGATTACGCTGTTTTTAAATTTACGAATAAAGGTGTAAAAGTTGTAGAAATGTTGGAAGAGATTTCAATACAAGAATTAAGTAAAAAGGTTGGTTTTGATTTAGAGTATTTGAATGATTTAACACTCGTAAGTAATAAGTGAAGAATGAAGGGCCACACATGGGCAAGCAAAGAACAGTTATTGTGACAGGTGCAGCAGGAGGTATTACAGGAGAACATATTAAAGTCGCAGGCGGCATGTAATAAAAAAAGAGGAGGAAAAAGAATGGCAACTTATATTGTTGACGGAGCAAGAACAGCCTTTGGTACTTTTGGCGGGGGATTAAAAGATGTGACCGATATCGATTTGGGCGTAGCAGCAACGGAAGAGGCATTGAAAAGAAGCGGAATTCAAGCTTCTAATGTAGATGAAATCATATTTGGAAATATTATTCATACAAGCAGTAGCTCTGCTTATTTAGCCAGACATATCGGTTTAAAAAGCGGCATGGCAGAGTCATCATCTGCGCTTACACTTAATAGATTATGCGGTTCGGGCATGCAGTCTATCGTATCTGCCGCACAGTCCATTGCTTCTGGGGATGCAAAAGTAGTTGTCGCTGGAGGAACCGAAAATATGAGCTTATCACCGCATGTATTAAGAGGCACGCGCTTCGGCACACCAAATAAAGCACCAAAAGTTGATGATATGTTATGGGAAACATTAACAGATAACTACGTTGGCTGTGGAATGGGGATGACAGCTGAAAACTTAGCTGAAAAATATTCAATTTCCCGAGAAGAGCAGGATCAGTTTTCTGTGGAATCACAAGAGAAAGCCATTGCAGCAAGAGATAGCGGCCGTTTTGCAGAGGAAATTGTTCCGGTTAAGTTAAAAGGTAGAAAAGGCAAGGAAGTCATTTTTGATACGGATGAGTATATTCGTGAAGGTGCATCTGTAGAAGGTTTAGCAAAATTGAAGCCCGCTTTTAAAAAGGATGGGACTGTTACACCAGGGAACGCGAGCGGCATTAATGATGGTGCAGCTGCTGTGTTAGTCGCATCTGAGGAGTATGTGAGTGAACATAACTTAAAGCCGCTTGCGAAAATTGTAACATGGGGCGTTGCAGGGGTTGACCCGAGCATTATGGGGATTGGCCCAGTACCAGCAAGCAAAAAAGCATTAGAAAAGGCTGGTTTAAGCTTAGATGATATTGGCTTGTTCGAATTTAATGAGGCATTTGCTTCACAATCTATTGCTGTAATTAAAGAGTTAGGTGTCGATAAGGAAAAGGTGAATGTGAACGGAGGGGCTGTTGCATTAGGCCATCCTGTAGGCGCAAGCGGTGCTAGAATCACCTATTCTTTAGCACTTGAAATGAGGAGAAGAAACGTTAAATATGGATTAGCTTCGCTTTGTATTGGCGGCGGACAAGGCATTGCCATTATTTTAGAAAATGTACAAAGCTGATGAAACTGAACCCTAAAAACAGGTATTTGATGTGTATTCAAATACCTGTTTTTTAATTCATTCGATTGCTATACACACATTAATGATTTGGATACGTTTCTTTCAAAAAGCTTACAGATTGTTTGATTAGCGCTTTTAGAACATTAATATCAATGTCTGCTACTTTATTAATGTATATACACGATTTTCCAGACGTGTATTTTCCAAATTCCTTTAATAGTTCTTCTCGCTCAGGATCACCAGTTGCAAAATATAAACTAATTTTGGCTTTTCGGGGTGAAAAGCCTACTAATGGTGCATCGCCTTCATGACCGGATGCATATTTATAATGGTATGTACCAAATCCAATAATGCTCGGTCCCCACATCTTCGCTGGATAACCCGTTGTTTCAGTAAATATATCTAATAATTGATATGCGTTTTCACGTTTTTTAAGGTTGTCAACATTTTCAATAAACTCAATTACACTATTGTTGGTTTCTGTTGTTTTGAGTTTGTACATAATAGAGTCGCCCCTTTTTAGATATCAGTTTCACCACATACGTAATTATAATACAGAGTTTGAATTAAAGACACAGAACCTCAGGCATAGTTTGAAAATAAGGTCACTTGATTAGAGTTGTTACTTTGAACTTTAGCAGTGCAGGACATGGTGAAAATAAAAGAGATGTAGTGGAGGAACATGTAAATTGAAACACTTGAAATCCATTCTGAGAGTAGTTGTATTAAGAGAGATTATGAAAAACATTGCGGGTTCGTTCCTAATCCAGTATTTGGATGGAGGTTAGAAGAGGATCAAAGAAAACCACATCCGTATCCAGTAAAAACAACTCTATCTATGTTTAATTTGCAAGAAAATTATTGATATTAGTTGCGTATTGAATGTTAGATATTGTAAAATGATGTTGGTACCAATAAAACTAAATTGGTACCAATGGTTTAGGGGGCAGATTATGAAACAAAGAATTGTAGTGGAAACAGTTCATTTAATTCAAACAAAGGGTTTCACGTTTACAATTAGTGATTTAGCAAAACAATTAGCTGTTAGTAAGCGTACAATCTATGAGCATTTCTCTTCAAAAGATGAGATAGTAGATGAAGTTATTCGTACTGTAATAGAAAGTATTCAAGAAAAGGAAAAAAGTATCGCTGAAGATGATACGTTACAAACAATTGAAAAAATAAGACGCATTTTAATTTGTATTCCACAAGAATTTCAATTTATGGATGTGCGTTTATTATTAGAATTGAAAAAATATCATTATAACCAATGGCTGAAACTAGATCAGTTTTTACGTGATGGATGGCTCGTAGTAATACGATTAATGGAAGAAGGTATGCAGGAAGGGAGTCTTAGGGAAATTCAAATTCCATTTTTTATTGAACTATATTTAGGAGCTCTGAACCGCATATATGATCCAATGTTTATTGAAAAGAATGAATATACATTAGGAAGTATGCTTGAATCTGTTATGGATATGTTGCTGTATGGAATTTCTAATCAAAGATAGAGGGTGGGAGAATGATGCAGTGGATTTATTTATGCTTAGCAATTCTATTTGAAGTAGCTGGTACAACTGCAATGAAACTATCTGATGGATTATCTAGGCTTGTTCCAAGCGTTCTGATTCTTATATTTTATGTAGTAAGCTTTGCATTCCTTTCACTTACATTAAAGGGGATGGAAGTTTCAATTGCATATGCGGTTTGGTCAGGGATGGGAATTGTTACGATTACGATAATAGGATTCTTTTATTTCAACGAAAACATGAATCTTATTAAAGTGTTGTCCATTCTTTTCATTTTGATTGGAGTGGTTACGTTGAACTTTAGTGCTGCAGGTCATAGTGATAAGAAAAAAGAGGCAGTGGAGGAACGTGTAAATTGAAGCGTTTAAAATACTTCTTTTTGATTACGGATATCGGGTTTATCGTATATTGGTTCATAACAATTTGCCATATGATTCCACAAGAATATTTGTTTAAAGACTATCAAAATCCTATTTTGGTGGCATGGAACTGGTCTTTTTTACCACTGGATTTGCTGATTTCTTTTACAGGTTTTGTAAGTTTATATTTATATTATAAGCACAAACAAATTTGGAGTCACTTTGCTTTCCTGTCATTAATCTTAACTTTTTGTTCAGGATTACAGGCACTTGTATTTTGGACAATCCGCTTAGATTTCGATGTATCTTGGTGGATTCCTAATCTGTATTTATTACTTTATCCATGTTTTTTCTTAAAAGGTATTTGGAGAGAGTGTGGATGGTATGCGACTAACATGAGATAATAGAGACGTTTCAAAAATTTATTTTTAAAGAGGAGAAAGAACTTGGGATACACCAGGTTCTTTTTTATGTTACATCGCAAATATCAGAATAATTGTAGGTGTTCTATTGGATAAATAGCATATTTTAAGAGTGAATGGATGATGTAACTGTAGGGATAGAAAAGTGCGAATGATAAGAATATTGTGTTAGGTTTTGTTAATTTTTGTATGTATAATGAATATGGAGGGGGAAATGACATGAGGTATAAAAGATTATTGAATCTAATAACGATTGTTGCAGTATTAACATTGTCTGCTTGTGCTGAAAAAGAAGCACCAAAGCCAGTAGAGGAGAAAAAAGAAAATACGTCATTTAATCAAAAAGAAAAAAATTCTACTGAGAAAAAACAAGATGTACAAAAGAAAGAAGAAGGGCAAATTGGAGTTGCAACAACAGTAGAAGAATTAAAGCAACATACCGATAAACGTGGATATATATTCTACACAGATCATCCAATTCGTCGAATTATGGGGGAAGAAGGCCGAACAACGAATATTTGTAATTACGGTGATCAGGTTCTGAATATTCGTACGGGAGAACCCCTTGAAAATGCGCCTGCTAATTTGGTTAAGGAAGGGTTTACATTTATGACTGTAGGACAAAATCCTTCCATTCAATATAAATCATGGGATGAAGCAACAAATTTAGAAAGAGCACTAGTCAAAGCGGTATATGTGTCCGTTCAGGCATTTCGTGTACTGGAAGTTCCAGCAAGAAAAGGGGATTTTTCAAATGCAGAGATTACAGGGGCGCTTGCATATCTTCGAAAAGGTGGAGACTTTGATTATATGGCACCTGTAGCACAATCCGAAACAGATTTAGGGTTATATCAAAAGAATGAAATGATGAAGAAAACGTGGAACAAATTAGCGAACATTGAAAAACCAGAAAATAATAAAGCAGCTTTTTCAGAAGCATATGAAAAAGCACGACAAGAAACAAATAATATGATAGGTGTGCTAAATATTTTATTATCTAAAAATTATGAGGAACGTCTATCAGAGCTTCCTAGTAAATAAGAGTGTGCAGAAAAAATGAGGAGAAGTAATACTTATGAGGAAAGAACATGTGTTAAAAAAGATTGATCAAAAGTCCTGTATTGATGCAGGATTTTTTCGTTCTGCAATCGGACCATATTTTGGAATAAGGAAGGGAATTGAATGGTTCATTTTGAAATAGTAAGTTATTCCAGAAAAGAGTAAGGTTGCTGTATAAAGATAAACATACTAAATTTATAGAAATGGAGGAAGTCAATTGGAACAAAGCACACAAAATATTTATTCACCGCCAAAACATATAGTTTCAGCAGCGACTATTGTAATCAATGAACAAAAAGAAATTCTATTGATCAAGGGACCTAGAAGAGGTTGGGAAATGCCAGGTGGACAAGTTGAAGAAGGAGAGTCTTTGAAAGATGCTGCAATAAGGGAAACTAAAGAGGAAACAGGTATTGATATTGAGGTTTTAAAATTTTGTGGAGTATTCCAAAATGTGAACCATTCAATATGTAATACGTTGTTCTTAGCTAAACCAGTTGGAGGCAAATTAACGACTACACCAGAAAGTTTGGAAGTAGGGTTCTATCCTATTGAGCAAGCTTTAGAAATGGTAACTTTTATGAATTTCAGGCAAAGAATTGAATACAGTTTGGATGAAAATAAACAACCCTTTTATATAGAATTTTAAGAAACGCTCTTCCATTATAGTGCGCTATCATTGAACAACATAAGTAAAAAATGATCAATCTTTTTTCAAGATGGATGCTTTTTATTTATTGTAAAATGCTGGCTTGAGGGGTATTTTTGATCAAACTTTATTTCAAAGCTACAAATAAATTAGGACCACACATTTTAGACATGTTTAATATGTGTGGTCCTTTTAATTTCAACTGTTTCACTTATCTAACCTAAATAAAAATTTATGGGTTCTTTTGTTTTGTTGATTTTTTGACTTGATGATCTTTTCCCCATTCACACATTTCATTCATAATTTGAATTAAAGATTTTCCGTATTCACTTATTGTGTACTCAACTCTTGGTGGAACTTCTTGATATACAGTACGATGGATAATTCCATCAGCTTCCAGTTGTCGCAGCTGTTGCGTCAGAACTTTTTGTGTAATATCTGGGATCGCACGTTTCAGTTCGTGTGTCCGCTTCGTTCCATTCATAAGAATGCATAAAATACTACTCTTCCATTTTCCTCCGAGGACTTCAAGAGTAGTAGCAATAGGAAAGTTATGATTCATCTTCATATTACACCTCCATAGGTACTTTAAGGTTCCTATAGCACCTGAAAGTACGTACTTTTCAATTATATGTAACTAATACATACTAATACTAAAGGATTTCATTTTTCATAAGGGAGAAGATAATTGATGAAAACACTTGTAATTGTAGCACATCCTAATATTGAAGAGTCACGGATTAATAAAAGATGGGTAGAAGAATTAAAAAAGTATTCTGATGAGATAACAGTGCATGAACTGTATAAAGCAGCTCCTAATTGGGAATTTGATATTGATTATGAGCAAAGGCTATTATTAGAACACGATCGTTACATATTTCAGTTTCCGTTTTATTGGTATAGTTCACCACCATTACTAAAGAAGTGGTTTGATGATGTGCTGACGTACGGTTTTGCGTATGGTTCTACAGGAGATAAAGTGCGTAATAAAGAATTTGGTTTGGCGATTTCTATAGGGGGATTAGAAACGCAGTATAAAGATGGGCTTACAATGAATGAACTAACAAAGCCATTTCAGGCAACTTGTCTATACACAGGGATGCAGTTCATACCAACATTTATGTTGTATGGAGCAGAGTATCAACTAAAGGATGAAGATATCGAGAGAAGTGCAGACCAGTATATTAAATATATTATGAATAAAAGTAATCTTTATATATGATTTGAAAATATCCCGGTCCTTTTATAGGTATCGGGATATTTTTATGTAATGAATAAATGTCATCAAATTTGATTTTTAGTAAACTACAACAACTTTTACAAAAACGAGCAGAACAATCAGCAAGTGTGGAAGCACTTGTAGGAGGAAAAAGATATTTATTTACTAAATTTTGTATTTTATATAAAATAATAAAGAATATTCAAATAACAAATGACAATAGTTGACTTAGAATAGGATTTATTTGGGCAAGTACCTAGATATAAAGGAAGAGATATAAAATGAAACAATCATTATTACAAGTAGAGACAGTAAGTGGACTGATTTTTTAATATATTATAAAAATCAATCTGAAGAGATTTGATATATAGGGGAGAATATCACATGAAAGCACTAATTACCGGTGGAAATCGAGGGCTAGGATTTGAGCTAGTTAAAGTGTTTCATGAAAAGGGATATGTTGTTTTCCCGATTGTTAGGAAAAACGGCTGTATTCTGAGGAGAGAAACAGAATTGCATAGCAAAATTTTTAAATAAATTTAGGGGATGAGAACATGAAGGAAATAAAAGTTTTCCATTATGATGCATTTAGTAATAAACCGAATATGGGAAATCCAGCTGGTCTTGTAATAGATGCAGAACGATTGACAGATGATGAAATGCAGCTTATTGCAAAAAAAGTAGGGTTTAACGAAACCTCTTTTGTACTTCCTTCCGATGTAGCTGATATAAGAATCCGTTATTTTACACCGGGACATGAAATGAATCTTTGTGGACATGCGACAGTAGGAACTATATATGCACTTCATGAAAGAGGTTTACTAAAAGGAAAACAAAATCTCACAATAGAAACGAAAGCAGGGGTTTTACCAGTACATATAGGCGTGGATGAAAATGGAGAATCATTTATTAAGATGAGGCAAGCAGTACCACAGTTTCAAAAGTTTGATGGTTCTAGAGAAGACTTAGCTCATAGCATTGGTCTTCATGAAGACGATTTAGATGGAAAATTACCAATTGTATACGGGAGTACGGGAATTTGGACGTTAATAGTACCGATTAAAACATTGGCTGCTTGCGAAAGAATGAAACCAAATAATAAAGAGTTTCCATCTATTCTAAAGGAAATGCCTAAGGCTTCCATTCATCCACTCTGTTTAGAAACTTACGATGAAGCAGTACATATGCACGGTCGTCACTTTTCATCACCTTATTCTGGGACGATAGAAGATCCAGTGACGGGGACTGCTTCTGGTGTAATGGGAGCGTATTATGCTACATTTTTGAAGCAAGATTTTGATAGTGAACTGACATTAATTGTTGAACAGGGACAAGAGATGAAAAAAGATGGTCGCGTCACTGTTTATGTGACAAAAGACAAGGAAGATGATTCTCTACAAATTGAAATCTCTGGAACTGCGGTATATGCAGAGGAGTTGCAAGTTTTGATTTAAAAGTAGGAAAAAGTTCGGCATATAACCGAACTTTTTTCATCTGTTTATCACTTCAATAAAAGATGTATTCCCATTGTTTCTAATTGTAGAATGGAATTTCTGATTTTCTAACGTCTCAGCAACTTGTTGTAATTTTTGTACATCATCATGATGAATGAGTAAACTGTCTGATCCACTTTCTTCAATGTGGATATGCTCAATATTACCAATGGCTTTGTGTACGGCTTGTAAAAAATCGGGTTTCATAAATACGGCCTCCTATATTTACAGTTATTTTTCTTTATTATTTCCTTATTTATGAAAAGTTAGGCTGTTTTTTAAACGAATCTTGGTAATTTTGTTCTTCGAAATTGAATTCATTGTTAGGTTGCCTTTACTTCATATTTTGATAAGACTGTATATCATTTTTGTATTGTTCTAGCATCTAATGAATGTAGAATTAGTAGGGTTTTAGTATGCAAGAATAAAATATTGATAGAAAAAGGTGAAAATATACGGCCTGGGAGATTGGAAAATCTAATCGTTGGTATCCATATATTTATAGGTGTTTTTGCAATGAAGGGGAGGAAGAGAATGACAACGATATACGCGAACTATGGAGAATCAAAAGTGAAATTAACATGGAAAAAAGCAAATACATTACCAGATTATAAAGGAATTACAAGTGTTCATGGTTTTTGTTTTTATAAAGGTGAGATTGTATTAATAGATCATCATAATCGTAGTTGGGATTTTCCTGGGGGACATATTGAACAGGATGAAACACCAGAAGAATGCTTTCAGAGGGAGGCGTGGGAAGAAGGGTATGTGAAAGGTGAATGTACCTTACTAGGATATATGATTGTAGACCATAGTGAAAATCCGAGTTGGAATGAAAATGGTCTATATCCAAAGATAGGATATCAGCCGTTTTATCGGATGGATGTTACAGAAGTGCATGATTTTGCTGGAGAGTATGAATCAAATAGAAGGATATTTGTGAAACCGAGTGAGGTTACATTATATTATTCGAATTGGAATGAGATTTGTGATGAAATATTAGCTGCTGCATTATCGATTTCAGAAGAATAAGGATTGCCTTTTCTATAATATAAAGATTTTTAAAGGTTTTTTCTTATATTTGTCAAATAATAATAAAGTCGTTTCATCTATAGTAGTGATATGTAAGTAAGGATGATAAAAAGTGGATATTTCAGAAATTATTGAACAGTTGGTTGTTAATGAAGTTATTGCTAATTATCCGAAAGGGCATAAGAAATTAACTGGCGGTACCACAAGTAGACTGTATCTTATAGAAGGAAAAGAGCAGTGTGTTGTAAAGTTGAATGAACCAAAAGTCATCGAAGAAGAAGCGTATTTTCTCAATTTTTATGAAAACGAAAGTATATTTCCTAAGCTTTTGTATGTTGATCCACTCAATAGATATATGGTCTACTCATTTATTCCTGGTTCCACAAGTTATGATGCTGGGAATAAAAGAGATGTTCTTTGTACACTTGTACAGGAAGTGATTCATGCATATAAAGTAACTATGAAGATCAATCAGTGGGGATGGAAAGAAGAACCGGTAGACTCTTGGCAAGATTTTCTTTTAAAAAGAGTGATGGAGGCTAGTGAGAATTTAAAAACTTATATAATAGAAGAGGATTTTCGTATTGTTCTTGAATTCGTACATAGTCCAAATAGACGTCCCTATAGTAATCAACCATTTTTATTGCATGGGGATTGTGGATTTCACAATTTTATATTTAAAGAAAATAAATTATATGGTGTGATTGATCCTTTGCCGGTTTTGGGAGATCCAATATATGACTTAATTTATGCATTTTGTTCGACGCCTGAAGATTTGACGAAGGAAACAATCGACTATGTAGTGGAACAATGTGTATTTCATAAAAATAAAAAAGGAAAAGTTTTGTATGAAGAAGTAATAATAGGGTTGTATCTTCGATTAGAAACTTGTATTAGGCATCATCCTGAAGATTTAGAAGACTATTTAAAAGCTTGGCGTTATTGGATGAATCTAATTCGTTGGAAAATTTAAGCGCTTCATTTTAAACGTGACAGCCAATTGTTCAAAATGAGACGACTTCGTTATATTTGAACATATTTTTATGTTTTTGGGGAGGCACGGAAAAATGAATGTTTTGGAAGCAAAAAGAGATTTAGCAAAAAGAACAAAAAGGGGACTTCCTGTAGTGCTGGCTGGTTTAATATTTTGGATTATTGCTAGTATAGCAGGCAGTATATTGCCGGAAAAGTATACGGTTTGGGTGTATCTGATTGGAATGGGGTGTGTCTTTCCAGTTGGTTTAATGCTAGCGGCACTATTGAAAATTGATATGTTTGCAAAAGGGAATCCGATGGGATCTTTAGGGGGAATAATTGGCGCGATAAATGTACTAAATATTCCGCTTGTAGTATTTGTATATTTTCAAATGCCCGAGTGGTTACCATTTACAGTAGCTGTTTTAGTAGGAGTTCATTTTTTACCATATGTGTGGATATATGAAAGTAAGAGTTATGGTTTGTTATCAGTTGGTACAGTATTAGTAACATCTATATGTGGGGTTTTATTTTCGGAAAAAGGATTTATAGTAATACCGATTGCAGTTACAGCTGTTTATGTAATTACAATTGTAGGTTTATCTATCGAAAATAAAAAAGTAGGAAATCAACGGAATGGTAAAATGACAGCTTAAAAGAATAGAAAACAAAAAGGGGATAGGAGAATTTTTATGAAAAACTTTATTTGTACAACATGTGGCGTACAATATGCAGCAAGTGTAGAAGAACCAGTGAATTGTATGATTTGCAATGAGGAGAGACAGTATGTTAATCCGAAAGGTCAATCTTGGACAACACTGGAGGATTTACAAGAGAGTCATACATATAAAAATGAAATAATTGAGGAAGAAACTGGGCTTTATAGTATTACAACAAAACCAGAATTTGCGATTGGCCAAACAGCCTATATGGTGAATGGAGAATCATTCAATTTACTATGGGATTGTATTTCGTACTTTGATGAAACTACGATAGGAAAAGTAAAAGAATTAGGGGGATTAGATGCAATTGCGCTATCTCATCCGCACTATTATTCTACTCAAGTAGAATGGGCAGAAAGATTCGATGTACCGATATATATACATGAAGATGATAAAGAGTGGGTAATGCGTCCAAGTAAATATATTATTTTTTGGTCAGGAGAATCATTGCAATTAGCTGATGGATTAACTATTCACCGTTTAGGCGGACATTTTAAAGGTGGTTCTGTTTTACATTGGCCACAAGGGAATGATGGGAAAGGGATTTTATTAACAGGCGATATTATTCAAGTTGTAGCGGATCAGCAGTGGGTGAGCTTTATGTACAGCTATCCAAATTTAATTCCGTTACCAGCAAATAAGGTTGAAGAGATGGCTAAAAGAGTAAAGCCACTTCCTTTTAATCGTTTATACAACGCTTTTCATCGTGTAGTAAAAGATGATGCAAATGAGGCTGTCGAGCGTTCGGCACAGCGCTATATTGCTGCATTAGAAGGGAAATTATTTCATACATAAAAAGGAGAAACAGAAATGAATACATTAGTATGCTTTGGGGATAGTATTACAGCTGATGAAACATTTTGGAATGGAGCACCTAGATTAACGCCGCGTTTACAAGAGCTGTTTTCTGATTGGAAAGTAGTAAATGCAGGGGTTCCGGGTGATAATACGTTTGATGCTTTGAGAAGGATAGAAGAAGACGTCTTATTTTATAACCCGACATTTGTAACGGTCTTTTTTGGTACAAATGATGCGGCGTTCCATAAACCAGTATCACTACAAGAATATAAAGAAAATCTGATTGAGATTGTTAAAAAAATATCTCCAGAAAAAGTGCTTTTAATTAGTCCAGCACCAGTGGATGAGGAAAGGCAGCATGCAAGAACAAATGAAGTATTAGGACAGTATGCAAAAACGATGGAAGAAGTAGCGAAGCAAACGGGAAGTCATTTTCTTAATTTATATTCTCATATGATGCAAGAATCAGACTATAAGAGATTTGTGGAAAATGAAGAGCGTGATGGACTACATTTTGGAGTAGCTGGTTATGAATACTTATCAGAGTTAATCGGAGAGAAGTTAAAAGGGATTGTGAAATTAATGATGTAAAGGAAAAAAGCAAAGCTATCAATAGCTTTGCTTTTACTGTTTCTTTTTCGGCCTGCGCACTAATTCACCACCACAGTTTGGGCAAATTTGCTGCGTTTTCTCTGTACATGGTGCACAGAATGTACATTCATAAACACAAATGTATGCTTCTGAATCTGTTTGAAGAGATGCATTGCAAGTTTGACAGTTTGTTTTCATTTCTAATGACATATTTGTTCCTCCTATTGTGTGAATGTTTATAATTTAATAATAATACAAAGAGGAGAATATTTCCTTTTCATATGAAAGTATATTGGGGAATTAGAGTAGCATTTGAAATGAAATATGATATTTTGTTTGCAAAGTGATTTTTAATCAATGCATATGTGAGATTTAAACTAGTTTTAAAAGTTTATCTGTTGTTAAAACTGTAGCAAACATTTCATGCAAACTTACTAATGCTAGCTTATGGATATCTTCTGCATGATAATAATTTCCATCATATGAGATTCTACCAAATGTAGCGGTCGCATCTGAAATGACATAAGTTGAAAAGCCTAAATTACCAGCCATACGAACTGAAGTGGATACACAATAGTCTGTTGTTAAACCGATAATGACGGCAGTTTCATAATTGTGTTCTCGTAAATATGTTTCTAAATTGGTTCCGATAAAAGCGCTATTCACATTTTTTTGAAATACTGGTTCATCTGGAAGAGGGATAGCAAAGTCTTTAAATTCACTTCCGCTGCTTTCTTTTCTTAATGGGTGATTTTCTTTATGTGAGATGTGCTGTACATGGATGACAGGACGGTTTGTTTTTCTCCATGTTTGTAATATAAGTTCCATGTTTGTTTCAGCGTGTATATTATTGCGTTTTCCCCAGTAATCATCCTCGAATCCTTTTTGAATATCAACTAGAATAAGTGCAGCATTTTTAGGTAATTGGTTCATTTGTTATTCTCCTTTTCAAAAATGATTTGTTTTCTATTAAAAGAATATCAAGTATTGTAAAAGGAGAGAATTTCCATTAATTTTGAAGGGTATAACAAAAAGTTTGAACAAGGGGATATAGAGGATGGACATAGAGTGGTTACGGTGTTTTTTGCTTTGCTCAGAGTATAAAAGCTTTTCAAAAGTAGCAGAGCATTTCCATATTACGCAGCCAGCAGTAAGTAAACAAATAAAAAAACTAGAAGATGAATTAGGAGTAGAATTATTAAGCAGATCTTCACAAGGAATAAAATTAACAGAAGCAGGGATTCATTTTCAAAAAAGAATCATTCCATTTGTTGAGGAATGGGATAGTATTAGGAAAGAAATGAAAGGTATGGGAGAATCCATACATGTAGTGCTAGGCCTATTACCTAGTCTTGCAGCATTCTATCTTCCAGAAAAAATTATTGGAGGTAAGAGTGAGAATATCAATATAGAAACCAAAGTATATGATATGTCTAAAGAGATTATGGAAGAAGTTGTATCAGGAAAGTTAGATGCAGGTTTAGTAGATGAAAAATGGGTGCCAAAACATCTTTGGAATAGACAATTATTTGTGGAGCCATATGACGTAGTTTTTCCGGAGAAACATTCATTTAGTAAAAAAGAAGATGTATTTATAAATGAACTTTTAATAGAGAGTTTCGTTATGTATCCAATCGGCTGTGATATTCGAAGGGCGATTATAGAAGAATTTGAAAGACTGAAGGCAGAGCCTAATATTAGTTCTGAGGTATCATTTCGAGATTTTATTCTAGGTATGGTTGCTGCAGGAGCGGGAATTACAATTGTTCCACGGACGATTTCAGAGCGTATTGAACATTTACCGCTGCGCACTATACCAATTCGGGATTTTCAAAAACAAAGAGCAATATATTTGATTGCACGAAATGAAAGGGTTGGTAAAGCCCTTTTTAAAATGTTTACAGAAACTACTTTGTAATTGTTAGAAGGTACTTTTTCATACAAATTAAAATAATAGAACCTATTTATTTTATATACACATACATATAAAATTAAACAAGTAACATAGCAACAGGGGGGACATGTTTTGTTAGAAGGTAATCATGAGTTGGATTCAAAAAATGGCGTAAGTTTTAACAGTTTACGAGCTGACTGCGAGAATTGCTTCGGCTTGTGTTGTGTCGCACTACCTTTTGCAGCTTCGGTAGATTTTGCGGTTAATAAGGATGCTGGTAAGCCTTGCTCAAATCTGCAATCGGATTTTCGTTGTAGTATTCATAAAAACCTTAGACAGAAAGGGTTTAAAGGATGTACAGTTTTTGAGTGTTTTGGTGCAGGACAAAAGGTTTCTCAAGTTACTTTTGAGGGAATTGACTGGCGTACAGGACCAGAACAGGCAAAGAAAATGTATGACGTTTTTCCAGTTATGCATCAGCTTCATGAGATGCTTTGGTATTTGAATGAAGCTTTAACGTTAAAAGCGACACGTCCGATTCATAAGGAGATTCGTGCCGCGATTGATGAGACGGAACGACTTTCAAATCTTAGTCCAGATTCAATAATGGAACTAAATGTTCCATTACATCGAGCGGATATCAATACGCTTCTTTTAAAGACAAGCGAGTTAGTATGGATGGAGTCACGTCATCAGTATAAGAATTCGAAAAAAAATAAGAGGATTAATCATCGAGGAGCGAATCTTATGGGGGCAAAGCTTAGAAGAGCAGACCTTAGGGGAGCGAATCTAAGAGGGGCATACCTAATTGCGGCAGATCTTCGAGACGCTGATTTAAGGTCAGCTGACTTTATTGGTGCTGATTTACGAGATGCTGATTTAAGAGGAGCAAATCTTACGGACAGCATTTTTCTTACTCAAGTCCAGATTAATGCAGCAAAAGGAGATGCAAACACGAAATTACCAGAGTTACTCTCTCGTCCAACACATTGGTCTGCTTGAGCAAAAGGTAAATGAAACATCAAGATCACTTACATATAAATGTATGTGATCCTTTTCTTAGTAGAAAATAAAAACACAGGCTGTATTTTTTATAGCCTGTGTTTTTGTGTGATTCCTACTTGTTCTTTTCAAATGTAGTAATTACTACGCTAAATATAATAAGGGTACCACCAATAAAAAAATTGCTATTTAATGTTTCATTTAAAAGTAACCATCCTAATAAGGATCCTACAATAGGTTGAAAAAAGAAAAATAGTGAGCCAATACTAGCATCCATTAGCTCAAGTCCTTTATTCCACAGAAAAAAAGCACCTGCAGTGGAAATGATCCCTAAATATAATATACCTAGCAGTACATAGATATTTACATGTTCAATTGGATTCGATTGCGATTCCCAAATCATACAGGGGGTAATAAAAAATAGTGCAAAGAATATTGCATACGTTGTAATGACTAAGGATGAAAAGCGAGTAGAAGCAATTTTTACATAAATAGATAGCAAAGCCCATGTAACAGCAGCTCCTACTAAAATGAGTGTTCCAATAAAATATGAACGAACTTCTATATCCCATCCAATGACGATAATGACACCTATTGTAGCTAAAATGGTAGAAAATATTCTGCGAGCAGTTAGTTTCTCTTTCAAAATTAAAGCAGCAAATACGACCATAAATGCTGGAGTGGCTGATGTAACTAAAGAGCCTGTGTGGGCATCTGATAATTTCGTCCCAATAAATTGACATGTAATCGAGATGAAATAGCCAATGAAACCTATCCAAGCAAAAAGGAACCAGTCCCGTTTATGAATACGTATCTTCTTGTTATGTTTTTGTTCTGTTGTTTTCAAAATTATATATAAAATGAAAAAAGCGATGATAAAGCGTAGCCAGACAAGCGTAAGCGGGGGAACGAAATCTAGTACATATTTACTTACAACGTACATACCACCCCAAATACTTGCTGCAAGAGATAAACATATAGCTCCTAAAATGGTTTGTTTCATAGTGAAGTACCTCCGTCTATTTTTAGGATTGTATAGGATCCCTAAGACGAGGCATAGTTTATTTGTTATACAAATGCCCGCCCTAGTTTATAGACGGACAACTGGCTGGTCGTTTTCGAATAAATGGCTATAGTACATCTGTATTCTCCTTTCTGTGCTAATGTATAATAAGATTATAACTTAATTTTCAGATTATTGGAGGGTGTTATGAAATATATTGCTATTTGGCCGCATGTGAGTAATTACCGAGACCCTATTTGTCTAGAAAAAGGAGATATGGTTTTAATCGGTAAGAAATATGCAGGACCTGAAAACTGGGATAATTGGGTATACTGCCACGAAGAGCGAAATAATCGGGAAGGCTGGGTACCAGAGCAACTGATACAACGCAATGCAGATGGTACAGGATTCATTTTAGAAGGATATACGGCGAAGGAATTGAATATAGAAGTAGGAGAGATCCTTATTGGTTTACATGAATGGAATGGATGGATATGGTGTGGAAATCTAGAAAAAGAAGCTGAAGGCTGGGTACCAAAACAAAATTTAAAGCAATATAGGTGAAAATTTTCAAAATGTAAGTAGATACATATTTTTGCGTTTAAAGCTTTTGTTAAAATATATGGTGATTTTTTTGCATATATTATAAATAATAAACCATCACGTTTGACTGTACAGTTTATGTATTGTATGATGTCCTTAATATAACTGAGGGGGGAAGATCGTTGGGAAGGTGTATCGAATCGGACAGTTGGCTCACTTGGCTCACGTATCGAAACGAACGATTGATTATTATACGAATCTAGGTATCTTAAAAGCGGAGCGATCTCAATCTAATTATCGCTATTACGACGAAACAGCATTTGAAACACTACAATTTATTGAGAAATGCAAAGAAATGCATATGCCGCTTTGTGAGATTAAAGAGAGGGTCGAGGAGAAGAAGAAGCTGCTCGGTGTCAATGAACACGTTTCGAAACAAGTGAATGAAGTGACAGAACATATCCATCGATTAGAAACAGAGTTAACGCAGTTGAAACCTCTGTTAGATGGATTGACTGCTTCACAACGTGAAAAAATATCGAAATCTTTATCTGGTCAAACGACAGCTTTAATGCAAGCACTGAGCATGTTTGTATAGTATATATTGTATCTATCCCCTTTAATTTCTGTATAGCGCTATGTTTTCTAACGGAATCAAATCAGAAAACATTATAGTATACAGGAGGTGGACACCTTAGTTTTTTAACTAAGGGGATTCATTGGAAATATTTAATTTAGTCATGGTTGCGATTTTAATCGCATTTACTGGATTTTTCGTAGCAGCAGAGTTTGCGATTGTTAAAATACGTTCAAGTCGCATTGATCAGCTTGTTGCGGAAGGAAAACGCGGTGCGTTAGCGGCGAAAAAGGTAACATCGAATTTAGATGAATATTTATCTGCTTGTCAATTAGGTATTACAGTTACAGCGATGGGACTCGGTTGGTTAGGTGAACCGACAATAGAGAAACTGTTACATCCATTATTTGAGAAATGGAATTTAAATCCTTCCGTTTCACATGTATTAACTTTTGGTCTTGCATTTATGACGATGACATATTTGCACGTTGTAGTAGGGGAATTAGCTCCGAAAACGATGGCAATTCAAAAGGCTGAAAGGGTAACATTGTTATTTGCTGGACCTTTAATGATGTTCTATAAAGTGATGTATCCATTTATTTGGATACTGAATAGTTCAGCGCGTGTTGTAACTGGCTTATTCGGTTTGAAACCAGCTTCTGAACATGAAGTCGCACATACTGAAGAAGAATTACGTCTTATTCTTTCTGAAAGCTATGAAAGTGGAGAAATTAACCAAGCAGAATATAAGTATGTAAATAATATCTTTGAATTCGATAACCGCATTGCAAAAGAGATTATGGTGCCACGAACAGAAATTGTTGGCTTCTATCTCGAAGATTCAGTAGAAGAGCACATGAAAGTGATCCAAAGTGAGCGATATACGCGTTATCCAATCTTTGGAGAGGATAAAGATGATATTATTGGTATGGTTAACGTAAAAGATTTCTTTATTCGATATATGAAAAATGATAAAGAAGATTTGTCATCGATTCGTACGTATATGCGTCCGACTATTGAAGTTATGGAAACAACTCCAATTCATGATTTACTTCTGCAAATGCAGAAAAAGCGAATTCCAATGGCTGTGTTATATGATGAGTACGGAGGAACAGCTGGGATTGTAACGCTTGAAGACATATTGGAGGAAATCGTCGGTGAAATTCGTGACGAATATGATGAAGACGAAGATCCGCCAATTCAACATGTAAATGATTATCACAAAATCGTTGATGGAAAAGTGTTAATTACAGAAGTGAAAGATTTATTTGGATTACACATTGAAGAAGAAGATGTGGATACAATTGGTGGATGGATTATGATGCAAAATCATGAAATTGAAGAAGGACAGTGCGTCGAAGCCGAAAATTATGAGTTTAAAGTACTTGAAAAAGATGCTTATCAAATTAAACGCGTTGAAATTCGAAAAATTGATCATCAACAAGAGAAAGCAGCAACTGTGTAGGTTGCTGCTTTTTTTCTTATACAAAGTAAAACTTGAAATTAGAGGTGGATATTTTGATTTAAATAGCCTTACGTGTATATCGACTACAATTGTAGTGGTTTACTACTTATGTGGGTTGTTACTCCGTTTTCAAAACAAGTAGCAGGGTTTGATATCGGATTAGCAGTGAGTGCATATTGCTTTGGTTATTAGCCCGACGAGTGGAGAAAATCGGGGTATTGTACTTAAGGAAAAAGTTCCTGGGATAGAGGTTTTAAATCGGTTTGCAGCTGCAATAGTAGGAGCCGTCATTATGTATGAAATTGAACATGAAATGGAAATGTGAGCATTTTGTACAGGGATTTTAGGTGATCACTTTTTAATGATCGCGAATTTAGCGTATGCGAATGTACAGTTAGTAAAAGAAGAAGAGGAAAACAGGAAAAAATCACAGGGAATTTAAAATAAGAAGATAAAAAAGAACTGGAAAATGGTTCTTTTTTATCTTCTTATGTCCTTTTGATTATTTTTCATAAAAAACTAAAAAAATTTAGAAATCCCATCGCTTTCTAAAGGTTATATATGTTATTATGACAAAAGACTTTTTGAAAGAGGTGGATGAAAATGTTACAAGCGCTACTTATTTTTGTACTTCAAATTATTTATGTTCCAGTTTTAACAATCCGGACGATTTTGCTTGTAAAGAATCAAACAAGATCCGCTGCGGGTGTTGGATTGTTAGAAGGGGCAATTTACATTGTAAGTTTAGGAATTGTATTTCAGGATTTATCAAATTGGATGAATATTGTAGCCTATGTGATCGGTTTTAGCGCCGGACTTTTATTAGGTGGTTATATAGAAAATAAATTAGCAATTGGATATATTACGTATCAAGTTAGTTTACTAGACCGTTGTAATGAATTAGTTGATGAATTAAGACATGCTGGATTTGGGGTAACAGTATTTGAAGGGGAAGGGATAAATTCCGTCCGCTATCGTTTGGATATTGTTGCGAAACGTTCACGAGAGAAAGAACTCTTAGAAATTATTAACCAGATTGCGCCGAAAGCATTTATGTCTTCTTATGAGATTCGTTCTTTCAAAGGTGGCTATTTAACAAAAGCTATGAAAAAACGAGCATTAATGAAAAAGAAAGATCATGCATCATGAAAAAAGGAGAAGCTGAAAGATGCTTCTCCTTTTTATTTTAGAGGTTGCAAAGGCAATTCATTTAGGAGGCTAAAGTTACATACTTTTCTTTTCAGATATTAATAAATCTGTTTTATGTTTTTGCGCTATATTTTTAAAAAAATGGAGTGAAATAAAACCAAACAGTCCTATTCCGCCGAAAATAATCCAAGGTGTATCCATTCCTTTAAAGCTCGATGTAAACCATGTTCCGGTATAGTTCCCAATCATAAATCCGATAGCGAGTGATAGTTGATAAAATCCAAAATATGTAGCTGTATAAGATTCATTGCTGTAATTTGCAATTGTAATATCGGCATTAGGTAATACAAGTGTTTCACCGATTGTAAATAAAATGACACAACCAAATAGCCAATATGGATGTGAAACCAAAGGAATAAGTAAAAAAGAAAGCCCCATTAACAACACACCGCATTTTACAATCGAAAGTGTGTTGTATTTGTGGAAGATTTTTCGAAATACAACCATAAACAAAACGCCTGTAATTGCATTCACTGTAATAACAAGTCCACCTAACTTTGTACTATGGCTAATGTTCGTCATATGAAGCGGAAGAGCTACAGTAAGCTGAGTAAACATAATATAAAAGAAAATCATGATAAATGAGAATGAAAGAAAATGCTTATTTTCAAAAACGGCTTTTAACCCAGATAAGATTTGTACATTTTCAGTAGAAACTTGGAAGTGAGATCTAAGAAGATAAAAAATGATAGCAAATAATAACATGAGTGATCCGCTAAGTATAAATGGGTATAAAGGGCTCCATAAGAGTAATAGGCTACCAGCAATTGGACCGATAATCGCACCGCTGTTAAAAGCGAGGTTTAAATATGTAAATAAATCTTTTCGGAAATGAGCTGGCTGTGAGCCGAATACAGCACGAGCAGCCGGTTCATAAAATGCACTTCCAAATCCAATTAGCGAAGCGGAAATGGAAATCGTATGGAACTCTGAAAATATTCCTAAACAAATAAAGCCAATACCTCTTAATAGCAAGCCGGATATCATCATAATCATATAGCCAACTTTGTCGGCAATGATACCAGAAAATAAAGGGATAACTCGTGATGTAATCGTCATAATCGTTAAGATTGTTCCTACTTGCATGGCGGAAAAGTGTAAAAAACTCGATAAATAGATAGCAAGGAAAGCATATACAGCAAAGTATCCAAATGCCATAAAAAATGATGAAATGAGTATAACACGTATAGGTATTGAAAAGTTTTTCATAGACAGCCTCCTACAATGTAACCATTAAAAGTTTTTACTGGTTAACTATTTTATATTATTATTATACATAAAGTCAGAAAAAAGTAAATTTTAGAAAGATGGTGAAGGGATTTGAGCCATGGCCAAGAGGCACCAGGACAATTAGAAGTTGTAAGAGATTTTTTAAATACATGGAGAATTCCAAATGACACAAGAAATCCGATAGATGAGCTGAATACGATAGACGATGTATTTCAATTTATGAGAACTCATTTTGATGAGGAGTTTTCGTTTGGTACGTTGGACGAGCTGAAACGATTTCGAGATGGAATTCGTTTTGCAGTTGAGGAGCAAAATGCAATGCAAAAGTGGTTTGAAAAATATCCATTTCGCGTGTGTGTGACAGAAAATATGGACGCTATTACATATGAACCAATTGGAGAACAAAATTTCTATACGATGATTTTACAAATTATTTTGACGGCTATTGATCAAAAGAAGTGGGGCCGATTAAAAGCATGTCCGGATTGCCGCTGGGTCTTTTACGATCATTCTCGCAATGGAAGTAAACGCTGGTGTGGTATGTATGCAGGTAGTAAAGAAGGGAGAGCGTGCGGGACGATTGCGAAAGTGAAAAATTATCGTGCGAAGAGAAAAGGGCGGTCAGGTTACAACGTTTAATTTCTAGAAACAGTGCAGTATTTCATTAAAAATACTGCACTGTTTACTTAATTTGTATCACGTATAATTTTACATTTTATTAGAAAAAGAAAAGAGGAGATAGTTATGAGACAGCCACAATATAGTAGAATGTCAGATATAGGAGTACCAAATGTTAAGCATATGGATACAAAGGCATAGGATAACGGAACTAAACCGTTGGAAGAGGCACTTACGAAGCTCATAACTCTCCCTAGTTTATCTGTTTCACTGTTTTCTTGAATAATAGAAACAAGTGGTATATTAATCATAGAAGACATGAAACCCATCATCACAAGTAAAATGATTCCTTGCGATAAAATATATATTTGACCAAGAAAAGAAAGAGAAATACCAAGAAAAGAAATAAGTATTAGAATAGAAAGCCCTCTTTTTTTTCTAATATTTAAAAGTCCAATTAATAAAGCGCCCCCTAGCATTCCTCCTTGATAAGAGCTTTGTAAAAAGCTTACCTCTACTGCCTTTCCATGTAATACTTCGTTCGCTAATAATGGAATTCCCATAAGTAAAGGGCCAAAGAAGAAGACATTAATTGTCATTAAAATGAAAAGTATGGATTTTAAAAAAGGCATATTCCATACATATTGAAAACCTGCTAGTAGCTCTTGTTTGGCAGATGCTTGCTCAGAAGAAAGTGAAAGCTTTTTTTCTTTAATACATAATGTGAAAGTGCATGAAATTACTAAGAAACAGGCAACGGAGAAAAATAAACTTGAGAAAGAACTAGTGGTAATAATCCAGCCACCTATCATTGGTCCGGCAAACATTGCAATTTGATTGGAAGTTTGAATAAAAGAATTAGATCGAGTTAACATCTCTTTTGGGACTAGAAGAGGAAGAAGGGATTGATTCGCTGGTGAGAAGAAAGCATCTAGAATTCCAAACAGTAGTGCAAAGACCAGTAATGACCATAAATTTAATAAGTGTAAATGTAATAAAGTAATCATAACAAAAATGAGTAAACAACGCGTGAAGCTAGAAACTAACATGATTTTTGAACGTTTAAAACGATCTGCCCACACACCTCCAACAGTCATTAGGAGAACCCGTGGGACCATAGTTACCATCATAACAATGCCAAGCGCTGATTCCTGACCTAAGGCCCGAATAACATACCATTGTTCTGCAAATAGGTAGGTTGAAAGAGCAAGAAAAGAAGTGGTACTTGATAACCAAAGGAATAAAAATGCACGGTTTTTAAATAATGAAATACTCGTATACTTAGGTTGAACTTGTTGTGATATGAAAGGTTCACTCAATGAATATTCCTCCCTATAAATAATGAATTATGAATCTTGGTTAAACAGTAGTTGACCAATTTCAAAGCCTGTGATAGTAACATAAAAGTTTTTATTGGTATCAGTTTCTGTGGAGCTTTTTAAGGTTTCTTTAACAAGGTTTCTATACTGGTTTAAAAACTTTATAAATTGTTCTTCTGTTAATGAAAATTCTGTTTGCATCGATATACTAGGCCAATCTTCAACATGAGAAGATGTTAAATTGAATGATGAATCTGGAGCAGTTAATACCCTGGTTTGCGCACGATGTAACACTTCCAAATAGGATTGTCTCGTTGCCTCTTGTGATTCAACGTAGTGAAGTAAGTGATCTGCAGGAATAAAGCCACGTGAAATAGCTTGATAGTACTTCAAAATATTTCCTCTCTGTTCTTCTTTTTTTACTAATTGAATGATGTTGTGTTTTTCTAGTTCGCGAAGATGATAGTGTATTTTTGCGCGAGAAAGATTTAAAAGCTGGGCAAGTTGGTGACCTGTATATGGTTTTTCGACTAAGTATATAAGTATTTTTGTACGCAATGGATCACTTATTGCTTTTAATTGTTCGTATGTTTCAATAATGGAAATTGCTTTTTGTTTCATTTTGCACCATCCTTTTTTTAACCGGTTAAATTTATTTAACTCGATTTTATTACATATATAGAGGAAAAGAAAGTTATTTCTGAAATTTAAAAATAAACAAACAAAAAGGAGGGGTTTCATGTATAGTAAGTAATAAATGATTAAATATGAGGATATGACATGCATTTAAGATGATGGGAATAGAGGAGGAGTCAAGAAATGGAACAAACAAAAATGTTAGAGCTAAATAAAAAGTGCTGGGATGTAGTAGCACCTTACTTTTTTCAGGTAGATTCTTTGCCAAAGTACGGGCCGTATACTGTTTCTGAAGATGAAATTCATTTGTTTGATACGATTAAGAATAAAAAGGTTCTTGATATAGGTTGTGGCAGTGGCCATTCTTTAGCATACATGGCGAAGCATGGAGCACAAGAATTATGGGGCGTGGACCTCTCTTCAACACAAATTGAAACAGCGAAGCAGACATTACAAGAGTGGAATCCACATTTGATATGTGCTGCGATGGAGAAGGAAACAGATATTCCAAAAGGATATTTTGATATTGTATATTCCATTTATGCGCTAGGATGGACATCAGATTTATCAAAAACATTGGAGCTTATTTATTCATATTTAAAAAAGGGTGGCAGCTTTGTTTTTAGCTGGGAGCATCCTATTTACTCGAATTTAAAGTATGGAACACCGGAAATTGCTTTGGAATCTTCATATCATGAGGAAGTGCCGATTATATTTCAAACATTTAAAGGTGAAGATGTACAGGCTGTGTTATATAAAAGAAAATTAAGTACATACATAAATGAACTCGTTAAAGCCGGATTTACAATTGAAAGAATAGTAGAAGGAGAGCCATCTAGTGACTTTGATACGCAAACAGCTGAGCCTTCTATGAAATATTATTCTCTGTATAAAGCAAGAATGCTACCGACGACTTTAATTGTTAAAGCAAGAAAGTAAGTTATTGTATAAAGAAGAAGGTGATAGTAGTGAGTAGTATTAATATGAATGTCATTGGTGAGGTAGAGTCTGCTGTTCATGAAAAAGTGTATAGCAATTGGGGGAATGTTATTTCTAATATCCGGATATATCCAGAGTATACGGAAGGATTAATTGGGCTAGAGGAATATTCACATGCTATTATTCTGTCTTTTATGGACGATTTCAAAGAAGACAATACATCATGGGTTAGAAAGCCAAGAGGTTTAAGTGATTTTGATGAGAAGGGATGTTTTGCGCAAAGGACAAAGTATCGTCCGAATCCAATTGGAATCACTACTGTTGAGATAGTAGAAGTAGAAAACAATGTTATTACAGTAAAGGGATTAGATGCGAATGATCAAACAGCTATTTTAGATATAAAACCATATATTCCTGAATTTGATGTAAGGA
This sequence comes from Bacillus sp. AFS098217, assembly GCF_002551815.1. Lineage (GTDB taxonomy): Bacteria > Bacillota > Bacilli > Bacillales > Bacillaceae_G > Bacillus_A. The sequence goes on from NZ_NVPR01000053.1 coordinate 44,965, forward strand.
ATAATGTTCGTGTTCCAAATTGGATGGGTGAATTAATGAAGAATTATTTTTAACAGTACTGAGATATGATTTTATATATAGATTGATACATTATAAAATTGTTAGCTAAACAAAGAAAGGGAGAAGCGGAATGTATATTTCAATTCTCTCTCTCTTTCTTTGTTTATTTATAGATCACTCATTTTTGAAGAAATATGTAATGGATTAAAAATAAAAAGTAAACTAACTTTTTATTATTGACAATGATAATCATTATCCTTAATATTAATTTGATCTTTATAAAATTAAGGGGGACATATATGAAAGTACGAAAGGTGATTGGGAAGATTCATCTATACCTTAGTATGATAGCTGGGATGTTTATTGTGCTAATTGGATTGACAGGAAGTTTACTTGTTTTTGAACACGAGATAAATCGTATAGTACATCCTGATTTATACAGAGTAACAGAAGGTGAAAAGGTTACTTATGAGAAAGCAATTCAAACTATAGCAGCAGAACACCCTAAAGGTGAAATTCAGCGTGTGTATACACCTGATGAACCAAGTGCCAAAGGTGTTTACTTATTTCGTGTGAAAGAAGGAAAAGAAAAACAAGAAATTTATATTGATCCAGGTAGCGGTAAAATTAATGGAGAATTAGGAGAAAAAGCATTTTTTAATCAAGTAGGCGAGCTTCATTATCATTTACTTCTTAATGACTTTAAGGGGAAAGAGATTGTAGGTATAATTGGATTTATTTTCTTTTTTATTATTTTATCAGGATTATATTTATGGTGGCCTGGAATCAGAAAATGGAAGCGTGGATTTATGATTCGTCAAAGCAAGAATCCATATGTAAAGCAATTTGATTTACATAGAGTTATTGGTGGAGTTTCTGTTCCATTTTTACTTATCGTTTCGTTAACGGGTGGTCTTTTGGTATATGATAAAACTATTTTTGGATGGTTTGGTGCAAAGGCTACTGCGATGCCAGCGAAAGAGCAGCTAATTTCTAAACCACTTCCAGGAGGAAAGCTTCCTCTTGATCAATTGTTACATACAGCTGAAAAAGAAGTGCCAGAAGGAACAGTTATGCAAGTGAGAATTCCGGAGAAGGTGAAACAAGGAAAGGGAGAAGGTGCTATCGAAATTCGTATGAGCCGTTCGTATGATCCAGGCAACGGGAATATAAAGGTGTGGATGGACCAATATAGTGGAAAAGTAATCGCAAAGATGGATCCAAATGTAGAGCGTGGACTTACCTATCAAACTTGGCGCCTTCCGTTACATACAGGAACATTTGGTGGAATATTTACGAAAGTCTTATATGTAATCGGTGGACTTACTCCATCTATTTTAATGTTTACTGGAATATATATGTGGTGGTATAAGAAAAAGAATAGGAGAAAGCAGAAAATAAATTCAGTAACTGCAGCGTAGTGTCTTAATTCACAAACTTTGCAGTCTCTTGTTTGGTAAGTGTGCTTTGTTTTGTGCCTACATAATCGTAATAAGGAGGCCTAATAGGGAAGGGAAATTATATGAGCATCAAAAGGACATATGTTCTTCCGTAGCAAAAAAAACTTCATTACACATCATGGTAATGAAGTTTTTTTCTGAATAAATCGAATAATGTTTTTTCACTTAGAGAAAGGAAAAACATGAAAGGTCTAACCTAGTAAAGTGCAGCATAGTTTTTACATTTATAGCGTTTCTATCTTTACCTATTAGCAATTTTAGCATGTTAATTTATCTTTTCGGCTGAAAAATATGCTGGAAAAAGTATTTATGATGTAAACTATCTACAATCTTGCTTGCTTGATACGTACGTTGTTGTTCCAATCGAACACGTTGCTCCATCATTTTTATTTCATGATCTGATAAACGTAACATTGTACAAGTCTCCTTTTCTATAAATATAGGTTTCTAGTGATATCGATTCCATATACTTTATAGTTAAGGAGGGATACTGTGTAACATAAGTAAAAAGCACCTTCCCTCTCCCATTACGCTTACGAGGTTAGCTGTCGGACTCGGGAAGTGAGAGTTTCCCTACTTAAAAAAGATTCGCCCCAAGTAGCATAGGCTACAAAAATGGTTCCCCCGTTCCAAATTTTGGATTCAGCAAAAGGTTTTATAAAGTAAAAAATAACATAATAAAACAAACAAGTCAAATTATTTATTTTTTTCTGTCTTTTCTAATTGCGTAAGAATGAGTCCATCAGGTAATACAATATCCTCTACTTCAATAAATCCATGTTTTTTATATAAAGAAAGGGCAGGGGTGTTTGCTTTGCCTGTTTGTACAATATACTTGGTCGTATTAGGGAATATGTGAAATAAATGAAGGATTAACTTTGTTGCAATCCCTCTATGGAAATAGGCTGGTGATATCACTAAGCGATGAATATTAATAAAAGATTCCTCGTTTACAAACGAAATAAAGCCTATTAACTTATTTTCAAAGAAATAACCATAAAATGTTTCATTGCAAGTTTGAATATCCTGTACAGTATCATATAGACGAGGAATCGCTGTACTGTTAATGTATTTTGCTTCAACTTGATAAGCAGGAATTTGGATAGCTAAAATAGCTGATGCTACTTCAAGAGAAGTAGCAGAAAGTTTACAAATCATTAATGGATCTCCTTTCATAAAAAGAGGCTAAGTTAGGTATAGCCATCAAATTAATACCCCTACAACAAAAACGCAATTCTTTTTCGTTGCGGATATTGTATTTTTTTAACCGACGGATCAGTGAGGTTTGGGTAATTCCAAGAACTTTTGCAGTTTTATGTGTAGTTCTTAACCCTATCTCTTTATTTAGGCATAGCAGCAAGAAGAGGAAAAAAGATGAATTTGCAGCAATTTTCAGTTGGCGGCAGAGGTTTTGGAACCTTGTTCGTATTTCCATTAATAGCTGGAGAGGTTTATACGACTTTTACTTTTCTAGGTGGAAGTGGTTGGGCGTATTCAAAAGGTGCTGCTGCGTACTATGTGCCCGCGTATATATTTCTAGCATATATGATATCTTATCGGATTGCACCTAAAATCTGGAGATACGGTAAAGAACATGGTATTATTTCATAACCTGACTATTTTGCATCTAAATACGATAGTCGTGTAATGGGGGTTATAGTGGCTATTGTGGGAAGTTTAGCGATCATACCATATATTTGTATACAAATGAAGGGGTTAGGAATCATTGTCTCAGAAGCTTCTTACGGAGCTATTTCACCAGTAGTTGCAAGTGTTATAGGTGCGATAGTTATTACAGCATATGTAATATTTTCTGGTATTCATGGCTCAGCTTGGACAGCTGTGATTAAAGATATTATGATTTTGGGAGTAGTTATTTTTTTAGGCCTATACATCCCTATCCACTATTTTGGTGGGATTCAGCAAATGTTTAAGTCTGTTGAGGCTGTTAAACCTGAATTGTTAACGTTAGCTAATCAGGGACTAAGTGTACCATAGTTTATCTCTACTATTCTTTTAAAAGCAATAAAAGAAAAAATACATGTACAAAAATTGATGGTATTTTTATATATACCTATTCATAAGAATAGAACTAGCATAGTATTTACTGGAGGGATTGGGAATGAATAGGAATGAACCTTCATTACATCCTGATACGGGTGTTACATCTGGAATGTTTGTTGAACGATCATTAAATGAAATTCGTTTTTGGTCTAGAATCATGAAAGAGCATTCTTTATTTCTTAGATTGGGGTTTAGATGTGAGGATACTCAACTAATCCAAGAGGCTAATCAATTTTACCAATTGTTTGAACATATCGAACAAATCGCACATTCCTATACAAATCAAACAGATCCTGAGCAAATAAAAAGATTTAATTCAGAAGTACAACAAGCTGCAACTAATATTTTTGGATTTAAACGAAAAATTCTAGGATTAATTCTCACATGTAAATTGCCAGGACAAAATAATTTTCCACTGTTAGTTGATCATACAAGTAGGGAAGCTAATTATTTTAGAAATCGCTTAATTGAATTAAATGAAGGTAAATTGGATGCTCTTCCTGATGCTATTATTAAAGAAAATGTGTTCTTTTTAAAGATTATGGCAGACCATGCTAAATTTATTGGTCATCTTCTTGACCCATCCGAAAGAAAGCTTGTAGATATGGCCCGGAATTTCAGTAATGATTTTGATGAATTGATGTATCAAGCAATTGACTTAGAATCTATGAAACCACAATCTCAAACAGTTCCTCTTTTAGATCAATTTCTGGATCAAAATCGTGTGTCAGTCACAGCTCTTCGGGATTTTAAGAAAACGGCACGTGATTTAATTGAGCAATGTAAAATAAAGAGTATCATTCACCCACTATTAGCAGACCATGTTTTCCGTGAAGCGGATAGATTCCTTGAAATAATTGATATGTTTGATGCTCACCTTACAAATATTAAATCACAATCTAGATATTAGAAGATAAGGAAGATACCATTTTTTCCATAAGAAAAGAAGTTAACAATTTATTGTTAGCTTCTTTTCCTTGTGATAGTATAACATTTCTTATTAGGGGTAGTGTCACATGTCCATCAAGTTAAGAAAATAGATCACACCAAGCCGATAAAATATGCTTCTTTGTTACAAGAAAGTCTAAAAATTTCGTTCTGGGGGCGCTATAAATTTTTAAGTTGATAGCGATGTGACTTTACCCCTTTTTGAAATTTAAATTCTATATGAATGCACCGAGCTTATTGTATGAGGCATTAGAAAAAGGTGCGAATCGTGCTAGGGAAATTGCGAAGCTAAATTTAGCTGAAATTAAAAAGCGGATTGGCTATGAGAGGGAACGATAATTGTTCCCTTATTTTCTTTTCTCCTTATGAATCTATATTTTGAGCGCATTAGTAATACTTTAGCAATTCCCTTACCAGTTTTTCCGCCCGAATCGAGATAGAAGTGAGATTGGGGTCTTCTCTTGCTCTAAAAAATAATGTGCGTAAAAATGTTTTTATATTGGCACATAAAATACAATATTCATCAAGAGAAAGTCGCTTTCTAAATTGCGGTAGTCGTTTTATTTTTTTATAAATAATTGAGAAAAATTGTTCTTTCGGAAAGTCATGGTACAGCATAGATAAAAGAGGAGTCACAATTCTTTCATCTTCATTGCTGTGATATACAGTGGAATAAATGAATATTTTATTTAATAAGCAATGCGTAATTTCTTCGTAGCAAGTACAGGATATGTTTGGATTATGAACAAGTTCATTAAATGCATCAGAAACATGTGCAACGCTATGAGCCCATCCTTTATTTTTGACATGTCCTCGAAAATCTGTCTCGAGGTTCATATATTCAATGAGTTGTTTTTTTGTTTCTTGAATAGTTTCTGGTAATAAAAAGGAATGCGTGTTATCGAATTGTATGATTAAAGCAATTAATAGCGCCGTATACGAACGGGTAAACACTCCATCTGTATGTGAAGAAGTAATATCAAAGTGTAAATATTTCTTACTTAGGCAAGTCGTTAACAATAATTCTAGTTGATCGTGAGAAAGAAATTCATTTTGAATAAAATGTGAAAAGCAGTCATATATTAATTGATTACGAACATAGCTATCAGTTGTCCCGATATGTTGCAGCATGTTGAGTGTTAACTCATTCATATCGATATTCTGCATTTGTGTATAATCATTTTGCTGAATAAGCTCCAATTGTTGTTGCAATGTCATGATATTCAAAGATGAACCTCCTCTGTGCTTTAATTGTGCAATATTTTCTAGTATTCTATATATTCAAGGACAACCCTGCTCATGCAAGGAGTATATGTTGAAATTGCAGTGTAAAACCTTTGAGGTAGATAAGGGGGCAGTTATGTTAAACCAAAAGTTCAATCATTTAATTCCGCTTTATCCATCCGTGTTATTGGAAGACTGGCATGTTGAAAATGTTTCAGGTCGTCAAGAAGGGGAATAGTGGGAGACCCTTTGGTTTCAAGTCAGTACACCAGCAGGAATGTTTCGGGTAAAAGAATTTTTTCTAGATATAATGAAGCCAACATTTGCAGAGGTGAAAGAAATCTTTTCTTCATGTAAAGGAATGAAAAATGGAATGTCTTAAATACAGTTAGGACAGAAGTAGTCTCATTGTAATACAATAAAGAAAAGACATTTCATATATATGCGGACTATATGAAGAAAGTGTTGGTGAAAAAAATGAAACAGCAAAGCAATTGGTTACAAGCAAGCATTGAACAAAATAAAGATAATATGTTACATATACAATGGGAAAATGGGCCAGAGGAAGTTAGTATTTATTGGAGTATTTCTCCAGAACAGATTGAGGGAAATGGTGAATTTCTATTAAAAATATCAGGGGAATCATCATGTACAATCAAAAATCCAAGTGTGGATGTACGCCCATATTTTCGATTGGTAGGTAGTAATGGACAAGCAGTTACAATAGCAGAACGTAAGTTACCACTACAAGGAGCATTTAACTTCCGAGATTTAGGGGGCTATGAAACGATAGATGGCCGAAGAGTAAAGTGGGGGAAATTATATCGCTCTGAAGAATTAGCTGGGTTAACAGAAGCCGATATTAATTATTTGCAACAATCTGGTTTGAAATTAATATGTGATTATCGTACAGATTTTGAAGTAAAACATAAACCAAATCCAAGTATCACTGGTGCTCGTCAAGTATGTTTACCGGTCATGCAAGACTTGGCAAAAGATTTAAATATAAATGAGTTTTTCCAAGTTGGTGACTTATCGGTGCTGGGAAAACCGGGAGAATATTTAGTTAACATGAACAAAGACTTTGTAACGGGAAATGAAGCATTTGTGCACTTCTTGCAGCTTGCTCAAGATCCGGAAAATTTACCACTTGTAAATCATTGTACAGCAGGAAAAGATCGCACTGGTTTTGGTTCTGCTTTATTATTACTGCTACTTGGTGTACCAGAGGAAACCGTTATGCAAGATTATTTATTAAGCAATGGGTTCCGCGAGAAATTAAATCAAAAAATGCTGGCATTTATAGGAGCAAAGCTACAAAATGAGGAGAGTAAAGAAATATTAGGTGCTATGTTTGAAGCGCGTGCGGAATACTTACAGGCTGCGATTGATGAAATCAATCATAAATATGGAAGTATTGAAGTCTATGCTGAAAAGGGATTAGGTCTTACAAAAGAGCAACTAGATAAGATGAAGCAATTGTTATTAGAAAAGTAATATATAAATAGTTTTGATGAGAAATCCTGTATATATACATCAATTAAAAAACCGACTTTTAGGAGGGAGAGAGCATCTATTCATGCATAGAAGCGGTGGTCGAGCCTTTTTCTGCCACATGCGAAGTAAAAACAGAAAGAGTAAACGAGTGTAGGTTATTGTTTATTCTGCATAGCAAGGATTTAGATGTCGAAAAATGAAAATGGATTTATATAGTATTGTCTGGTTTGTTATTAAGAATTTTTAATTACATTGTATTTAGATTTACAATCACCCTCTCTGTCATAACCAAGAGAGGGTGACTTATTTATCTCTTACTTTTAAACTTCATCAAAAATAAAAATTTCATCGATGGAAGCATGCAATGCTTTTGCAATGTCATGAGCAAGTTGTAAGGAAGGGTTATACTTTCCTTTCTCTAAATGGCTTATCGTTTCACGGCGGACGCCAACGAGTTTTGCTAAATCATCCTGGGTCATATGTAAATGGGCGCGATATTCTTTTATTTTTGTTATGAACGCCATGGCGCATCTTCCATTTCATCCATTGGTGTATCGTAAAAGTAAATAGAAAATCCAAATGTAAGAACAAGTAGACCAAAAATGATAGCGATATCGATTTCTTGTATAGTTGGATTAGGGAATAACATTTCAATAAATATAAATATCGTAGTAGTCAATAATGTAATGATAAAAGCATTTCGACAAGCTTTATTTACAATTTGTTCAAAGAGCTCATCGTGATGAACTTTCCTATACGTTGTGAAAAAGGAAAAGAAACAAAACATACTAAACAATCCTTTTTCATAAAAGAAACCGAGAAATCCAAAAAAGCCAAGGAATCCAAGATATTTTATCCAAGTTGTCTTCATCATACGATCTCCTTTCGATGTTACAAATACATCACTTTATGTTATAAATATATCACAAAATACATACATGGGGAAAAGAAAAAATGAAATCCTCCATAAAATTCAGAAAAATGATACTATTTACACGCTATAAATAGTAAAAATAGCGTAAAATGGTTGCGAAGGGAGGAGTTAAAAAATGACAAATTTGATAGTAATTACATTGTTTCTCGTGGCAGTAACGGTGGTTGGGACGATAATAGTAGGAAAAAATGGGGATGAAAATTATAGTAAATCAACGAAAGGAAATATTACACGGCTTACAATGATTTACATTTTGTTAGCTATTATTTTAATAGTTGGTGTAGGTTTGTACATTTATTTTAATGGGTAGAAATAAAGTTTGAAATCTGAAAAAATACAAAAATCAAAAAATATAACTATGATATAATCATAATATAGTTTATTGGTAATAAAGGAAAGGGTTGGATAAAATGATTGAAATTGTAAACGTGTCAAAAAGTTATAACGGTTCTTCGTATGCAGTAAAAGATTTAAGTTTAACGGTACCAAGTGGAGAAATTTTTGGATTTTTAGGCCCCAATGGTGCTGGGAAATCAACAACAATTAAGATGGTAACAGGTATTCACGCAATAGATAAGGGAACAATTTCGATCAACGGAAAAGATGTGACGAAAGATCCTATGGAAGCCAAGAAAACATTCGGTTATGTTCCGGATAGTCCCGATATGTTTCTGCGATTAAAAGGGATAGAGTATTTGAATTTTATGGCTGATATGTATGAGGTGCCAAATGCAATCCGGCAGGAAAAAATTCAATTTTTAGCAGAGAAATTCGACCTTTATAATGCCTTGTCTGACCAAATTCAGAGCTATTCACATGGAATGAGACAGAAAATTATTATTATCGGTGTTCTTCTTCATGATCCAGATGTGTGGATTTTAGATGAGCCAATGACAGGGCTTGATCCAAAATCAGCGTTTATTTTAAAACAGATGATGAGAGAACATGCAGATAAAGGAAAAACGGTATTTTTCTCTACACACGTATTAGAAGTAGCTGAGAAATTATGCGATCGCGTAGCTATCATTAATAAGGGGAATTTGCAGTTCCAAGGAAACTTAAATGAAATGAGAGATCATTTTAAATCCAATGAATCTCTTGAAAAAATGTTCTTGGAGATGACTGGGAATGAATAAAATTTGGACATTAACAAAAGTATTATTGAAATTAAATTATGCAGATATTATAACGGATAAAAAGAAACGGTGGGCGTATGTATTTTCATTTTTAGCACTATTATTTGCCGGGTTTATACTTATTGGTCCACTTACATATGGAATGTATGTTGGAATGAAATCAATTGGACAGGAAACATCGATAATTGGCATGGGATTGGCCGTTGCAAGCATATGGGTATTTGTAATTAGTATTACGAATATTTTAACTGTATTTTATTATAACAATGATGTTGAAACGCTGTTACCATTACCACTGCAGCCAGCACAAATTATTACAGCGAAATTTATTACCGTATTAATTACACAGTATGTAATGGCATCTTTCATTTTACTTCCAATTTTCATTGTTTACGGTCTGCAAAGTGGTGCGTTTATTACATATTATTTATATGTAATATTGATTTACATATTTTTCCCTATTATTCCACTCGTACTTGCCTCACTCTTAATGACAGTTATTATGCGATATACAAATATTGCTAAAAATAAAGATCGAAGCAATATGTTCATCGGGGTGCTAACTCTATTATTTATTGTAGGCATTAACATATTTATGCAATGGAAAAACAAAAGTGCAGTATCAGGGGATGCGGTTGCAAATTATTTTGCTGATCATCAATCGTCTTTACTAGTTCAGATGACCAATTATTTTCCAACAACATACTTTGGTGCAATGGGATTAATAGAAAACGCTTCTTGGAAGGGGATTATATATGTAGTGATTTTTGCAGTAATTTCCTTAGCATTTTTCGGATTGTTTTTCTATGTTGCACAGCGTACATATTTAAAAGGAGTTATTGGACTTTCAACAAGTACAGCAAAAAAAGAGGCTATTTCAGCAGAGAACTTAAAGAAATCAACTATACAAAGCTCACACATAAAAGCTTATGTAAAAAAAGAGTTCAAAACTTTATTCCGGACACCACAATTTTTTATAAATTGTATCGTGCAAACTTTCATAATGCCAATTATGCTATTCTTTATTCTTTTCGTACAGGACGGGAACTTACAGTGGTTAACTAAGTTTGTAAAAGATCCAGAATGGTCTGGTTTAGCTCTTGGCATTGGTTTTTGTGCAGGTTTATTTTTAATGGGAAGTAATGTTATTGCAACAACGTCCTTTTCTAGGGATGGAAGTTCATGGTTTGTCAATCGTTATTTACCAGTAAAAGCATCGGATATCTTTTTTGCAAAAGTATTTACAGCATGGTTTATTAATATAGCCATTTTAGCTGTATTTGGCCTAATTATGATTATTGTTGCGGGTGTTTCACCGCTCTTTATGTTGCTATGGTTTTTATTAAGCGCAAATGGCTTATGGCTAACAAATTTAATTGGTACGCGCTGGGATGCTCAAACAGCGGACATACATTGGGATTCAGAGCAAAAATTGTTTAAAAGTCGATACACAACCTTGTGGAGTTTCCTTGCGAACATTTTAATGGATGTGGTTATCGTAGCTGGTGTATGTGCATTATACTTTGTTTTAGGAATTGGTTTGTGGGGTATGTTTATTATTCTACTAATTGTATTTACAATTATAAATGTAATCGTAACGCGAAGCTTACAATTAGGTGCAGAACGTATATTAGCAAATATTAAATAATAAAGTAAATCCCCTGTATTTATGCAGGGGATTTATCTGTAAGAAGCCATGTTTATCCCGCATGAATGGGCAGTATTACTACCACCTCAAAGCTCGATAAAAGCAAAGAAGTCAGGGAGGAGATAAACGCCATGTAAAAGCCCGATTGGTAAGGGGGAATAATCAATGGATTAATAGTTTATAATATTATTATGTAAACAAAAGTTGAGAAATAATAAATATTTTATCGAGTTATTTTTTTGTATGAAATAAGTAGATTGTCAAAAAATCAGGACTTTTGATAGAGGGATATTGCTTTAAAGAATGGGAATACAGAATGATATTCTTTATACGACAATATATTTTTCAAATGTAATATAAAACAAGTAGAAAAAACTCGAATATTAACATGAAACGTATAATTACATGACGTACGGATATGGAGATTCCTGTCGGAAAGATGATAGTTAGAACAAAAAGGGATTTTTATGGATAAATAGAATCGTAAAGAGGAGGATAAAATTGTAAATATAGGAGGCTTTTTATGAAAATGAAAAAGATAACAATTGCATCTTTAGCGATTGGTACAATGCTCTCCATTACAGCTTGTAGTCCTTCTGCAGAAAAAGATCAAGCAAAGAAAGAACAAACGAATGCACAAGAAGAGGCAAAAACAACAAATGCTGATGAAACGTCTACAACGAAAAATAACGAAAAAACAGAGAAAGATCAAAAGAATTCAAAGGAAACATCAGGAACTGACAGTAATGCCAAAACAACAACTGGGAAAACAAATGATCAAACTACAAGTGGAAAAACGACAGAAAAAGAAACAACTACGAAAACAAATGATCAAACTACAAATGGAAAAACGACAGAAAAAGAAACGACTACGAAAACAAGTGATCAAACTACAGATGGAAAAACTTCAACGAAAGATACGAAGCAAACTATAGCTGTGAAAACAAATGTAAAGGAAGTTGTTCAACTGATTGAAAACTTAGATAAACAATTGGTTGCTAATCCAAAGCTAGACACAGTAAATAAGCTTGGAAAACAAATAAGTGACAAATGGGATGCAGTAGAAAAAGAATTAGAGGCTTCACATCCAACTGATTATAAAACAATTGGACAAAGTATGTATCCTTTAATTGTAGGAGCTGAGAAACAAAAAATAGATGTGAAACGGATGAAATCGCTAACTACGAAAACAAAGCAAGATTTAAACCAACTATTAAACAAACTTTCATAATAAAATGGAATGATTTATGGAAAAGGCAATTGGTTATCTTTGTGGTAAAGTTGCAAATTTAATCTATACAATATTAAAAAGTGGCCAGAAATAAAAAATAGAAATTATTTCTTATTCACAATGATGTAGCTTTGAAATAAAGTTCGATAAAAAACAACCTCTTCGGTAATATATCTGCAAGAGATTGTTTTTATTTTTTGAATTTTTTAGGTATTATATTTCATAGTTCTATGAGTGGTTCTCCCCGTAAATTAGAAGAAATTATGATGGATCAAAATAACGATGGTTTAAAGAAGTCTAAGTGAGTTATACTCAAACCTTTTATACAAAATGAATTTTCATCCAAAAAGAAATTCACATTTTGATCAATCTTTTTTCAAAATGTGAGTTTTTCCTCTATATTTAAGTTAAGCAATATCCTTACTATTGCTCAACTTAAATATAGAGAACGTTTGACTTAAGGAGTGGTTATAATGGCATGTGTTTTATTTATTAATGGTGGATCAGAAGGACATATCAATCCAACAATTGGGGTTGTACAAGAGCTTATTTCGCGTGGAGAAGAGGTGGTATATTTTTCTATAGAAGCTTTTCGAGAGCGTATTGAAAAGACGGGAGCTAATGTACGAACATTTGACGGTCAAAAATTTTTAAAAGCCTTTATCTCAGGTGGCAGAAATTATTTATCCGAAAGAATCAACGGTCTTTTATATACGGCGGATATCATTATACCTAGCGTTCTTGAACAGATCCAGGGAGAACATTTTGATTACATCATTCACGATTCTATGTTTGGTTGTGGACGTTTACTTTCCAAAATCCTAAAGCTCCCCGCAATTAATTCGTGTACATCTTTTGCTCAAACTGAAATATCATTTGAAAGAATGTTAGAACATCTTTCACAAAATATCCCAACAGAAATTGCTAAAAGGGTAAATAATGATTTTCAAAACCTAACAACAAAAATTAAAGAAAAATATGGTATTGAAATCACTTCTCCTTATGAAGCTTTTTGTAATCCTGCACCACTTACAATTGTTTATACAACTAGGGAGTTTCAACCTTTTGGAGAAACGTTTGACCAAACATACAAATTTGTAGGGCCATCCATCTCTACACGATTAACACAAGAAAACTTCGACTTTACTGCAATCAAAGGAAAAAGTCCAATTTACATTTCACTAGGTACTGTTTTTAACCAAGCAATTGATTTCTATAAGCTTTGTTTTAAGGCATTTGAGGACACTGATCATACTGTTATTATGTCTATTGGGGAAAAAACTCAAATATCTGATTTAGGGGAGATTCCTAAAAACTTCATTGTGAAAAATTATGTTCCACAAACTGAGGTACTTAAATACACTAAATTATTTATTACACATGGTGGAATGAACAGTACCAATGAAGGTTTCTATTACGGAATTCCACTAATTGTAATCCCGCAAAGCGCAGATCAGCCAGTAATTGCAGGGCAAGTTGCCAATCTTGGAGCCGGCATTAAATTACAAATGCAAGGCTTGACTGCAAGTCAACTACGTGAAACCGCAGATCATGTGCTAAGACATCCATCTTTTCATAAAGCTGTTGCAAATATTAGGGAATCCTTTCAAAAATCAGGTGGGTATCAGCAAGCTGTTGATGAAATTTTCAAATTTAAAAGTCAATACGATATTTAAATATAAAAACTTCTCAGCATCTAATCTCATTTATGCAAAAAAAGTGCCTATGCGACATGACATAGGCACTTTTTTTGCTATTCTACATATTAACAGTTTAGTAGTTTAGTGTCATATAGAGCGGGAAATTACCTACTGTAAATTTGAAATAGAGTCACGATTGTTGATTGTTATATAAATCCATTTTCATTTTTCGGCATCTAAATTCCCTGCTATGCAGAGTAAAACGTAACTTACACTCGTTTTTACTTCGCATGTGGCAGAAAAAGGCCCTAACCGCTTCTATGCATGGCCAGATGCTCTCCCCCAC
>NZ_NVPR01000054.1 GCF_002551815.1 Bacillus sp. AFS098217
CTTTTTGTATGTTATATACAATACGTTATCTTAATTTCCATTTTAATATTCGTATTTCGTATAGGATCATGGATATACTAATTTTGAAAAATCATGTCACTACAAGAAAGGGACAGTTAGCATGAAACAAGCATCTGTAAAACCATGGCTTATTGTCCTAGGCACAATTATTATACAAATTGGTCTTGGAACAATTTACACATGGAGTTTGTTTAATCAACCTTTAGTGAGTAAATTTGGCTGGGAACTTCAGGCTGTAGCGATTACTTTCTCCATTACCAGCTTTTCTTTATCGTTTTCCACTTTGTTTGCAGGAAAATTACAGCAAAAAATAGGCCTTCGTAAACTAGTTGCAATCGCAGGAATTGTATTAGGACTAGGCTTAATACTTAGCTCACGAGTTTCCTCATTACCTTTATTATATATATTAGCTGGTGTGGTAGTAGGTTATGCAGATGGGACAGCTTATATCACATCATTATCCAATTTAATCAAATGGTTTCCAAATCGTAAAGGTCTCATTTCGGGTATATCTGTTTCCGCTTACGGAATGGGAAGTTTAATTTTTAAATACGTAAATGGTATGCTAATTGATACAGTTGGGGTATCACAAGCTTTTTCATATTGGGGTATTACTGTTTTGATTTTAGTGCTAGTAGGTTCATGCTTTTTGCGTGAAGCCACTACAAATGAGGCAGTATCTCAAACATCGAGTAATGATTATACAACTCAAGAAATGTTACGCACAAAACAAGTATACCTTTTATTCTTTATGTTATTTACGTCATGTATGAGCGGCTTATATTTAATTGGTATGGTAAAAGATATAGGCGTTCAGCTGGTAGGACTTAGTGCTGCAACTGCCGCTAACGCTGTTGCAATGGTTGCAGTCTTTAATACTATTGGTCGAATAATTCTTGGAACGTTATCGGATAAAATAGGACGATTAAAGATTGTTTCAGCAACGTTTGTTATTATCGGATTGTCTGTTTTTACATTAAGCTTTATGCAGTTAAACTACGCAATTTATTTCGCCTGCGTAGCAAGTGTTGCTTTTTGTTTCGGAGGAAATATTACAATATTCCCAGCCATCGTAGGTGATTTCTTCGGTTTGAAAAATCATAGTACAAATTACGGGATCGTTTATCAAGGATTTGGATTTGGCGCGCTTGCAGGTTCGTTTATAGGTGTACTATTAGGCGGATTCCAACCAACTTTTATTACAATTGGTGTGCTATGTATTGTGTCCTTTATTATTGCAATCTCCATTCGCCCTCCAGGCCCAAAAAAGAAAAAAGAAATACAAAAATCATATCAAAAAGTCGTTTAATTCATATAGAATTTTTCGTAAAAAAGAGCCCTAATATGAAGGGCTCTTTTTAAAGAGATTTAAATTTTTTATTTCCAGTTATTTTATAAATTATATAGTTCGCACCAAAATACGTGACACCAAATAATAAAAAAAATGCTATAAATAAAATAAGAGCTATTAAACAACCTCCAATATCTCCATTAAAATTTGCAACTGCATTTGAAAAATCCCAATCCTTAACTTTGCTAATCATATACCCCAGAATATAAGAAGATACAAAGCAGATAACAAAAGCCAAAGCAAGATATACTGTAAATTCTCGATTCGATATTGCATTCACTATGTAATAACTAACCCCTAAAAATGTACCTAAAACTACTAAAAATAATAATGCTTTAAACAATTTCTTGATATTTATCCAACACCGAAACAGAAATTGCCTAAACGTGTTCCGTTTACGTCGTTTTATTTTATGTTTCTTCATTTCAATCATCCGTCCATAATCAACAGTCTGCCACAATTATACAATTTTAATATAAAGAATTCTATTGAAATTGTATGTAAACCTCTTGAACCAAATGCATTTGCATGTATTTTCCAAACATTAATGATAGAATAAAATAAATGCAGAAAATTCTATTATTAGAGGATGATTCCTATAAAAAGAGTAAATGTAACATATGCGCTACTTTACGATGAATTTCATGAAAAAGTATTGATGGTCAAAAATAAAGGAAGACATTTTTCTTATTTTACTTTACCAGGTGGTGCAGTTAAATTAGGTGAAACATTAGAAGAGGCCGCAATTCGGGAAGTAAAAGAAGAAACAGGTTTAGATATAACAGTGGAAGGGATTTTCTCAATAAGTGAGGCTTTTTTTGAAGAAAAAGATCATCATGTCATTTTCTTCAACTTTTTAGGAAAAGTAATTGGGGGAGAGATACATATATCACGTCCAAAAGAAATTGAAGAAATCACTTGGATGGACTTACAAACAGTAGCACCTTATTTGCGCCTTCCGGAACATGTAAAAGATTTATTACAAAAAAGAGAAACTGTACCTTATATTTTTAACGGGACAATTCTTCACAAGTCATAAAGCTAATATTTTTAAGGTGGGAAAACATCGATGAATCTACAATAAGAATTTCCTCTAACACTTCCCAAATAGGTAAAATAACTGAGACGCAGCAGATAGATACGCTTAGCGGACAAAAGCAGTTAACTATTTCATTCGCAGGACATTCTACAGGAGGGATGCTAGTTCTTGTTTATGCTATCGAAGCTTATCATAGCTTAACTAAAATAATTGCTGGTGGTACAGCTGCAATTAAAGCGTATATTTATCATAAAGGAAGTATTTATTGTAAAGAGAACGAACATTTTACAAGAATCATGAACATTATGGACGCTTTAAATAGCCCACATACACCAAAGGAGAACAGACAAGCACTGAATAAAGAGTGGGCACTTATGTCCTTTTTCTCTGAGGAGAAGTTTGAAAAAGCACTAAAACTGCCGAATAGCGGGAAAGTAGTCGGAGATCGTTTAAACTACTTTATTCAAGTTGAATGTAAAACGTATGATGTACGAGAAAAGTTAAAAGATGTAAAGATACCTAGTTTTATTTATTGTGGTAAATATGATGCGCAATGTCCATATGAGTTTTCAAAAGAAATTGCAGAGTTAATTCCTTTTTCTACAATGACTACATTTGAAGAAAGCAACCATAATCCATTTGTTGAGGAAATGAAAAAGTTTGAGATGTTTGTAAAAAGTACTTTGTGAAGAAATGAAGAATAGTAACTCCTTAAAAGAGCTAATAGAAGAATAGCGGGGGAGCAACTATGTATACATATTATTGAAATAAAGTCACGACGTTTTAAAAAATACCCCTTTAGATTTTTTTGTTTAAAGGGGATATTTTTTTGTCTCCGAAAGAAAAAGAACACCTAATGTTTGAAAAGTAGATTAAAGAAGGTCGCGTAAATTGGACTCTTTTTAAGAGTTATTTTGCAAGACGAATTCGTTTATCAATCAAATAGCTCGCTTGGGATTATTTTTTCTGATTCTCGAATCGTAAAAAAATTAATAGGTATTTTTTGTATAGGTACTTCCTCAATTTTTTCTAATTTATCATTGTTAATAGGTAAAAAAGCTAACCCCTTTCCCTGAGCAATGAATTCCTGAATAAGTGAATAAGAATCTAGCTGCTGAAGTTGCTTTTTAGAGAGATTATTCTCCTTCATAAATTCAATTGTATAATTTCTAAAGGGACATTGTTTATCATGGCTAACAAAAAAGAACTCCTTTGAATAGTCAATATTAGATTTTCCTTTTGCTTTTAGTAAACCCATAGAAACTGTTGTACTGAATACTTTTTGAAACGCTGGATCGGAATAATCCCCATAAGTTATGATCATATCAACTCTTTGTTTCTTTAATAGTTGTTGCAGGTGATTACTATTTTCCATATATATTTGATAATTCCTGAAATTTTCTTTGATACGGGTACTTAAATAATTTAACAAAATAGATTGTGAAGTCGCTATTCGATAAGAATCTCCACTCATTTTAATTTCATTTTTTGCTTCTTCTACTAGATTTAGTATTTTATTCGTATAATCTAACAAAATATCGCCTGATGGTAATAGTGAAATACCTTTGTTATATCTATGTAGTAACGGTGTTTCTAACTCTTGTTCTAATTTTTTAATTCTTTCAGTTACATTTGGTTGAACATAACCTAGTTCTTTTGCAGCTTTACTGATTGAACCTTCATTCACTACAGTTTTAAATATGATAAGATCATTTATTTCCATTCATTTCAACCCCTTATTGAATATCATTATAAATGATACCATGCATAATTTATACCTATTTTACACTGCTTTAATCTCGAATTATCATAATTTATATAATCTTGAAAGTGAGTGATAAACATGATTGGAATGCAATATAAGGTTATTTTGCCAAAAAATTATGATATGGGGATTATTAGAAAAAGGGTGCAAGACAATGGACATAAAACGGATGGTTTTCTAGGGCTTAATTTTAAAGCGTACTTAATCACCGAGGCAGAGAAAAACAAAAATTTATATAATTCCTATGCACCGTTATATATTTGGAATAACTATCAAGGAATGAACAAATTTATCTTTGAGGGTTTTTATGACAATATTTTAGAATCCTTTGGATGGCAACACATTAATATTGGTGTTCCTTTATCTATTAACTTAGACAAAGATTTTAATAAAAGTAGATATGTTGTTGAATATGCAGGAAATATTTCTAAAGGGAAATCATTAGCCAAAACACCATTTAATACTATTAATCAATATGTGAAAAATACAGAAAAAAGTTTGGGGAATTTATTAGTTTATAATCCAGATAAATGGGGCTATAGTCAATTCAGTTTTTATCAAGAAAAACCAAAAATTAACTCGTCAGACCATCTTACAGTATATGAAGTTTTGCATATTTCACAATAGAAATTAATATCAAAAATATACAACAAGAAAGGGAATGAGAATATATGCCTTTTGTTAACGTTTATTACCCTGAAAGTCTATCGAATAAAGAAGAATTAAAAAAGGTGAGCAATAGTATTCATCGTTCGTTAATTGAACACTTTGAAGTTCCTGAAAATGATTACTTTCAAATGTTTTTTCCCTACCCTTCTAATCAATTTTTTTACGATCCGTATTACCTGCTAGAAGGAGACAAAAAGAGAACAGAAAAAATAATGCATGTTTCTATTACATGTGGGCCAGGAAGAACAATAAATCAGAAAAAGAAATTGTATCAATCCATATCAAAAGCTATTTCTAATCATTTAAACATCTCTACAGCTGATATTTTTATTACGTTAAACGAAACATCTGCTGAAAACTGGTCATTTGGTCAAGGAGTAACACAAATGGTTAATATGACGGAGGGAAAAGAATAGTGAATGATCGTATTGAATCTAAAATACCAAATAAAATGAGAGAAATGGCTCCCGATTTTGTTGATTATAGCGAAAACATATTATTCGAAAAAATATGGAGAGATCCTACTTTAACATCCAGAGAAAGAAGTTTATGTACACTATCTGCTCTAATTAGTATCGGTAATACTGAACAACTACCATTTCATCTAAAATTAGCTGAAAAGAACGGAATTAACGAAAAGGAAATCATTGCTTTGATAACACATATGGCCTTTTACGTTGGATGGCCTAAAGCTGCCTCTGCGTTAAATATAATAATAAATTAAATATGATTACGTTAACTCTGCCAATTGTAAATTGGCTAAGCAGCATCAGTAGAGAGGGAGGATTAACAGAAATTGATTGGTTATGGAAAGAGTTGTTACAAGGGAAAATGTGCGCTCTTTATGTATCGGTATTATTTAAACTGGATTATCCTTACAAACTTGTAATGTTTATGTCACCTTCTCCAATAGCACTTAAAAACACTTCCCTTATATACTTGAATTATATTTACTAAAAGGGGAGTGAAAAAGCATGGATGAAGGAATTGGAGAAGTTGTAGTCGGCTTATGTGAATTCGTTCTTGAAATTTTGACTTATGGAAACACGAATGGAGAGAAAAAGGAGTAATTCCAATTGTCTTTCATTAGATATGCTACTTTACATCAGACACCTTTTTGTATAGGTGTCTTTTTACTTTGTATCGGACGACACTGCAAAGGATAATAAGTATTCTGCTAGCAATTATCTTATGTTTAAAATCTATTTTAAACATTATTACCGAAATATGGTAATGTATATGTAAAAGTTATCCAAAAGGACTCTGTTATAAAATTATAGTACAGAAGTCTTAGGGGGGAAATGCATGCAAGTACACAACGTAGTATTTACGAACAAACAACTCGAAGAACTTATACTGGATGAAAGTTGTGAAATACTGGAGAGTTTGAATAACAAAGAACAATTTATCAGTAGTTTCATTGAGTACTTTACGAAAGAATACAACAATGCAGAATGTGACTACGTAGAACTATTTGATGTTGATAGCCTAGACTATATGAATATGGAATTAGTAGATAATAAAGTGATCGTTACTGCTTCTTTGTTTGCAGGGTTGTCTATATGGTTGAATAAAAGAGCTTTAGGAAAAGTAACGGCTACTCTAGAAGGTATTTATTCATTCACTCTTATTGATAAAGATAGAAACATAATTACTTTAGATGAAACGTTACCTCTACATGATACTTCTTTTGTTATTACAAATTTCAAAGTGGAAAAACTACAAAGCATTGATCAATATTTTGATGATTATACAATTTTATAAGTAATGTCTTTGGTATATGGGATATATATGCAGGTGAAAGAATTTGATATATCGCGAGGGGATTAGCGTGAAAAAAACAATGATATATATCGGATTTATCACTACCTTATGTTTAGGTGGCTGTAGTTCACTTACACAAAGGACAACAGATGTCGTTTATCTCATCCCAGATGGATATGAAGGGGATTTGATAGTGCTTTATAATGTACCTGGTGCGAATCCATTACAAACAGAGGATGGATTCGCGTTGTATCCTTCTCACCAGACGGGACAGCTATTACGTCAACAAAAGATATGAAATACGGCATCGTAAATGATAAATACTACATTATCGATAAAGAGGGGAAACGAACAAAATTAGATTCAAGTTGTATCAGGCCGAAGTCTACAGGAAGTAGCACAGATCACGTTGGAGAAGGAAATGAACATACGTTTCGATTTGATCAATTAGAAGTGACACGAACAGCATGTGGTCCGCAATTTAAATCGGCTGGTAGAACAGTTCCTGAAAATCAACCACATCCCTCTGAGAAGAAATTAGAGGATTTGATTCAAAGTGTATATGATCAAAACTTATTAAAACAGAAATAAACCAGCCTACTGAATCACCTTTACCTGCTAGTAAGTAAAATGGAGGATTGTATTATGGATAAGAGTTTGTCAGAAATGTCACTTGAAGAACTGTGGGAACTGTTTCCGATTATACTGAAAGAACATAATCCAATATGGAAAGATTGGTATTTACAAGAAGAAAAACTACTTAACAACATAATCGGTAGTCAATATATTGAACGAATTAATCACATAGGCAGTACTTCTATTAACGGATTATTAGCAAAGCCAACGATAGATATATTGCTTGAAATAACAGAAGACTGCGATTTGAAATTTTTAGTGAGTGTGTTAGAGAAAAACGGGTATATCTTTGAAAAGCAACCACAAAAACCAGCACCACATATGATGTTTATGAAAGGCTATACAGAAAAAGGATTTGCCGAAAAAGTATTTCATCTTCATGTTAGGTATATAGGCAATTGGAATGAATTGTATTTTAGAGACTTTTTACGACTGCATAAAGATGTTGCCAAAGAGTATGGCAATTTAAAAAAGAGCTTAATAGACAAATATGAACAGGATAGAGACGGATATACGAAAGCAAAAACAGAGTTTGTTAACAAATATACTAACATTGCAAAAACGGAATTTGAAAACAAATATAACCCAAACTAATAAGCATTTTAATTCTTTATATAAAGAAAGGTGGAGTTAAAATGGATAACAAATTAGATAAAGCAACAGAATGCCAGTTACAGGTTCTTCGTGAGTTAAAAGTAATTTCTGAGTCTCTAAATATCAATTTATGGCTCAGAGGAGGATGGGCAATTGATTTCCTTCTTGGTCAAATTACCCGTATTCATGAAGATATTGACGTAGTGACATGGGTAGAACATAAAGAAACTTTAGAAAATGCACTAAAGGAAGCAGGATATGCTTTTCAACAGATCAGCAGCGGGCAAACTGATTTTTGTAAATCGGATTTACATAAACCAATCCATGAGCTCGATCCAGTTGATAAAAGGATACTTTATTGGTGTATACAAACTAAATAGCAATACTCTATTCTAAAGGGCGATTTATATGCATAAACAAACTTTATGTTTTATCAAAAAAACATGAATTACTTATGCTAAACCGTGAAAATTCTCCTTTGAAAGGGTTGTGGAATGGGATAGAAGGAAAAGTAGAAAATGGAGGGGTTTTTACATTGAATTCTAGATATGTTAACTGACAATACGTGAAGCCATGAAAACTTGTTATGAATGCGTGACTTTTCTTTAAGTCTTATTGGAGGTATCGTGATATTAAATAGGTATAATTGTACCAATCTACAAATGCTAATGATTATTCAAGCAACTCTTTCTATATACATAAATATATCTCTTCAGAGACACTTTATAAAAAACTGATTATGGAGTGAAAGGGATTATGAAAAAAGTATTCGTATTATCATTGTATAATTCAATAAAAATACCACAAAAAACGAGATATTTACAGGTTATTATTTCCATATTCGTATTAGGACTGTTGACGTGTCCTCAAAAATCATTTGCTTCATTAAACGAAGATGTACCATTCTTGATTAACAATGATACATGTCCTAAGCAAAATGAAATAGGACATGTAAGTTCAGATAGTGGCCTTATGGATGCATTGAATACAATTATTCCGAAAGTTTATAAAGATGAAAAGCATAAAGATTGGAAGATAGAAACTATAGCATATCTTCCAAAATCACCGCATCCAGAAGCTTATTATGCAATGGCAAAACATTACTGCGGAGAGGAAATAGCTAATAATTCTTGGTTTGTAGAAATATTATTTCCGCAATATCTACCAGCATACGATGCATCGCATGGACAAATCTTTGTGACTAAAAATAAACAGGAGAAATGGTTTGCTTGGTTTAGATTTCATTAATTATTTGGAATGAACATAATAAAAAAATTAACCCGGAATTAACATGTAGATCATACGTTCTCTTGATATGATATAAAAGAAAGTACATGTTTCATTTATATCTATTGAGGGGAGACAATTGAAATGATTGAAAGGAGTACAAAAAGAGCAAAATGCCTGCTGGAAAAAGCAGAAATGATTAAGCTTTATTTGGAGGGGGAGAGCACGTCAAATATCGCAAAATTAGCTAATGTTTCTCCTCGATACGTCCGTATGGTTCTGACAGATAACAATATCAAAAAAAGAGCAAGAGGAAGCTGGAAACGAAAGTACCATTTAAATGAGAATTACTTCAAAAACTGGTCTAATAACATGGCGTATATTTTAGGGTTCTTCATTGCAGATGGTGTTATTGTGAAGAATAGCCAAACTGTAAGCATTTCTCAAAAAGAATCTAGCATTTTAGAAGATATAAAAATAGAACTACATTCAAACCAGCCATTGTACCAAAACAAAAAACTGGCGTGTACATGTTGAACTTAAATAGCAAAATAATGAAAAGCGATCTCATGAACTTGCATGGAATCACACCGCACAAATCATACAAAGAACATCTACATCATTTTGTTAGAGGATATTTTGATGGAGATGGACATGTAAATTCTCAAAGGTATTTTGTGAGTTTTGTTGGTGGTTCATATAATTTTATGAATTCTTTAAAACAAATTCTTGAAGAGCGCAACTATAGACCGAATTTTGTTGATAAAGAAAAACAGTATCGCATATATCTAAGCGGTAAAAATACGATTAATAATTTCTCAGAATGGATTTATAAAGAAAAAGAATTATTTTTGCAACGCAAACATAAAATTTTTCAAATGAAGAATAACTAATTATAAAACTACAAATTGAGTTCATCTTGAAATCCAATTTAATAATCAATATGCAATCAGTTCGAATGCTAAAAAAACTGCAAAACATTCGAACTGATTATTTCAATAAAAACAAGACATACCAACAGAGTAGGCGGTTAAGTATCGTAATCATTAGTTACTTGTTTTTTACTAGTTAACATAATATAAATTATAGGAAGTTATATAAAAGTAGCATTCCCTTGTCTCTAAATACAAGTAAACTCTACAAAATGAGATGAGAGAGAAATATTTAGTCAAATTTGCTTTATATGCTATTTGTTTAAATCTTAGACATTTTCATGCTCATTTTATAAATAAGCGCGCCAGGATTTTTTGTAGCAATTCTTGAATCAAAAATCTCAAAGATTAAATTTAAATCGATTCATTTCATAAATTATATTTTGTTTTGATAAATTCTTTTAAATTTACACATGCAGTTTTTCATTCGTTTATATGTATATGATCTCTCATTATATTTTATTTATTGAATATGGTTCAATTTGGACTTTACTTAAATTACCACTTCGTTTACTGGTTTTTTGTAATTTTTATTTTAGTTGACATAATGTATCTCTACAAGCTTTTTTAGTTTTTTGCTATCTTGATGCTGTGTATGATCTATTTACAGCAATGTTTCATTACTCATAATATATATGTTATAATCCTTGTTTTTCCCTAATAAACAGCATTGCTCTACATATGAAAACAAATCGTTATCAACACCTATAAATGTAATGGTTAATTTACCACATAATTAATTGATTACACACGATGCCCATAATAAAGACATTTCCCATGGTTTTTATCGTTATTACTTATGAAAAAGCTAATATAATCATCTAAAATGATATTTTCGGCATTTAAAAATGATTCTCTAGCGTTTCTTACGGTTTCTCGCAGTGGCTGTATATAACTAAATGCTTTGTCACTCGCTATTAAAAAGCGTTGTTTCGCTTGTTTTGAAGTAAATTCAACTTTGAGCAGTTCATATAATTGTTGTTCTTCCACGTACAAAACAGTTTGAAATCGCGATAAATATTTTATATAACGCTGATCTACATCTTCAAGTAAGCGCATTTCCTTTGCGATTACATCAGTAATTAAAATCGGTGCATCTTTAATATAATTCAAAAAATAACGTTTCATTATGCTGAAAGTACGCTTTTTCGTGAATTGAAATAGAAGATGTATCATAGAAATAAATATTTTGTCTTTCAAGAATAATATCTATTATCTCTTCTAATTCTGTAACAAAATATGTATGTAGTTGAATAAAGTTTGTTAATTCTGGAGATGTCAATTCACGCCATCTCCCTTCACCTTATAGAAATAGCGCTTTATTTCTTCCAACACTTGTTTATTTGCCTGCTGTGCTGCTTCTGGTAATGTTTGTTGCTGCATCATTTTTTCTATTTTCCCTAAATTAATAACATTGCTGCGCTCGATCATATACGAATCAATGCCTAGCGCTTCAAATTCTTTATGATAATCAAATTTTTGATCAAAATTTTTCTCAATTGTAGAGTAATCAATTAGCTGCAATTCATACAGACGAATTAATATCGCTTTAAAAGGTGCTTTAAAACGACTCATACATGGAAATATTTTATGTAATGTTGTTTCATCATTTTTTTCAAAACCATTATAAAAAGTAATTAATTCATGTTGATCAATTAATAGTAGCGAAACAAAATAATCTGCTTTTCTTTCAGTGTGACTTTTATCAAGGCCGGCATGTACAATATGTAGTTTCCTATCTAACTCTTGGAGTGAAATTAAATGATATAATTCATGAAACAAGCTAAAATTTTGATAAATTCTAGGTTGATACGTATTCACATAACAAATGTATTTCTCTGTATCTGTTGCACGAATAAAACCACCCAAAGACTGATCTTGAATTGGTGCTTCAATAAAAAATGCTGCGTTGCGATATATTTTTTAGCACCTTCAATCATTGTCCAACCTTTTGGATGGTAATATTGTAAATATTTTCTTATTAAGTTTTCTACTTCTAACTTAATCTTTTTATTTTCCTCTATAATTTGGGGAAGGTCTACAAAATTAAGTTCAGACATGCGATTCACCCCTATTATAAATCTCAATAAGATCACAAAGTTTCGTTAATTGACGTAGTCCCTCTTCCCCACTCTCTGATAACATTCCACCTGCTGAAAATAGAAAGGCATGCTCTTCTTGACCTTTAACCGTATTATGAAAATCCTCTTTCATAAAAAATGTATGCTCATGTCCTAAACAATCCGCTAAATTTGCAGCAAAATCATAAATTCCATTCATTCTTTTTCCATTTAGGTAATCTAAAAAGTTCGACTCAGACATCCCTAGTCTTTTGGCTAAGCGCTTTCTTTTCAAACCTTCAGCCTCAATATATTGGTTCATATTCTTTACGATAAATTGTAAATACATTTCTTTCACTTCCTTTTTTATGTGATACATTTTATTTTTATTGATACTGAAAGAATTCTCTTAAATCGAAGAATAAAGCCACCCCCTGGATATTCATATAGAAAGCGGCTTTAAATTTCCTCAAAAACAATCCCGATTATAAAGTACATTTGTAAAATCTAAATTTATCAAGTCTTCTTTTCTTATAAAGAAATTTGCAACGCCGCAATCTCCCCACATAATCCCTAAAGAATCATCTGTATCTATTTGCAGCAGTAAAAATTAACGATCCAATTTCACTCTCATTTTTTGTGCTGATGGCGGACAAATCAAGTTATATTCTAAAATCTTTTTATTAATTGTACGAACTAATTTAGCTGCTTCTTTTGAATCTATATTCTCTTCTAGTTTTTCTTTTAGTTGATCGATTTCTTTCGAGAGCTCAATCCACCTAGGTAAAACATGATTATCTTTCAATGTTTTATAAAGTTGTTTTTCAGGATTATACGAAAGGCTTTTATCAATATTAAGTGGTTTCCCCTTACCAGGGAGGTCATCGAAAACTCCTGATTTTTCTGCACGTTTAACGATAGAACTAATGTGATCTTCATATGTGAAATCCCAAACCTTCTCATCTTTTACTAAAATCTCTTGTTTTTTTAGTTCTTTATCTAAATTCTTTTGATTCATATTCTCTCTCCTCATTTCTTTTTAAAATAACGTTTTTGAATTGTTCAGTGCTAACAAACCGTCAGAAAGATTTTTACGCAACCAAATCTCGTCATGACCGCCTCAAAACTCATTGTAGGTAATTTAGGTATTCTTTTTCTTTAAGTGTCTTATATAGGCTTCTACTAGCTTTTATTCTCAAGGATGCCAGCTGCCATATACATACGAAATCGTAACGTATTTTTATAGGTACTTCTTTTTTTATAAATAAATTCCTATATAAACAAGGTCATAATATTGTATATTTTATGAACAAAAAAACACACAAACAATATAGTCTGTGTGTTTTTATTCTTTCTCAGCAAGGTAGTAAAGTAATAATTTACGTGCCTTTTCATAATACATATAGTCTCTATAAAATAACGGATAGTTTTCAATCTTTTTCTCTAGAAAACGAAATTGTTTATATTGCTCAAAAAATGATGTGCGCAGCAAATTGATTTGATGAAACGGAATTTTTTCTGCCTTTCCATTTAGGACATAACTTAAAGTTCCCGCAATATTCATCCAGTAGATGTTAAGGGCAGCACTTAAACAATCATCTTCAGAAAATGCGTCTTTAAAATCTTTACGCATGTTGCGTACATCACGACACGGAAATGGCTGATATAAAGAATCATGTAGTCTCTGTAATTCTTCAAAAATTACTTTTTTCCCTAGTATCAATTGTTCACCCCTATCGTTATCATTTCTGTATCCATTTTAATAACTGTCCATATTGATTCTTTGCATCCTGATACCCAAGATTATATAAATTAACAAGCTTGTCTTTATTTCTTTCAATCCCACTTATAGGAAGCTGGACACTTGGTTGAATGACAAAAAAGTTATCTTTTTGTTCATTAGAACTCATATAAGAAATTGTTTCATTATACAATCGATAATGTTCTACTAAGAGCTCTGATATTTTCGGATAACGTCTATATAATAATTTAGCCATCGATGAAAATCTATTCCGATGTTTTATATATCCTTTTGGCTTTGTCATAATCACAACATTTTTGCGAAAACCATCCTCTTGCGCCTTTCGAATAGGAACAGGGTCAATTATCCCGCCATCTAATAATTTTTTACCATCATAATCTACAGCAGGTGCAATAAACGGTACAGAACTGGATGCACGAATAATTTTTAATATATCATTTCCATGCTCGTGTTTATTATAATAAACAGCTCTTCCTGACTCACAATCCGTTGTCCCAATTACAAACTGCTCACTTGTATCAAGAAAGGTTTGAAAATCAAATGGTACAATTTGATTTGGTACTTCATCAAAAAGAAAATCCATACCAAATAATTCCCGTTTCCGTATGAAGTTTCGATACGAAATGTAGCGATGATCAGACACTAGCTCTGTATTTACTTTTTTATTTCTTCCTTTTTGACGCGATAAGTACGTTGCACCCATGCATGCTCCGGCAGAAACGCCAACTACATAGGGGAAAAATACTTCATTCTCCATAAAGTATTCGAGTACTCCTGCAGTATATAAGCCTTTCATTCCTCCGCCTTCTAATACTAAACCGATATTTTTCATGTATACGCCCTCTGCACTTGTTTCTTGATTTTATTAATAATTCTATTTTAGCACAAGATATTATGATGAAGTATTAATAAATTCATTGCATTTTCTTTAAAAAGCTCTTGCTGTATTGTAAGAATCTATTACTCTATAACGTGATACAATAAAAGTAACTCATTCCATAGATCTAAAGGAGGAATTTCATATGGGTTTATTTAGCGGTATTTTAGGAAATGCGTCTGATGCGAATACAGATAGTGTAGAACGTGACTTACAAAAGATTATGCTTGATGATGAACAAGTTGAACATGCCTATAAACTAATTCGTGATTTAATTGTATTTACAAATCGCCGAATGATTTTAGTAGATAAACAAGGAGTAACTGGTAAGAAAACAGAATATCATTCTATTCCTTATAAAAGCATTACACAATTTAGTATTGAAACAGCAGGTCATTTTGATTTAGATGCAGAACTTAAAATTTGGATATCTAGTATGGAGCAACCAATTACAAAAGAATTTAAAAGTGACGACAGTATTTTAAGCGTTCAAAAAGCATTAACAAAATATACAACAAAATAACATCTTGTATTTTTATGCGAAAACAAAAGTGTTAACCCCGTATTTTTTGGAACAACATGCATCAATTTCTTTTAAAAATACAAAAAAACTATTTTCTTATATTATATAAAGAGGGATAGAAAATACAGATTTACTCTGTTTTATCTATCCCTCTAAAATCTATTTTTATACTGCCTTGATATAATAAACAAGTGTTGTATGATCATTCAATTTCTTTCTTACGCCAGTCTTAGTGTAACCCATTTTTTCATATAAATAACAATTACGTTCTTCCTCTAAAATGGTGTCTAGTTCCCAACTAGTTGCTTGAGGGAACATCTCCTCTATTAAAAGCATCACCTTCTGAGCTACCCCTTTTCCTTGATAAGTAGGCAAAATAAACATAGGACTTATCCGAAATTGCGTCTGCTTTTTCCAATGAACAGATATAGCTCCCGCAAGGATATCCCCAACTAATATTTTATAAACTCTACCATACGGATTATTTATTCTTGTAATTACTTTATCGACGGTTTCATTTGCAGGATTTGTCTCGTAATCCTTATATTTTTCTAGTAACGGCATAAATGCCTGTACTTGAATATTAAAAATATATTCTGCATCCAACTCTATCGCTCTTTCTAATGCTATTTTCATAACTCCCTTACCATCCTAAACGTTTTCGTAAAGAAGTAATATGTGCAGTATGATGACGACCGTGCCATGCGTATAATCCAATTGCAACCGCAAGCTTTGTCTCTCCTGATTCCGGATGATTAAACGTTTTTTCTAGATCAGCAGCTTCTAAAGAATATAATAGATTCACCCATCTTTTATGTAATGATTCTAACAATACAAGCGAAACATCTACTGGTAATCTTGAATCTGGAAGCTCTGCCCATTTTTCTTCTCTATACGGCTTAATCGTTGGATTATTTTCTGTAAGTGCTAACTTAAATCGAATATAACTATTCATATGACTATCAACGACATGATGAACAACTTGACGAACTGTCCATCCACCAGTTCGGTACGGTGTATCTAACTGATGTTTATCTAAATCCTTAATTGCCTTTGTTAATTCGTGAGGAAGATCCTCAATTTCTTGAATCCATTTGTCTATCATTTCTTCTGTAATATTTTCTTCATAAGTAAATTGCCCAATTGGATAACGTAAATCCTTCATTGTATTGTACCCCTTTTGTTTAAAAGTTCTATTTATACTATGTTAGTATATTTCCAAATGTAATAAATGAAATCCATTTTTTGACCGTTTAAATCTATAAATCCTTTATCGATTGAAATACGTGAAAAGCCGTTTTTTTCTAATACTCTTTGCGAAGCGATATTATTATTTGTTGTTTTTGCATGAATTTCAGTAACTTGATAGCTGACTGCTTGATCTAGAAGTAACTTTACCGCCGTAGCTGCGATGCCTCTTCTAAGAAACTTTTCTCCCACACGATAACCTAAATACCCTAATTGTTTCTCTTTCTCTATATCTACTAAATTTATGCGACCAACAATTCTATTCTCCATATTACGGACGAGGTAAAAGTAAGAAATTCCTTCTTCTTGTTCTTTTAATAGCTCATCAAGTTGTTGCTGAAATACCTCATAAATATAATAATCCGTACCACGACTTGGTACCATTTTTTCGAAAAACTCTCTGTTATAGCATTCAAAAGCAAATAATTCTACAGCATCTTGCTGCTGTAGCTTTTCTATGTACACTTCCATTCATCACTCATCCCTTTTTCAAATCAGCTAACTATTATATGTTCTTCTCCTAAGAATAAATATCCTGCTACTAAATTTTCATTATGTTCTTTTCATCCAACAGTATGATTTCCTTTTTCGCTTTTATTCATCCTTCCCCTTCATTACAAGTACCGTATGAGAAAATAGCCCACATGCAATGCCTATCTAATAAAGTCGTGATTGATACTAATAGCTTGAATTACGCTCTCCTTTCTTCGTGAAATAGAAAAAGGCAACCGATTTAATATCGATTGCCTTGAAATACGTATATTTTGTTTAGTTCCTATGCCACTAAGCTCTATGCTATTATCTCTTTCTTACAGCTTCAAAAGTGATGATTTGACTTGCATTCGTTAGTTGTTTTTCATAAACATAGTCAGCAGAACATGTAATATCAGAAAAACCTATACTTTCTAAAATAAGCTTAAACTCTTCAATTCCATACCAATGCATTGCAAAACGTTGTAACTCGGTTTGTATCAACTTTCCTTGACGCCATTTTTCGTATTTTAAATACGACACAGTAATTTGGTTAAGCCAATCCATTTCAATCGATTTGTTTTCCAATGTAATCCCATCTCCGTTAGGTAGAGAAAAAGTTGATGTATTAACTTCTCCTGCTTTCCAATCATAAGGTAGGAGAAGATCAACAATCAAACGTCCACCCAACGCCAGATGTTTATAAAAACATTTCAATGCGTTTAAGGAATCTGCACGACTTTCAATTAAACAAAATGAACCAGTAGGAATAATAATCGCCTCATAATTAGCTGGTAATGAGAATTCCTGCAGTTTACCCTGATACAAATGAGGATTTAGGCCTCTTTCCTCGCAACGTTTACGACAAGAATCCAACATTTCGGGAGAAGAATCAATTCCGTCAACTGTATATCCAGCTTCAAGAAGTGGGATAATCACACGTCCAGAGCCAACCGCTGCTTCGAGTATACCCCCTTGGCAATTCTTTAATCGTTCTTGATAATATTCAATATCCCCGCTTAAAGAATAACCAACAGGCTTTGTAAAATCATAGAGTTCCGTGCAAAGTGTACTGTAATTACTAAACATTTAATTTATCCCTCCGTTTTGTTGTACGGAAAATGTTTAAAAAGAAAACCCTATAATGTATTAACCCTTCCGTACCTCTAATTTAATTGGTAAGTGGAAAGATCTGACTGTCATAATATATCACTCACTTTCAATAAAGTATAATGATAATTTACCATGATTTACCTTTCTTAAAAAGAGAATAAAAGATTTACAGGTTCCTTTTGACTATATCTTTTCAAGAACACTCTTCCTTAAAATATGCCAGTAAACTGTAAAGTTAAAATTAAAGCGCCTAAAGCCCACACATAATACGCGAATACTTTAAGAGAATGTCGTTTTAAATATTGAATCATCCAAGATACGGCTATGTATCCAAAGAATGCTGCGGATAAAGTACCAACGATCAGCGATGTACTTGAAATCGCTTCGGCTTTTCCTTGAAATACGTCCACAGATTGTAAAACAATGGCTCCAACAATAGCAGGTGTGGATAACAAAAAAGAAAAATACGCTGCGGTTTCACGATCTAATTTTCTCCATAGTGCAGCGACAATCGTCATGCCAGAACGAGAGATTGCTGGAAATATAGCAACCGCTTGAAAAGAACCGATAATAAAGGCATCTTGATATGTGATGTCATCCATCTTTTTACGGCCATTTTTTTGTTTTTCTGCCATATATAAAAACAAACCCGTCACTAAAAACTCCCATCCAATTGTTACACCTGTCTTTGAAATATCTTCAAAGAAATCTTTAAATAATAAACCGATAATGACTGCTGGAATTGTCCCAACAATAAGCAAGAACATAAGCTTTGAAAATGGATTTTTAATTAAATAAATAAATTCTTTTTTATAGTAAATAAACACTGCAAGCAGTGTACCAATATGAAGCATCGTATCTAAGAAAAGACCCGCTTCATCTAAGTTAAATAAATGTCTTCCTAAGTACAAGTGACCGGTACTGCTTATAGGTAAAAATTCTGTTAACCCTTGAATAATTCCTAATATAAAAGCCTCTAACCAGTTCATGATGGTCTCCTTTCTTGTTTGCTTGTACCAGTATATGAAATAGATTTTGAGAGTATGTGGATAAGAAACATAAAAACAACCACTTAAAGTTTAGTGGTTGTTTCATTCATACTAGCCTTTATAATTTCTTTATCCAATCATCAAAATTATCACTTTCTAAATTCTTAACACTTTCCGTCATAGTTTTACTTGTCTTTCTTGAATAATCAAATGTTTTTAACGTAATGTCCTTTTATATAAAAAATCCTCAAATCATTATAGATTTAAGGATTAATAAACATTATATATACAGTTATTATTTGTAAAACACCTTATCAACGTTATATTTCGCTTGAAACTCATTAATAATATATGTTTCGTAAATTTCTCTTTCCAGTGGATCTTCTACAATACATACATCAATACGATATACTTCGTCACGATGTGCTTTAATTGGTGACACGTTGTCTTCAAAATGCTTTTTAATTCGTTGTCTAATCTTTCTTGCTTTCCCTACAAAAAGAAGCTCGTCATTAATATTATAAAACATAAAAATGCCGCCTTTATCTCTTGGGAACAAGTGGAAATCAATGAATCCATGAATTGGAGTAATTCTTGGTTCATCTCCTTTTATGACTTGTTTTCTTTCTGTTATAGAAACATCAACTGCAGGTACATCAATTTTAATCAAGCTACTTCACGTCCTCTTTTATTATAAAGGTAAATAATAGCACAATTATGTAAGAAAAGCTATTCGTGTTGATAATAAATACAGTTTAATTAAATGTACACGAATGATTTTGCTAAATAAGTATGCTTTGAAAATATTCTCAAAACCAGCTTTCAGTATCTACTAAATATTATAGGTATATCATTCATGCATTTTCTCCAAATCATATGATCACATGCCTTATCCCAATAATCCTTTAGCAAATAATCAGGACCTCCAAATTTTTTCTTCCATATTTTCTGTGCATTGGTATATCCACTATCCAAACAGAATTCTTTTATTCCTTTGCCCAATAAGGTAAGAAAAATCGCATTTAAAAGCAAATTTCCTATGCCACGTCTTTGGTAATTTGGGAGTACAAATACAGTTCCCACTTCATACAAATCTTTTAATGCGCCATCTGTGCAAATATTAATGAGTTGACTAGATGGACCAAATTCAATTGTCCCGATAATTTTATTACACTGTTTATCTACAGCTATCAAAAAATATCGATCTTTCCCATTACTATCAAAGTCACATATCAAGTACTGCTTTTTATTTTCAATTTCCTTTTCTATATCGTCAACTAGCTCCGATAAGCCTTCTTTAGCAAATGTATCTATAATGACTGTATGAAATAATTGATGTAACTCTTCATAATCTTCAATGGTTGGTCTTCTTATTTCAACGTTATACACGTATGGCAACTCCTTAATCCTTTAACATTGTATGTGTAATTGTTTTGTGCTATCTATTTCAAAATTACAATCAATATAGATTTTCTCTAAAATATGCAAAATTTCCTCTGCAAACATAAAACTCTTACTATGTACAATATAAAAAGAAACAAAAAAGATTAGGTAGTTGCCCTAATCTTTTTTGTTTCTAGCTCTACAACTATTCAATTGCGCCAGCTACATCATAATGACTTAAATCTAATTCTATCGGCTGGCCTAAAGCAAGTTTTGCAAGTTCAGATCCTAAGTACGGACCAGCGGTTAATCCCGAAGCACCTAGACCATTTGCAACGAGGATCCCTTTGAAATTAGGTAGTGGGCCAATTACAGGTAAGAAGCCTGGTGTGAACGGTCTAAATCCAACTCTTGTCTCCAGCATTGTACTATTTTCTAAACCTGGAGCGATTGACAATGCTTTATCAAACACTTCATGTAAGCCGCCTGCTGTAACTCGGTAATCCAAACCAGTATCATTTTCATGTGTTGCCCCTACAACAATCCGTCCATCTTCAAAAGTTAAAATATATTGATCGTTTGGCGGCATAACAACTGGCCAATTTTCAGTATCCGTATTTGGCATATGTAAATGAACAATTTGTGCTTTTTGGAAAGTTACTAAGAAATTAACGTCCAGCGGTTTTAAAATTTCATTTGCCCAAGCTCCTGCTGTTACAATTACTTGATCTGCTATTACTATTTCACCATTTACTGTAACACCTTTGATATGATTGTTTTCATGAATCAAAACTGCGTTTCCTTTTATAAAAGTAGCACCATGTTTTTTTGCTGCATTTACAAGAGACTGGCGAAGCGCTCGTCCATTTACTCTTGCAGCACCACTTATATGTACGGCACTATATTCTTCAGATAATGGCAGAAATAATTTTTTTGTTTCCTCTTGTGATAAGCGAGTAATTTCACCAATTTCAGGAGCATCCTCACGTCGTTTATATGCTCGCTCTTCCATTTGATCCAACTTTTTTTCGTCCGTATGAAGACTAATGGCACCTACACGGTTATAACCTGTATCTGTTTCGCCATCTGCTTCTAATTGCTGAATTAAAGAAGCGTAATATCGTGCCCCGCCTTTGGCAATTTTGTACCAAGCTTGATTACGCCGCTGTGAAAGCCAAGGACATACAATTCCTGCCGCTGCATCCGTTGCCTGTCCTAAATCTTGACGGTCAATTAATGTAACATGAGCTCCCGCCTTAGCAAGATGATAAGCAGTAGACGCTCCCAGAATTCCAGCTCCAACTACAATATATGATTTCATTTCAAACACCTTTTCTTATTCATTCTTTTATGTTTATTTACTATACAAAAGTTCCAATGCGTTCCCACAATTTCATTCTAATTACTTGTTTCATCATTGTGTATGTTTATTTTTTCTTTCTGCGGAACAAATCAATTGTTTTATACCCTTGTGAAAGGATTTCCACCATTTGTTGTAGACGTTTTTCACGTGTTTTTTGCTGCTTTGCAGAAAATAGATGGCGTGCCCAATCTTTTTGATACCCCGGTGTTAAATTTTGATAAAAGGTAAGTTCATTTGGATAATCCGCTAGTAACGCCTCTACATCTTTAATATTCTCTGCATAATCAGCGACACATTGACTAGCAGCAGGCGTTTTCTTTGCTTTCTTTTTTTCACGTTTTAAACCAACAACAGTGAAAACATCATCCATACTTACCATCCGTGCAAATTTCATATCACTTTTATCTACATATCCATCCTCTTCAACCTTCAATGCTGGGAACATTTCATCCCTGTGAATAAAAGTGTTATAACGCGTATTACCTTTTTTCGGATAAGCGAAAAACAAATACCCTTTCTCAAGTAATAGTTGTTCATTATTAAGTATAAATTGTGTATGCTTGGCCATCTCGTCAATTGTTTCTACGAAAATAAAAATAGCATCATGATCTTTAGAAAGAGTAGTTGCTTGTTCAGTAAAAACATCATAATCGTTTGGTTGATTAATTACTGCCATATTATTGTATTTATTAAGTTTCAATTTATCGATAATTGTCATAGCAGGCTCCTTTTTATATTTGAGTATTCATTGTTAGTTTTATCTTACCTATATTACTATAAAAGAGTATGACCTTGCTGCGCAAACCAAACTATTTAATTCGTTTATCAAATCCTCGTGAACTCATCAGTATTTTCTTTTGTAACATGTATTTTTCATTCTTTTCAGCCTTATCTATGTACATTTGTTTATTTATTAGTTATATTATGGTTATTGAATGATTACGATTATCAATCTAGCGCTTATATCAATACTTGTATTTCTTATATCCATGACAAAACTACAAAATACACGAAAATCCATTTGTCAAATGAATTCCATACGGAAGGAGGTTTGTGGTTTATTCATCGGGATATAATAATCAGTTTTCCTTTTAGATAACTGATAAAAATACAGGAGGCGACAGGATGTTTCGTACGATTTCAAACTTTATGAGAGTAGCTGAGATAAGAAGGAAAATTCTTTTTACACTTGCGATGTTAATTGTTTTTCGAATTGGCACGTTTATACCAGTTCCTCATACTAACGCAGAGGTATTAAAAATACAAGATCAAGCCAATGTTTTAGGTATGTTAAATGTATTTGGCGGAGGAGCATTGAAACACTTCTCGATCTTTGCTGTAGGTATCACACCATATATTACAGCTTCCATCATTGTACAGCTGTTGCAAATGGATGTTGTACCTAAATTTACAGAGTGGGCAAAGCAAGGAGAAATGGGCCGAAAAAAATCAGCTCAGTTTACTCGATACTTTACAATCATTCTCGCATTCATTCAAGCCATTGGAATGTCTATTGGCTTTAACAATATAGCAGGCGGACAATTAATTAAAGATCCTAGTTGGACTACATACTTATTTATTGCTACAGTTCTAACTGCTGGTACTGCATTTTTACTTTGGTTAGGTGAACAAATTACTGCTAACGGCGTCGGTAATGGAGTCTCAATGATTATCTTCGCAGGACTTGTTGCAGGAATGCCAAATGTCGTAAATCAAATTTATTTACAACAATTCCAAAATGCTGGAGATCAACTCTTTATGCATATTGTCAAAATTGTATTAATTGTATTAGTTATTTTAGCAATCGTTGTCGGTGTTATTTATATCCAGCAAGCAGTTCGCAAAATACCTATTCAATATGCGAAAGCTGTTTCAGGGAATAATCAATATCAAGGAGCAAAAAATACACATTTACCTCTTAAAGTAAATAGCGCAGGTGTAATCCCAGTAATCTTTGCTTCTGCTTTTCTAATGACGCCACGCACAATTGCACAGCTATTCCCTGACTCTAATATATCGAAATGGTTGAATACGAATCTGGATTTTGCGCATCCATTCGGAATGACCCTTTATGTTGGGCTCATCATTGCTTTTACATACTTCTACGCATTCGTTCAAGTAAACCCTGAGCAAATGGCAGAAAACTTGAAAAAGCAAAATGGATATGTTCCAGGTATTCGTCCAGGTAAATCGACAGAACAATATGTAACAAAAATTTTGTATCGTTTAACATTTATTGGTGCCATTTTCTTAGGTGCTATCTCGATTTTACCAATCGTATTCACGAAAGTTGCAACTTTACCGCCTTCTGCTCAAATTGGTGGTACAAGCTTACTCATCATTGTCGGGGTGGCATTAGAAACAATGAAAACATTAGAAAGTCAGCTTGTAAAACGTCATTACAAAGGATTTATAAAGAAAGTAAATTAACGCTTTAGACATATAAATTAAACATAATGAAACCCTCTCATTTTATATACGAGAGGGTTTTTATTTGTGAATGAGTAATAATCTAGCGAATCATTTAAAACAGACGTATAGGAGAAAAAAACTTTTGTGGATCTATATAAATACAAATTGAAAAATCGGCATAAAACCTTTCTTTTTAGGTGGGAGAGAGAATCTGGCCATGCATAGAAGCGGTCAGATCCTTTTCCTGTCGCATGCCAAGTGAAAACAAAGAAAGAAAACAAGTGCAGGTCACTTTTTGTTCTGCATAGCCGTGACATATGTACTGGAAAATCAAAATGGATATATATAGTGGTACAAAAAGGCTTCTTTTAATTCTACACCAAACAAATCATACTTATGATTTAGAAATCAATAAGTGTAAATTCATGTTCATTCAAATGCTTCTTATGATATCCTTAGACTATGTTCTACAATTTAATGTAAGGAGTTGAGTGGATATTACTACATTAGAAAATATATATAAAGCTTCTGAATTATTACTCGTTTTATCTACATTTTGCTTTTACATGTATTTACGGAAAATTAAACTAAAAAGAAAACTTACCGTTTTTGAATTTTCAATGTATATCGTATCACAACTTGCATACATTCTTTGGGGAATTAGCTTTATTTCTAAAACATGGGGTTGAAATAAAGTTGTACGGTTTTAAAAAGAATTATACCGTTTATAAAAATGATGATAATACTAAGTCGTTTTTATAAATCAACATTCATAACTTATTTTGAATTAAACTTTTTTCAAAAGTAACAATAAAAAACATACACAACTCAAAAAAGCCCTGTTTAAATAGGGCTTTTTTATTAAATGAATATCTACATGCTTATTGAAAGCTCATTCATAAAACGAATTATATCATCACTTTGAACGGTTTTATCCGCAATTTTATTTACTTGTACTATGTCACAGTTTTTACAAGAGTGAACAATTTGATATCCTTTTTTAGAATGATATTTTAATTGAACAGGTTCCATCATTCCTTTGCATTTCGATTGTCTATCCCCAGGCATTTTATCATCTAAATGCTTAGAATATAAACAAAACGGACAATGATTCCGGTAACTCCCATTACTAAGTGGAAACACATTTTTATTACAATGCTCGCATACAAATCCTTTATTTTCATTAATTCTACTCACGCTTCCATACCTCCTAGATTTTAAATCACATCTAGGGAGGATGGGTTCCGTTTCCTCTTCCCGTTCTTTACGGTTTTCAGGCTTGATTAAGCTAGTGACACATTCACCGTCATTCCTCTTGGGTTAACGATTACTTCTGTTTCCATCTTCATTATGACATATTTCATCCATAAATCCGGACCACGACTAGTTTTATTATTTTGTACTAGCCACTGTAAGACGGGATTACTCCCACCTTCCAACAGTATGTGTAATCTTTATCGCACTGACATTGGCGTCGTCCCCAATTAAACGTGAGCAATATGTTTCTTGAATATAATAATTCTCCTTTCTATTTATTAAATTTTCACCCAAAAACTGTCGTGGCAGTTAAGGGCATATATAATTATAACATATAAAACTTTTAATTTAGTGTATTTTCTGTCTTTTTCATAACCGCATTTTCTCTATAAGCATGCTTTATATTTAAAAGGATCCTGTGAAACATTAGCGTCAAACATTCGTTCAAAAGTACCTATTTCCTGTTGTGAGAGATTCGATGAATATAGAAATTCCTTTATTGACATAAAAAGCACTTCTTCCGTTTTTACGGGCATGTTGATTGGATTAAAAAAACTTCAAAGTGTATCGCTACATGTCCTAAAACAACAAAAAATAGTTAATATCTCTCCATATTAACTATTTTTTCAGATTGTATTGGTGTAATATCTTTTCTAACATTTCACAAGTAACTGGCTGTGCCCCAGCTGTTAGTTGATATCCAATGCGACCGTTCGGTTCTGCTGTTGCTTGTTGTAATGTTTTAATATCGTGAATTCCTTGTTGTCTTAAATGCATAAATAGTTGCTGTTCTGTCATTTTAGCACGAATTAAATTCCTTTTTAAAAGCTTTCCATTTTCAACAACAATGATGCTATTACCGTTTAAAAATTGTTCCATCTTTCGCGATTTCAATTCTAAAAAATGAATGATAATTAAAATGCTTGAAAATATAAAAGCTACCAGAATAGACGAACCTATCTTTCTGCTTAGTACAGGTTCTACAATAATGCGTCCAATAGAGACAACGACAATAATCTCAGCTCTTGTCATCTGGCTAATAGATTTACTTCCCGTCAACTTTAAAACAAGAATCCCCGTAAGGATTAGAAGTATGCTTTCAAAAAGAATATTCATCAACAATCCATTCCTTTAATGGTAATTTATGAATAGCATTAATCACATTCTTTATTGTTTACATAGTACATAAAACCAAAACCAAGTATATACTAGATTTACCTAGCATGTACTTAGCTTTGGTTATCCTTCAATCCTTATTACTCCTCAACTCTTTACTAGATTTTTTCAAATTTCATGAAGTGTTTTTTAATTTATGCCTTCTGTCCTACTCCACAAACAAAAGAAGCGGATGTTCCCTTTTCCAATTTTCAAGAATAACATAGGGAACCTTCCTCTTCTTTTCACTTAAATAATTTGGTGAACTTATTAGTAACCACACTTGTTAGACTACCTATAACAGCACTTCCGATTATATCGAATGGGTAATGA
Organism: Bacillus sp. AFS098217; assembly: GCF_002551815.1. Lineage (GTDB taxonomy): Bacteria > Bacillota > Bacilli > Bacillales > Bacillaceae_G > Bacillus_A. The sequence goes on from NZ_NVPR01000054.1 coordinate 26,945, forward strand.
TGTCCTACCCAAATACGTGAAAAACCTGTCAAAATTGCTAATAACCACATAATAGAGCCAATGAAGCGTTGGTAAAATAAAACGGATGTCGCTACAGCAAAAGCTAGAGCAGTATGTTTACTTGGAAATGAAGAATTATTCTTCGACGGGATAAGCAAACGAACGCGATGGAAAATAAAAGGGCGAGGTTTAAAATAAAAAAGTTGGATAATACGGTTTATAAACAACGTGACTCCTGCTGAAATTCCTGCATACAAGATGATTTTTTTGTAGAAATTGTTTCTAAACCACATAAATATTAATATGACTAGGTACAGATATCGAGTCTTGTTTGAAAGAAAAACCATTACCGTATCCATAGTAGCTCCTCTTCCTGCAAGACGATTAATAACTTTAAACAATATATAATTCATTACAGATGTTCTCCTTTATTTCTGAAATAATACATAAATAGCATTCCCTCCTTAAAGAAATTCCATGTGAGATTTTCTATGTTATGCACTTTTTTAAGTCCCTTAATCAATAAGAAATGGAAAACAATTTATGACTGGATTGTCGGGACGGCCGTTGTTCGCTAACAAATTTAAAAGGGCCCCCACAATCTATAAACCATACCTCCAACAAAGAACACTAAACCTAAAACTAATACTATAAAAACAAGGATTGATTTTTTATTATCTTCCATGAAATTTACCTCCTGAAAAATTGTTGATTCTGTATAAATTTCCCCACCATAAAAACCTTTAGTCATAATTATGGCTAAAGGTTTTTATCATCATACTTATGCAATAAAAATGTTGAATTTTATTTATTTCCTTAACTTGATGGCTATAATCGGACAGAGTAACCATTTTTATCTGTCTCTGGTGAACCAAGTATCCTTATACTATACTCATCGATATATTGTTTGTTCCAGAGAATACTTGAGATAGTCGAGTTAAGTGCCTTTTCGGACAGGAAGTTGTGCTGTATTATGGAAGATATGTACCGTTCTGTTTTTAATCGGGAGTTTGGTTACTTCCAATCTGCTAAAAAGAAAGGTGTTATGTGTTAATAAGGGAATTGTCCCAATAGAGAATATGGCACAGACAAGAATTTGAAAAATTTTCAGGGTACGAAAGTTGAGTAACTTAGTTTAGATAACTTTTTCAACAAATTTCTAATTTAAGGAGTACTGGGTATGAGAGAACGCATTATAAGAGCTTTTATTGAAGAGATTCATGATAAAGGCATGAAGTTTACAATGGATGATTTAGCGAAACGCATTGGTGTAAACAAACGATACCTTTATCAACATTTTTCTTCAAAAGTTGAAATTTTAGAATTAATCATTGATCAATCGTTATCGGAATTTGATGAACAAACAGAACAAATTATGAATAATACATCTTTAAGCCTGATTGAAAAAATCAGACAGATTTGTACTGTATTACCCAATTTTGAATTTTACGACTTCAAAGTGTTGGAACAAATGAAGCGCTATTACCCTGAGCAATGGAAAAAAGTGAATGACGCTTTGAGCGAGTGGGAAGCTCTGCGCTTGTTACTCGAAGAAGGTATGCAGCAAGGTGAACTCATTGAAATCAATCCAACACTCGCTGTAAAGTTGATCATAGATGCTACAAATTCTGTCTTTGATCAACGTTTTTATATGGAAAATAATATGACCTTACCAGAAGCACTCTCATCTATCGTAGACGTATTATTGTTCGGCTTAGTCAAAAATAAATCATAATAATGGTCTAATTTAAAAAACGGGTAAAGGAACGTTTGCTACACCCGTTTTTTTGTCTTTATAGGGCCTTCTTGCCTTCTGTATTATCCTGAAAAACGATAGATCCATCAACTATTGGGTTTTTTATGTTTGAATATTCTGAATTTTAATCGCATAAAATTAAGAAGCAATCGCATATGACGCAAGGTCGGATAATGGCGCTGTGTATCATAAATCACAAATATTTAGGCAAAGTATACGGCTGTGATAAGCGAATGCCGCTCCTAATTTTGCATTATTTCAAATTGATCTCATGGTTCATTTTGTAATTCTTTTTCAAAAATTCTGGGCAATCCCATTCACAAACAAGATCTTTAGCCAAGGAAACGACCCAATCCTTTGTAATATGATATTTTTCTCTATCAACAGTAATAAACACTTCACCATCTGTCACATAGAAAACTTCCTGCTCTTCTACATGCCAAGTTCCTTTGTTAGGTTCGCCTACCCACGCTTCCCAAGTGTCAACACCTAATTGTTGTGCTTCTTCTGCTGTAAGTTTTTTCGCAAAAAACATGATAATCATCTCTCTTTCTTATAGGTAATTTTGAAAGAATAGGTTCTATAAACGTACTGTCTTAACATTCGTATCTTTTAAACGTTTGAACTCTTTTTTCATAAAGTATATGGCAATGAGAACGCCTGGGATTTCTGCAGCAGGACCTGCGTACCATATACCTTCTACACCCCAAGATTTCGGGAAAATAAATAAAAATGGGAACAAGAACAACAGCATTTTGCTAACATTAATAAACGTTGCGGTCCAGTTTCTCTCTTGGGATTCAAAATAACCGGATATAAGCAAGCTGACTGCATTAAGCATAAACAAAGAGTTGAATACAACTGTCGACCAAATACCGAGTTTCTGCAATTCAGGATTACCGCCGGAAAAAAATGATACAATCGGATTTGCAAAAATGATTAGTAAAGCTGTCGCAATCAAAAAGAAAGCAACCGTAAAAATGAGTCCAATCTTAATTGCTTGTTTAACACGATCAAGATTGCCCGCACCGTAATTATAACTAATGATCGGTTGAAGTCCGGTCATCCCACCGAGCGCTGCTAAGGCGAGCAGATTTGTAATATAACCGTTTTGAATTGTGAAAGCAGCAACGTGCAGCCCACCACCGTAGCTTTGCAGTAAGTTGTTGAAGAAAATAATGGCAAAAAACATCATGAACTGACTCGAAAAAGATGCAAAGCCTGTCCAAGCCACCTCACCAATTGTCTTGAGATTAATCATCATATCTTTTATTTTTGGCTTAAGCTTTGTTTTACCAAACCAAAAATAAAGGATTAGTAAAACAGGAATCGATTGTGAAATTGTATTCGCCCACGAAGAACCCATCATCCCCATGTCATATTTCACTACCATAATCCATTCTGTAATTCCGGCAACAGCCGCTGCAATTAACCAACTGTTCATTGATAATACAGGTTTTTCATCGATATTGGTAAAAATACTTAGTACAACCGCCAATATCGTTATTGGCAATGAAATCCACAATAGCCGGCTGTATTGCACCGCATATGGAAGTGCCTCCTGACTTGCTCCGAATAAAGTCATGATTTGATTTTCAAAGACCAATCCAAGTACGGCTAGTAAAATTGAGAAGAAAAGAGTAAACCATAAAGTTTGCCCCATAATACTCCTGCCTTCTTCAATTTCCCCTTTTCCAAGTCGAAGTGAAATGACCGCTCCGGCTCCTATACCAAAGAGAACTCCAAGCATACGGGTAATAACCATGATCGTAAACCCAATTCCAATCCCTTCGACTTCCAACTCCTGAAAACCGCTGACGAAATAGCCATCGACAACCGATACCACTCCAAGAATCGCATTAGCCATAATCCCCGCCAAAGCAAACCGGAAATATAGTAAAGGAATACTTTTGGTTCCAAGTGCTGAATCATTTACTGGCTTATTCATCATTTCTGCTTTTTCTTTCTTCGGTGAGGGACGGTTTCCTACTATTTCCATACGCATACCCTCCTAAAAATAATTTAGACAGCAAGTTAAGCCAAATTAATTCGCATACCAACCGACAGGCTTGGCATGCTGGTGGATGTTGATTTGCTTCATTTCCATAAAGTGCTCCAGCCCAGTAACACCTAACGCTCTGCCAATTCCACTTTGCTTATATCCTCCCCAAGGCCCTTCAACATAAGCGAGGTGATAACTATTAATCCAAGTAATGCCCGCACGCAATTTACTAATGACACGTTTCGCTCGATCCATATCTTCAATAAATACAGCACCAGCTAATCCATAAATGGAATCATTGGCTTTTTGGATGGCATCTTCTTCACCTTTAAATTTCTCTACAACAAGGACTGGACCAAAAATCTCTTCCTTAACAATACGCATATTCGCGTTAACATCAGCAAAGATCGTTGGTGCAATAAAAAATCCTCGATCAAGCCCATTTTCTGTCAAACGCTTTACGAGCCGCCTTGATTGCCACCTTCGCATCTTCTTCTGATCCATCAGCAGACGTTGCGATCACCTCTGTAGTCGCAGGATTAATAATATTTCTTCTAGCACCGGATAATGCTTCTACCCATTTCCCGTCAATGAACATGTTAATTTTCACAAAAATCTCTCCTTTATGCAAAAATATCATGCAGTTTGAAACCAATATGTGCTAGATTTACAAGCATAGTTTTCTGATTATGGAACGGGAATGATTTTAGGCGTTCCTTTTCAAATCGATATCCGCCTGCATTCCCCGTAACAATCCATTGTGCCAATAACTTTCCAAACAATGTCGAGAGAGAAGCGCCGTGGCCCGTATAACCTGTTGCGAAATATGCGCCTTCTTTGGATCGGCCGATAACCGGAAATGTATCAATTGTAACCCCTATAAATCCACCCCAACGATATTCAATTTTGCTTCCTGCCAGTTTCGGCATCAAGTTTACCATCGCATCGTAAACTTTTTGATACACGCCATCACCTAAGTTTGGACGAATATCGCCACCGCCAAATACGATTCGATTATCTGGTGTACGACGGAAATAGTAAAGAAAACTACTCGTATCAAAAACCATGCGATCTTTAGGAATGACAGTATTCAACAATGACTCTGGAAGCGGTTCAGTTGCAATAATACGTGCCGAAATTGGCAGTACGCCTTTGTTCAGTTCATTTATGATTTTTCCAGAGTAACCATCTGTCGCCACAATAATGTCTTTCGCAATAACAGAACCTTTTTCTGTTTTAACTTTCACACTATTTCGGCCGTACTCGATGGATAATACTTTAGAATGCTCAAAGATCCTAGCACCGATCGATTTAGCTGCTTCTCCCAAACCAATTGCATAATTCAGTGGATGGAATGAATAACTTAAGTCATCTACTAAGCAACCATGATAAACCGGAGAATCAATTTCTTGATGCAATTGACTTCGATCGAGCACTCTTGATTCGTACCCGAAATTTTCATTTAAGTATGCGCTTTCAAGTTTCAATTCTTCAAAATGCTTGGCTTTGTAAGCCACTACAATGTGACCTGTATTTCTAAAATCACAGTTAATTTGATGTTCATCAATAATGTTTTTTACCAGTTCAATACCAAATAAGGAGAGATCGTTTAGCTGTCTAGCCTCGTCGGGACCATACTTTTTGGCAAGCTGCTGCATCGTTGGCTTATAGCCTGGCAATACCATCCCACCGTTACGACCGCTGGCGCCGTATCCGATCGTTTCTTGCTCTAGGACAATGACATTCTTGCCTAATTTTTGCAAATGATAAGCAGAGGAAAGACCTGTGAAACCAGCGCCAATAATAATAACATCCGTCTCTTCATTTCCTTCTAGAGTTTTTCCTTTCTCATAGCTATTTGCAGTCGCTGACCATAGAGAAAGTGTATTCATTTGATTCATCTTATCACTTCCTTCTTCCTGTTTATTTGAAAGAAACATTTTAGTGGAGAATACTGAATACAAAGGTGCACAAAATTTTTTTTACTACTTGATTTGCAGGGATCTTCTCTTTAGAAATCAAGCGGTATAACTCTTGTAACTAAAAATGTTATTATAGTTACAAGTTAATTATACTGAATATACTGAATTTTTCAACTGTTTTTCTCCTTGTTTTTGGACTAATACTTTGGCAATTTCTAATGTAAACTGATTCACAGGAAGACCTCATTTATTGGGATTTAATTCCATTAAATGAAGTCTTCCTTTTTGCGTATTTATTTAGCAACATATTATTAGTTTTAAACTAAAATTATGAAAGAAAAAGTATAAAATTCTATATTTGATATACAGAATCTTATACTTTATTTAGCATGATACATCACTTTTCCTGAAGAACATTCTCTTCAAAATATTTACCCCAATCAGGTTGTCTCCCATCAATATCTTTAAATCCGTATTCTCTTGCTAATTCCCATGAACTAAGTGCTTTCCCTGTTTTATTATGAACATTCGGATCACTTGCTAAAGTAGCGATTGCTCTTCCAACAAAGAAAGGTGTTTCAGATGCAATAAAATGAGGATCTTTTTTTACACCTTCTTGCCAGTTTTCTTCTGTTACGCCAAATAAATCTAACATTGCTTCCGAACGAAGGAAACCAGGACTTACGGCAACTGCAGTAATATTATGCTGCTCTAAATCTTTTGCCATTGCTTCTGCTAAATGGATGGTTGAGATTTTTGCTAAACTATAGTATAGGTTACCACGGTACTGATAATCGACACCGTCTGTAATTTCAATAATAAGTCCTTTCTTATTATTCACCATTAGCGGTACACCGTAATAGCTCGTCATCATATGTGATTGAACAGCACGCTGTTGCATAAGTAATCCATTATGTAAGTTGTGTTCCCAAAATGGTTTTCCCCATTCAGTAAGCGGATCGCCGCCCCAAACATCATTCACTAAAATATCAAGTTTTCCGTTTTGTTCATCTTGAATTCTTGTAAATAACGCTTTAATATCTTCCTCTACTGTATGATCCACACGAACAGCAATGCCTTCTCCTCCTTGTTTTGTAACAAGGTCTGCTGTTTCTTCAATCGTTTCTGTTCTTCCCATTGATGATAAATTGCCCTTTGTACTTCTTCCTGTTACATATACAGTTGCTCCCGCTTCACCAAGCATCATCGCAATACCTCTTCCTGCACCGCGTGTTGCCCCCGCTACGACTGCAACTTTTCCTTGTAATGGTTTCATATAAAGCTCTCCTTAATTTTCATTTTCTAATTTAACTAATTTAGGTACATGCTCTCGATCATACTTTTTTGTATATTTCTTTCCATCTGGAGTAACAAATTGTAGCGTAAATTCACCACAAACACCACTGTAAAAATTGAACTCACCTTGTGAATTCGAAATAGCGCGTTCTTCATTTGCGACTAAGTCTTCATAAATTTTAACATTCGATACAGGAAGGCTGTTATGATCTACAATAATTGACTGTATTTGAACAGCAACCGTTTTACATTCTTCACTTTCTTTGTTATATATAACAATTGCTAGTGCTACAATTCCCACAATAATACATATTAACAAGGCTATTATTTTTTTCTTCATAATAAACCTCCTAAAGTATTAGTCTTTTTTAAAATGGAAATCTACACGATTCACTTGTCTCATTTCCTCAATTACTTTATGAATTCCTACCTCGATTTTATCTTCTTTCACATTTGATACGTTGAGTTTTAAAAGTTTGTCCTTACGGAAAAAAGATAAATAATTTTTATCAATAGATTCTATATATATCTGATTTTGTCGTAAGTTCTTAATAAGCGTATCCGTAACTATACTTTTTTGTAATGATAAGCACGTATGGATTCCTATTTCGTTTCTTGCTCTATATGTAAACAAATGTTGATTTTCTTCATAAGCTTTTTCCAATGCCCCCGATAACATCTTAGATCTAGCATAGTAAGACAATCGAATTTTTTGTTTATGTCGTTCAAACATCCCGCTTTTTATATAGATTTCTAAAGCAGCTTGGGAAATCATTGAACTATCAATATCTAATAGTTTTTTATATTTATGAAACGCCTCTGCAATAGAAGAAGGAATAACTGCCACGCCTACACGTAATCCTGGAAAAATAATTTTTGAATAGCTTTTTAAATAGATTACATGGGAAGAATGATCGTAACGATACAGAGGATCTATCTTTGGATTTTGTTCTAAATCTGCTAAATAGTCATCTTCTACTATAAATACATTGTATTTCTTTGCGAGAGAAATAATCTTTTCGTTTTCATTTTTAGAATAGGAAGTGCCAAGCGGATGATGAAATCTTGGAATTGTATAAAAGAACTTAATTTTTTCCGTCCGGAATATTCTTTCTAACTCATTTAAGTCAATACCTTCAGTAGTGCGTTCTATACCAATTACAGGAATGTTGTTTGTTTCTAGATATTCAATAAATAGATGATAACTTGGCTGTTCAATGAGTACTGTTTCATTTTGATTCGGAAATGGTATAGAGGTTAATATAACTAGTGCTTGTTGAACTCCTGATGTAATAAAAATATTTTCTTCTTTTGTGAAGACTTGATAATTTGCTAGTTGCTTTTGCACAACTGCAATTAAAGATGGTAATCCTTTAGGTGTACCGTATATAAATAAATCATTCTTGTACGTGTCAATTGCCTTATTGATACAGTGCTGAAAATCTAAGTATGGAAATACATCTGGATCTGGAGCTGATGAAGCGAAATCAATTTTTTCTGTTTCATTTTCTTCATAATTCCCCATTTTCTTCACAACATAATATCCACTTTGGGGTACGGAATAAATAATATGACGCTTCTCTAATTCATGGAGCGCACGTATAATGGTTGCTTTGTTGCACTGATATTGCGATACCAGTGAACGTATAGACGGTAATTTCTTTCCTTCTTTTATCTCTCCTTTTTGAATCATGGTTTCTAACTCATTTAATACATTTAAATATTTATACATGATTACACCTCCACATTCATTTTGTACCGGTACAGTTTATATTTGTTCACATTGTAGCACTGACTTAGAAAGATTACCATGTACATATACTGGCCAGTAACAAATTAACTATATGAGGTGGTATTATGAAAAACACAACAAAAGCATATACAGCCGCATTACTATATGCATTTATTATCGGCTTTTCATTTATGTTTGTGAAATTAGCATTAACTGTTACAACTCCGATTGATATACTTGCCCATCGTTTCACGGTTGCTTTCTTAATAGCAACTATCCCGGTTCTTTTCGGGTTTATAAAATTAAATATTTCATTCAAAAACATACTTACACTTTTACCATTAGCGATATTTTACCCGGCATTGTTCTTTGCTTTCCAAGCATTTGGTTTAGTATATACAAGTTCATCTGAAGCAGGGATTATACAAGCTGCCATTCCTATATTTACAATGATTTTAGCGTCCTACTTCTTAAGGGAGTCTGCAAATACATGGCAAAAAATATCTGTACTCATTTCTGTAATTGGTGTCATTTATATATTTGTAATGAACGGTATGGAAACGCATGAAACTAGCTTTCTTGGTATTATTCTTATTCTGTTATCTGCATTATCATCTGCTTGCTATAATGTATTAGCTCGAAAAATGACAAAGAAATTTAAATTAATTGACTTAACTTATATGATGACAGCAATTGGTTTTCTCAGTTTCAATTTTATGGCCATCATTGAACATATAAATAAAGGGACACTTAGCTTATACTTTACACCATTTACAAATGAAAGATTTCTTATATCTATTTTATATTTAGGCGTATTATCTTCCTTGCTAACTGCATTTTTATTAAACTATTCATTAACTTATATCGAAGCAGCTAAAATGAGTGTTTTCAGCAACCTATCCACACTTATCACGATTATCGCAGGGGTTTTATTCTTGCACGAACAAATTGCATATTATCATATCCTTGGCGGAATTCTAATTGTTCTTGGTGTAATAGGTACGAATTTTGGGAGTAAAAAAGGAGTTTCTACTAAAGAAAAGAATACCTCTATTAGTAAATAAAAAAGTGAGGGATATATGGTGCAACAATCAAATACTATTGATATCAGTAAATGTGTTTTGTAGAAAAAGAACTCGAGTTACTCGAGCAAATATAAGTAAATAACAATCTACTATCTAATCCATGAAAAGCTGTAAAGTTATTTAAAAGACAATAAAAGAGCGAAGGAATTACCTCTGTTCTTATAGAGTTTTAATATACTAGGAGGAATTATAATGGTTGAATTAAAACCTATGAGTCAAGAAAATTTTCAACAGTATATTATGAAAGCTATTGATAACTATGCAAAAGAAAAGATCACTTCTGGAAATTGGAATGAAGATGAAGCAATCGACCTATCCAGAAAAACATTTACCGAACTGTTACCACAAGGTGAAAAGTCTGAGTTTAATTACTTATTTTCTATTTTTCACGACCAAAACATAGTTGGTATGATCTGGATTGCTCAAAAATCACCTATAAATCATGATGAAGGCTATATTTATGATTTTATTATCTTTGAGCAATACCAAGGGCTAGGATATGGCAAGAAAGCGATGAAAGAAATCGAAATTCTTGCTAAAGAATTAGGAATGAAAAAAATTTCTCTTCACGTTTTTGGCCATAACACAATTGCACGTGAATTATATGAAAAGTTAGGTTATGAAATTACGAATATAACGATGGTAAAATCAATTTAAAAAGCTATTGTATTACTTCATATAGAATGGATGGATCTCTTTGTACAGTCTCATCCTGAAAGGAATTAAACCTTTTTATAAAAATTAAAAGCGTGTTTTAAGAAATCTTTTTTTCAAAACACGCTCTTTTTCATTTTTATGTTATTAGTAATAATTTCATCAAACTTTCAAACTAAGATTTGAATTATTCCATACAAATAAATTAAGGACAACATATTACTGCTGGAGTTAGTATAGTCATATAGACGCAACTTAGTTAAGTCCTTACAATGGATTTCAAGGAGGAAGTGTCCGTATGACAAACAAGAAATTTAATGAAGAGTTTAAAAAAATGGAGGTTGCATTATATCGTTCGGGACAACCTGTAAAAGCATTAAGCAGCGAGTATGGCGTATCAGAAGTAACCATTTATGAATAGATTAAAACATATTTTTCAGTGGCCTCATTTGTTTCAAAGTCTTTTTTGTTTATATAGTCTATGTAAAACAAACAGATATTTAAAATTCTCTATCTCATAAATTGAAATCTAGTTTTTTTGATTACTACCTTCTTCATACATATAAATGGCGTTGCCTCCTTGTATTAATACGACTACGCGGTCATTCTTTTTGTATTCAATCATTGCACCTTCTTCTTTTTGTATTTTCCATCCAGCTAACCAAAGTCCTGCTTTATAATCAAAAGATAAACCGTTCGAAAAACATGTCCCTCTGTATTCAAAATCCTTATGTTCTTTCTGTTGTATATATTCCGCACGAGCAGGAACTGGGAACCCATTTATCTTTGATTCAGTTGTTCGATTATAAAAAAACAAAAATCCGATTGTAACTACTATTGATATTGTGTATAACCATTTCCGCTTCATTATATTTAGCAACCCCTTTAATCCGCTTTTTTGAACAAATTGAAAATTTATCCTTCACTCCCATCCGTCTTCATTATATTATAATTTTTCATTATAAAAACATTGAGAGAAAAGGGAATTTTCACGAAATTAAAGAAGGTATTAGTTGGTTCCGCATTGTCACTTGGTCTGATACTTAGTCAAATGTCACCTACAAGTGCGGAAGAAAAAAATCGGTTCTGGTGCGAAAATCCCAAAATTCTTGTAAATAATCTTTTAAACTTGAACATACTGATACTATTACTCTAAAGAAGATGTCCTTCTTCATATATTTGCACCAGAACCCAAAATTTCAGGTTCCTCATTTAACAGATCTGCCAAAAATAAAAGTTGTGGAAAAGGCTCTAAAATTAAATCTTTGTTAAAATCCTCTTTCAATAAAGCTAGTCCGTTTTGATCTAAATACTCGTTTAATGTAGTTTGATGACTACAAATTAGTTCAATATCTTTAGGTGAAAGTAGTAATAGCCCATGCGTTTCAGAGGATGGTTTCGGTTTAGTTTCGGAAAATGAAAGATACATAACTGGTAAAGATTTATCTGGGCTTCCAATAATTAAAATGGGTGCTATTTCATCAACAACTTGTATTTTGTTATATTGCCCATGACATTTCTCTTTATAATATGTAATCGGTGAACTTTTAGGTGTAATAATCATAGAGGCTTCTTCATATACTTCACGTTTAGCTGTTTCTAAGCTGGTTTCATCCCCTTCTCTATGTCCACATAGCCTTACTACACTAATCTATCTCCTCTTTTCGTTGGACCAACTTGAAAAACAAATAAATTTTTGTATAAAACATATGCTCCCGATGTCCGTACATTTTTGTTTATATCCAACATTCTTCTCCCTCCAAAGTAAATAAATACAATTTTGTATAGAAAGATATGAATCTTTTGTAATTAGTTTACCATAATTTTATTATGAAGATTTAATATCCTTTGCAATCCAATTTACAGCATCCAAAAGATTATCCGCTATATATTGAGGAACTATTCCTTGCCACGCGCTTCTATATTTTGTTAAGGAGCTTTCTCCCCATCCTGTTTTCACTAAAATCTTTTTTGCTCCTGCCTTCTCCGCAGCAATCATATCTGAACTCCCCGTATCTCCAACCACATAGCATTCCCTCAAACTCAAATTATGTTCCTGTGCAGCTTTTAAAAGTAATCCAATATTGGGTTTTTGACATTCACAGCTATCACTAGGCTTATGTGGGCAATAATACATACCATATATACATGCAGATTGTTTTTTTAATGATTGTTCCATCATTTTAAATCCTATTAACAGTTCTTTTTCAGTAAAATATCCTCTTCCGATTCTAGTTTGATTTGTAAACAGGAACACTTTTATTCTTAAAGTATTTAAAATTCGAATTGCTTTTGGGGTAAAATCATATAGAGTAAATTCATATGGATGCATTCCTCCTCCGGTACCTCCAATTGTACCATCACGATCTAAAAAGACAGCTTTCACTTTTTACTCCCCCAATTATTAACAAGTTTATATAATTTAAAATCAATCAAAGTAGGTATTTACGATTTCTTGAAGAATTTTATATTTATCAATTACAGATCGGTATAAAGATTATCTTCACTATAAATCTATGAAAAGGTGGTTAGCTACAATTGTGACAGTGAATAAAGAAACAGAATTACATTCTACTTTGAAAGTTGAAAGTAGATTACCCGCTTCCTACACGATTTTTATTTTTGCTTTACTTTACTCATTTCTAGACTCGGTGATTCTTTGTATACCTTTGCTCTGCCTTGGATTGCTTATCATCTAACAGGATCCGCAGTCATTATGAGTTCACTTTTTGCTATTAATTGTATTACTTACTTTCTACGTTACATTTGACAATGGTTATTAAGCAGAAAAAAAGCACTATACATGTGCTTTTTTCTGCTTAATCTTTCATTTTTTAATCGGATAACAAACTTCTGTAACCCACTTATTAGGATCCGCTTCTATCGCTGGACTGACATGATATATATTAAACATAGGCCCTGCTAACTCATACCCTTCAGATTCAATCCATTTTGCAGCAGCTTCATTTACTGCTGTCATTTGTTCGTAACTTCCACTTACTGTAATGGAAGCTATTAAAGATGAATCCACATTTTTAAACGCAACGTTTTTTGTACTTTCATATTCCCCTACTACATTCATTTGTATTTCTACATCTACATCTTTTTCCTTATACTCTTTGTCATGAAATACAGCCAAACTATAACTTGGATTAGCTATATTTACATTTTCCAATCTTATTTCTTGCATTAGTATATTCCATAACTCACCTTCACAATTATAAGATGGAATCACTTTCCGAACGCTCGCCACTTTTCTCTCTGGAATCTTTTTTATAGCAACATGGTAACTCATCTCAACAACATCCTCTCTCATTGTTTTTATTGAGTCTTCGAGGAGGCGTAACTGTTTTTGAAGATTATTCATTTCTTCTTTTATTTGAGAATTACGAATAAAGAAATGTTCTTTTATAGATTCTAAGTTTTCATTACTATCTAATATTTCTTTAATAGCTGCTATGCTAAATCCCATTGCTTTTAAATTTTGAATTTGATTTACTTTCTTTAATTGTGCAGCCGAATAATAACGGTAGCCCGTTTGAATATCAATTTTTTCTGGATTTAGTAGTTCCATCTTATCGTAATGTCTCAACATTCGAACACTAATTGAAGAAAGTTTCGAAAAATCTCCTATTCTAAACATTAGTTCCTCCTATATGTTACTGTTATTTCGAAGCTCAAATATAGTTTAAACAATGACATAATGTGAGAGTCAATTGACACTTATAAAAAATATTTCCCAGTACAAATATTATGTGTAATTGGACATGTAACAGTAATTATTTTTATCTACAATTCTTTTTACTATGTTATAATTATATAATAACATAGTAATATGGATACGTTTAACAAACGAATCATGAATATGATATCCGTTTCCAATCAAAGACGACTCAAAATGGATTCTTTCATTACATATAACATCTCTTATTATTTTATCGACATAGCAAGTTGCATTACCATTCGTATTGGGATATCATCTGTATTTGCGATAATGTATCCTGGTGCCCACCATTATCCTATGTTACCGAACGTTTTCGAGGTATTTCAAACCATGTTATTAGCATTGATTTAATTATATTTTACCCTAAAGCAATATATAACAATTTAAAGAGATTTAGGGTACCCTTTTGAAACAATTCTTAGAACCCTTAATATAAAGGATTCTAAGAATTGTCTGAACTTGAATTTAGTATTTTAAAATCTATAGAAAACATTTCTTTTTTCGGTAGAATTAAATGACTCTCTTTCAAGTTTTCCTTTAAATCATGGGCATATAAAATATTATCGCCGTTTTCAGTAAAACTTCCTGGCGATAGAGAATATAGGTAATGACCTAACAATTTAGTTCTGAATACTTTCGAAGATTTTGGATACTTATATTCTTTCAATAAATTAAAATTTTTATCATATTCTACAATATGACCTTCAACAAAAGTTACATAGTATTTATCTTCATATGCATGCACTCCAACTGTATTAGAATAAGGTAGCTCGATGTATCTTGTAGTTAGAGTACTCTTGTTAAAAATACTGAGTTTTTTTCAGAACTAAAGATGATTTCATCATTAGTTTCAATAAAATTTTCAGGTGAACCAAAAGTCTCAAAACTATATTCTTTCAATTCCCCCGTATCAATATTAACTGTATAGAGAAGACTTTTCTGCTCATGGGTAAAATCATTAAAAACGTAAGCTGTGCGCTTTGATTGATCATAATCGATTTGTGCAATATAACCTACTAATTTAATCTGGTGATTAATATTGGTACCTTTAATAAGTAAAGTAGAGTCTTTCAGATCATCATTTAAACCTTTAATTACTATATTATCATCTTCGTAAATTGCAGAAACTCCGGATTTTTCTTTTTCTCGTGCCAATTCAACTTTATTCTTTTGATCAATAAAAGCACGATTACCATTGGTAACGGAAGATAAAACAAATTTATCTTTATTTTTTATAGTATCAAATTAATAATAATTTTTTTAAACAGGAAATTTAAATTGAAAAAGAAATCAATGTAAAGTGAAATACTAATAATGAACATCCTGCCTGCTAATTTTATTCTGAAGAGATTATATTATAGGATACAAAGATAGGTATTATAACGATCTTTACACTATCTGATTTGAAACATGGTAAGCTAAGATTCCGTTAGTGTATCCGTCTTGAATCGTAGACAAATAAGTTTTTCTTATTATTACCGTAAACTAGATAGATGATATCTGTAAGAAGCACCTTTCCAGTTGAAATTTCTTCAATCCTAACATTTTCCTTTCGTACAAAAAACACCCTATAGAATANNTATTCTATAGGGTGTTTTTTTATATTACTGTTAACTCTTATTTAACTCTCGCATATACTTCTTGGAATGTTTTATATTCTTCTTTAGTTGCTGACACCAGAGTTCCTTCTATAACCGTTTCCCTTTCCCATCATGTTCAATAAATGTTAATGTATTTTGCAAGAGACCATATTGGGTTGAAAGGCCACAGTAAAAGGAAGCAAGGCAAGGCACTGTCAAAACTTTTTTATTTCACGATAAAAACATTTTTATCATATAATAATTACATAATAATAAGGTTAATTCATATCATTATTTCTGAATTTTATTAACTACTAGCTTATATCTTTCATACCATTTTTCCCACTCATCTTTTGGAAACTCCATATCATGGCCATCTAATACAGAAGAAAAGATTTCTAAACATATATGCCATCCTGATAAGTCTTTTGGTGTGTGATCATTTATTTCATGAATAAACTCCCTTAATACGAATAGACAGCCCTCTGGATTTTTATGTATTTCAAATCGAACTCGATCTTCTCCCCATGTAAATTCTAATACCGAATTGATTTGACATTCTAAAATATCGATATCAATAAATTTACCTGAACCATCCATCATATCAAATTTTATCATACCTCCTTTTCGCAAATCCTCTACGTGAAGGTTTGGCATCCATCTTGTTAACTTTTCATTCTCTGTTAATACATCCCAAACTTGTTCTACTGAATAATGTAACGTACGATTAAATTGAGCTACATATTCATTATCTATTTTCTCTATTAGAGCTAACATTGTCATACCTCCATTTGAATTCAGTTACATAATTTATTACAGTCACTAAGTTATTTTCAGTTCACTATCACATCAAAAAGCAAATAAAAAATATAAATCCTTCAGTTTCTTTTACAGTATGAAGCTGAAAGATTTTCCTATTTTCAGCTTAACATTACAATGCAAAATACATTTCATACTGAGTCAACGAACTTTTTTCAAACCCACATTTTTTTACAAAGCCTTCAAGCAAACCGTTATTAGGGAATCCAATAGAAAGACTAGCAAGCTGTAATTCTTTGCTTACTATTTGTAATAAACTTGTGGCCATCCCAATTCCTCTACACTCTTTATCTACAAATAAAAAGCTAATTTTCCCAGTTTTATTCACACAGATGCATCCCTTTAAGTCATTATTAATATAAGCACCATAATACACATTTTCTGTTTTCTTCATATAATCGAGATCATTTTGCCAATTTATATGAAAGTTTAACCATTTTTGTACCCCTATTTGAAACTCATGAAACTTAATTTGCTTTATTTCTATATTTTCCATACTCTTACTTCTTAGTTTTGAAAAACCCTTTAGATTATAGTAAGAAAGGTCATATATTTTTTCATATCCTAACTTATTATAAAATTGAATTGCTCTATCATTACCAACAATAACTTCTAGAAACAATTGTTGGCATCCATTTTTTATCGCTTCTGCTTTATGAAGCTCAAATAACTTATTGCTAACACCAGTCCCGCGAAAGTCAGGGTGAACCGCTAATGTTCCACATCTCATTGTTTTTATACTTTCATAGTCTTTAATGCCACCAAGTATAACACCAACTGGTTTATTTTCATCTAGTGCTACATGAGAGTGTTCTAATTTATTCCCTTCTGGACCGAAAAATCTTTCTATAAAGTCCTCTTTTGAAACTTCCATCTTTATAATATAATCAGAGAAACCATCTCGAAAAGCTTCGTACACTAAATCTATATTTACTTCGCTACATTTTTTATATTGAATCATAGTAAAACTCCCACCCACCTTTTCCTATTAATTTGAAATAAACGGACATTTTCTGTTGTACGTATCATCATTCATTTGCTTTATAATAAACGGAGCAATATCGCCATTTTGAATCTTAATTCCTGGTAAATCTACGAGACTTTCTTTTACTTTACTGCTGCCTTCTCCCTCTACAACAAAAGGCAATCGCACTATAGTCCAATTCACATTACTATTTTGTATCAAGTGTAATTCCTTAAACTTATCTTTCATCATATCCGAAAGAAATAAACGAAATAACATTGCACCTATTCTATTTAGTAAACTCTTTTGATCTCCTTGTACATCCAATGAACCCCCAGAAACGAGAATATATCGTTTTATTTTGTATTCTTCCATTATTTCTAAAATATGATTCGTAACCGTGCTAAATATATATGCCTCTTTTTTAGGTTGACCTACCGCATTAATAACACCATTGCAACCTTGTAATAATTGACGTATTGCAGAAACATCTCGAGCATCTCCTTTTATAACATCCAAATGCTCATGGGATTGTTTAAATTTTTCTGGATTTCGTGTAAGAACACGAACAAAGTACCCTTCTTGTAATGCTTGATTTACAAGATATTTACCAGCCTTTCCGTTTGCGCCGATAATTGCTATTTTATTTATTATTTGCATTGTTAAAGTTAGGCCCCTTCTGAAAAATAATAATTTAGTGACGAGCTATCGTCACTTCATATACACGTAAAAACGCAATTAAATATTCACACGCTCTCTCACATGCTAACATTTTAAATACTTTTTGTTCTTCCGCTGTTTTGTCATTCGCTTGATCTGATGCTGCTTTTAAACATAAGAACGGTTTCTTATTTACATGACATACATATGCAAAAGCAGCTATTTCTTGATCAATAGCTAATGCACCATATACAGTATGGAGTAAATATCTCATCTCTGTACTACGAATTCGCTGATCTCCTGATATAAAGGTACCAAAATGTACAGGATCATAAGAACGTATTTTTTTCATTTGTCTCACAAGATATTTTGTTGTTTCAATAGGGGCTGCTCTGCCAGTATATAAATCGAAACTATCTGTTCCTGTTCCCGCAGCTGTCACATCATGTTGTAATGTTTTAAGTGCTACAACAATATGACCGTTTTTTACTTTCTCAGATAAACTTCCGCAGATTCCAGTCATAAATAATTGTTCTGGCTGAAATTCACTTATTAGTAACTGTACACAGCTAGCACAGTTTACTTTTCCGACGCCTGTAATTACAGATATCACTTCTAATTCATTTATAGAATGAAAATGAAATTCCCAAGCTGCTCGCTTTTCTACACGATGACTTGGATAATAATGATGCAAGTATGTAAGTTCTGGCTCCCATGCAGATACAATTGCAATACGTTTCATTACACTTTTCACTTCCCCCTATTTTCATTTGAATAAATCATCAATACTTTCTCGCTCATAACATGGAATCCAATTTTTATATTTTTTATATAAATACCTTATTATTTCTTTATTCTTCGCAATGACCTCACATCCTCTATCATCATAAATAAACATGATAATATCTTTGGTTGCATTGACAAAAAACACATCTGGATAAGAAATCTCTTGTTTGCTTCCTAAACGTGGATGAAGCGAGGGGATACTTTCATTATTTACAGCTTTAAGAAGTGAAGCATATCGAATATCTTCTTTTTGACACTGTAAAGAAAATTGATATGTACAATAACCCCCCGCCTCTTCTTCCTCTTCAAACATATATGGTAAAGTTTCTTGTTTGACATGAAACTTCAACTCTTTTTTCTTAATGTAACGATTATATACTTTTATTTTCTTTTGAACCTTTGATTTATCTTTCTTCATTCTATATACATTGGTTACTAGAAACATTGTATCTTCTATAGAAAATATGTCATGAAACAGTTCTTTATTATATTGATAAACTTGAGAAAAATAATTCATATTTAGCTCATCTGAGTTATTTTGTAATTGATATTTTCCTATTCCAAAATCAAAATGCAAATGATTTTCCCATTGAAAATAAATACTCGGTTTTAGAATGACTCCTGGAAATGAACCATTCATATACTCTTTTAGTTCCATTTTTACATCCTTTCTAATGTTTTTTGGCTATTTTCCTTGCTTTGTTTACAAATGTGGACTCAATATTACACAAGTGAATAAGCAATCGTACTTTAATAAAAATTTTTCATATAACTTTCCAACTCTCTGGCTGGCTCGAATAGATATAGTTTTTTATGTAACATGTTACTCTCTTCGCAATAAAACTTTTATTCAAGATATCACGAATAAAAGATAATCCTTCCATTTCTTATTCGTGATATATTTTTTAAATTCCTTTTTAATACGTTACATGAAATTTTATATAGAATCTTAAGCCCTAACACCTAAATGTTTGTTATTATATTAATGTCGATGAAATGAAATGAAACGAAATGAAATGAATTTAAATATCCAATGGAAAAAAATATTTTAATTATTGATGATGATAAAGAAATTGTAGAATTACTTGCCGTTTATTTACGAAATGAAGGATACAATATTTATAAAGCTTATGATGGTGATGAAGCTTTACATATGCTATCTATGCATCAAATTGATCTTATGATTTTAGACATTATGATGCCAAAGCGTAACGGATTGGAAGTTTGTCAGAAAGTTAGAGAAGAAAACACAGTACCTATTCTTATGCTAAGCGCAAAAGCAGAGGATATGGATAAAATATTAGGTCTTATGACAGGTGCTGATGATTATATGATTAAACCATTCAATCCACTAGAATTAATCGCTAGAGTGAAAGCATTATTACGTAGATCTTCATTCCAGTATACTGCATCACAAATAAAAGAGGACGGTATTATTCGGATTCGCTCTGTCGAAATACATAAACATAATCATACTGTTAAAGTAAATGGATCCTATATTAAACTTACATCTATTGAATTTGATATCTTATATTTACTTGCCAGCAATACTGGTAGAGTATTTAGCTCAGAAGAAATATTTGAAAGAGTTTGGAACGAAGATGGTTACGGTTCTAATAAAACTGTAATGGTTCACATTAGTAACTTAAGGGATAAACTTGAAACTGGCATAAATGCTGAAAAACTGATTCATACTGTTTGGGGAGTAGGTTATAAAATTGAGAAATGAGGCATTTGAAATATTAAAAGTCATTCCAAAATGGAAAATTATTTTTTGGCTTTTATTAGCACTTTTACTTACACCTATTACTGAAGTTGTTATGTATCGTCTTGTTACAAGCGTAATCGATAGTTCCCTTACATTAACAGAATTAAATAAAGAAATCGTCAGAATTATTGGCTATGAAAAATATAGGGGATTAAAAGAATCTCTTTGGGCCATGATGATATCTTATCTATATTGGTTCTCTATTTTCTCGTTCTATGTTTATATTTTTTATCGCCACGAAAAGAAATTATACTATGGAGCTTGTATTAAAAAAATGATTGAGGAAATTCGTTACATTGCAAACGGAAACTTTAATCATAAGGTTTCCATTTTGCAACATAATTATTTAAAAGACTTAGCAACTGGCGTGAATCAAATTGTTGAACAATTAAAAGTTTCCATTGAAGAAGAGCGTCAAACCGAGCAAGCTAAAAGTGAACTGATAACAAATGTATCACATGACTTGCGAACCCCGCTAACATCAATTGTTGGCTATGTAAATCTTATCCATGATGATAATTATAGAGATGAAGTTGAACTACGTCATTACATTCAAGTTATTTATGATAAAGTAAACCGTTTAAATATGTTGATGAACGACTTGTTTGAATATACGCGTGTTCAAAATAAGGAGCTAAGTCTAAATTATGTACCTATTGATATGATTGAATTACTGGGACAATTAACCGTCCAATTTCGTATACAGCTCCAAGAAGCAAATATTGAGTGTAGGCCTTCTTTTCCATCTCAAAAGCTAATGGTACTCGCTGATGGTGATAAATTAGTACGTGTATTTGAGAATTTAATTATAAACGCGATCACTTACGGAAGCGATGGGAACAATATTGATATTACTGCATATGAAATCAATAATATGATTACAATTGAGATTACCAATTATGGACAGCCTATTCCAAGCACTGATCTCCCTCATATTTTTGAGCGTTTCTATCGCGTTGAAAAATCTCGCTCTACATATACCGGGGGATCTGGACTTGGGTTAGCAATTTCCAAAAGTATCGTGGAACTTCACAATGGAACTATTGAAGTATATAGCGATGAAGAAAAAACTACTTTCACGGTAAAATTACTTCCCTATAAATAGTAAAATGATTTATATTTTCTCCAAGGTCCGATTTCTTAACTTAAGGAATCGAACCTTTTTCCATAACTATCCAATATTTAATGATTCCTTAACATTCTTTAGAAATTCTTTACCTTTTCTTTCTCCCTTATTAATTATTAATTTTTACAATAGTAATATTGATGTAATAATAGGAGGATCGCTTATGCAATTCTTAAAAAAAGTAATGATTCTATTCTTATCTTTTCTTATCACTGCAGTTATTGTGTTATATTTTTATGTTTATGTAAATGGACCTACTGTTAAAGCTAAATCAGCTATTTTAATAGATGCCTCTACAGGTAAAGTTGTTTATAAAAAAAATGAAGATACTCCCTTTCCCACAGCTAACTTATCCAAATTGATGACGGAATATATTGTATTAGAACAGATACATAATGGTATGATCAGATGGGAAGATCATGTGAAGATAAACAATCAAATCTTCCAGGTTGAAGGAAATAACATTGATATAGCAAATAGAGAACAGGTAACCATTCGCGACCTATTTCACGCGATTGTTTTAACAGGAGACAATAGAGCTGCACTAGCTTTAGCAGAGCATATATCAAAAAACGAACAGGGCTTTAAAGAGCTAATGAATGAAAAAGCCAAACAATTAGGATTATCTAGAAAAACCTATTTTGCAAATGCAACTGGGATGACAAATACACAAGATCAAAACTCCCAAATTACTGCTTTAGACGCCTCGAAATTAGCTCGCCACTTAATTAATGATTACCCAGTTATATTAGAAATTAGTATATTGACCTCTTATCAATTCACCTTCAAAGAGACTCATATTTTTAATACAAATAAAATGTTATATTCGCTTGATAAAAACGTAAAACTTAAAGGTGCTGATGGTTTACAAACTAGTTTCTCGAATACTACTGGCTATAGTTTCGTTGGAACCGCGAAGCAAGGAAATAAAAGGCTTATTTCAGTTGTATTAGAGACAAATGGAGAAAACGCCTCATTTATAGAGTCAAAAAAATTATTCAATTATGGTTTTGACCCTACTCATTTTCCATCTCTTCAATCTCTCAAAGATTATGTTACATCATGGGTGTCATCACTTTCGTTTAAGAACCTTTTCGTACAAACAATAACGATTTTCTTGATTATTGTCATCTCAATGATAGTGTATATACGAAAAAAAGATTCAGAGGATTTTTAACTAAAAGGCCTCTTTTACATAAAAAAAACCGGCTTGTATGTTCTAAATAAGTCGGTTTTCCTTATTTCTCTTTTTTCTTTTCATAATATAATTCATCTGCATATTTTCTATTGGTTCCCTTTAAATATGCCAAAATAATTTGAGGTCTCTTTACTAACGTCCAATCACCATGCTCATCAAATTTCCTACAAGATGTTGTCATATAAGCTTTCTTAATGGTAGTAAAGCCTTTTCCATGGACCTTACCGTATTTTTTTAAACGCATTGCAAATTCCGCATCTTCAGCCATTAATAAATCCTCATTAAAACCACCAATTGCTTCAAAATCTTTTCGATAACACCAAAACATTCCAACAGAAACAAATCCATATTTAAAAATGAGAGGAATAATTAACAATAATCCTGAAACGATAATTCCTAATGAAATACGTTCAAATTTCCCTTTTACTCCCCCTCCTATATATTTTCCAGTTTTTAAATACTCATCTATTTCTCTTAACATATTCTCACTCATCCAGCTATCAGCATCTATTGTAACAATGATTTCTCCTCGAGCTATTTTCGCTCCAGCATTTCTAATTTTAGATAGGTTCTTATTCTCATCTTGTAAAGTTATACAATGATAAGATTGTGCAATTTCTTCTGTGCGATCACTACAACGATTTAATACAACAATTACCTCCATTTGATTTTTATAATATTTGGATGCAGCAACAATAGAATCAAGACATCGGCCGATGTATTTCTCTTCGTTATGAGCAGGGATAATAATCGAAAATTTAATATCTTGTTTATTCTGCATTTCAACAAAACTATTGTTTTCGTTCACCTTGCACCCTCCCTTATAAGACTGAAATTAAATAGACAAGTGCTAATAACGAATGACGGATATATCTATCTAATCTTCCCCAACAAACCTCTTCCAATTAAATTAGCTGAGATTGGCTGAATGTCCAATTCTCTAGACCATATAGATAATTGACCAATATGATGTATTTCATGCGCAATCACATGCCGCACAACCTCACCATATGTATACGTCTTATTTGTCCATGAAGCTGTTACTATTTTATTCTCTAAATCACTCGACCATGCTTGTAAAAAGAGTTCCAGTTCTTCTCGATAGGAGTCCGAAAGTTTTTTCACTTTCTGAAGTGACTGATACTCTTGAAATTGTGGTTCAACATCCTCCTTTCCTTGAAGAGCACGAATCCAGCTATACTCCGCATCTACAATATGAAATAGCGTTTGCAAGACCCCCCCAACTCCTCCAATTCGTTTACAAAGTAGTTCTTCTTTTGAAAGCTGCTTACACCATTCAAACCACTCCTCTCTTACTTGCCAATTGTATCGAAATAAGGTCTCCAATTGACTCTCTCCTCTCTTTATTGTATATAATCTATAACCCATTTAACAGCATCTATCACATATTTTGGCTCATCTCGTTGAATATAATGGCCACTATTAGGAGCAATCATAAACTTATGACATGTTGATAACTTTAATAGGTCTTTTTGCAATTGTAACCACTTCACTTGAGCTTCCTTAGAATAAAAAGCTTTTTTACCTGCCGCAACTACAACAAGTGGAATATTCCCCATTGATTTACAACATCGTTTCGCCTCACCCAAACTATACATAAATTCTTCGTATGTACTTTCATATATAAATTGCTTGTAATATGCTTTTTGAAATTCAAAAGGCATGATGGGTAGAAAGTCTTCTTTATAATTTTCTGGTGTGGAATCTATCAATATGATTCCTAAAGTTTCTTCTGGATAAAAAGAAGAAAACAAACGAGCATTTATACCTCCATAGGAGTGTCCTACCAATATATAAGGAGGTTTTAACTGTAACCCATCCAATAACGCTCTCAGTTCCTTAGCTATCTCAGAACTAATTCGCCTATTAGAACTTTCTTCACTTTTCCCTAATCCAGCTCGATCATATAAAACCACTGTCCCATATTCTGCAATTTCCTTTGAAATTTCATCCCAGGCTTTTGAATAATCACCATAGCCGGCATCCATAATAATTACTGGTTTAGCCTTCTCCCCTTGTAATATCTTAGTATATAATTTAAAGCCATCTATCTGTACGTGTCTTTCTTGTTCTTTACTTATCATCTTCCGCTCTCCTACCAATGTATTACAGTTTCTTTAATTATAACATTCGGACAGAAAATTCTTTCATTTTATGATGTGATTTTTAACAAGGAGGGCTACACAATCATTTGTCACACCCCCTTACAAATATTTACTGGATTAAAGTAAAATTTATTATAATTCTCTTTTCCTTATTTCTCCTAATATTTGACTAACAATCAAACTTATAGGGTAGGAACCATCAATAACAATATCTGAATTTGGTTTTACATTGTTAACCATTTCTAAATAAGCCTTTCTTCCATCTGATACATAATGTTTTAAATCGTTATGTACTTCGTCTATTGGATTTTCTGTAAAATCTCTTACTATCCTTCTAGCCATTGCGATATCTAGAGGAGTGTCAATATATATAGCTAAATCAATAAATTTTCGCATCTCACTATTTAAATACGCAAAAGGATAATCAAGCAAAATATAATTAAGCTCAGTATTATTTAGGAGAGACTGAACGTCAGTAATAAGAGGCGTCAATGTCCATTTGTTGTAGTCCGCTCCTTCATCAACCCATTTACAAATATCTGATGGACATTCATCAAAATCATAGTTATCAAAATATATAGCTGTAGAATGATGTAGTTTACGATTTAGTCCCTCTGTAATTGTAGTTTTCCCTCCTCCAGAAACAGCTGCGATAGAGATTATTTTTGGTTTTTGATTCATAATATACCCCCAAGAAGAATTATATAAGTTATAATATTACTGTATTTCATTTGTAAGATTCCTATATAACAGATAATTTTCATCTAATTATATAAATATACTTAACTTAATTTTATTCTAAAACGATTCTACTGTATACTACACCACTTATTGCATGAAATACTCATTTCCCATAAGTTCCAATACTCATCCCCTATTTTCCGTGCATCTCTCAGAAACTCTTCTTTTACAAATCCAACCTTTTCATAGCATGTAATAGCAGCTATATTAAAATCAAATACCCCAAGGGAAACTCTATTTAATTCCAATTCTTCAAATGCAATATTAAGAACTGTATTTATCATCCTTTCTCCAATAGATTTCCCTCTCATATCTTTATCGCCAACTAAAACTTTTCCAATTCTTGCAGACTTATTTATTCGATCAATTTTCCCAAGTGAAATATGCCCGATAACCGTTCCAGTATCTTGTTTTATCATTTTATATACAAATACATCTGCATTCTCATGATTGGCATTCTCTATATATTTCTCTAGTTGCTTTTCCTGTAATGGGTATGTAAAGGCTGGACCTCCCCACTGTAATAAAAACTCTTCTGAATCAATCCAATCTATAAGTTGTTTAAAGTCACTTCTTTCAAAATAATCAAGTTGAATCATTCTCTATTTCTCCTTTTACGCTCGATAATTCTTCCCTAACTCTTCTCCAATTGAAAAATAATGTCTAAAATTATAAAATAAAGGCTTCCATTTTTGTGGATCAATATGATTTTCATTTTTTATTATTTATTCATGCCAAGCGATTCTCCCATACTCCAGTTGTCATAAGAACAATAAAAGATGAGCTCTTTTTATAAAAGGGCTCATCTTTTATTTCATATTTGACTAGATTGTAACCCTTGAATATGCGAGACAACCTCTGGATTTACAAGTGAAGATAAATCTCCTAACTCTTTTCCTAAGTATGCTGCTTTAATCACACGTCTCATTACTTTAGAATTGCGTGTTTTCGGTAAATCTTCTACAACATGTATATCTTTTGGACATAACGCTTTTCCAATATGAGAGTTTACTAAACTCATTAATTCTTTTTTTAGCTCCATTGTGAATGTTACTCCTTCTCGTAAGACAACAAAGCAATGACAAACTTCACCTTTCACTTCATCTGGCACCCCAATTGCCGCTGCTTCTATTACATGATTATGCTTTACAAGAATTGATTCATATTCAGCTGGTCCAATACGTTTTCCTGCAATATTTAATGTATCATCGGAGCGTCCAGTAATGATATATTGTTCCCCGTCATAAATAACCCAATCACCATGTACCCATTTATTTTCAAAACGTGACCAATATGTATTAACATAACGTTCGTCATCTTCCCAGAAACTTTTCGTCATTCCAACCCAAGGCTTCTCTAGACATAATTCTCCAACTTCATCACGAATTGGATTACCTTGTTCATCTAACACAACAGCTGCCATTCCAGGTAAAGATGCATTGAAACTAATCGGTGCGATTGGTTTCACTAAGACATTCCCAAAAATCCCGCCAGAAATTTCCGTTCCTCCCGAATAGTTACAAATTGGTACTTTTCCTTTTCCAACTTTTTCAAAGAGCCACATCCAAGGATCTGGATTCCATGGTTCACCCGTTGACGCAAATACTTCTAGACTCTCTAGAGAATGTTTCTTTACATGCTCATCACCTTTTGCCATCAATGCTCGAATTAATGTTGGTGAAATGCCAAGATGAGTAATTTGGTATCGGTCAACCGTTTCCCACAATCGACCTGCCTCCGGATAATCTGGGACACCTTCATACATTACCATTGTCGCTCCATTAATAAGAGAACCGAATAATAGAAATGGTCCCATCATCCAGCCCATGTCAGTAACCCATAATACACGATCACCTTGCTTAATATTCATACCAAATCCTGCATCAAATGCCGATTTCAGAGGAAATCCAGCATGTGTATGTACTGTTCCTTTTGGTTTACCAGTTGTCCCTGATGTATATATAAGCATAAGTGGATCATCACTCTTCATTTCTTCAGCATGTGTAAATGGTTTTTCTTTTTCAAGAATACTCCATGAAACGTCATAGTTATGAGGTGTAAAATCATTTCCCGCATGGCGAACAATAACAACTTTCTCAACAGATGGGCATTCTTCACACGCCTTATCTACCTCATCTTTTAAAGAAACAATTTTACCACGACGTGAGAATCCATCAGCTGTAATAATCATTTTTGAGCCTGCTGCTTGTACACGGGTCATGACTGCATCAGCTGCAAAACCCGAAAAAATTGGGGAAATAATCGCACCGATTTTCATTACTGCCAGCATGGCAACAACTGTTTCAGGTATCATCGGCATATAAATCGTTACGCGATCACCTTTCTCAATTCCTGAATGCTTGAGTCCATTTGCAACTCGGCTTACCCAATTATCAAGTTCTTCATATGTAAACGATTTTGTTGTACCATTCTCTCCTTCATACATAAGAGCTGGTTGTGTTCTTGTTTCTTCCTCTGCTAACCAGCGAGATAAAGCAGATTCTACTACATTGCATGTTCCCCCTGTATACCACTGTGCAAATGGTGTACCATTTTCTAAATCTAGTACTTCTGTATATGGCTCCATCCATTGATAGCCAACTGCACGCTCTGCTTCTCCCCAAAACCATGCAGTTTCTTCAATTGATTTATTATAAAACGCTTCATAATCCTCATAACCAAGTGATTTCATCCACCCATATAAACGTGTTTTATCTTTATATTCTTCTGTCGGAAACCAAACAGCTTGTTTCAATGTTTTTCCCTCCTTATTTTTCGAACAAGAAAGCCCTAAATAGGGCTTTTACACTGGATAAACTGGATGTTTTCGATCTGTAAATACTTGATATTTACTCATGTACATTTCAAAGCGTTTCTTTAACTCTTCACGTAAATCATTCGGGTGAACAATACCGTCAATTACCATTTCTGATGCTAGACGATAAATATCAATATCTTTTTTATACTCTTCACGTTTTTCGGCAATAAAACTTGCACGCTCTTCTTCTGGTAATGCTGCAATTTTATTTGCATATACGGCATTGACAGCAGCTTCAGGTCCCATTACAGCAATAGAAGCCGTCGGCAATGCTAAACAGCAATCTGGTTCGAAGGCAGGTCCTGCCATTGCATACAAGCCAGCGCCATATGCTTTACGCACAACAATTGAAATTTTTGGTACTGTTGCCTCACTCATTGCAGAAATCATTTTCGCACCATGACGAATAATACCAGCTCGCTCAACTTTTGTTCCAATCATAAATCCAGGCACATCAGCAAGGAATAATAATGGAATATGATACGCATCACATAAATTAATAAACTTCGCTGCTTTGTCAGCAGAATCATGGAATAGTACGCCGCCTTTCATACGAGGCTGATTAGCGATAATCCCAACAGGTTTTCCATCGATTCGCCCTAATCCTGTAATAAGCTCTTGAGCAAATAGTTTTTTCACTTCAAAGAAGGAGCCTTCATCGATAATGCGATTAATAAGATCTTTCATATTAAAAGGAGCATTTTGATTTTCTGGGATGATTTGTTCTAATGTTTTTTCGAACTGCTTTGGTTCTTGAGGTCTCATCGTAGGAGCATTTTCTAAGTAGTTGCTTGGAAAGTAAGAAATATATTGTCTCGCTTGAGCAATTGCATCTTCTTCTGTTTTGCATAAAACATCTCCGCACCCTGATACAGAGCAATGCATACGGGCACCGCCCATTTCTTCAAGTGTTACTTTTTCACCAATAACCATCTCAGCCATACGCGGAGAACCTAAATACATAGATGCATTGCCTTCAACCATCATAACGACATCACAGAAAGCAGGAATATAAGCGCCACCAGCTGCAGAAGGCCCAAATAATAAACAAATTTGCGGCACCTTACCTGATAGCTTCACTTGGTTATAGAAAATTCGCCCTGCACCGCGGCGTCCTGGGAACATTTCAACTTGATCAGTTATGCGCGCACCAGCAGAGTCAACAAGATAGAAAAGTGGCACACGTAACTTTTCAGCTGTTTCTTGGATTCGTAATATTTTTTCAACAGTACGTGATCCCCAAGATCCTGCTTTCACCGTTGAATCATTGGCCATAACACATACAGTACGGCCATGCACTTTACCCGTTGCAGTTACAACACCATCTGCTGGTAATCCTGTTTGCTCACAATTCGCAAATAATGCGTCTTCTACATATTCACCGTTATCAAACAAAAGAGCTAGGCGATCTCGAACAAAGATTTTTCCTTTTGCTTTATTTTGCTCATGATATTTCGGTGCGCCACCTTGTTTAATTGTTTCAACACGTTCTTGAAATGAATTGGATTGTTGTTTTTGTTCTAGCACATTTACTCCCCCTTATACATCGGTTTACGTTTTTCCTTAAATGCTTGTAATCCTTCCAATCGATCTCTCGTATGGATGACACCTTCGTACGCTTGTTTTTCCATTTGTAATCCGGTATGTAAATCTACTTGTATACCATTTGAGATTGCTTGTTTTGCTAATCGAACAGCAATTGGACCATTGCTAGCAATACGCTCTGCAATTTCAATTGCTTTTTCCTCTAATAGATGAGCTGGTACCACAAACTCTACCATTCCATATTCCTTCGCTTCATGTGCTGAAACACGTCGTGCTGTATAAATTAATTCTTTTGCTCTGCCAACACCAATTAATCTTGGCAAACGCTGCGTACCACCAGCTCCTGGGATAATAGCTAGAGATGTTTCGGTAAGTCCAAGGCTTGCTGTTTCTGCTGCAATTCTAAAATCACATGCTAAACTTAATTCCGTTCCACCACCAAGTGCAATTCCATTTATTGCAGCAATAACCGGTTGTGATAAATGTTCTACCATATCCATTGTAGAACGAATCATCCCAACTGCATGACGTACTTCTTCTTCATTCATATTGGCGCGTTCTTTTAAATCAGCCCCGGCACAAAATGCTTTTTCACCAGCTCCTGTTAAAATAACAACGCGAACATCTGATGCTTCATTTAAATGACTTAATGTAGACTGTAATTCTTCTAATAATGCAAGAGATAACGAATTTGCTCGTCCTTCACGACTTAATGTTATTTTTACGATGTGTGGTGTTACGTAATCGACTGAAATATTTTGTAGTTGTAGCATCTTATCACCTACTTATTGTTTTATGTTGCATTGCTCGGTATACATGACTTGGTAATGGTATATTTAATTTACTTTGAATAAACTGACTAGCTTGTAATAATTTTTCTTCATTTATATTTGTTTGTACGCCCAATTTATGGAGCATATGTACTAAATCATCCGTTGCAACATTACCTGATGCCCCCGGCGCATAAGGACAACCACCAAGACCACCACAAGAACTATCAAATGTTGTAATGCCGTATTCCAGTGACTGAACAACATTTGCAAGCGCCATACCGTACGTATTATGAAAATGCATTGCAAATTGTGAAGAGTCATATTTTTTCAGTAAACGCTCTAATACACTTTCTACTTGTAAGGGGTTTGCTACACCAATCGTATCCCCAAGTGAGACTTCATATATGCCGTATGAAAAAAGTTGATTACATAACTCATCTACAGCATCAATACTCACGTCCCCTTCATATGGACAACCAAATACAG
The DNA here is from genome assembly GCF_002551815.1 of Bacillus sp. AFS098217. GTDB lineage: Bacteria > Bacillota > Bacilli > Bacillales > Bacillaceae_G > Bacillus_A. The sequence goes on from NZ_NVPR01000054.1 coordinate 58,506, forward strand.
TAGAAACGTACCCTCTTACTCTTTTACCTGCGAACTCTGCTTGCTTTGTAATATCTTGTATGACAGATAACGCTTCTTTAATAGACTTATTGATATTGCTTTTATTATGTGATTCACTCGCTGATAGAAAAACATTCACCTCATCTACATTTTGCAAAAGAGCTCGTTCCAAACCATTTTGATTTGGAACAAGCGCAGCATATGTAACATCTGATTCCCTTTTTAGCTCTGTAAATACATCGTTTGCATCAGCCAAAGCAGGAACCCATTTTGGGTGAACGAAAGAGGAAACTTCAATATATGATAATCCAGCTTCTGAAAGTAATTGAATCCATTTCACTTTATCTTTTGTGCCAACAATTTTCTTTTCATTTTGTAAACCATCACGTGGTCCCACTTCTTTAATGACAGCAAAAGTAGGTAGTTTCAATACATTTCACCCCTTTTTCTCCTTATTCAATTTCTACCAATACATCTCCTTCATTAACAAAGTCGCCTTCTTGTACATTTATTTTCATTACCGTTCCAGCTTCTTCAGAAACGATTGGAATTTCCATTTTCATAGATTCTAAAATGACGACATCCTGTTCTTCTTCTACTGTATCTCCTACTCCTACAACAATCTTCCAAACATTACCTGCCATCGATGCATATACTTTTGTCATCATTTTTCCCCCTTTAATATTCATAAGTCTTATTTTTTTACAAGTTGTTTTGTTACAAAGCCTGTTGTATAAACTCCACTTTGGAACACTTCATCTTCCAACACTTGCAATAGCATGGATGTATTTGTTTTGATACCCTCTACTTTTAGGTTTTGAAGAGCATCCTGTAATTTTCCAATAGCTTCTTTACGCGTTTCACCGTGTGCAATCACTTTTGCAATCATTGGATCATAAAAAGGTGTAATTGTTACATTATTCTCTAAAAAGTGATCAATACGTACATCAGTTGGTAAAGTGAGTTCTGTAATTTTCCCTGGAGATGGGAAAAATGTTTTTGGATCTTCCGCATAAATACGCGCTTCAATAGCATGGCCACTACGATTTACATCATCCTGCGTAAAGGACAACTTTTCACCATATGCAATGCGAAGCTGTTGTTCAACGAGATCTAGGCCAGTAATTTCTTCCGTAACGGGATGCTCCACTTGTAGCCTTGTATTCATTTCTAAGAAATAAAAGTTTTTCTGGTCATCTACAAGAAACTCAACTGTACCTGCATTTGTATAACCAAGAGCTTTTGCTGCTTGTACAGCAACCTCCCCCATCGCTTTACGTGTTTCCTCATCTAAAAATGGAGACGGTGCTTCTTCAATCACTTTTTGATTCCGGCGCTGTACAGAACATTCACGTTCCCATAAATACACTGTATTGCCATGTGTATCTGCAAGAAGTTGAATTTCGATATGATGTGCATCTGCAATATATCGCTCTAAATACATTTCGCCATTACCAAAGAAGTTTTGTGCACGCGTTTTATTGCTCTCAAATGCTTTGGTGAGCGTTTGCTCAGTTTCCATCAACTGCATTCCAATGCCTCCGCCACCAGCGGATGCCTTTAGCATTAATGGATAACCAATTTGTTTTGCAATTTCAATTGCTTCCTCAGCAGTCTCAATATTTGTTGTGATTCCTGGGACAACTGGAACATTTGCTCCTTGCATTGCTAGGCGAGATTCGATTTTGCTTCCCATTTTCGCAATAATCTCTTCAGAAGGGCCGATAAATACAATCCCTTCTTCTTTACAGCGAATAGCCAAGGAAGGATTTTCTGATAATAACCCATACCCTGGGTGAATCGCTTCAGCATCTGTTTTCTTAGCAATTTCTATAATCTTTTCAAGATTCAAATAACTCTCTTGAACACGCGGGCCACCTACTAGATAAGCTTCATTTGCTAGTTTTACATGAAGAGCATTTTCATCTGCTTGTGAATAAATAGCAACTGTACGAATTCCAAGTTTTTTACAAGTTTTCATAATACGGACTGCGATTTCCCCGCGATTCGCAATTAATATTTTTTGAAACATAGTGAGCCCTCCTTTTATCTACACCCTAAATGTCTTGCAATTACGAGACGTTGAATTTCAGAAGTTCCTTCACCAATTTCTAAAAGTTTCGCATCACGAATATGACGTTCTACTTCATATTCACGCATATAACCGTATCCACCATGAATTTGTACTGCCTGATTAGATATGCGACTTGCTGCTTCAGATGCAAATAATTTTGCCATAGCCGCTTCTTTGCCGAAAGGTTTATCATGATCTTTTAACCAAGCTGCTTTATGTACTAAATTACGTGCCAATTCTACTTCAGTAGCCATGTCTGCCAGTTTAAATTGAATCGCTTGGAAATTAGAAATTGTTTTTCCAAATTGCTGGCGTTCTTTCGCATATTGAAGTGCACGTTCAAAAGCAGATTGTGCAATTCCAACAGCTAATGCAGCAATTGAAATACGCCCTCCATCAAGTGTATATAAGAATTGTTTAAATCCCTTATTTACATCGCCAAGAATATTCTCCCTCGGTACACGTACACCATCAAGTACAATCTCACAAGTATTAGAAGCGCGAACTCCCATCTTATCGTATGGACTGGAAATCGTTAATCCTTCACTTGTCGTTGGTACAATAAATGCAGAAATACGTTTTTTTCCTCTTTCATCAACACCGTTGATAGCGGTTACGATAATTGTATTTGCATACTCTGCATTTGTAATCCAGCACTTCTCACCATTAATCACATATTCATCGCCATCTAAAATTGCTTTCGTTTGTGTGCCTCCTGCATCTGATCCTGCATTCGGTTCTGTTAAACCAAAAGCACCTAGTGTTTTTCCAGATGCCATTGGAACTAAATATTTTTGCTTTTGTTCTTCTGTACCGAAGTAATAAATAGGAGAAGCACCTAATGAGATTGTTGCAGCATAACTTAAACCTGTACCACCACAAGCACGGCCAATTTCTTCAACAGCTAACGCGTACGATAGTGTATCGCCACCAGAACCTCCATACTCTTCTGGGAATGGGATTCCTAACAAACCTAGTTCGCCCATTTTTTGAAACGTTTCATATGGAAATTCCGCTGTTTTATCATAATACACAGCCTTTGGTGCGATTTCCTTTTCAGCAAAGTCACGTACCATTTCTTTAATCATTTGTTTTTCGCGAGTTAGAGTAAATTCCATTCCATTACACACCCCTTATCGAATATTGAGTTTCGACAGCGTGCGAGTCTGTACTACAAACATTGCTTTTAAAAGACATGAACATTAGTTAGATAATTGTTATAATTCTGTCATAATTTAATTTTAAAACAGAATCTGTCCTCATGCACAAAAAAATTCCTACATTGTTCTACAACAACATAGGAATTTCTGTGTCGAATTATGCTATTTTTTCTTTAATAGTCTCGCCCTTTACCTGAATCTGAAATTTCTACTAATGCTTCAGGATACGGTTCAAAATATGTTTGTCTTAACAAATAGTGTTCTTCAAAACGAAGAACCCATGACTTTAAAACTACAAGTAAACTACTAAGAGGTATTTTCTTTTCTGCATATTTTTTTAGGAGTGTTAAAAAATACTCCTTTTCTTGCTTGTTCAACTTATCTTTAAAGTATCCAAAAATATGCTGACATACGTTTATATTTGATGTGTAGCGAGGTGTTCGTTTCAATAATTCATATAAGGTTTTCTCATAATTCTCAAAGATATTATCCTTTGTATGATTCGCAATAATTCGGCCTAATTCTTTTTGTTTCACCTGGTTATATGCCATAAATAAATATTTGTAATCTGACTGAAATGACACTAATTCTTTCAGATTTTTATTTTGTTTTATTGTTTTAAAATGAGCAATTGTAAACAACCTCGTAAAGAAATGTTCACGAATAATAAAATTCGACAATCTACCTTCTTCCTCTATTGCAGCATGCGAAAAATTTTTTAATACCGCACCGCCAAACAGACCAGTACCTTTCCCTTTTGCTGGTGATTTTTCATATCCTGTATAAAATTTCACATCCCTCGTTCCACAACTCGGCGAACGGCTCTTTAAAATAAAACCATCAACATCCGGCAGAGCACTTAAAAATTGATCAGAAAACCGTTGCATTCTCTCTGTTATATCTTCTTTTGTTGAAGGTTGTACAAGTTTGTGAATTCCGCTTTCTTCGACAATCCGAATCGTCTCACGAGGGATTCCTAATCCGATTTCTACTTCAGGACATACCGGAATAAATGTAACAAACGGCTGTAAATTTCGAATTGTAACATCAGAAATCATATCCCCGTTATAACGGCAAGCATCAAATTCTAGACATTTACTTACAACGACTGTTGGTTTAGCAAATTGTCGCATTTTATTACCTCCGCGGCGTTAATCCATACAATATAAAGTGAATTGTATTTTCAATTTCCACTTCATCATCCCATTTTTCTTCAGGTAATAATAAAAATCGAGTTAAAATTAAACCCATTATAGCTGATAAAGTAAAGCGTATAACTGAAGGGGTTGGCATTTCAATAATTTGTCCTTGTTCCTGAAAATGTATGATTAATTTTGTAAAGCGGGAAAAAAGTTCTTTTTCTACTAATTGTTGTATTTCATTTTTTAATTCTGGTTGAAACGGTACTTCTTGTATTAAAATTTTTAACATTGGAAAATGCTTTTTTGCGAATTCAAATCGATTTCGAATTGCACTTCTTAAAAAATCTTCATACGTTTCATACGTATTTTCCAGTATTTCTTTTGCGAAAGCCTGTACGAAAAATGGAGCGACAAACTTTGTTAAAGTTGGCATGACAACCGCTAATAGTAAATCTTTTTTCGTCTTGTAGTAGCGGAAGATCGTTCCTTCCGCTACACCAGCACGCTTTGCGATTTCGCTCGTTGAAGTGGATGCATATCCTTTTTCTCCAAACATATCAACCGCTGCTTCCAAAATACGCATCTGACGTTCATTGCGTTTATCTGTATCTGCACTAGCAATCAACTCTTCCAGCCAATCTTTCTTCATTCGTAAAGCCCCTTTTTTATAAACATTATATTTTGCGATGTTTCTTCAAAGCAAATACATTCCCTACTGCAAATAATACTGCGAAAAATAGTAATACACCAAGATCACCAGCAATTTCAGAAAACCCCTGGTTACGAATCATCACTTGTCGCATCGCATCAGCGCCATATGTGAGCGGAAATAACTTTCCTAACATTTGTAGCCACTTATTCATTGATTCAATTGGAAATAAACCTGAAAAGAAAATTTGTGGCACGATGACAAGCGGAATAAACTGAATCATTTGGAATTCATTATTTGCATATGCTGACAAGAATGTTCCTAGTGTTAATGCGGTTAACGAAAGCATGCATGTAATAAGTAAGGTAAGCCATAGAGATCCTGCGACATACAAATCAAGAATATACACAGAAAAACTTACAATGATAACTGATTGTAAAAATGCAAAAATACCAAATCCAAGTAAATAACCAACAACTATTTCCCATCGGCGTACTGGAGTGGATAATAATCGTTCTAATGTCCCGCTTAAACGTTCCCGCACAAAGGATACGCCTGATAAAATAAAGACAAAGAAAAATGTGAAAAATCCAATCAGCACAGGCCCGAGTCCATCAAACATCGTAAAGTCGGCAGAGCCATGTAAAAAATTAATTTCTGGTTTCATTCCAGGCAGATCATTTTTTCCTGTCCCTTTTTGTAATACTTGAAGTACAGCATGATTTTTTGAAGAATCGCTACCTTCTAGTAATACGTTTAGTTTTCCGTTTTCTAAAGTTATAATCGCATCAATTTGTTGCTTTTCTAATTTCGTATACGCATTGTCTTTACTATATTCATAAATGGTTACATCCTGTTTTTTCATTGACTCCACTACAGGTGCTGGGACATCTACTACTGCAATATGCGGCGTATAATCCTTTTGGGTAAACACAAGTGATAATAGCCAAAGAAGTAACATGGGCGCTCCAAACATCATCGCAAGTGAACGTTTATCTCGAAGGAACTGACGAATAATCCGAATTGTTACACCACCAATTCTCATTACTCAACCACTCCTTCCAATAAAAAGACATCTTCAATCCGTCCTGATGAAGTCTGATTTTTTAATTCTTCTGGGGTACCACTTGCAATTAACTTACCATCTCGAATTAACCCGAGGCGCTCACAAAATTCAGCTTCATCCATAATATGTGTTGTCACAATAATCGTTGTTCCTTGTTTTTTCAGCTCATAGAACTTCTCCCAAATGGATTTACGAAGAACTGGGTCAATCCCAACCGTTGGTTCATCTAAAATTAATAGCTTTGGTTCATGGAGAAGTGCCATGGCAAGGGATAAACGTTTCTTCATTCCACCTGAAAAATGTTGCACTTGCTTTTTGGCATGTTGAGATAATTGCACCAATGCAAAAACCTCTTCTATTCTCTCTTTCTTGCGCTTCCCTTTTAACCCATACATTGTCGCAATAAAATCGGCATTTTCATAAGCTGATAATTCTTCATAGAGGGCATCAGCTTGCGCCATATACCCAATACGCTTCATCTCATCTAGATTAGGCATTTTTGTTCCTAGAGCTGTTACCTCACCAGTCGTTGACTCACTAATGCCAGCAATCATCTTGATAAGTGTTGTTTTCCCAGAACCTGAAGGACCTACTAAGCCAAAAATTTCTGTCTGCGTTATGGATAAAGAAATATTATGCAATACTTCTTTCTTTCCGAAACGTTTTGATACATCTTGTAAATTTACGGAGATTTGCGACACTAAAATCATCCTCCTTTATATAAATGAGTGAGTACTCACTTTTATTTTACTCTTGAAGCATTATATGTCAAATTTTATTTATAAGTATTTCTAACCTTTTTAAAAACAAATACATTTTCGATAAAACAATGAAACAGAGTCGACGATAGAATACATTTCTCATTGCCGACTCTGCTTCATTTTACAACATTATTTATAAGCTATGTCTCTAGTTTTAAATACTTTTTAATCCTAGCAAGATCAAAAGAATACTCGATTACTAATTGCTGGATAGGCAAAATAACTTTTTCAGGATACAAATGTGCATGTTTTAATGTTTCTGTATATGTTTCTAACCTTTTTTCTAAATACTTTACAATTTGCTCAGGATGATTCACCAATAAACATTGACTATAATAATGAATTTGTTCTTCAATTGCTGTGTATTCCTCAATTTCAAATTCTTTATGCATGTCTACACTCCTTTATAAAAAGTTTTTTATATGCACAAGCCATAAATATTCTAAACTTAACAAAAACTGAGTATTTTAATTATTTATACTATAACAAAGAAAGGTCGTCAAAATTTGTTAGTTTATGTAACGTAGAACAAATTTAACAAAATTGTAATGGATACTTGTACTAAAAAAGTCGTACAGGTTTAATTCAGCTGTACGACTACAATTTCTGGTCTATTAAAAACCCTTTGCGGAATGACACTATTTCCTAGTCCCCTACTTACTATCATGGAAGTATTTTGTTCCTCATACAAACCTGCAGTATATTTAGGCAATACCCCTTGATTAGGTGCAACTAATCCTCCTATGAAAGGTAATCTTACTTGCCCTCCATGAGCATGTCCTGATAAAACTAAATCGATCTGTTGCTCGGCATACACTTGTAGAAGTTCAGGTCTATGAGAAAGCAATAATTTATATCCGTCCGAACCTATCGTATCTTTCGCTTTAACGACTTCATTTTTTACTGTGGTTATCTCTTCATTTTCATCGTTATTTTTCGCGGTAAATGCTGGATCATCTATGCCGAGAAGATAAATTTCCTGTCCATCTTTTTGAATACGTACATGTTCATTTCTTAAAACTATAACATTTTGTCTTTTCAGCTCTTTTTCTAAGCTATCATACCGCCCTGACCATGATTCATGATTTCCTGTAACAAAATAAACAGGATAGTGTTTTACAAGTTCTTTCATTCCCCTTAAACTCGCTGCTGCATCGTATCTTTTACTATCAACTAAATCCCCTGTAATGACAATAATCTCAGGGTTCAAACTTTTTACTTTCTCAATTAAAATTTCTTGGTTTTCTCCAAATTTTTTACTATGTAAATCTGACAATTGTACAATTTTAAATCCCTTGAAATTAGAAGGTATCTTACTAGATGTTATAGATATTTTACTTACACTTATTAAATTATTTTGTACATATGAAAATGCACTGACTCCTATTGCTAATGCGCTTATAATGAGTAACTTTTTATATCTTTTTTTCATATCTTCTCCCATCTATCAATTCTTTTTAATTATATCGTTACTATCTTATCAAATGGTTTATTTTCACAAAACAGTTACTACTATATTTTTATAATGTTTTATATAATTTCAATACAGTATGTGAAATTATCATTTTCGTCATTCCTTATCGATTTGGTAATAGTAATAAAAAACCGCCTAAGATTATCCTTAGGCGATTCAATTTATTACTATTTAGCTAATGATTTCGTTTCTCTCATTACATCAATGAAGTATCCCCAGTTATTCAGTACAGAAGAAATACTAATATGTTCATCTGGTGTATGAACATTAAAAATATCTGGTCCGAATGAGATAGCATCTAATTCAGGCATTTTTTGAACAAATACACTACATTCGATACCAGCGTGAACTGCATAAATTTCAACATCTTTGTTATATTTCTCTTTATGCACTTTTTCAAACAAATTGCGAATTGGAGAATTGGGATTATATGGCCATTCTGGATACTCAGATTCTTTTTCAAATTGCGCTCCAACTAACTCAGCAATCTGCTTAATTTCATTCATAATGTGCTGCTTTAAACTACTTACAGAACTTCTAACTTCGTTCTTCAATTTAATTTCATTATGTAGCGTTTCAATAACCCCTAGGTTTGTTGAACTTTCTACAAGTCCTTTAATGTCCATGCTCATGCCTTGGATACCATTTGGAATTAAGAATAAAGAAGAAATGAGTTGTTTTTGTGTTTCTTTTGCAAACACTTTTTCTACGTTTCCTTCTAATTTTGTAAGTGCAACATGCACATCAGGATCTACAGCTCGTAGTTCTTCCTGTAGAACACGTGTCCATTCTTCTACTTTTTCTTCTACCTTTTGTACATCATTTACAGATAATAAGATTGTTGCTACACTTTCACGTGGAATTGCATTTGTTTTTAATCCACCATGAATTTCACTCATGTTAAATTGAACTTCATTCGATAAATCATAAAGAACTCGTCCTAACACTTTATTCGCATTACCACGTTGCTTATCAATTTCCATACCAGAATGGCCACCTTTTAGCCCTCCAACGTATAGACGATATGCAGCTAAATCAGTAGGTGTGTCATCCCAAATAACAGAAATTGTTTCAACTGCTTTTGCTCCGCCTGCGCTACTCACTAGTAATTTATGATCTTCTTCAGAGTCAATATTAATAAATATTTTCCCGTCAAAATGTTTCGGATCAACAGCAAAAGCACCACCCATTGTTGTCTCTTCTTCTGTTGTAATCACAACTTCAAGAGCTGGATGCGAGATATCAGTTGAATCTAATAACGCTAATGCATATGCAACTGCAATACCATTATCTGCACCTAAAGTCGTTTGATTTGCATACAGCATGTCCCCAACAATTCGCAATTGAATTGGGTCCTTTTCAAAATCATGAACAGTTGCTTGGTTTTTCTCACAAACCATATCCATATGACCCTGGATGATAATTGCAGGAACCTTTTCGTATCCATTAGTTGCTGGCTTTTTAATGATTACATTTAACGCTTCATCTTGTACAACTTCTAAATTACGATCCTTGGCAAATTTCACTAAGTAATCACTAATTTCTTTTTCATTCCCTGATCCTCGTGGAATCTTTGAAATTTCTGCAAAATGATAAAATACAGGGTGTTTTGTTAATTGTTCTAAATTAGAATACATGTTTAAGCTCCTCTCCTAAATGCAAATGATTAGATAAAAGTTCTTTTTAAATTTCAGAGCATTCTTTTCTTTACCATTATATCATGCGCCATCGTTTTACTATAAGCATTGGTATAATCATTTTTTTAACATATATAAAGTAGTATTTTATCTCAGCATTACAACTAGCAACATACTACACCTATGATAATAATAACGGGATAAAACCACTTCAAAATCTAAATTATTAGCATCATTTCTAAGGATGATTATCTAAATGACGTATTTCAAGTGAGAAGCATACATAGTTAAATGTAGATTAATTTTTAGGACTATATTTTTCATTACTAATTACGGTATGTGAAATCATTCAATTCAAACTAGCAAAAAGCCCTTAATATTAGTTTAAAGCAAAATAAAAAAGAAAATGCTTCTATGCATTTTCTTTCAATTTTTTCCCTTGTATATATTTTGATACATCATTACTCATAAGCTTTTCTAACTGATTAATATTTTCCGTTAATGCACCTTTTACAAGAGAGAAATCTGTATTCGATACTTCTTTTTTTTCCTTAAAAAACGAAAGGTTTTTTGATTTTGTTTCTTTCATTTCTTTTCCCCCTTTTGTAAAAAAGATACAATCTTTATCTATCTTTATTATATCTTAAAATAGAAAGGATGCACTGTCATCCTTTTCTTCTTAATTCTTCTTCTAAATCTTCTACTTGCTGCATTGTATCTCCTTTTATTAAAGAGAAATCCGTTGCATCTTCAGTCTCTTCCTTGAAAAATTCATTACTATATTCTTTTTCCACTACAATCACCTCTACGTGCTAGTTTTGGGATGATTGTCCGATTTTATTCAACTTTTGTCCAATTCCCTCGAAATTTGTTCAAAATTATGTATAAGAGAAAAGGACAGAATTGTAATTCTGTCCTCACTTACTAAAATAACTATGATGAATTGTTAAGTTATATACATTTTCAAAATCTCGATCTTGGAGATTATTCTTTTGTCCATCAATGACAATACAAATGTCTTTTACTATTTTTGCTGGTATAATGCCGACATTTTCTATTTGCACTGCTTTTTGTTCGTTTAATTTCTCTATATGTTCTAAAGGTATTGTAATACTAAATTGAGAGCGAACACCACGAAAATGTGTATTTAATTCTTCAGCAGTAACAAACACAACAATCTTTGCTCCAATTTTTTCTGCATACGCATCCAAAAATGCATTTAAATTTTGTACATATTCCCTCTCTGTTTGCCACTCCATTGTACCAAATGCTGCTGGGTTTACATTCTGAATAATTGTTGTGTAAATCTCACCTCGTGCTTTCGAAGCAATTAATGATCGCTTAATAGATTGAACCGTCTTTCCAATATCACTAAATTTCGCGCCCCATATTTCAGAAATATTTGGAGTTAAAATAAACGCAATATCGACAAATATCACCATCGTAACAAACATTAAAATATTTTTCCAGAGGGTTAAATCAATTCCTTTTATCATGAAATAAATTGTGACTGATGTAATAAACGCACCATACCATGTTTTTCGAATAAGTTGCTTTTTCTCTTCATACAATTCTTCATTTTTCCAATAAAAGAAAATAAGAAATAAAAAAACTAGTACGAGAAAAAACAAACCAATTCGAATGTTAGAGACAGTCAATCACATCACCCTCCATTCAAAAACTTCTCACAATATCATTACATGCTCAACTCTCTCTCATTATGACAAAAGACGTGGACAACCTTCTAAAGTTAGCAGCGTTGCATATACATGAGAAGGAAGCCACGTCTTTTATAGAATGAATCTACATTTTATATGTAAACAAGCCTGTATTTCAACTTTTCAAACATATTTTCACAAAGAAATATGTTTTGGAATTACACCCTTAGGTACTTCGCCATCCATACTTAAATAGTAGTGACGAATTGGGTGTAAATTTTCATCTAACTCATATACAAGCGGAATACCCGTTGGAACGTTTAGCGATACAACTCCATCATTCGATAAATGATCTAAATATTTCACGAGAGAGCGAATTGTATTACCATGCGATGAAATGATTACTTTTTGATTTGATTGTAATGTTGGTGCAATTTCCTTATGCCAAAAATCCAGCACTCTTTGTTCTGTGTCCTCTAAACACTCTGTAAGTGGAAACTCGCCTTTTTTTAACAATTTATATCTTGGATCAGTAGCTTCATATCTCGGATCGTCTTCAGTAAGAGCTGGCGGTCTTACATCGGTACTTCTTCTCCAAATATGAACTTGTTCATCTCCGTATTTCTTAGCCGTTTCTTCTTTATTTAATCCTTGAAGTGCTCCGTAATGTCTTTCATTTAGCTTCCATGATTTATGTACAGGAATCCAAGTCAGATCCATTTCATGGAGGATAATCCATAGTGTTCGAATTGCTCGTTTTAATACGGATGTGTACGCAATATCAAACGTGTATCCATTGTTTTTTAATATTGCACCAGCTTCTCTTGCCTCGTTTAATCCATTTTTTGATAAATCTACATCTGTCCATCCTGTAAATTTGTTTTCCAGATTCCATAAACTTTGTCCGTGACGAATAAGTACAAGCTTTATCATAATAATTCCCCTTTCGGAAATAATCATTTGAATTTTGCAATGCGTACACGTAATAAAGTATCTGGCAATGTTCATTTTTTATCCATGTATTCTATCATTTATTCATAGTTGCCAAAATACACGGATAAAATGTATTCTTTTTCAAACTCTAAAAACAGAAGAATGAATCATTTCCTTATTTTTAATCAACTGGTTCTTCACGCTTAGATAACCATGCATCAAAGCCTAGACGGCTATTAGCTAGTTCATTCATAACTTGATGCCAATTCTCTTCACAGCTTTCACCAAATTTTGAAAAAATACTTCCCATTTGTTCTCTTTGCACATCGCTTAGTTTTTTCTCTAGCTCTGCTCCTTCTTTAGTTAGGGCAAGCTGCTTCACACGACGATCATGCTCGGCTTCATTGCTTTCAATAAGCCCCTTTTCAAGAAGCTGACGAAGTGGTCCGTGAAGAGCTTGTTTACTTATTTCTAACAGAGATAGTAATTCATTTATACTAAGCCCTGGAAAACGAGCAATAAAAAATAAAATTCGATGATGCACTCGCTGTATACCATATTCTTTTATAATTTCATCTGGTTTTTCTGTAAATGTTTTATATGCAAAATAAAACAATGCAAGTGCCTGATTCATTTGTTCTTCTTTATGTTGTGTCATCTACTTTCCCCCTATATGTAAATTATACCACAATTTATCTCTGGGATATTACATCGACAGATTTGACTTAGTAAAAGGGAACTTCTCCCAAATCTAATAGTAGAGCTTGCAAAGAAGTTACTCTCCTCAATCAAATTAATCTTTAACTTTATTTTTATATCTATTTCCCAACTTCATAGCGAAGAACTGAGGAATCAAATTCAAAAAACTCACAACTACTAATAGTTGAGAAGGTGAAAATGGCTTAAAGTAACCAGCATCCCACCCTATCCCTATCGTATCTTCCATCCTGCCGATAAAATAAAATGAAATAATTACAGATACAATATTTCCGATAATAAGTGGAATTGAGTTACTTAGTAATTGTCCAAGGAACGCAAGAAGCGAAGTTGCTACAATCATTATTAAATAGCCAAGCATTGAACGATTGGCAAAGTCTTGGTGCATCGAAAAATAGACAAACGGAAAACAGTATAAACAGACTATTAAGATGCTAATTCCTATTTTCCTCACATTTTCACCTCATTTTGTAATTTTAAATAGAAGCAATAGAATTGATAAAAAAAACGTATTACTCATTAGATTGAGAATACGTTTTTATTTACTATCATATACCTAGTTTTCCGAAAGGTTTAACTGCCAAGAAACACCATACTTATCATTAAGCCAACCGAATTTTTTACTGAATGGATAGGCTGCAAGCGGCATTAAAACTTCTCCTTCTTGTACTAGTTTATTAAAAACTTCATCAATTTCCTCTTCTGTATCACAATTTACATATAACGACATAGAAGGAGTAAATGTAAAGTCATGCTTCACATTACTGTCTATACACATAAATTCTTGTCCATTTAATGTAAATGTTGCATGCATTACAGTTCCTTCTTTTCCTGGTCCATTCGCACCGTAACGAGAAATATTTATAATCTCTGACTGATCCAATAAGGAAGTATATAAATTCATCGCTTCCTCTGCATTACCATCAAACATTAAAAAAGTAGTAATTTTTTGTTTTGTATTCTTCAATTAGAAGCATCCCCCTTTTATGTAAATACATATGAAATCGTTCGTTCACCTAACAAGTCGAACGTATATTCCTATAATTGTATTTTCCTCAAAAAGTATAGGGGTGTCAACTAATTATTTAGTGTTTGTATTTATTTGCTCACCTTCTATTCCGTCAAGAAGTTCGATGATTTTTTCTTGACTTATAAAGGGGGCTAGGCTAGCAAGCTTTTCTATATTCAATTCATTATCCATCATTTGATCCACCAAATGATGGATCGTTTCCTGATCAAGAAATGGTACAAGTGTGTGAACGCCCTCCCAATTCAAATCAGAATTTTCCATACGGAATACAAGCTGCTTTATATATTCTTTATCCAGAAATGGTGCAATTCCACCAAGATATTGTGCATCTACTTCTAAAATTGTATCAGCTAATTTTATTAAAGCATTCTTACTAATAAACGGAGCCAAACCAGAAATAAGTTCCCATTTCACTTCTTCATCTTTCACATTTGTTACTAATTCGTCTAACGTTTCTTGATTAATAAAAGGAGCGAGTTGTAATATGATAGCTAAATCAAATTTATTCTGTTTAATATTCTCAGTGATTTTTTGTAAGGAGCTTGCCTTTACGAGAGGAGCTACTTCAATCATATCTTCTATATTCACTGTCCCATCATTTATCATATTTGCTGCGTGCTCTGGACGATTATCTATAATCGTTTCTATCATTTTACCTACCTTTGTTTGATTTTTAATTGAATTACCTACATATAAAATGTCATCTATAGTTTTTTCGAATAAACGGGCAAGTTCAGAGAGCGTCCCGATATCTGGTAATGATTCTCCTCTTTCCCATTTTGAAACTGCCTGATGACTAACATTTAATTGATTTGCCAATTCCATTTGAGTCCAATCTTTTTCTTTACGAAGGTTCGAAATATATGCCCCAATCTTTCTTACATCTACCATTACTTATTCCTCCTAAAAATTCAAATTAGCGCGCTGTTAAAATGAACTTAACACACTCAATTCTACTATCCTATCAACTATTCGTTGCATAGTATTCATTCAACTAACAGTAGAATGAGCCAATGTAAAAAAACAGGGTCAAAAATAAAAAGTCCCTTCAAAGAGGTGAAAGGACTAGCTTGCAGCGCTTATGCTAATAGTATCTCTTTTTCTGCTTAAACAAAGATAACTTATCTGATATACCAGCATCCAACACCTCATTAAGAGCGGTCAATATTTTTCATGATCTCCCCAATCAATCCCTGCTCTTCTGCCGACATATCAGCATGATTCTCCCTATCATATCACGCTGTTTCGCCCTCATTTCTCAATATTCTTTTTGTTACAATTGCTATTACTATCATTATGAAACTTATAAACAATATAGGTAAATAAACTTTTATACTAAAGGTTTCAAACATAAATCCATATATGACCTGCCCTATAGGTGCCATACATTGAGCAACTGCTGTAATAATTGCCATGACTTTTCCTAAATTTTCATTTGGTGTTTTTTTTTGCACAACTGTAATAACAAAGATAGAGATAATTGTCATTGCCATTGCAATAAGGATTGCACACAAGATAAAGAGAATAAACGACGGGTAGTATCCAATTTTAAGAATGAGAGGCATAACGGAAACAGCCATTGGTATAATTAAAAGAGCAATGATAAGTAACCACTTATATATTGTGTTCATTTTCATCTTTTTTGCAAAGAAACCGATAGATAAGGCCCCTAAAATTGTAGCAAAATCTATAAGCCCCATCCCGATACCATATAATGTGTCGCTACTTTGCATCGTTACCCGTAAAATGATGGGGCCACCGACAACAAAGAGTGGTGTGAGGATTAGGTTAAGCAATGCCGCAAGGATCATAGCTTTGAAAATATAAGGCTCTCTGACAACATAAGTAAACCCAGCTCTCATGTCTTTTATAATTGTCGGTACAATGTGCTCATTCTGCTCCCTTTTCACAAATGGTATTTTAATAAACATCTCTAATATTGCCGACAAGAAAAAGGCAATACAACTCATCACAACAAGTACTTTTAAACCTACAACACCATACAGTACACCGCCCAAAACAGGAGCCGCTACACTTGACAATGCTTGAACACCATTCACGATACCATTTGCCTGCTCCAATTTTTTTTCTGTAACGAGCAGCGGAATACTCGCCATAACAACAGGAGTATACATCGCGCTAATAATTGCTAACAAAATCATGACAACGCCGATAAGTATCACAGAAGTATTACTGACTGATAATAACAAAAGAAAGCCGAAAATAATAACACTACTTATCATGTCATAGATGACCATCAAATTACGTCGGTTAAATCTATCTGCAATAGCACCGCCAAGGGGCGCTAACAACAAAGGGACACTCGATATAGCATATAAAATAGCATAAATGTCCGCACGCCCCGTTATATCCAGTACATAGAGTGATAAAGCAAAACGTAAAAGAGTGGACCCTAAGATAGATACGATTTGCCCAATCACCATGAAGTTAAAATCTTTAGAAAAAGGGTTTATATGGATACTATTTTGCATCGTATACACACCTTCCATCAGGATATAAGACCGACTGTCGGTCTAAAAATTTTTATAAAAAAGTTATTTTAAGACTGTCCCGTCAAAATAGCTAGAATGTAATCAAAGGTACCTTTTTCAGCTCCAAGAGTGGTTTCCATCATGTTGATGAACGCCTTTGCCTTTTGCATCGCTTCATGAGGCTGCCATTGAAATAATCCTTCGTCAAATATGACTTGTGCAGACGCAATTAAAAATTCTATTGTTTCCCGCGGATAAGCGGTTACAAATATTTTTTCATTGATTCCCTGCTCAATTACCTCTGTCAAAACAGGTGTTAAGTGTAAAATAGCTTGCACTAAACTTTTTTGATGCATTTCTGCATTATTTGGCCGGTGAAATTGTTCAATCATTTTTTCTTTATTCCCACCAGCTTTCGGTACTTGTGCTATTAAAATTTGAAACAACTTATCAAGTACAGGGATATTTGAATTTGCAGCAATCTTTTTCGCTGCTGCTACATCCGCATTTACAATTCTCATAATAATAGCATCCATCACTTCCTCCTTTGATTTGAAATAATGATAAAATGTTCCTTTTGCAATACCAATCTCTCGTAAAATATCACTTACAGTTGTTTTCGTATACCCTTTAGAAGCAAACAACTTTTCTGCTGCATTCAATATTTCGCTTCTACGCTCTTCATACTCCTTTACAACCCTCATAAAAAAAATCCCTTTCACTTAGACTGACTGTCGGTCTAATACAAATATATGTGTATCCTATAAAAAAGTTTCATTCTTATCTATAAATTTTATTGCACATCACAAACAGTCGATCACCCTTCCTTTTTTCAATTCTTTGCCTAGCCATTCCATCCCCCTTATTCCAGTCATAAATTAACACTTTTTTCATATTTCACTAACATATACAACACCTTAATTAAATTATCCTCCCGCTTTAAGGAACGAAAGAATATTTTTTTGCATCTATTCCACCTTTTAGACATGATAAAAAAGTCATTTTCCTTCTTGAAAGGAAAATGACTTTTTATTAACGACCTCGTCTTTGCTGCTTTTGCTTTGTACTACTTTGCTTTTTACTTGGTTTATGAAATGATTGTTGTTTTGTATTTTTCGACCCTTCACGATTATCTTTTTGACGATATTGACCTGTTTTCTTCGGCTTTTTCATTTGCTGTTTTTGCTTTTCTTCATTCGCATCATTGTTTTCTTTAACAGGCTGCTCTATCTCTTGTCTTTGCAATGCTCTGCCAATATATTTCTCAATCTCTTTTAAATACACTTCATCTTTTGGTGCGACGAATGTAATTGCAAGACCTGATTCACCAGCACGTCCAGTTCGGCCAATTCGGTGTATGTAACTCTCTACATCTTCTGGAATGTCATAGTTAAATACATGCGTTACGCCTTCTACATCTAATCCACGTGCTGCTACGTCTGTCGCGATTAAATATTGAATTTTCGCATCGCGAAAACTCTTCATCACTCGTTCACGTTTCCCTTGAGATAAATCGCCATGAAGTTCATCACAATTATAACCGTATCCTTTTAAATCATCATATAATTTACTCGCTCTACGCTTTGTACGACAAAAAATAACTGCTAAAAACGGTTGATCTCGGTCCATCACATAACGTAAGGCGTCTTGTTTTGCACGATCCGTTGTTTCAATCACACGTTGTTTTATACTATTTACTGTTACTTCTTCGCTTTGAATCTGGATCATCTCAGGCTCTTTCATATAGCGCTTCGCAAGTTTTTTAATATCTTTTGGCATCGTTGCTGAGAATAACATCGTTTGTTTACTTTCAGGTGTTTCTTCTAAAATTTCTTCTATATCGTATAAAAACCCGAAATGAAGCATTTGATCCGCTTCATCTAACACAAGCATAGAAACATTGGATAATACAATTGTTTCGCGACGTAAATGATCTAATAAACGCCCAGGCGTTGCCACTACAATATGTGTGTTCCCTTTTAGTTTTCTCATTTGCTGCGCTACATCTTGACCACCATATATCGCAAGAACGTTGATATCGTCTCTATGAACAATCATCTTTTCAATTTCAGTTGTAATTTGCAGTGCTAATTCTCTAGTTGGTGCCACAATTAAAGCTTGTACATCACTTGATTTAGGATCAATCTTTTCTAAAATTGGCAAGATGAATGCAAGCGTCTTTCCTGTTCCCGTTTTCGCTTGCCCAATTATATCTTTTCCAGACATGACAACTGGGATTGCTTTCTCTTGAATTGGTGTTGCTTCCGCAATCCCATTTTCACGTAATGTATAATTAAACGTTTCACTAATTCCTAACTCTAAAAAGTTTTTCAAACAGATCACTTCTTTTCCTTATTTTTCACATTGAGTTTTCATTGTACCATTTGTTTCACTAAATATGAAAAATAAAAAAATTCTTATCTTCTCTTTTCACACCCACTATGTATGAGTTGAATGAACTCTTTTTGTTTCCACTTTGATTTTAGTCGTGATTGCATATTAGAAGGTGACAAATTGAACTACTCCCACCTACCTCTACACAAGCTTGAGGTGGCGGGATTCTCCTGTCTCTATCCTATCTTATCAATAGATCAAATACTAAAGGATACCAAATGCTGGCATAATGAAAGTAATCCTTCTAGCAAAACTACTATTAAAGCTAAGGAATAATAAAATCCCCCACTCAATTTGCGGGAGATTTTATCTTGCATATGTTCTAAAAAACAACCTACTATTTCCTCAATTCACTATATAAATCCATTTTCATTTTTCGACATCTAAATCCCTGCTANNACTTCGCATGTGATAGAAAGAGGTCCTGACCGCTTCTATGCATGGCCAGATGCTCTCTCCCACCTAAAAAGAGGGGGTTTTATGTCATTTTTTTAATTGATGTATATATAAAATCAACGTCTTTTGCTGTTACTCTTAAGATGTATTTACATTTAATAATTAACAATTTAAGATAAACGTTTATTTAAAGTTATTTCTTTTAAACTCTCTTTTATTTCCTCTTTCGTTCTGCCAATTTGACTTTCAACAATTGCTGTAATAGCGCCTTCTACTAATGCAGCGTCAATAATTTCCACATTCCCTTGCATTTCTTCATCTAAAAATTCCAGCGCCATCTCAGTATTCATAAATGCACTTCCAATATCAAATAATACCAGAACACCATCTTTTGAGTATACATGATGGATTGCTTCCTGAATTTTATTCATATCAGTTCCTAGTCTATGGTCCTCTGTGCCACCAGCAAGGGCTACCTTTGCATTCGGTGCCATCTGCTTAGCTAACTCGTAAATTCCTTCTACAATTTTTTCACTGTGGGAGACTAATACAATTCCAACCATTTTTATGCTCCTTTCATTTAAGCTTCTTTGACATATTCATAGATACAGTCTAATAAAAGCATACTCGATACTGCGCCGGCATCTTTATGCCCAATACTTCTTTCTCCTACATAACTCGCTCTACCTTTTCGAGCAATAATCCGTGCTGTATGTTCAGCTCCTTTTACTGCTGCGTCTTTCATTCGTTCCAAAGCTTCAAGTGTACTCTTTTCTTCTTTTATTGCTGCATCTAATGCTTCATATGCAGGAATGCATGCATCCAACATTGTTTTATCATCCAGTTCAGCTTTTCCTCTCATTTGAATTCCTGAAATCGCCTCTTTAAGTACTTCTTTAAATAGAATTATGTCTACTTTATTTTTCCCTTTTAATACATTACTTGCTTTTAAAAAAGCTGTTCCATATAATGGTCCTGAGGCTCCACCAACATTAGAAACAAGGGCCATTCCCGCCTTTTTCAGTATCTCTCCTAAATCATCAATTTCTTCATCTTTTATCTTTTCAATTACACTTTTAAATCCTTTACTCATATTTAAACCGTGATCGCCATCACCAATTGCTGCATCCAATTCAGATAAGTACAATTTATTTTCCTCTATTACTTTGTCCATTTTTTTTAGTAGTTCAAACACTTGCTGTGCATAAAACATATGGCTTCACCTCTATCCTAGTTGTTTAAAAGCTGGTGTATCCGCAATATCATCTAACAATTCTTTCATTTCTTGATCTAGCTTTAATACTGTAATTGAACATCCCGCCATTTCTAGTGAAGTCATATACTCTCCAACAAATGTTCTTACTACTTGAATTCCTTTCTCTTGCAATCGTTCATGCACTCGTTTATTCATTATATATAGCTCCATTAAAGGGGTACCTGATAATCCATTTACCATAACTGCTACTTCGTTATTTTCTTCTAATTGTAAATCTCTTAAAATATTATCAAGTAAATGATCACAAATTTCATTAGCAGATTTCATATTTTCACGATGTGTACCAGGCTCTCCGTGGATACCCATGCCAATCTCAATTTCATCTTCTCCAAGTGAGAAGTTTTCCTTTCCAGCAGCAGGAACAATACAAGAAGTAAGAGACATTCCCATACTTCTTACATTTGAAACTACTTTCTCTGCAACATCCTTCACTTCTTGTAAAGAAGCACCTTGTTCTGCTTTTGCTCCAGCAATTTTATGTACAAAAACCGTTCCAGCAATTCCTCGGCGTCCTGTCGTGAATGTGCTATTTTCAACTGCAACGTCATCATTTACAATAACAGATTCAACCGCGATCCCTTCCATTTCAGCAAGTTCATTTGCCATATCAAAGTTCATCACATCGCCCGTATAATTTTTTATAATTAATAAGGCTCCTTGTCCATTTTCAACTTCCTTTATCGCTTCAAAGATTTGGTCTGTCCTTGGTGAAGTAAATACTTCACCAAGGACAGCTGCATCTAACATTCCTCTTCCTACATATCCAGCATGAGCAGGTTCATGCCCGCTTCCTCCGCCACTTACAAGAACTACTTTATTTTTAGATCGATTTTTTCTAACTATTACATTAAAACCATCTAACTTTTGAAGGCACTCAGGATGAGCAAATGTCATTCCTTTTAACATATCTGAAAGAACTTCTTCAGGTTTATTGATTAATTTTTTCATAGAAACTTCCCCCTTAACTTTGTACAAATAAGAACGCTTCTTCACTGATTGTAACCGCTTACACAATAAATTAAATAGAGGACGTAATTTATTCTCCTCTCTACCCCTTAAGTATACTGCTGAAAAAATAGCAGTTCAACTTTTTTGTGAACATTCACATAAATTTAACACTTATAATTTTTTCTAACAATCTAAATATTTAAATGATTTTTTATACTGTAAAAGTCCCTTGAATAATAATATAAATTATGCCCTGAATCATGGACTTTTTTTAAGTGTCCACGATTCGGGGTTTTTGTGTGTTTTCACATCTATTTCCTCGTTATAATGGAAACAATGATAAAAGTAAGATACGGGAAATGAGTAAAATTATTTTTAATGACTTCAAATAAAACAATTAGAGGTGAATGAAAATGTAGTGAAGGTATTGGGACGTTCTATCATCTATCATGCTGACTTTAAAGTAAAAGCTGTGAAAAAAATCAGAGTCGGAAATGTCCTAATCAAATCTTCTTAAGGAATGAATTTGATTTAGGTATCATTGTGGGAAAATCCAAATCAATGTTTAAAACTCTAGAGAAAGATAAGTCTTAGTTTTTAAAGGCCTTTTTATTAAACTATCCATTTTATAGGGTGCAGTTCAATTTAGAATACTTTTTGGGGTTTAAACACCATAAAAATTTTATTTTCAACCAGCAAAATGTAAACTTTATACCCTAAGAAATTACTATACAGGAACATTTTGAATTCTTATATTGCCCACTTTGTATATCACCGTGAAATGCTAGAGCAACTCCAATTACAAAACTCTGATAATTCCTATCAGCACACCTCTTTTTTTATTTATGTTTATCAGCTAAATATCTAGCATAATGAATTAGATTCCTGGCCACATCTAATTCAAGATTAAATATACTAGGTAAACCTGGTCTCCAATTCACTTCAAACAACCACAATTTTTGGATTTTATCAATCCCAACATCAATTCCTAACTCGTCAAATAATACATTTTTATATAAAGAATTAAAATGGTTAGAAAAACTTATCGCAAACCGCTCCAAATACCTTTGGATATTGTACGAATTATTACCAAACTCTGTTTTTAAGAAACTCTCTAAATAAGTACTATAACCACCACTAGCCATGTTCGAAACAACGCTTCCCAATAAACCTATCCTTGGATAAATTGAAGTAATGACCCAATTTCCTTCCCCATTTCTTTGAACATGTAATCGAAAATCATAAACATGACCAGATTTTATTTGACATGAAATGAATCGTTGAACTATGTAACCCTGTTCTTGGATTTTATGAGATATAAAGTCTAATAATTCTTTTTTATTAATGGATAAAAGTCGCCCTTCCTCATTTATTTTGTAATGTTCCCTATATTTTTCAATGAAGACAATACCCTTACCTTGATGTCCAGATATCGGTTTAATAATAACCCTTTCATAGTTATTAATCATATCAAAAAATTTATTAACATCAGTTAATTCATAAAAGGGAATAAGATATTGCTCAAATTCTTTTGCTTGTTTAATTTTGTTATATACACTTAATTTATCTCCAATTGAATGACTTGTGAACGGAACCTTATCATATAAATAATCATAAATTTGCTGAGTTTTATCACTAACATTAACACTTGCATTATAAATAACATCGGGAAAAGAAAATTCTTTTTCAATCCATTCACCATTTTCATATATTTTCCCTAAAATTTTTTCAGTTTCTATATTAACTTTTCCTAAAGTAAAATAAAAAAAAGTTACACCTTCAGCTTTTGCTACAGCTGCATAAGCATATGCCTTCTTTACATCTCTTGGATCTTTCCGATGATGAAGCATACCGATTATAACCATATGAGTTTTCCTACCCCTCTTTCTAAATTTCTTTTTCAAACACGTATCAAATTCATCTTATATATATTCATAATCCCCCTTCATTTGACTAATTTTAAAATATAAAGAACGATTTTTCTCCCATTTTAATATTCTACTTATATATAAATAATAAATTTGAGTTTTTATAAAAATGATTGAAGCTAAGGGGGCATAAGACTATGAATACTATTGTTTTTATTGAAACAAATAAATCTGGATCAAGTAGAGAAGCAATCAAGGCAGCAGAAAAACTTAATTTCTTTACAATTTTGTTAACTAGAAAAAAAAAATTTCTTGAAGAACGCAATACATTTCCGGATGTACATGAAATGATTTTCACTGATATAGATGATTACGCTAATGTAGTCACAATAATTAACAAGCTTAAAAACACAGGAAAAAATATAAAAGGAATTTTTAGTTTTATTGATTCTTTCGTTTATGTAGCTGCACGTTTATCAAAAGAATTTTGTCCAAATATAATATCTACCGAAGCAATTTATCATATGGAAAACAAAATATTGACTCGTAATGTACTAAAAGATTTATCAATCTCACTCAATTATTTAGTTTATAAACCAAAAGAATCATTATCATCTTTTCTTAAAGAAGCTAAAAACATGAATTTCCCTGTTATCGTTAAATCCCCTAAATCATCAGGATCAAAAGATGTATTGTTAGCAAAAAATGAAAATCAATTAATTTCATCTATGCAAACTCTTTTGAAAAAACTACCTAATGAAAAAGTTCTAATTGAGGAATATGTAGATGGCCCTCAGTACTTGGTTGAAATTTTAGTTCACAATGGAAAAGTGCATATTATAGCAATAATTGAGCAAGAAATTACATTTCTTAATCGTTTTATTGTCACTGGTTATTCTTTGCTAGGGCAAGTAGACAAAAAACTATATTATAGCCTTCTCAAGACTATTAATTCTGTTATAAAGACTTTTAATATGAAAAATGGTGCTTGTCATATAGAACTACGTAGAATAAATGATGTTTGGAAATTAATCGAAATAAACCCTAGAATATCGGGTGGAGCTATGAATGACATGATTGAAATTGGACATGGAATCAACTTAGTACAAGAAACTATTCAATTAATGTTAGGAAACACACCTTCACTAAATAAAAAGCATTATAAATATGTATACACTCATTACTTAACAGTTAAATCTAAAGGAAAACTAATCCGAGTTACAGGAAAAAATCGTAGTTCTAAATATCCTGGTGTGGAAAAGGTTTATATAAAACCCAAAAAAGGAGCCATCCTAAAACCACCTACATCAATGGGGCATCGATGTGGATACATTTTAGCATCATCATATTTTAAAACAGAAGCTAAAAAAATAGCTTTAGAAGCAGCTAAAGAAGTTTCTTTTGAAATCGAAGAACTAATAGATGCAACGTAAGCAAAAACGGCATGTAAGCTGTATTTTCTCATATTATTTATCAGTAAATTTTTTATTTAGTTATAATATAATCATAATTAATTGATACACTTCGTGAACAAATTGTACTAACCCTTACTTTGAAAGTTTTACAAACATAGCAAGTACAACCTAAAAAACAAACAAGCACTTCCAGTAAGTGCTTGTTTGTTTTTCTAATTTTAAGTTTTAATATATTTACCCAAAGAGGAGTTTTTACTAATTCTTAAACTTCTCCTTCGCCGCTCTCATCTTCACATTTAAATCATGATCAATGGAGTCACGAATATCACGCTCTACTGCTTCCATCGCTTTTTGGAAATTTTGTAAGTAGATCTTTAATTCTTCTTCTTTTTCAGGACGTTGTGATGGTGGTAATTGTACCACTAGTGACAACATAGCTATTAAATCTTTCATTAAGAACGTTTCAAGTTTGTGCTGTTGCTCAAACATGCGTTGTTCTTGATAGTACGGAAGTGCGTTTAATACTAAAATTGTAATCTCATCAACCGTTCTTTGTAATGAAGGGTTAATTGATCGTTTATATACCTGAATCGTATTTAATGCATCAGGATAACGGTCGTAAAAATACAATTTATAAAACGATAGATCTGTTGGTTTGGATGATTGTTGCGATTCTTGCCTTAGGAAATCCTTTACTTTTATCGCCGCTACATCGATATCTTCATTTGTAACTTTTTTGGTTGCTTTCGCCATAGCGTGTACTTTTTTCTGTTTATCTTTCGGTAACATAGAGAAAACTTGTTCTCTTGTACGTTGGTCTGCTGCACAGAAAAGGGTATTCAATGCTTTCTGTTCCTTTTTCCCCTCTGTACGAATCCAGCGATAAAAGAGTGGATGCTGCGTAAATTCTTGTAAAAACGGCGTTGATTTATTTGATAATTTTTCAATTGATTCATGTGCGCGCTTATAAGGCTTCGCCCATGATAAATAAAATTTCCGACCGAAATACACAAGCGAGACAACGATCGTGAATCCAACTAAAAGTAACGTTCCGATTAGTATTAAAGCCATTTTAATAAAACTCATCTTTTCACCTCCTCTAATGACCCCTTATTTCTTTGGACGCTGAATGAGCTTTTGCTTCATTTCATCATTAAATGTGTCGAGTTCAATAACAAACTTCTTACTAGATTCAATAATACGCTCTGATGATTTCTCAGTTGCTTCAATAGCCGCAAACACATTTTGGAAGGATTCACGTAGCTTATCCATGCTGATTGCTGGATTTTCAAGCAACTGTGTTGTTTCTTCTGTGTTTTGTTTTAAAGCTTGTGAGTTACTTAATACCATCGATTCAATTGCTTCATTAGTCGCGTTAACTGCATCGATTGTTTTACGTTGATTTGTTAATGCAAGCTGGATTGCTGCTGAAACAGTAACAACGTTTTGCGTCATTGTAATCGCGTTACGAATTGCTTCTGTTAACTTTTCATTGTTTTTCTTAATGATATCTACAGATGCGATAGATTGTAGCAATACACTTTTTGCTTGCTGCATGTTTCGTGTACGTACAAGAATTTTTTCTAATGCATCATTAATTAATGGAATATCTTTTTGACGATCTGGATTTTGCTTTTCTGCTTCAAGCATGCCAGCAAGCTTTCGTCCTAGATACACTTGCTTATCAAGCGCATGAATTTTATCATGTGATTGTTCTTTTAACATTTCTAAACCGACTGTATCTTCCTGGAGATTGTCGCGTCCAATAAGTAATGATCTTATAATTTCTTCAATTTGTTTATCTATGGATTGATATTTATGAGCATACGTTTCAAGTGGATTTTTCTTGAATACTTTAAACATAAATTTCTTCATACCCGATGCTTTTAGTGAATTAGGATCGAGTTCTGATACTACTTTACGTAATTCTAGCAACGTATTTGGAATTTCTTCATTCTTTCCATTCATCATCGCTGTTACAGGGCGTTTAAGTGCTGATAATGTTTGCCCTGCAGCTTGCTGCTCTTTATCGCCCAAGTCTCCAAGTTGTGATAATACTTTTGAAAGATCTGTATTTTGTTCACTATTTAGCTTTTGTACGTAGAGATCAGCTTCTTTATTTAGTTCAACAAGTTCTTCATCTTTAATAACTGTATCAACAACTACTTCCACATTATCTTTCACTAATGATACAGGTTCTTTCTTCTCTAATTCAGTCAACAAAATCGCTCCTTTATTTATATGTGCGAAATTATTTGCACTATATTTCATCTAAGATATCGTATTCAACATGTATGATACTTGTTTGATAATAAACTCCTGCTTATGCAGTCATTCCCTGTTTCTTACCATAAGTATACCTGTTCTCTACATTATTTTCCTCAGACTTAAGACCTAGAATGCTACGTGCTGAAGGCGGATTCTTCACATGTTACACGTTTTATTGTTTAGTAATTCCGCTTTCAATTTTATTTTGTCCACCTTCCCATTTGGCTTCTTCGGTAAATGTGATAGTACAGTCCAATTTCTTGGTTGCTTATATGATATTAATTTTTGACGGCACTCTTTCTGAATATCAACTAATTCTCGAGAAAATTCCTTAACGATAACAGCCTGGATAATTTCTCCACGATTCTCATCCTTTTCCGCAAACACTACTGCTTCTGTAACCCCTGTGATTCCAAGTAATGCATCCTCTATTTCGCCAGCATAGACAAAGCTCCCAGCGGCTTTTATAATGTCTCGGTCTCTACCTACTAAAACAATTTTTCCATCTTCTCTTTGGAAACCAATATCATGTGATGTTACCCAATCTTCTATGAAAGTAGCTTTTGTTTGTTCTTCATTTTCAATATATCCTTCAAAGGCCTGACCGGATCGAACAAATAATTTCCCAAAGTTTTCTTTATCAGTTACTATTCGTTCTTTCTTCTCATAAAAAAAAGCAATCTCCACATCAGGGAATGGTACTTCGACTGTTTCAGGTGCAGTTCTTGCATCTTCTGATGTTAACAATGAGGCATACCCCATTTCTGATGATCCGTAATATTCATACAAAAATGATTTAGAAAAACATTCCTCAAATTTTTGTCTTTGTATAGTCGATAATTTTGTCCCAACTGAAATCATACACCCCGGAATTATTTCCTGCACACTTCGTTTTTGCTTTGCATGGCGAATTAAAGGCTCAATTACAGCCGGTGTGATAGAAGCACATGATCCTTTTGCTTTAAAAAAGGCCTCTGGTGTAAATTTAGATAATAAAACAATCTCAGCTCCAATAGCTAATGCATGAAGTGCCGGATATAACTGCGCTGAATAAGATAAATGTAACGGAACTACTATCCGATCACTTTCAGTTAGTGAAAACGCCTTACTCCATCCTTCAAAACTACTAGTCCAAGATCGATGACTTTAAACAAAACCTTTCGG
The DNA here is from genome assembly GCF_002551815.1 of Bacillus sp. AFS098217. Taxonomy (GTDB): domain Bacteria; phylum Bacillota; class Bacilli; order Bacillales; family Bacillaceae_G; genus Bacillus_A. Next base: position 87,028 of record NZ_NVPR01000054.1, read on the forward strand.
TGTGCCCGTTGAACCTGAAGTATAACCAAAAAAGTATAACTCGTCCTTACTATTCACATGTCTAAAAGGAAATGAGATGGTATTATGCTCAATTGTTTGACATACAGTCTCTTTGGATGTGATAATCCAATTAGGCTCCGTTCTACTTACAATTGTTTTCCATTCAATTTCTGTAACGTCTGGATGAACTGGCATTATAATTCCACCAATTTTTGAAACCGCAAGTGCATCTTGAATCCATTCCATACAATTTTCCAACTTTATAATAAAAATATGCCTGGTGCCGCTCCGTCTTGCATAAGAACTGATGCACGATTTGAAACACATTGCGCCAACTCTTTGTAAGTCCAACTATCATGTTGTTCCGAAAGCGCAACGCGGTCAGGATATTTTTGTGCCTGCTCATAGAAATAAGAATGTATACGCATTTTTTATTGAATCTCCTTGTTTGTTATGACTATATTTTTTGTTTTTTTCGCGCCACAAACGCTCCTTTTTGAAAAGCTAGTAATACTGTTTCAAATGCATTATCTTCTTCAATCATCTGAATAAATTCCGCTAACTCTTCTGCATGTGAAGTCGCATTATCAATGACAAGAAATCCTTTTGGCTCTAATATGCGTTTTATATTTTCCCACCACCACATATATTGCGTACGCTCTGAATCTAGAAAAATAAAATCAAATGAACGATCTACTTGTGCATCTAAAAATGCGCCCGCTTCCTGATTATGAATATCAATCCGATGTCCAAGGTGGGCCTTTTCAAAATTCACAAGCGCCTCTGCGACCCGTTCTGAAGAAAGTTCAACAGTTGTAACATTTCCTTTTGTTTCTTCAGCTGCATTTGCCAGCCATAATGTTGAATATCCATTTGAAGTACCGATTTCTAACATTCTTTGTGCACTAAGCCCTTTTATTAAAATGGATAAAAACTGGCCCATTTCACGAGAAACATTTCTTAACTTTTCTTCTCGCTTTTCTTTTTTACTATCATGCTCTTCCCCATATCTTTCAAGTTCTAACAACAATGATTCTAAGGAACTCATACTATTCATCACCTCTCCAACAAATGTAATGATTAAAAAATTGATGAGAAAGTTGATTATGTTTGTCTACTTTTCATTATATGCGAAACGAAGGTCTTTTTCCTGTTATAAGGCAAAAATTTGAATTTTTTTGTAGCATATTGCTTCACTTTTTGGTAAAGTTAATTTCTACGTGTAATTATTCCATTCACATTATTTTACAATTAAAATGCAATCATTTTTAATCGGTATTTCAAATCAAAGAAGCGCCCTTTTTGGACGCATTTTCTTTTGTTTATAACTAATATGTAAGAAAGGATGCTTTAAACATGAACGTGATTAATTTAGATGCCGCTAGAAAACGTAAGCAGCACAAAAAGCAAATGATAACTATACCGATTATTAAACGTATTTACGAAGAGGACGGAGAAATCAAATTCGAGGTATTAGGCGAAAAGGATGTTCCTCTTGAAATGTTAGAGAAGTAAATGATATGGTCCTAAATTAAAGACGCATTTCTGTTGAAATGCGTCTTTTTCATTCTATACATTCTCATTTAAATGAATAAGTTTTTCTGGATTCACCATCATATAAATAGATGAAATTTTCTCTTCTTGAAACTCAAACGAAAGCACATACGCAGCCCGGTTATTTACATTTACAATAATACCTGGAACACCATTTACTATTCTAAATGTAATGGAATGTTCTTCTGACAACTTCTTAGTAATTCCTAAGAATAGACGTACAATCCTTTCAGAAGTGTAAATTGGTTTAAGAGCCGTTGTAACCTTCCCTCCACCATCTGATTTAAATATCGCATCTATTTTTAAGATTTCTAACATTCCTTGTACGTCTCCTCGTTGCAAAGATGTAACGAATTGTTCCACATATGCGGCCATTTGCTTTGTACTTAATTTTGAGACTTTCGGTTTATCCATTATACTCTTTCTAGCTCGATGAAAGATTTGTCGACAGTTAACACTACTCTTTTCAACGATTGATGCTATCTCATCATAATCGTAACCAAACACTTCTCGTAATAAAAATACCGCCCGTTCAATTTCAGATAACTGTTGCAACAATAAAAGATACGCTGTAGACATAGATTCCTTCATTATATATGTCATTGAGGGATCATCATTTTCTTCAACAAGTGGTTCAGGTAACCACATACCAACATAAACATTTCGTTTATGCGCTGCTGAACGTAATTTATCGATTGCACGATTTGTAACCATCTTACATAAATACGCTTTTACATTGCCATACGACTCTATCTCTTCTATTTGACTGAATGAAAGAAATGTATCATGAACGATATCTTCTGCGTCCATGACACTCCCAAGCATACGATAAGCTAAAGAGAATAATAAAGGTTTATACGCTTCATACAACTGTTCCGTTTCCACGCTCACTTGACCCTCTTTCAATTTGTGACTTTACTCAATTCTAAAATTTGGAGTGCCGCTCGCTTTCCACTAGCAACCGCAGCATCAGCTAATAATTCATCATGGCCAGCCCAATCTCCTGCAACATATATCCCTGGCATTTCAGGAACAGTAGGCCCCGGCTTTTCAGTACGACCAATATGAGGAAAATCATGGACAACTGTTATTTGGGGTAAATATTGTTTTACAACTAATTCCTGTTGCCACTTTGGATGTAAAAGCTCCATTGTATGTTCTAAACACATTTTATCCTCATTTGGATAATTGATTGGTACTGTAGGATTGTGATATTTTATCAAGCTAACTACTGCTGTCCCATCCTCACTTAACTTTGAAGCTCTTGATTGATTTGTAAAAAATACAGGTTGATCTAATCCTAAAACAAATTGATGTGATGGGTTGGGTAATTTTCTTAAACCAAGATCTAAGGAAGCAACTGTCACTGGCACTGATTGTTCTTTCCATATATGCAGCACTGTGTCTTTTGCTCCCTTAATAATTTTACAAACTTCTTTTGGTGGTATAGTAACGACAACCGTAGGAACTTCATATATTTGATCACCGGAACAGCGAATTCTTTGCATGTAATCTGAGTGGTCAATTTCAACCACATTTTTATTAGCTAGAAATTGAACCCCAGCATTTATAGCTTCATCCCTTAGCTTTGTTATAATAGTCTCCCATCCACCGTCTACATAAAAGACCCCTTCTTTCATGGAACGTTGAATTTGTTTTAATACAGAAGATGCTAGCTGTATGGTCGGAGCATATGTGTATGTCGATGTTCGGCATAATGCATAGAACATATTTCTTACCATCGGATCTTTTATTTCCTTTTCTGCCCATATATTCAAACTCATTTTAGGAATTGTATCCAAGTTTAATTTCCCTAGCTTTAACATCAGATGAGAAAATTGTATTTTAGCAGGCCATGAAAGTAATGATGTAGATAAGATAGAGCGAAAATCTGTTGGCACTGTATACACATCATTTTTCCATATACCATGTGCGTTCGTTGAAGGTATTCCCCCTGAAAGAGTGATTCCAAGTTCCTTAAAAGCTGATAACGCTTCTCCTCCTCGATATAAAGCGTGCGCCCCAAGGTTCATCAGAATGCCATTTTTATTCGTTGTTATGGCTCTTCCGCCAAAACGACTTGATTTTTCTAATACAACAACTTTTTTGCCTTCCCTAGCTAAATAAATCGCGGCAGTTAATCCAGCAAGTCCCCCGCCAATAATTGCCACATCGAAATTCTTCATATCAATTCCTCCCTTATTGTTCTACATACAAGACGAATGAAGAAAGAGGAATGTGACATTTTTTAAAATTTATTTTTCCTTCCAAAACAAAAAAATCCCTTATCTCATATTAAAGGATCTTTTTGTTTACATAATATTATTACCAATAACTTATATGAGTGGTACTCTTCAGCGGAACTGGATTCCAACTTTGTTGTATGGTTTGCCATGATTTGACTGTTCCATCTTTACTTTTAATAAACGCTTTAAATTCTATATTTCTCTCAGCTGGCAACACAACATTGCCCCTCCAATCATTATTATAAGAATCATAATATAATTGAATTGGATACTGCTTTGTGTCCCACCGCCCTAATTCTGCACGATTCCCAGTAATATAAACTGGATCGTCTATTGTTGTAGGAGCATTTTTTACTACAATCGTTTGCGTGACAGGGGTCACACCTAATAAATCTTTAAACTTCCCCATTAATGAATTGTTATAATAGACTCTACCATTTTATACAATAGATAGTTATATATCCATTTTGATTTTTCGACATCTAAATCTCTGCTATGCAGAATAAAAGTAACCTACACTCGTTTTCTCTTTCTGTTTTTACTTCGCATGTGGCAGGAAAAGGCCCTGACCGCTTCTATGCATGGCCAGATGCTCTCTCCCACCTAAAAAGAGGGGTTTTATGTCGGTTTTTTAATTGATGTATATATCT
>NZ_NVPR01000055.1 GCF_002551815.1 Bacillus sp. AFS098217
AAAAGCGAGATGATTGTCTTCACAAGACAATCATCTCGCTTTTTTATTAAATGCGTTCCATCGCTGTCTTTAATGTCCCTACAACAAAAGCGATTTCTTCACTTGAAATAATAAGAGGCGGTGCTAATGTTAAAACATTATTATAGCCTGCTGTTGTCATTCCGTTACGTCCAACGATTAATCCTTTTTCTTTACAAGCGTTCACGACACTTGCAATTTTATCATTATCAATTGGTTCTTTTGTTTCCTTATCATTTACTAATTCTATACCGACTAATAGCCCCTTTCCCCTAATGTCTCCAACAAGCGGATGATCTCCAATCTCGTCTCTTAATTGCTCTAATAAAAGCGATCCCATTTGCGCGGAACGCTCAATTAAATTTTCATTTTCCATAATTTCTAAGTTTTTAAGTGCTAACGCACAAGCAGCTGGATTCCCGCCAAACGTGTTAATATGACGGAAAAATTCATATTCTCCTGTTCCCTTAAACGCTTCATAAATTTCTTTCTTCACCGCTGTTGCTGATAACGGCAAATATGCACTCGTAATTCCCTTTGCCATTGTAATAATGTCAGGCTTTACATCGTAATTCATAAAACCAAACGCTTTTCCGGTACGGCCAAAACCACAAATCACTTCATCACTAATAAGGAGTGCTCCATGTTTTTGACAGATTTCATGAACAGCTTTCATATAATCTTGCGGAGGCATCAAAATACCACCACCTGTAATAATTGGTTCCATTATAAATCCAGCTATCGTTTCACTTAGTTCCCACGTCATAACACGGTCAATTTCTTTCACACACTCTACATCGTAAATATTTTGCGATTCCACTCCTTGCATTCGATAACAATCTGGCGGCGTCACATGTAAAAAACCTGAAGTAAATGGTTCATATTGATATTTACGCTGTGCTTGTCCTGTCGCTGCCATCGCCGCCATTGTATTACCATGATAGCCACGATAACGTGACATAATTTTATAGCGATGCTGTTCCCCTTTATATGCATAATATTGCCTTGCAATTTTAAAAGCTGTTTCGTTCGCTTCCGATCCACTATTAGAGAAGAAAATGACATATTCTCCTCCGAGCCACTCGTTTAATTTTTCAGCAAGTCGAATCGCTGGTTCATGTGATTGCGACATAGGAAAATACGATAATGTTTGCAGTTGCTCATACGCTGCCTCAGCAAGCTCTTTTCTCCCATATCCACTATTCACACACCAAAGACCACTCATACCATCTAGATATCGTTTTCCTTCTATATCTTCTACCCAGCAACCTTCCGCTTTTGCCCCAACCATTGTACTATTTGGACTAAACGGGCGCATTCCATGCCACACATACTGTTCATCCTTTGCTAGTAATGAATCTGTTTGTTTCGTTTTCATCATATCTTCCACCTTCCATAACAACTTATTCTTCTCCAAGCTGCACTGGTGCCATGATAAGTTAAAACTTCTCTCTGCCTATTTTCATTCCACACTTATAAGACAAATCCTACCAAATAACAAGTAATATTTAAAACAAAATTACAAAATAAAAAAAGCCTTCCAAATATTTTGGAAAGCTCATGTTCTTTTAGTGTGCAGAAACGTCACTCACTCCGTGACCTGTATTAGATTTCACAAGAATTTCATCAAATTTTGCTGCATCTTCTTTCTTACTTGAAAAAATTGTCCCTAAGTATGCCGCTAAAAATCCAAGTGGAATGGAAATAATTCCAGGTGTTGTATAAGGGAATAGTGCTTCTCCCACAAAAATCGCTTTCCCTGCTTCAGGATTCCAAACATTTGGACTTAATGCCACTAGCACAATTGCTGAAACAAGACCGACAATCATACCACAAATTGCCCCTGTCGTATTAAAACGCTTCCAATAAATCGTAAATAAAATAACTGGTAAATTTGCACTTGCAGCAACCGCAAACGCTAACGACACTAAGAAAGCAACATTTAACGTTTGAGCAAATAACGCTAAAATAATAGATAATACCGCCACGCCAATGGATGCATAGCGCGCCATTGATACTTGTTCTTTTTCTGTTGCCTTGCCCTTACGAATAATCTCATTATAGAAATCATGCGCAAATGCTGAAGCGGCTGTTAACACGAGACCCGCTACAACTGCCAAAATTGTTGCAAATGCAATTGCAGAAACAAAAGCAAATAAGAAATCTCCTCCAAGTGCTTTTGCTAATAACGGTGCTGCCATATTACCAGCTGGGTTCGCCTGAATAATTGCAGCATTTCCTACAAAAGCAGCTGCTCCAAAACCTAGGAAAATCGTCATAATATAAAAAGCTCCAATTAACCAAGTTGCACATACGACAGATTGGCGTGCTGTTTTGGCATCCCGAACAGTAAAAAATCGTACAAGAATATGAGGTAAACCTGCTGTTCCAAGAACAAGGCCTAAGTTTAAAGAAATCGTATCTAATCCATCTTTGTATTTCACACCAGGATTTAAGAAAGCTTCCTTAAGTGGTGTAGCTGTTTTCATCTGGGCAAACATTTCTGTAATACTAAAATTAAATTTCGCGAACACAATAACTGAAATAATAAATGTTCCTGCCATGAGTAAGACAGCTTTGACAATTTGCACCCAACTTGTTGCCGTCATACCGCCGAAAATAACATACACTGTCATTAGTGTTCCAACAATTAAAACAGATGTCGTATATTCAATTCCTAATAGTAATTTAATAAGTGCACCCGCTCCTACTAGTTGTGCAATCATATAGAAAATTGAAATTGTCATCGTATTTAAAGCGGCAATACCTCGCACCTTCTTCGCATCAAAACGTGCTGCAATCATATCGGCTAATGTATACTTCCCTAAATTTCTAAGCGGTTCCGCAACAAGATATAATACAACTAAATAAGCAACGAGAAAACCAACACTATAAAAAAAGCCATCAAATCCAGTTAACGCTACAGCTCCAGCAATTCCAAGAAACGAGGCAGCTGACATATAATCCCCAGCAATGGCCAAACCATTTTGCCACCCAGTTAATCCCCCTCCTGCTGTATAAAACTCACTCGCATTTCTCGTTTTTTTCGATGCAAAATATGTTATGACGAGCGTACCAAGAACAATAATTAAAAAGAGTGCAAACGCAGTTGTATTCAAATTTACCCCCTCCTTTTTTGCATTTTTTGAAGGATTCCCTGTGAAATTTCATCAAATGACTCTGCTTTTTTGCTATAAATCATACATAAAGCCCACGTCATCACGAATTGGGCAAAAGCAAAAATCCACGCCCATGTTACATCACCAAATGCTGGTGTATTTAATACTTTTGAATAAGATGTCAAAATAGGTAATGCAATAAAAAAACTCAAAAAGAAAATGGTCATAGGAACAATAAATTTTCGTTTCTTTTCTAACAGTAATTGAAATTCTGCTGACTGAACGACTTCTGTATAATTCACCTCACTTTGTAACTTGCGTGCTGAACTATCATCTCGTTTCATTTCTCAAGTCCCCTCTCCCTCATTCTTTAAATCAAATTTCCCCTTGCCCTCCCGAAAAACTAAATTTTATAAATATTCAGAAACTTATATTCATTTTAGACAATCTCTTCTTCTCTGCAAAGATTTTTCGATAGACATCTTTCGTCATATTTTTCCATTTTTTTAATATATTTTTTTGAAATAAAATAAAACTTTAGTTAGTGAGCATTCTCTTCATCTCTACTAGTGATTAGCCCTCACGAATCGGTCTTTTACAGGCAGTTAGTTTACTTTCCACTTAACTTCTTTTCTTTCGCTGAACTTTGAAATCGGAGTATTACTGCACGTAAAAGAAAAAGCAGTGCTTATTGCACCACTTCTTTGTCCTTCCCTTTTTCTAGGTTACGTGCCGTCTCACTTAATTCGACATCTTTTCCATTTTTATACGTGCCAAATAAGAAATCATAAACTGGATTCGACACACCAAACCAATAATTTTCATTTTTATAATGATGCAATATATGCTGCTTCTTTAACCATCTACCAAAATGAGTCAGCGGTCGAATTGGTTTATGTGCGATATAATGTTTCCATTCATAAATAAGCAGCATAATAATCATCCCAATTCCAAATGAAAATGTAATCGTTATATTACTTGTAAATCCATACAAAATGAACAAATAAATCGCGAACCCTGGCAAGCTATACCAAACTGGTAAAAACAATAATTTTAAATCATCAGGGTACACATGATGATCATAATGTAATCTCCTTAACATTTTCAGTAAAAATGGATTTTTAGGAGGTTTAATATGAAATAAAAATCGATGTGTTACATACTCATTGATTGTATAAAAAATGATTCCTGCAAGACATGACAACAATGCTACTCCTGTAAATAATTGCATTTTCAAAATAATGATAAACAGTATCAATACCCCGGACATAATGACAATATCATGTTGGAAAAAGAACTCCTTCATCGCCCTATTCATTTACTCTTCCCCCTTTTTCAAAAAACGGTCGTAACATATTGTTACGACCGTTTCTTATCTATTTATTTTATTCTCATTACAAATTTGCTTGCTGTTCTATTGTAGCAAAAAAATTCTTGGAACCAAATATATTTTGCTTTGGAATGATGTGTTCAACTGCAAAAACAGTTACTTCTCCCCTCTGCACTTCCCCAATAATCAGGCCGAATACATCATGATTTACAGCAAATGTTGGTTGCTTCGTTTGTAATAATCTTTCAGTAGTATGAAGAACAGCTTCATATAATGGATTTCTGTCAGTAACTTCTTTTCGAATTTTTGGTGCTAATGTAATAATGATTTCTTTTCCATTAATAGTGGTTCGATACATAAAAATCTCCCCTTCAATCTTATGTGAACAACTGTAAAGCTTTGTACGCAAAATGGATAGAATATCCGACTAGAATGATTCCAGCCCCCGCTGTAATATAACCAAGCGCTTTTTGTTTAAGCAATGTTCGTCCAAAATGAACGGAAAAAGCAATATTTAAATTCCATAAAATAATGCCAATAATAATACAAAGACTATACAAAAAGGCTTCTTGCTTGGTTACTTTTGTAAGTAGTGAGCTAAGTGTACTCCCATATACACCAAACCAAAAAACAAGATTTAATGGATTGGATATCGCAATTAAAAATCCAGCCATAAAGGACTGCTGAAGCCCACCTACCTCTTCTTGTTTATATTCCATATTCGAGTGTAAAATTCCTTGTTTTACACTTTGGAACCCTAAATAAAACAGTAAGAAAAATCCTATGCAATACATAAAGGCTTGTACGTATGTATACATAAATACAGAAGATAAACCAAAATAAATGAGGAGCATAAACAAAATATCTGCACTCATTCCTCCTATTCCAACGACCCAAGCGTGCCAAAAACCACGTTCAATTCCTCTTTTTAACATTTCAATATTAATTGGTCCTACTGGTGCAGCTAATGAAATACCTAGTACAATTTGCTGTATAATTACTCCAAACATCGCTCTATCCTTTCTATTCCTTTTTCTATTAGCAAATGAGGAAACTACGAAAAATAGACTAGCTTTTACGAAAAAATATACATAATTAAAATGTCCTTTTTTATCCAAAATATGCAAAAAAGCCGTCCATGGGCGGCTTTCATTTTTCTACTTTATGATGAAATGGACATTTTCCTTGAATCGGTTCAATGTCGTCTCCAATAAAATATTGCTTCCACTCTCGATGGTCAGGATCACCATAGTGGCTAATATTCGGATGCTTTGGCAACTGATCCCACTTTTCAACCCGCTCTCTAACCATTTGCCGTGAATATGAACCTTTTGGCCGATCCCCTTCTAGTCCATTAAAAATGATACGTGGTTGGAATCCAATAATAAGTGAGTTTCCTAAATGCCGCGTTTTTCTTTGTTTATAAGCAGGCGCATTTCCAAACGCAAACATAGGCTCGCCACCAAACGAAAATTCCCATAAATGATGATCTGGATTTTCGGGGATTTTTTCAGGCCATGGCTGTTCATCTGCTTCATGTAAATATTGTAGTACTCTCCAAAAATAGGACCGGTAATGTTCAATGGACTGTTCTTCAAGTTCTGGTTCTACAAAAAGAAAAAAACCCCTTCTTACAACTGGTCGTTCGTGCATTAGATCTAAAAAAGAAAGCATCGTATGCGGTAAATGACTCCAATCATCATGGGAAAGAAACGAATACCGAAGTTCATTCTTCTTTAAGGCCGTTAATCCAAAATAGCACGGAAAGGTTGGATCCAATACAACATGAGAAAAATTTACAAACTCCTCAGAAACCCAACTCGGTATATCTACCCTATTTTTCATTCCTTCATTATCTAATAGATAAGACTGATCCATTCTCTCACCTCACTATGTACAGCATTCACTTAAACATATTAAAAAGTGAACTCGTCCTATACCATGAAAAAAACTTGAGCGGGAAATTATTTAAAAATACAAAAAGATAAAAACGCTTACTTGACTAAAATCTACCATTTCGTGTATATTTAAATTATCATTTAGCAGAATATTCGAGAATATAGCATTTTTAGTTTTATGAATTTGCAAACATTTCAGGCGAATGTTACTAAATGAAAAGTAATCGTTTTTTAGGAGGAATTGTAACATGCAAGGAAAAGTAAAATGGTTTAACAACGAAAAAGGTTTTGGATTTATCGAAATTGAAGGCGCTGACGATGTATTCGTACATTTCACAGCTATTCAAGGCGACGGCTACAAAGCTTTAGAAGAAGGTCAAGAAGTATCTTTCGACATCGTTGAAGGTAACCGCGGACCTCAAGCTGCTAACGTAGTAAAACTTTAATCCAACATATAACAGGAGGTTACCTACTAGGTAACCTCCTTTGTTATTCCTTTGTATATTTCCTTTTTGCAGAGTAAAAACTATGTGAAATGTAACAGAATACAAAGGAGGAATCGACAATGGGTTCACATGTAAATGATTTTGAAGAAGTAAAATTCCGCGTAGAAACGGCACAAAAAATGGTAGGTTCTGCGACAATTACAATGGATCCAGAATCACTAGAGCATGCGACAAATGCAGTCGAATCTGCACGTTCACAGCTTGAAATTATGAAATCTGTTGCGACAGACTTGGATGAACCATTCTTAATGAATGAAGAAAAAAAATTAAGTAAATGTGAACATCAATTGCAAGAAGCTAAGCATTGAAAAAACATCCAGAGAGCTACCTCTGGATGTTTTTTCATGATAATTGATCTCCATATTTCTTTAACTTTTCGCCAATGGTACATTGCCGAATACAAAAAGAATGAGCATAATACTTACTACGTGTTTTTCTATAATGTTCTTGCAAAAAACATCCTTCACAGTATGTTTCTAATAAATCATTTGCCTCTGTAATGAGCTGCTTTTTATTCACCGCTGCACCTCTCTATTCGGTTATTTCTTTATGACTGTCGATGGCTGTTCCTTCCAATGCTTGCGTTGCTAATTGATGCGCCTCTTTGTTTTGTTTTCTTGCTATCGGCTCACAGACAAGCTTTAATTTCATTTGCTTTGCTTTTTGTTCAATCTGATCTAAATAGTGATTTAGATGTTCATCATAGCAAGGCCATTCTCCAGCTAATTGCTGCAAGGCCACTTGGGAATCGCCATGAAGTGTAATCGATTCATATTTAATCCCTAATTCCTCCAGTACATTCATTCCATATAATAATGCCGCATATTCCGCCTCATTATTATCATATATCCCCTCTGTGTACGCATTACGACGAACTCGGTAATTTGCATTCCCTTTTCTATAGTAAATACATATACCAATCCCCGCTTCTTTTGTTTCCAGATCATACCCACCATCAAAGTACATACGAATGTCTTGTGGTTCTTCTTCTACTTGCTTACTGAGCTTTTTCATTTCTTTTAGCGTCCATTCCGCGTCCATCTCATCGTAAAATACAAGTTCTTTTACTCTTCCTGTTTTCTCAAAATCAGCTGCAAATTGAAGTGTCTCTTCTATACTCATATAATTTGTTGTTAATTCTGTTTGAAGATTAGACTTTGTTTTATATAGCCAATGTATTTTATATTTCATACTCATTTCCCCTTATATAAGACTTCGTATTTTTATTATATTTTACCAATAGTCATAGTATTATATTCGAATGGAAGTTGACGAGTGTCAACTTTTAAAATACAAAAGAGCTGCTCCATATTGGAAGCAGCTCTTTCTATTCATGTCACATAAATCTATTAAATTGCACTCGTTTATTCATCCAATACATAACCGGCATACCAATTGCCATCACGACAAATTCACCAGCTGCACATGTAAGCCATGTAAATAAAAATGGCAGGTCAAATGCAAGATGAAGTTCAATTGCTATCATAAACATTGTAACTGTAAAGATAACTGTATTAAAAATCATACGAGCCCAAACACCCTTAATAAAACGCATGGAAATAATCGTAGCAAGAAGTGCAAGAATGGATTGCCCTACTCCAAATACTAAATCATACGCAATCATAGGGGAGAAAAAGAGATTTGTTAAAAATACACCTAAGACAATTCCATAAATCGATTTCTTATTAAATACAACGAGGTGGTTAAACATCTCCGAAATACGAAATTGTACATTCGTAAAGCCAAACGGCTGAATAAGTGCGGAAACAGCAATATATAATGCTGCTAGAATACCATTACCAACTAATGTTTTTATATTCATGACAAAATCTCCTTAGTTTTTTTACGTGGGATGGTTTCGAACCACGTGATTCGTTTTTAAACAACAATTTTATATTGTACGCAATAGACAACCATTCGTCAATAGATTTCTACCATTCACTACCCTTTTTCGAATAGACAACGTATAATAAAGTATATGAAGAATTTAGGAGGTTTCGCTTCATGACAGCGACAATTCAAAATGAAAAATTGATCGTTTCCCTCTCTGAAAAAGGTGCAGAGTTACAGAGCATTCGCTTAAAAGAAGATAACACAGAATATATGTGGCAAGGTGATCCTAAATATTGGGGACGCCGTGCACCAATTTTATTCCCAATTGTCGGTAGATTAGTGGACAATACATATTATGTAGATGGTAAACCTTATTCATTAACACAACACGGCTTCGCTCGCGACCTTACATTTTCCATAAAAGAGCAAAGTGAAACAAAAATTACTTATGCAGTCTCCAGCAATCAAGAAACTTTACAAAAATATCCGTATGAATTTGAGTTGTCTGTTTCTTATGAGCTAGATGAGCAAAATATACATGTTACTTACGAAGTACATAACCCTGCTTCAAAAGAAATGTTCTTTTCTATCGGAGCACATCCAGGCTTCAATTGTCCATTAGTAAAAGGTGAGTCATTTACAGACTACCATTTATCATTTCATGGCCCTGAACATTTAGAAACAAGCATACTAGAAGGCGCATTTCTTTCAAAAGAAAAACGACTCATCGCTAAAAATACGACCGAATTACCACTTACATACGATTTATTCAAAAATGATGCCCTTATTTTTGAAAATATGAATACAAGTGAAATTTCTATTCGCTCTCATAAACATAATAAGTTTGTAAAAGTAGCATTTGAAGGCTTCCCATTTGTCGGTGTGTGGACACAAAGTAATGATGCTCCTTTCTTATGTATTGAACCTTGGTATGGAATTGCTGATGAAGTAGAACCAGCTAAAGATTTCAAAGAGAAAAAAGGTGTGCAATCCTTACAAGCGAATGAAACATTTACATGCCGCTACAGCATTACAATTGGATAAACTGCATTTTTATTTTCGTATTTTCTATCCCCCGCCTTTAGAAATTTTTAGGCGGGGGCTTACTATAAGCTAACGCTATATAAATAATGGAGGTATTAAGTTTTGATCGAAGTATATATTGATGGTGCATCAAAGGGAAATCCTGGGCCTTCTGGTGCTGGCGTTTTTATTAAAGGCGTACAACCGCCAGTGCAATTATCACTACCGCTTGGAACGATGTCTAACCATGAAGCAGAATATCATGCACTACTCGCTGCATTAAAATATTGTACAGAACATAACTATAGCATTGTATCTTTTCGCACAGATTCTCAACTTGTTGAACGTGCAGTAGAAAAAGAGTATGCAAAAAACGAAACGTATGCACCACTTTTACAAGAAGCGCTGGCGTACATCGAGAAATTTGACCTTTTCTTTATAAAGTGGATTCCAAGCAGTCAAAACAAAGTTGCTGATGAATTAGCAAGAAAAGCTATTTTACTAAATGAATGGGGGTCATAGCGTGAAAAAAGGGTGGATTGCTCCTCTTGCTTTATTATTTGTCTCCTTTATTTGGGGAGCCACATTTGTCGTCGTGCAAAATGCAATGTCATTTGTTGGTCCATTTACGTTCAATGGTGTTCGATTTTTATTTGCTGGAATTATTTTGTTATTCGTCCAAATGATGTTTTCGAAAAAAACTTCAAAACAACAAATTCAAGATAGTAGTATCGCTGGATTAATTGTCGGATTCTTCTTATTTATCGGTTATTTATTACAAACATTTGGATTAATTTATACCACTTCCTCTAAAGCAGGATTTTTAACTGGACTCAGCGTTGTTATGGTTCCAATTCTTTCATTTATCTTTTTGAAACAAAAAGCTACACCTTTTATCGTACTCGGCATTATCGCTGCTACAGCTGGCTTATATTTACTAACCGCTGGTGATTCTTTTCAATTCAATATTGGAGATATGCTTGTTCTCGGCTGTGCAATTGCCTTTGCAGCACATATTCTGATTAATGGGATCTTTTCCAAAAAGATATCTCCTCTGTTATTAAGTACATCTCAAGTATTGTCCGTTGGAATTTTCTCTACCATCTGTGCTTTTTTATTTGAGGATTGGGAGAAATTATTTTCAATCTCTTTATGGACGAATGATGCCTTTTTATTTGCTCTACTTGCAACATCCTT
Source organism: Bacillus sp. AFS098217 (assembly GCF_002551815.1). Lineage (GTDB taxonomy): Bacteria > Bacillota > Bacilli > Bacillales > Bacillaceae_G > Bacillus_A. Next base: position 10,925 of record NZ_NVPR01000055.1, read on the forward strand.
ATTTGCAACAGCAATCGCTTTTTTTATTCAAACAGCCGCGCAAAAACACACCTCTCCAACGAGAGTCGCCATTATTTTCGCAATGGAACCTGTCTTTGCTGCATTAACAGGCGTTCTTGTTGCAAACGAACAACTTTCGATTTCCGCAATACTTGGTTGCCTTTGTATTTTCTTAGGCATGATTTTCGTTGAACTTCCTTCAAAACAAAAAAAAGAAGCGCAGGCTGCGTGAAGTTATGCTTGTAACTTCCGCATAAAAGCCTTTGCGCTTTTTTTGTCCGTAATTCTCTCTTCTTTCAACCTCTCTAACAGCGCCACAAAATAACTCCCATCAAACTGTAATTGATGTTTAATCGTCGCTTCAATCGCTGCGTTCACAATTCCATCAGATGCACCCGTATATCCTTGACCAAACATAATAAATCCTTGTGCTTCTTCTGATAATTTGAATCCTTTTGTATGTAAGAATGAAAGATAATCTTGCACTGTTTGCATGCTGTTCCCACCTAATTCAAAAAATTGTCCCTTCCCTATCATACATGTTTTTAGACTTTATGAGAATGAATTTTCTTTGACACCTTCTTTATATTGACTTGCTTTTCGATATGATAAAAACAACATTGCCATCGCAAGTAATTCAAATATCGCGCCTATATAACCAAGATAGACAATGGAACTATACTTCAAAATAAATCCACCAACAATCGTTCCTATAGCAATCCCTATATATAACGTTGAAGCGCTTAAAGATAACACGACCGACGGTGATTTATATTTGAAAGTTCACTAATTTTCACTTTTCATCCCTCCCCTTGGTTATATTGTAAGGTGTTACATGATGTGAAGGTCAACAATGAAATTAGAATAATTTCCTTATACAAACAGGATTTACTGACAACATCTAGAAGTAGATACAGTGAAACTTGAATCAACAGTGACTTTCTTCATGCCTCACCTATCTTCTTTACTCTGTTCGGAATATTGACCTGAGAAGACGTTTGCCCAAAAATAACGGAATGAAAAGAGAGTCATACATTTTACTCAAAAAGGAGATATTTAATGAAACAAGCCCTATTAATTATTGATGCCCAACAAGAGCTTATTGACGGTAACGAACAAGAAGCTGCAGTATTTCATAAAGACCAATTATTAGCTGCAATAAATGTAGCCATTCAAAAGGCTCTTCAATCAAATGCTCTGATTATTTTTGTCAGAGATACTGATGTTGCTTCCGGTATAGGACAAGGATTTCAAATACACAAGGAAATTACAGTACCTCCTGAAGCAGTCATTATAGATAAACAGGCTACCAATTCGTTTTATAACACTTCTTTACAGACTCTTTTAAAAGAGAAAGAAATCGGTCATCTCATTATAGGAGGATGCAAAACCGAACATTGTATTGATACTGCCGTTAGAACCGCAACCGTACAAGGATTTGATGTCACTTTAATACAAAATGGCCACTCAACGACCGATTCTACCATTCTATCAGCACAACAAATTATCGAACATCATAATAAAACACTACATGGTCATTATAATGTCGACCATTTTTCTATTATAAGAGATGTCGAGGAAGATCTATTTTCCCCTATTCATGACCAATATCGGGAATAGAAAAATCTCATTTCTAAAGTAAAAAGATTCCTTTTGCGAAAGGAATCTTTTTACATCCAAATATTTGTGCAGCAATTTCATACAATTTACCATTTTGTTTCAAAAGTTGCTCACCATATACAATTCCTGATTGAAAAATGGTTTTGATTTCTTCTGAATTATAATCCCATCCTACCGATTCGGATAATTTAATAAGGTATGTATGGTATATCTTTTTCTCTCAGTCTCTCTATTGTAATCACAATTGTTCGTCTCCTTTCACTCAAAGAAATTTATTATCCTTGCTCATTCATAATTCGTGCTAATTCTATGAAAAAGTTCAATGATTCTGGGTTGGCCATGGAACCTTGATTCACTACCTTTTCTGGTGGGAACCCTAATAAGATTTTGCGAATTGGAACTTCTAATTTCTTTCCACTCAATGTTTTCGGAATTTGCTCCACTTCATAAACTTCATCAGGAACAAACCTCGGTGAAACCTTTTCTTTTATTTCAGCTTTTATTGTTTCTTTTAATTCATCACTCATATTTACACCAGGCTTTAACACAACAAAGATCAGCATACATGATTTACGTCCAAGAAGTTCTAAATCTACTACTAAACTCTCCATAATATCGTCTAAGGACTCAACTACACGATAAATTTCACTTGTCCCAATCCGTACACCGAGCCGATTAATCGTGGAGTCTGACCGTCCGAAAATGATACAACTGCCTTTATCATCAAATTTAATCCAATCACCATGTCTCCAAATTCCTGGATACATTTCAAAATAACTTTCAAGATAACGTTTATTATTGTTATCTCCCCAAAAATAAATAGGCATAGATGGCATTGGAGCGGTTATAACCAACTCTCCAACTTCATTAGTAATGGATTTCCCCTCATCATCGAATGCTTGTACGTGTGCTCCTAAAGCACGAGCTTGTATTTCACCTGCATAAACAGGCAATATGGGAGAACCGCCAACAAAAGCCGTACATACATCCGTTCCTCCGCTAGTAGAAACAAGCCATACATCTGTTTTCACATTTTCATATACCCATACAAATCCTTCTACAGGTAGAGGGGACCCAGTTGAACAAATAGCCTTTAACTCAGAAAATTTACGGCTTTCTTTTGGCTTAACCCCAAATTTCATACATGCGCTTAGAAAACCAGCACTTGTACCAAAGAAAGTAACCCCAACTTCTTCTGCAATATCCCATAATACATGTATACTAGGATAAGATGGGCTGCCGTCATATAAAACAATTGTACCCCCAGTTAAAAGACCTCCCACTAAAAGGTTCCACATCATCCAGCCTGTCGTTGTAAACCAAAAGAACACATCATCTCGGTTAACACCTTGTTCAACTAATAATGTCTTAAGCTGCTCTAATAGTATCCCGCCTTGACTTTGGACAATTGGCTTTGGCAACCCTGTTGTTCCGGAAGAAAATAAAATCCAAAGAGGATGATCAAATGGGACCTTTTCAAAAACAAGCTCACAATCCCCCTGCAATAGGTCATTCCAATACATTGTACGATGATTCAATTCAGAATCATTACTGCTAACATAAGGGATTAAAATCGTCTTCTTTAAAGTAGGCAGACTCAATTGGATTTCCGAAACACTTGTTTTTCTATTCTGAATTTTACCATTATAAGAATACCCATCAACTGCAAATAAAATCGTCGGCTCAATTTGCTTAAAGCGATCAATAACAGTATTTGTCCCGAAGTCGGGAGAACAGCTGGACCAAATAGCCCCTATACTGGCACATGCTAAAAAAGCAATTACAGTCTCAGGAATATTAGGCATATAAGCAACAACACGATCTCCTGGTTTAACCCCTAATTCCTTTAGGGAATTAGCTACCATTGCTGTCTTTTCATAAAGTTCTTTCCAGCTTAATTCTGTTCTTCGAGTGGTTTCAGATTGAAAAATTACTGCTGGTTTATTTCCTCTTATATTTCGAAAAACATGTTCCGCATAATTTAAGGTAGAGCCAGTGAACCATTTCACCCCAGGCATCAGTCTTGATTCCAAAACTTGATTATACGATGTGTTAGATTTGACTTGGCAATAATTCCAAATATTTTCCCAGAACGTTTCAAGTTCTTCGACAGACCATTTCCATAATTCGTTTTGACTTCCAAAAGATAAACCTTTCTCCTTTTTAAGCCATTTCATAAAAAGACTGATACCTGAGTTTTCTATTTGCTGCTGTGATGGCTTCCATAATAGCACACCTTCAGTAATCGCTTTCATTATTATTCCCCCTTGCCTAATAATTTTTTTAAGAAGTAAATAATAACTATATACAGCATGTGCCCCAAAAAACCTTTTTTAAAAAGGAAAGTTAATAACTAAATAAAAAAGTCCTCCTTTAAAAGAAGAACCTTTTACAGCAAGATTAATAAGCTTATGTCTAAAAAAACTGAAATTGAAATATACCGCCAAAGCTCTACACTATGCTTATATATCACATAGAAATAGACTTTCTCTACACCTCTCACTTTACAACCAACATGCCTGCTTCCCTCAAAACCAAGAAAATTTCATTTATACAAACAAAACATTTCTTTGCGCTCCTTCAAGAACCCCCTCCTGAATTTGTCGTACAAACTTGTAAATTGTTTGCTCTTTCTGCAAAGAGAATATTTCTTGTTCATTCATATAAGCTGCATAGCAATATTTCCATAGTAATGCGATTTTCTCAATTTCATTTCCCTTTTTAAGTAACACATCTTTTTGTATATGATCTACAAATGAATTAGCTCCATATACATATTCCACTTTTATTTGATTAACAATGAATGACAATATCTTTTTAGATTGAAACCGAACGATCCCTTCCTCTTCCATCTCTTTTAACACATCCATAAATATTTCATTCACTATTTTTTGTTCCGTACCAAAATAGTAAATCCATTCTTTACATGTACGTGTTTCATTATTTTGTAAGAATAACATAAGACTATTAAAACACGGATCTTTTATATCTTGATCTTTTACAATTTCTATTACATCCTTTTGATTTACATGTATATAACCGTTTTCCAGCAATTCTAAAATCATTATTCCAGTGCTATATAAAGGTAAACTATATGTGTAACGACTATTTATTACAATTGGTTGTTCTGCCAGATAGTTACTAATAAAACTTTTTGTCATCGTCCCCATTCTCTTCATCTTTGCCTCCCCCTCCATTCAATCTTCTCTAATCAAATTATGATAATATAAAATGAAGTGACCATTTCTTTTCTACAACTGTTATGATAAATATAGTATAAAAATACGAGAAGAATGCACTTTTTTGATAGAAAGTATCCTCAAGGATACTGAAATGGGGAGAAAAGAGGATTCAGCAATTACAAAAAGAATCATAATCGAATGCCCTTACAAAAAAATAAGGAGATACGTTCAAATTACGTCATCTCCTGCTCATACCTATATAAATTCACTTTAATTTTTCGACATCTAAATCCCTGCTATGCAGAATAAAAAGTAACCTACACTCGTTTGCTCTTTCTGTTTTTACTTCGCATGTGGCAGAAAAAGG
>NZ_NVPR01000056.1 GCF_002551815.1 Bacillus sp. AFS098217
TCTACTAGCTCTTCTTCAGAAGCTTTTTCTACTATTTCAGCAACATTCTCTCCCAAAATAGTTTTCTCAACTGGCTGCTGTTCTTCTATTTCTTTCTTACATTCAATTTCTTCCATTAACGTTGTATCCATATTCTCTACCTTTGAATCTAGTAATTCCTCTTGTAGAGATTCTTCGTTTCCTCTGTTATCATCTTGTGATAACGCCACTACATCTTGTTTTTGCTCAAATACTTGTACGTCTTTGGCGGTATGCTCTTCTTTGCCTTCCTCGTCCTTTTGCTGTAAATCCGGTTTATGGAGTAAGTAATCAACTGATTCTTCACGAGGTTCTCTAATTTCCTGCGCTTTTTCTTGCTCTTCTAATGAAGGAATGGAACGCTCAGTCTCATAACCATTTTTCTCTAGCCATTGATCAACAACTGACTTTTCTTCTTTATTTTCTTGTTGATCTTGTCCTGATACTTCTTCATAACGATTAGAAGGAATACGAGATTCTTCTGAGAACTCTGATAGCGAATACCCTTTTTTCTCTAACCAAGCATCAACAACTGATTTTCCTTCAGCGGATATTTCAAGATCTTCGCTTTCTTTTTCTTCCTCCTGAACATGTTTTGGTTCTACCGAAGGACGATTATATCCATAGATAGGCGAAATCATTTCCGTTGGGCGAAACGGTCTTCGATTACTTTCTTGCACCACTGTAGATGCTTTTGGGATGACAGGCTCTGGTTCAGGCTCAAATTCTGGTTCTCTGAATGTAGGAGTTGGTTCTTCCTCCACATATCTGCGTCTACGTCCCTCCGTGCTTATTTTTCTTTGGAAAGACTGTTCTTCAACATGTGTTGACTCTCCGACAACCTCTTCATTAAACCCATCATCTGGTATTAATGGGAAACGGCACTTTACAGCTTGATTTCGACTCGCCATTTGTGCTTCTCTTGCTTCAGTGTAGTGGTTCACACGAGGAATTTTCGGCTGACTTTCAGTGTGTTTCGGTACTTCTTTATTCATCGCTGTTTTTTCTTCCTGATGTTCCTCTTTGTTAAACAGCTTTTTCATCCAATCTAGCATGCTTACCACTCTTTCTACTAAATAGTAACATCCTTTATTGTATCAGCATTCAGCAAAAAGTGCAGGTAAAATTACGTTCATTCACTTTCTCTACCATATTCCCATTTCTTAGTCCGTACTGCATGAAAAAACAGCAATCTCCTCTATCAGACTGCTGTTTATGATTTACTCTTTCGATATTCTTCTACACTATCTGTTACGCTTTGCAGCAATGAATGTAAATATTTTGGATCAGATAATTTCCGGTCCTCTTCAGGATTCGACATAAATCCGAGTTCAAGTAAAACCCCTGGAACTTTCGACCAATTAAATCCAGAAAGATCATCTCGAAACTGAATCCCGTTTACTTTTACCTGGCTGTTTTCTTTCATTTTCTTTACGATAATTTGAGAGACTTGTAAACTTTCAGTATAAATTCCTTTTGTATATGTATTTCCTTCTGCTGGTGCCAACACGGCAAATCCTTTTTGTCCTTGGTCCTCAGAACCATCCGCATGGAGGCGTAAAAATAAATTTGCTTGGTGATCGTTTGCAAATGTTGCCCTCTCTTTATTACTTATATCAACATCATGCGACGTTCTTGTCATAAGCACTTGAATCCCTTTTTCTTCGAGTTTCTTTTTCAATATCATAGCTGCCTCTAACGCAAGAACGGATTCTCTCTTTTTCGTCACGACTCCTGTTGTTCCATCGGTTACTTTATATTTTTGCACCGTTGTCCCTGGACCAATTGGTTCTAGATTTAAGTTTGCTTTCTCTTGATGACCAGGATCAATCACAACAAGAAACTTCCCTTGTTCTTCATTCATATCCGCTTTTGCCTCATTACTAGTTGCTTGTTGCTCTATTTGTCCGGCAGGAGATGTTTGCTCAGGTTTTAGCTCTTCAGCCGATAATTCCCCATGCGTCTTTTCTGCTTGTTCATTCGGCTCTACAACTTGCGGTTCTGATTCCGTTTTATTTTCTTGTTTCTCAAGTTGTTTTTCTGATGGAGTGTCTTGCTTTTGTTCAATATTTTTTTCACCGTTATCTTGTACGGAAGATGCTCGTTCTTTTTGGGAAGACGTTTTTTCTTGTTCCTTCGAACATGCCCCCATATATACTCCAATTAATGCAATCACACACATCATTTTTATATACTTCATATATTTTCTCCCCATCCCCCTGCATATGCTCCGCCTAAAACACTCTATTTTTCTTTGAATTGCTTCATAACTTCATCTATATAAATCCATTTTAATTTTTCGACATCTACATCCCTGCTATGCAGAATAAAAAGTAACCTACACTCGTTTGTTCTTTTTGTTTTTACTTCGCATGTGGCAGAAAAAAGCCCTGACCGCTTCTATGCATGGCTAGATGCTCTCTCCCACCTAAAAAGAGAGGGTTTATGTCGGTTTTTTAATTGATGTATATATACTACGAGCAATACAGACTGGTTAGCTGAAGACGTTCTTTCACTTTCGGTTGTTGTCTCATACGCTCTATTTCTTATTTTTTCTAAATTTTAACTAATTTGTTTTTAAAATACAATATAGTCTTTTGGAAAAATCGTTACAATCTAAGAACATTTATGCAAAAAAAATAGCCTCATTCATCATGAGACCATTTCTTCTATATAAATCCATTTTAATTTTTCGACATCTACATCCCTGCTGTACAGAATAAAAAGTAACCTAGACTCGTTTGCTCNNAAAGGCCCTAACCGCTTCTATGCATGGCCAGATGCCCTCTCCCACCTAAAAAGAGGGGGGATGTCGGTTTTTAATTGATATATATCAATTAAAATTTAAATTCTTGTCCAACTTCATAGCTGTCTTCTAATACAAGAATACCTTTTTCCTGAGGAGCATCTGGAAGCTCTAATTCACGTGCAGAGCAAAGCATACCAGAAGATGGCGTACCACGAAGCTCAGCTGGTTTAATTAACATACCACTTGGCATGACAGCACCAATTTTCGCAACAACAACTTTTTGTCCTGCATCAACGTTTGGTGCACCGCATACAATTTGTAATGTTTCTGTACCAATTTCTACTTTACAAATGCTTAATTTATCAGCATTTGGATGTTTTTCTTTTTCAGCTACATAACCAACAACAAATTTTGGTGAAAGATCTGCTTCTACTTTTTCTTCAAAGCCGTTCTTTGCTAAAATTTCATTGATTTTCTCAACAAGCTCTTTCGTTAACGTAATGTTTCCTTTTTCTGTTACTTCTAAGTAAGAAGACGCATTAAAGATGTTAAATCCTCCTGTTACGTTGCTTTCACGATCATAAACGCGAGCAACATCTCCTTTACGATCAAACGTACGATTTTCTAAAGTAATATCTTGTAAGGCAACAATTAACGTGTCACCAATTCCTTCAAGGTTGTAAAAAACGTTCACTTCGTTCATCCTTTCTCTTTTCCATCTGTCTTCTTCCGATTCTTCGCTAAAATAAAGATTGGTTCAAAGTCACCATCTTCATATACAAATGAAAGTGATGTAATCGGAACATGCCCTTCGGCAAAAAATTTCATTGTCATTTGTGCAATAATATCATAACCGATTTCGTTCACGATATCAGCAATAATTAAAACATCTTGATGCGGAACAGCCACGACCATGTCGCCAGAAATTTTCTCACGCATTGATTGTAAGAGCGATTCATTTAAAATACGACTCGCATCATAGCCATCATTTGTGTTTAAGAAATAAAATGTATTTCCAGCCACTTCATCTTGTTTAAATGTATGACTTAATGAACGTACATTAAACAATGCCATCTCACGTACTTGCTGCTCTGTAAGCTCTAATTTTTGCAATAAATGCTCATCAATTAATCGATATGTTTTATTGGAATCTAATGCATAATAAATGCGCGTTTCTGCTGTATGATCCGTCATTAAAAATGGATTTCCTGCTTCCGCTTGTTTCGGGAAAGAAGTTGAACGAATAACAGGTAAAATTTTCGCTGTGCTAGTTTCTTCTTTATGCATGGCAATTAACGCTTCTTGCACGTAATAAGCAACCTCTTCAATTGCTGTTTCTTTTTTTACTTCCCACTTTGCTACAACTCCTGGAAGCGATACGCTAATGCCCTTTTTCGTATCCTTTTGTTCAATACGGAGGACATCTTTTTCACTATCGTAATGAAAGTCCCATTCTGGGCGAGATAATTTTTTCATTAACTCTTCTTTCATCTTTTTATTTGTCATTTTCATTTCGTTTGCCTCCCTTCCAAAAAAATAACCTCCCCGGCGAAGGTAGAGGTTGTTTTTACAATTCAATTGGCTAATCGCCTTATTTTAAACCTTCAATAAACGCTTCGATTTGTTCTTGTGTTTTACGATCTTTGTTTACATAGCGTCCAGTTTCTTCACCTTTATTGTACGCTACAAAGCTAGGAATGCCAAATACGTCTAACTTCACGCAAAGGTCAATAAACTCGTCACGATCTACATAGTAGAATGAGAAGTCACTATATTTCTCTTCTACTTCTGGCATAAACGGGTCAACAAAGCGGCAATCTGGGCACCATTCTGCTGAGAACATAAAAATGATGTTCTCTTCATTTTTCAACTCTTGGAATTGCTCCATACTTTCTAATGATTTCATCTATATTTCCTCCTCTAACGAAGTGTATCTTTTCATGTCTAATCTTCTTTTATACTACCATACATCACGCACGGTGCAAGGTTTATGCTTGTTTTTCGTCATACTTATATTGTCCAATTAATAGCTTTACAACATGTACAAATAACTCTGTACGATCCACGTAATGATCTGTAAAAATACCAATCGCTCCTTCATGACTGCGAATGTCTTTCCGCTGTACAAACGCCTCCATTACTTCACTTAATTCTTTTCCGCTCTCAAGAGGGGCAAGAAACTCATCTGGTAACTTAATGCGCGCACCGCCCGCTACAAATACTTTTCCAGCGCTTGTTGCTAAAGCACCCCAGTTACACATAAACAAGCCGTGCTCTGTTTTCATGACGCCGCCTTCTAATCCAAATCCAATGTCAGCTTCTTCTGCTTTCAATGCTCGCTTCGCTCTATTGATTGCTCCTTGCATCGTTTCTTCATCAGTAAATGGCTGTGCTGCTACTCCTGAAGGAACAGAAAGAGACGTAATCGTAACATCTTTCCAAACCTTCTCCACAGCCCCAACCTTTGTTTTATTCTTCGATCCAACTACTACCTTCATTTCATTCACCTCCATATATAAATTCACAATTGTGCTCTAACCTTACACGTCCACATAACTCCTAGCCTCGTACATAAAAATAGGATTCTACACTCTTCCTATGCCGGGGTTTACATCGAGCGAGCACCAATTAGGCACTGACCGCTACCACACATCGCTGGGTCATCTCTCCAACCTAAAAAAAGAAAGAGGTTTTCCCTCCTTCCTTATTTAAGCGTTATTTTTAATTGTTTCTAACGTCGTCTTATCTGTTGCTTTCACAAGCTTCGTAATTAATTCTTTTGCCGCTGCATAATCATCAACATGTAAAATAGATGCATGTGTATGAATGTAACGAGCACAAACACCAATTACTGCTGATGGAATGCCTGAGTTACTTGTATGTACACGGCCTGCATCTGTACCACCTTGTGAAATAAAGTATTGGTACGGAATATTATGTGTTTCTGCTGTATCTAAAATAAATTCACGCATTCCTCTATGCGTTACCATTGTACGGTCGTAAATACGAAGGAGCGCTCCTTTTCCTAATTGACCGAACTGCGTTGTATCACCGGATGCATCATTTGCTGGACTTGCGTCAAGCGCATAGAAGATATCTGGCTGAATCATATTAGCAGCTGTTTGCGCCCCGCGAAGACCCACTTCTTCTTGTACAGTCGCACCAGAATATAGTGTATTTGGCAGAGTCTCATCTTTTAATTCTTTTAATAATTCAATTGCAAGACCGCAGCCGTAACGGTTATCCCAAGCTTTCGCCATGATTTTTTTTTCATTTGCCATTGGTGTAAACGGACAGATTGGAACGATTTGTTGTCCTGGCTTCACGCCAATTTCCAGCGCATCTTCATAGCTATCTGCACCTATATCAATTAGCATATTTTTTATATCCATTGGTTTTGCACGCTGCGCATCACTTAGTAAGTGAGGTGGAATTGAACCAACAACCCCAACGATAGGGCCATTCTTCGTCATAATTTGTACACGCTGTGCTAGCAATACTTGACTCCACCAGCCACCTAGCGTTTGGAAACGAATCATCCCGTTTTTCGTAATTTGCGTAACCATAAAGCCAACTTCATCCATGTGGCCCGCTACAAGTACACGTGGGCCATTTTCGTCACCTTTTTTAAGACCAAACACACTGCCTAAACCGTCTTGGACAATTTCATCCGCATATTTACTTAGCTCTTGTTTCATAAAACGGCGTACATCATGTTCAAACCCTGATGTCCCTTGTAATTCTGTTAACGTACGAAATAATTCTAATGTCTCTTTATTCACGAAGTCCCCTTCTTTCAAACCTTAGTAGAATACCTTCTTTATTGTAACGAAATTTTCGAAATGTTTCTAGTTTCTTCTTTTTTCGTTAAAATTGCATTATAATTATTATCGATACACTATTTTACAGAAGCGAGGTGAATATATGCGCTGGAAAGGTTTACTAGCTGGCCTTGGCATTGGCTTTGCAGCTGGTTATCTTGTTGCAAACAAAGTTCAAGAACAATCCCATATTTCTTCAGAGAAAGCATTAAAAATGGTCAAACAAGCACTAAGTCATAAAGGCGAAATTACTGGCTCATGGGTACATATGGTTCCAGAGACGTTTGAAAAATATGATGTCGCGTACGAAGTATACCGTGGTGGCCTCACAACGAGTTTAAATGATATACAAGAACGATTTGAATTTTTAGTAGATGCAAAAACAGGTACTGTTTTAGAAGTAAAAGCTGCGTAAAAGGCGTTAGCTACTCCGAAAGCATAGGTTTAAATAAAGCAAAATTTTAATTAATACTGGTTTACTTTATCATCCGCTGATTATTCGCCCTCACCAATCGGGCTTTACGGGCAGTTAATCTCCCGCCCCCTTCTTTGCTCTTGCTGAACTTTGACGTGAGGGTCTTACTGCCCGTTAATGCGGAATAAAAGCGTACAGATGAATTTCTGCACGCTTTTTTATATTCTTTCAATTATCGTCGCTGTTGACATCCCATGTCCGATACAAATTGTTAACAGACCATATCTTCCCTTTCTTCTCTCTAGTTCATAAAGAAGAGAAGTCATTAATTTTGCACCCGTTGCCCCAAGTGGATGACCTAATGCAATTGCACCACCATTAACATTCACCTTTTCTAAATCCGCTCCCATTTCCTTTTGCCATGCTAAAACAACCGATGCAAATGCTTCATTGATTTCTACAACATCTATATCGTGAATTGTTAAATTTGATTTTTGCAGCACTTTTTTCGTTGCAGGAATCACACCATCAAGCATTGTCGTCGGATCAGAGCCAACAACCACTTGATTCACAATACGGGCACGCGCTGTACACCCTAGCTCTTTTGCCTTTTCACGCTCCATCAGCAAAATTGCTGCAGCGCCATCACTAATTTGACTTGCATTCCCTGCTGTAATTACACCACCTGATTTAAACACTGTTTTTAAATTTGCTAGCGCTTCATAAGAAGTATCTCTTCTTGGTCCTTCATCATTCTCAACCAGCATTTCATTACCATCTTTATCTATACCTCGCAGTGGTACAATCTCTCCCTCAAAATGTCCCGATTCAATTGCTTGAAGTGCTCGTCTATGGCTTTCTAACGCATAAGCATCTAATTGTTCACGGGTTATACCATATTTTTCTGCAATCATCTCAGCAGATACACCTTGATGCACGATTTGATACTTTTCGTAAAAACTACTTGGGATTGTTCGCTCATTTCCATCACTTAAAATAGGAACTTTAGTCATATGTTCAACGCCAGCTGCAATCGTAATATCCATATCACCTGATTTAATTTCTTGCGCAGCAAAGTGTATAGCTTGTTGTCCAGAACCACATAGCCGATTAATCGTTACTGCTGGGACCGTTATAGGAAAACCGGCTTCAAGCGCAGAAAGTCTTCCAATGTTAAAACCTTGTTCATGAATTGGCGTGACACACCCCATAACAATATCTTCTATGAACCCTTTTTCTATATTCACCCTTTTTGTTACTTCATCCAGCACAACCGCCGCAAGTTGTACCGGATGAATGAGACGAAATGCACCATTTCTTTTCCCAACTGGCGTACGTATTGCTTCAACAATGACAACATCTCGCTTCATATTTTCTCACCTACTTTCCCTTTTGAATAATCATAGAAACCTTTCCCAGTCTTCCTTCCAAAATGCCCTGCCTCTACGAGTTTCACGAGTGTTTGCGGCGCCCTAAACCTATCACCAAATGCGTCCATTAGTCCTTTACTCGCAAATAATAGCGTATCTAGTCCAACATAATCAGCTAATTCAAGTGGCCCCATTGGATAGTTCAAGCCAAACTTAATCGCCTTATCAATTTCTTCTTTACTTGCAATCCCTTCCTCATACATACGCATGCACTCTAGCACATGAATAGCAATTGCTCGTGACGTAACAAATCCTTGCATATCTTTCACAACAACCGTTTCTTTTCCGATTTCTTCTGAGATTGCTTTTACTGCTTGTATCGTACTTTCTGCCGTAACGACACCCTGTACAATTTCAACGAGTTTCATAACAGGAGCAGGATTAAACCAATGCATTCCTACTACTTTCTCTGGACGGCTTGTCACACTTGCAATCGCAGTTACACTTAATTCAGACGTATTCGTAGCTAGAATAGTAGATGGCAATGTATAGGAATCTAACTTTTGAAAAATTTCCTTCTTTAACTGTAATATTTCTGGTACCGCCTCAATAACAAGCTCTACATTTTGGCAAGCTTCTTCTAATATAATTGTAGAAGTAATACGAGTTAGAATGTGGTTTTTCTCTTCCTCTGTTATACGTCCTGCGTTCACAAAACGATTCAAACTTTTGTTGATTGTTGCATGAGCCTTTTGTAAATTTTCTTCGGATACATCATACATTTTCACATATTTATCGCCCATCGCTAACGCTTGAGCAATTCCACTCCCCATAATTCCTACCCCAATGACTGCAATATTTTCAATCATGATTTCCCTCCTTTACTTATCTCACTTTGATCTATTTATACAGGAATCCGGTCGATTACTTCTAATTGTTCCAACCTTTCAATCTCTAACCTTGATAATCCGAGACTTTGCAAAATTTCTTCTGTATGCTCACCAAGCTTTGGGGGATCCGTAAATCTATCATTTGTATGTGTAAATACAAATCCTTTCTCTTTTACTAAATGACTCGTAAAGGGGGAGGATGCTAATTCATTTGTCTCTAAAACAGGCGACAAACAACAATCCACTTCCATCGCAAATTCCGTCCAATACACCAATGGCTTACTCGCAAAGGTCGCTTTCATCTGTTCATAAATCATTTGACCATCTTGAGCTAGCTCATGTTGCTTATCTTTCCACTCTATTCTTCCTACCGCTTCGCAAAAGGCATACCAAAATTTCTGTTCAACTGCTCCGAGCGCAACAAACCTCCTATCACTCGTTTCATAGATGGAATAACATACCACCTTACCGCTAAGCGAATCTAACCCATGACGTTTGTTGTACATTTTTTCAAGCATAATATGATTGTTCATTAACATCACTAAGCTATCTGTGAGAGAAATATCAAGATAACTCCCTTCTCCAGTCTGCTCCCTTTGAAACAATGCTGCTATAATTTTTTCCGAAGTCATCATCCCCCCTACTTCATCACCAAGTGTAATTTTAGGATGAACCGGAATTCCTTCTCGATCTTTCAACTGTGCCAATACTCCGCTGACTGCCATAAAATTTATATCATGGCTTGCAAGATTCGAATGTTCTTTCTTCTGTCCATATCCAGTTAACGAGGCATAAATGATACCTTTGTTGATTCGTTTCACTTCTTGATACCCAAGGCCAAGGCGATTCATCACGTTAGGCCGAAAACTTTCTATTAAAACAGCAGCTTTTTGAAGAAGTTTTTTCACCACTTCAACCCCTTCAGGATGCTTTACATTTATTGCAATACTTTTCTTGTTACGATTATTCGCATAAAAAAATGCCTGATTGCCAGATTCCAATCCCCTTGCTAAATCCCCGTAACGCGGTTCTACTTTAATCACTTCTGCACCTAAATCAGCCAGACGAAGCGCTGCATATGGACCTGGTAAGTAATGAGAAAAATCAACAACTGTTACTCCTTCCAACATCATAGGCCCATCCCCCTCGCAATAATGCTTTTCATAATCTCATTCGTTCCAGCGTAAATCGTGCTGACTGGAATATCACGATAACGCCGCGCAATCTCGTATTCTTCCATATAGCCATAACCACCGTGTAATTGTATGCACTCTGCTGATACTTTTTTTGCAAGGTCAGTTAACCACCACTTCGCCATTGATACTTTCGTTACGATGTCTTCACCCTCCATATGATTTGCAATACATTCATCTACAAATGTTCTACCAATTTCAATTTCAGTATACATCTCTGCTAATCGGAACTGTACTGTTTGAAAATCACTTATACTTTTTCCAAACGCTTTTCTCTCCTGCACATATTTTTTGGTTATATGTAGCATCACTTCCGCCGCTGTTTTAGCTGCAATTGCAACAATGAGACGTTCTTGCTGCAACTTTTCCATAAGATAATAAAAGCCTTTCCCATCTTCTCCTAACAAATTTACAGCTGGGACTTTTACATCTTCAAAAATAAGCTCTGCTGTATCTTGACTATGTAAACCCATTTTTTTTAGTTTTTTCCCTCTCTTAAACCCTTCCATTCCTCGTTCTAAAACAAGCAAACTCATGCCTTTATGTGTGGGTTTCATATTTGTATCTGTCTTACAAACAACGATGACTAAATCGGCATGAATACCATTTGTAATAAATGTTTTCTCACCATTGACGATATAATGATTCCCTTCTTTTCTTGCTGTTGTTCGAATGCTCGCCAAGTCAGAACCCGCCCCTGGCTCCGTCATTGCAATTGCAGTTATATATTCACCGCTTACGCATTTTGGTAACCAGCGTTTTTTTTGTTCGTCTGTTCCATACTGCGTGAAGTATGGAACGACAATGTCATTATGCAAACCAATACCAATTAAACTGGAGCCAACCTTTTCAAGCTCCTCATTAATGACGACCGAATATCCAAAATCAGCACCTGCTCCACTATACCGCTCATCTACCATAGGACAAAGAAAACCTTTACTTCCCATGCTTCTCCAAAAAGAACGAGGAATCATTCCTTCTTTTTCCCAGTCGTTATAATGTGGATAAGCTTCTTTTTCTAAAAACTTATGAAAAGCATCACGAAAAATGTGATGCTCCTCCTGTAAGTACTTATGCTTCATCATATCCTCCCTTCCGCAAAATAAACTTTTGAATTTTACCACTTGCATTTCTTGGCAGTTGTTCAACAAACACATAGCGACGCGGGCGCTTATAATCTGCAAGCTTATCACTCGCTTTACAGTACGCATCTAATGCCTCTGCAGTAAGGGATTTATTTTTTGAAACGATATATGCGAGAACACACTCTCCCCAAAAATCATCTTTTTCTCCAAGTACCGCTACATCTAAAACACTTTCATGCGTATATAAAAAATCTTCTACCTCACGCGGATAAATATTTTCTCCACCACTAACAACCATATCGTCAAGGCGATCTGCAACGTACAAATAACCATCAGTATCTACATAACCTAAATCTCCAGAATGGTACCACCCTTTATATAACGCTTTTGCTGTCGCCTCTTCATTGTTGTAATACCCTTTCATCAGACAGGAACCGCGCATAATGATTTCTCCGATTTCATACGGCTTTACTATATCATTTGGCTCGGATGGACCGTCTTCATTTGGACGAACAATACGAATTTCATGATTATAAGCGGCTTTGCCTGCAGAACCAACTTTCGTGAGCTGTTCATCCTCTCGTAAAAAGGTAACTGCTGGTCCCATCTCTGTCATACCGTAAGCTTGTACTAATGAAACATTCAACTTTTCATCACAAGCTTTTACAAGTGCTGGCGCCATTGAAGCTGCACCATATAACCCATACTTAAGAGACGATAAATCATACTGCATTAAATCTTCCTGCAACATCATATTCCACATTGTGGGTGCAGCAAACATAACAGTAACCTTCTCTTTTTCAATTGTTTCAAGTACACTCTTTGCATCAAAATGATGCAAAATAACATTCGACCCGCCACTATGTACCCTTGGAATAAAGCAGCAATGAAGCTCAGCACAATGAAACATTGGCGCTGTTACAAGACCTCGACTCTTCTCGGTATAATGTAAATATTCAATTCCTAGCAAACTTTGCTCAATAATTTCTCGGTGACGATGAAGTACTCCCTTCGGATCACCAGTTGTTCCACTTGTATACATAATGGAACAAATATCATCTTCTTTTACTTCTACTGTTTTAAAATTCGGTAATGCATTGGATAGTTTTTCTTCATATGAAATAGAAAACGGTGGATGATTTTGGTCAATGTACCAGAACTGAATATGAGGAAATTGTTTATGAATGCTTTGTACTTGAGAGGATAGTTGTTTTTCAAAAAGTACGATTTTTGGAGAAGCATCTTCTAATATATAACTGAGTTCTTGTGGTTTTAATCTAAAATTAATCGGATTAAATATGGCTCCAATTTTTGCACAAGCAAAACATGTAGTTGCTAATTCACTACTATTGAAAAGAAACGTGGAGACACGGTCCCCTTTTTGTATTCCACTTTGTTGAAGTGAATAAGCTAGCTTATTCACTTTTTCATTCCATTTTGTATACGTCCAGCGAATATTTTTTTCCGATTCAACAATTGCTTCCCTATTTGGATAATTTCTAGTAGTCCGTTCAAGCAAATTCCCAATCGTTATATACAATATGTTTCCCCCTTTCAAATAAAGCGTATAACAACTCAAGAACATTGTATCAATATTCAGAAAATTTTAAAAATAATTTCTTTCGACACACTTTTACATTAAAATATAAAGAATATTACTTTTGCAGCGGAGGGTCACCCCTCCACTGATTACAGTTTTTTCTCATACTTCACTTGATACATTCGCTTCTTTTCGTTCTACCTTCTCTACCATATTCCCCTCCTCATCCCACTTCACCGCGCGATAATATGCATCATGATAAAATGTGAACCAAGCCTTTTTCTCTGCACCATACTTCATCCACTTCTGTTTATGTTCAATAGAAGTCATTGGATAATCATCATACGCCATCACCCACAATACATTTTGATGTGCATGCGTTGGCAATAAATCCGCCAAATGGAGCATCGTTTCTCCCTGACTCTCAAGAACAATCACAGCATGTCCATCACTATGCCCACCTGTATGCACCATTCTTATTTCGTCCGTAATTTGGATTTCTTCTTTAAAAGTAACAACCTGATCTACAATTGGCTCCCAGTTTTCCTTCCAATATGTATTACGCGACCTTATATTTGGAATTTTCATTTCATTCCATTCTGTTTCTGACACATAAATTTTTGCATTTGGAAACGTAGGGACAAGCTGACTATTTTCCCATTTTGTTAAACCAGATGCATGATCAAAATGAAGATGCGTCATTAATACATAGTGGATATCTTCTGGCTGAAGTCCAAGGCTTTCTAACGCTTCATAGACCGATGACTCTTCTGTCACCCCTTGATTCCTCTTCATCTTTTCATTCATTTTCTCGTTTCCAATTCCTGAATCAATGAGCATATTTCCTTCTTTCGTTTGCACAAGCAGCGGGTCTGTCCGTAAATAAATATGATTTGTATCATTATGTTTATATTTGCGTGACCAAAGAACTTTCGGTACAACACCAAACATCGCGCCTCCATCTAAATGAGTGTTTCCGCCGCGCAGCCACGTCACTTTGATGTCTCCAATTTGTAAACATTCCATTTCTCATTCCCCCTTTTCTATTTTAATTTTAACATAAAATTCAGATTATTTTTCCATATAAAAAAACCTGCGCATTACTGCACAGGTTCCGTACGATATTTCGCTTCTACGCGATAAATACGATGGCCTTTACCAGAAAATTTCTCTTCGTATTCCGTCATAATATTCCCTTCAAAATCACTATTATGAAGATCTAGACTCAAGAATGTTAATAACATACCATACTCAGCCATGCTCATAAGAGAGTATTCAAATAAACCTTGGTTATCCGTTTTAAAATGAATTTCTCCGCCCGTTACTAATACTTCTTCATAATTACGTAAAAACGTTTTATATGTTAAACGACGCTTCGCATGACGATTTTTTGGCCATGGATCTGAGAAATTTAAATATACACGGTCAATTTCGCCTTCTGCAAAGAAAACTGTTAAATCTTCCGCATCTTTATTAATTAATTTTAAATTAGGTACTTCTTCTTCAATTAACTTATCAAGTGCATCTACAATAACACTCGTGAACTTTTCAATTCCGATATAGTTAATATGTGGATTTGCTTTTGCCATTTCATAAACAAAACGACCACGGCCTGTTCCTACTTCAATGTGAATTGGTTGCTCATTACCAAAAACTTCTTTCCAATTGCCGCGATGCTCCTCTGGATTTCCAATTACAAACTGTGAATATTCATTGATTCGATCCATTGCATACGGTTTATGTCTTAAACGCATAGATGTCTCCCTCTCTTTACCAGACTATTTTAAAAGGATTATTCCTTCTTTCTTTTTCAATCAATCTATCAAACAAAAAACCAAGTACGTACGAGCACTCGGTCCGTTTCTTTCAAGTATAAAATGTGCCATTTTGATAAAAACTACATAGAGCATAAAACGAAACTTCCATATCGTTTCGTGAGTCTACGATTAACTACCTCATGACGAAACAGCGTTTTCTCTTATTTGTTCAAGAAGAACAACAATCGAAAGGATGATTCAGCCATGCCGATTAATCAACAACACCAATTAGAAATTTTAAAAGATATTTTAGTCAATCACCAAAGCGATTGCTGTGGAACGGTTTCTGAGTGCGAACAATTAGAACGTCTCATTCAATCATTGCTTGCAAACGATAGTATAAACAACGATGTGAAAGCAATGCTAAACGATGTATATTATTATAGTCAATCGGGTAAATATTCCTCTGATTTGGACAATCATATTTCCAATAATCAAGAACAACTCACGCAATGGATTGCTGGAATGGACAATTTTTCTTAAATCATTTACTCTGAGGCAAGTAGTTGCTGTAAATATTGATGCCAATATTCAGCTTCTGCTTGCTGTTTTTTTGTTGTATGCCATTGAACAGATAGAATGGTTTGCGCCACTACATACCACTTCATACGCTGAAGCAATGATTCAGTCACTTCAATCCCATAATATGATAACCATTCGTCCCATTGATGACGTGGTATATACCAATATAATAACGTGCCAAGATCAAGAGCAGGATCTGCAATCACAGCGCCGTCCCAATCAATTAAAAATAATTCATCATCCTCCGATAATAACCAATTGTTATGATTCACGTCACAGTGACATACGACAAACTCATCATATTCAATATCTTTTAATGAACCTTTCAAATATTGAAGACCCGCTTGAATGGTTTTATCTGCTTTTATATCTCCTCTTAAAACAAAATACAATTGCTGCAATAGCTCCTGTGCATGAAGCGGCTGTTTTCCAAGCCTTTGTATCATCTGCACAAGTGCTTTAGAAGAATGTATTTTCTTTAAAAGTTTTGCAACACGTTCTAATTTCATGTCCTCCGGCTCTAGCTTCTGACCTGGAAGCCATTTTTGAGCTGAAATTACATCACCGTTCGTTATCCTTCTTGTCCAAAGTAATTTTGGAACAATTCCCTCTGCTGACAATACCGCTAAAAAGGGCGATGTATTCCGCTTTAAAAATAGCTTTTGTTGTCCATTTTGCGCAATATATGCATCGCCCGTTACTCCACCAGCCGGTATAAGACTCCATTCTTTTCCTAATAATTGTTCCAACCATTCCATATCCATTACCCGTTAACAAATCCTTATCTTTTATAGTTATGAAAAGAAAAACCGCAACACCTTTTGAACATGTTGTGGATTCATATCTTTTTTACTGTAGTTGAATGCAAGAAAAAGAAAACTTGGCATGTGCCAAGATATACGGACAGACTGCCCCTTCTTTTACTTTATTTTATAAAACCTGTATGAGAATGACAACCTATTCAAATCGTCACCTTTGTCAATTCTACATTTATTACATTCTCATCGTCAAGTAGCGATTTGTCACATTTTCGCCAATATATACGTGCTAATAGGAGCCATTTGAAGTTCATTTCCTTGAAATGAAGAAATTGGTTGTAATTTCGCTTGTTTTTCATTCACTAATACGTGCCACGTTTCCTGTTTTGGAAGTGCAATTGTTTCTGTCTGAAAACCGCTATGAAATAAAACCACAATTTCTCTCCATGGTCCAAACGATTCCACATGTTGCAAATGGTAAGCAACGATAGCAGGAGGTGCTTGCAGAAAACTCATATGTTTCTGAATGAGGTTAGCCGTTCGTAATCGAAATGCGCCATGCGCCTTCCGAATTGCAATTAGCCCTTTTATATAAGCAACCGTTTCCAATTCGTTCTCTTTTTGACCCCAATCCATTCGATTAATTTCGTCTGGTGCATTGTAGCTATTTTCATTCCCTTTCTTAGAACGATAAAATTCTTGTCCAGCATGTAAAAATGGAATCCCTTGTGAGAAAATTACCATCGCTGTCGCTAAAAGGTGACGACGTTTTAACATCTCCTCTGCTTCTTGATTGCTGCGCACGAGTTTATCCCACATCGTCATATTGTCATGACATTCCACATAATTCACACTCTGAATAGGCTCTAAAAAAAGCCCTTGTTCCTTCACACTTGAAAGACTTCCCTTTAATACATATTGCAAATCATTTACATCTACACTACCACCAAATGCAAAACCTCGTTTATTCACGTCAAACGTACTACCCTTTATCACATCACGAAATTGATCGTTGAACTGTGCAATGTACGGCATTTTACTCGCATTCCTTAACATCGCTTTCTCTTCTGCTGGAAGCGGTGTTTGTAAATCCCATCCTTCCCCTAACAATAGTGCATCATGCTTTCTTTTTCTTACTTCCTTTTCTATATCATTCATCGTTTCTATATCCAAAATCCCCATCAAGTCAAACCGAAATCCATCAACATTATATTCAGTAAGCCAATATAAAATAGACTCAATCATAAATTTCCTCATCATTTTTCGTTCGGATGCTAAATCATTCCCGACTCCAGTTCCATTTGATGGCATTCCGTTTTCACCATGGCGAAAATAATATCCTGGTACAAGCTTTTCAAACGACGATGTTTCTCTGTCATATACGTGATTATATACAACATCAACAATAACGCGGATTCCGTTCTCATGAAATTTCTCAATCAATTGTTTACACTCTAAAATTCGGTTATACGGATCAGAAGGATTTGTAGCATACACTCCCGTTGGAACGTTGTAATATAACGGATTATATCCCCAGTTATAGGCCGCAAAAGGTCTCGTTTCATCTACACCCGCAAAATGATGCAGTGGTAATATTTCAACATGTGTAACTCCTAAGTCTTTTATATGAGATAAAGCCGTTGGCGTCCCTTGTTTCCCCTTCGTGTTTTCTTCTGCAAGTCCCATATACGTCCCTTTTCGTTTTACACCACTATTTGAATGCATGGTCGCATCACGAATATGAAGTTCATACAATATTGCATCTGCAGATGACTCTAATTTAGGCAATGTATGTCGCTTCACATAAGCCTTCTCAAGATCAATGACAATTCCGTATTTCCCATTTACTGATACTGATTTTGCGTACGGATCTACCGCTTCATTCCATATTAAATTAATACAAACAAGAAATGTGTACTGCGCGCCAGCAAAATCACCTTTTAAAATATGAGACCAAATTCCATTCTCTTCTCTATTCATCTCATAATCCATATAATCTTTATCGCCTTTATAAACCCGAACTTTGGCGAGCCTTGCAGTTGGGGCCCACAATTTAAAAGTCGTTTCCTCTTTTTTATAGTACGCTCCCAAATCTGTATTTTCATAATAATATTTTTCGTCGAATGCAGCCGTTCGAATTACCGCTCCAATTTGTAAATCTGTTTCTTCATTTCGCTCATCTCGTACTGTATAATACTTCCCCACATCAAGCTGCTCTTCTATATAACATTCATACTTTGTTGCATTTGGAAGTGAAATTGTTTGGACGATAGGAAGCTCCCATATTTTCTTTCCTTCCTGTAAACAAAATGTCCGGCTTGTTCCATACGCATGCGGGAGCAAAATTGTAATCTTATTCATCTCATCTAAGTAAGCTTCAAATGGACGTTTTACTTTCAGCATAAAAAATCACCATCATTCTCGAAATTAAAATGAAACGATCTGTAAGCGATAAGATTCGCCTAAAAGTTACTCTTACGAATGAGACTTTATACAGTAACTTACTATTTCCTATAGTATATTCACGTTCATAAGAAACGTTTTCATACTTTAGATTTCTGTAATGTTATTTCAGCAATAGGCTTATACTTGGGCGTTTCTTTCACATTCGATTCATACAATGTCACAGTATCAGCTTGAAATAACACTGAATGTAACCGCTTTAATGTTTTCATATTAAATTCTTCCTCCCCCATCCATTTACGCGCTACTGTAATGTGCGGATGATAGGGGCGTGTTTCAAGAGAAAAACCGTTATTTTCACAAATCATATGGACATGTTTTTGCAAAGCGAATAATGCTGGGTTCTCATTTACACCTGCCCAAAATATACGTGGGTGCTCCGTGCGCCCAAATGTAGAAAACCCTTGTAGTGTAAGTGATAACTCCTGCTCAGTTGCAAGTCGCCTTAACTCATTTTTTATTCCTTGTAATTGCTCCTGCTCTGCGCTTCCTAAAAAAGCAAGTGTAATATGATAGTCCTCTTCATGTACCCACGAACGAAACGGTAACAGAGACTTCATTTCTTCTTTATAATTTGCAAGTGTTTCTTTTATATGCCGCGGCAGAGTAACCGCTATAAAATAATGTGGGATCATGTACATCGTCTCCTCTTTGTTATTGTTGCTTTTCTTTCTTATCTCATTCAACCATTAAAAAGAATCCGCCCTCCAAATGGAGAGCGGTCATATCTCATTACAAGCGTAAGCCATTTTATTTCGCTAATTCATAAATCGCTTGTGCATAAATTGCTGTCGCTTTTAATAAGTCTTCAATTTCAATATATTCATCTTTTTGATGAGCGAGATCTTCTTTTCCAGGGAATAACGGACCGAAAGCTACACCAGCTTTCAATGAACGCGCGTATGTACCACCGCCGATTGCTAATAGTTCGGCTTGCTCCCCTGTTTGTTCCTCATACACACGTTGCAGCGTGCGAATTAAAACGTGATCTTTATCAACATGATGTGGACGAGAATTAGAATAATCCGCTACTTGGAACCCTTTCTTGCTCACATAATCTTTCAACTTCTCAATTGTCTCTTCAAAATTTGTTGTTACTGGATAGCGTACATTTAATCCTAAACTTCCGCCTTCTGCTTTCGTATAAGAAAGGCGACCAACATTAACTGTTAATGGTCCGCTAATTTCATCTTTATAAGCAATACCCGCTTTTTCTCCAAGCGTATCACCTGTAAATGTTTCTGTTACGAACGCTATAAATGCAGTTCCTTTTTCATCAAGAGCAACTGTTGTTAAAAACTGAGCTAGTAACAATCCGGCATTTTCACCTTTTTCAGGAGTAGAGCCGTGAGCTGATATACCTTCTACTTGTAATGTTACAGTATTTCCTTCTATCATTCGTTTCCCTGTTTTCTTAGCAGTTTGTAAATACTGTTCGTAAGCCTGTACAAGCTCCTCTGCTTTTTCAGTCGTAATAACTGCCTCTGCAAAATCAGGAACCATATTTAAACGAAGGCCAGAAGAGAATGAAACAAGCTCATATTCCCCGCTCTTTGCTTCACTACCACTTTGCACAATCTGTATATCAGAAATTCCTTTTTCAGCATTAATAATCGGGAAATCTGCATCTGGTGTAAAACCAACCGTCGGCATTTCTTCATTTTTAAAGTAATGATCGACACACTTCCAGTTGCTTTCTTCATCCGTTCCTAAAATCATGCGAACACGCTTTGAAAGAGGTAATCCTAATTCTTTTACGATTTTCATTGCATAATAAGCGGCTATTGTTGGCCCTTTATCATCAATTGCACCGCGTGCAAAAATCTTTCCATCACGAATATCAGCGCTATATGCAGGTGTTGTCCAACCATCTCCCTCTGGCACAACATCAACGTGACAAAGAATACCAACTAATTCTTCTCCTTGTCCCATCTCAAGGTGCCCTGCATACCCTTCTAAATTTTTCGAAACAAAGCCTTCTGCTTCTCCTTTATGTAACATGAAGGATAGCGCTTTCGCTACACCTTCTCCAAAAGGTGCTCCTTCTTTTGCTGTTTCTTCTTCCCATACACTCTTAATTTGCAGAAATTGCTGCATGTCATGAATCAAGCCATCTTTACGTTTTTCAACTTCTTCTGTCCAATTTATTACTGTCATCACGTACTCACCTTCTTCTATATTCTCTCTTTCATCATAGCAAACGAAAATCCCTTATGCCAATACAGAACCACTTAATAACGAACAATTATAATACTTCAGATATTTCTTATTAGTTTTTCTTTTATTTTTCTAAAAAAATTTGCAGGAATTTGGCGTTTTACGTAGAAATTTATCTGGTAGTTGACAGAAGAGATATAGAATGTCAACTACTAAAGTTTTCCTGTTTCATTATTTGTTAAACTTTTGTAAAATTTAAGTAAGTTAAAGCATGAAATTTGTCATGTGGAGTACAATGGTAGTAAAGGCCTTCTTTCCTGAATGGGGTCAAAAAAACTAGTAGAGGAGTGGTTTTCTCTTGAAACCTACGACTACTCGTATGCTAACACGCATTAAATCAATTTATATGTACATCAATGAAAATGGTACGGTAACGACGAAAGACCTTGTAGATGAGTTCGGGATCACACCGCGAACAATACAACGTGATCTGAATGTGTTGCAGTTTAATGAGCTCGTGTATAGCCCTTGCCGCGGTAAGTGGACAACAACAGGAAAGAAAGTGAGAATGACCTCATAACGAAAACAATTATATGTAAGATAAATACATACCCCTTTCTATCAAATTAGAAAGGGGTTCTTTCTATATTTTGGAATCGGTCTCACTCTTGATTCTCAGTTTGAACTTGATATGTTTTTAGCATTTCAAGCTCTTCATCTGTCAGTTCACGATATTGACCAAGCTCTAATTCATCATCTAACACTAAAGGTCCCATCTCTGTTCTCTTTAAGTAGACAACTTTTTTCCCTACCGCTTCAAACATACGCTTTACTTGATGGAATTTCCCTTCTGTAATCACAAGTTCAATTTCAGAAACATCGTCGCTTTTCAAAATTGTAAGCGCACCTGGCTTCGTTTCATAACCATCGTCTAGAATAACACCTTTTGCAAACTCTTCGACATCTTTTTCTGTCACAACACCAGCTACATGTGCATAATATTTTTTCGGCACATGCTTTTTCGGAGATAATAACTGATGCGCCAGTTTCCCATCATTTGTTAATAACAGAAAACCTTCTGTATCAATATCAAGTCTTCCAACTGGAAACGGATCAAAGATTGCATCTTCTAATTCTAATAAATCAACAACCGTTTCATGATTATCATCTTCCGTTGCTGAGATAACACCTTGTGGTTTATGCATCATTAAATATACAAACTCTTTATATTCAACAATCTCTCCGTGAATCATAACCTCTTGCTCTTCTACATTCACATGAAATTTCGCATCTTTCACTGGTGTTCCATCAATTTTCACAACGCCGTCTTTCAATAATTTCTTTACTTCTTTTCTACTTCCGTATCCCATATTTGCTAATAACTTATCTAATCTCATCTTCTTCACCTTCTTTATATTTATCATAGAAAAGGGGACGTGTTTTACGCCCCTTTCGATTTCACCTTTATTTTTAATCTACCACCAAGCTTACGTTGAATCTTCGCTAAAGCTTCTCCGCCAAATACTCGTTCTAGTACACCTGTGCGGATTGCTAAATATCCGTAAGTAAGGCCACCAATACTTGCACAAATTACAACGGTAATAAGCGCTCCAATACGGCCATCAGGCGAAATCAGCAAGGATAGAACTCCTTGTGAAAGTTTTACTACAACTACCATTGCAAGTGTTAACACTGCAATTTGGAATGTTCTCTTATATACAACATCGAATGAATAGTGTGCATGTTTTCGAATTTGTTTATTCGTATACCAAATAGAAGCTAGGAATCCAACACCTGTTGCTAAAACAGCTCCAATGGTACCGAAGTAACGAATCAAAATAACATTGCCTAAAAACTTCAAAATAACACCCATAGCAAGTGCAATAATCGCATGTTTTTGTTGATTAATCCCTTGCAGGATAGCCGCAGTTACTGTAAATAAAGCAAATAATAACGCAACCGGTGCATACCACATAAGTACTTGTCCACCTAATGGATCTGCTTCATAAAACGCTGTGTAAATCGGATATGCAAGAATAGAAATACCAACTACCGCAGGTAATGTTAAAAACATATTTGCTTGGAATGTTTGTGTGATTTGTAGTTTTAAATAACGAAATTGTTTTTCTGTAAACGATTTTGTTATTGCTGGAACAAGCGTTAAACTAAATGCTGTCGCAAGCGAAACAGGGATCATAATTAATTTATGCGTCCACATGGTAAAGATACCAAGTGCTCGTTCTGCAATATCACCTTGCCCAATCGCTTGCATAATTGCGTTAAATGTCAGTGTATCAATTTGTTGATATAAAGGAATTGTTAATCCAATTACAACATAAGGAATTGCATATGCAAATAACTCTTTAAATAATTGAACCGTACTTACTGTCGATTCTGGTACAGTTTGTTCAATCAAATATTGATCTAGATGATTTCTGCGTTTTAACCAGTACCAAATTAAAACACCGAGTGCTCCCACTGCTGAAACAAAAGCAGCAAAAGTTGCTACTCCAACTGCTGTCGCTACCGATCCACCTATTACTTTAATGACGATATAACTACCCGCTAATAAAAAGACAATGCGAATAATCTGTTCAATAATTTGCGATACCGTCGTCGGTCCCATTGATTGGTGACCTTGGAAATAACCTCGAATTAAACTTGCTGCTGGTACAACAATAAGTGCAAAACTTACGAGACGAATAATCATCGTAACTTCCTCGACACTACTGTGTACACTTTGTTTACCAAGCATGGCTTCTGCAAATAATGGTGCGGTCATGTAAAGGGCTAAGAAAGAAAGGATTCCCGTTACAATCATCAGAACCATTCCCGAACGGAACATTCTCCGGCTCGTTTTATAATCCCCAAGCGCATTATATTTGGAAACAAACTTTGAAACAGCAAGTGGTACCCCAGCCGTTGCAATACTTAAAAAGATCGTATATGGAATATATCCATATGTATAGAGCGTTCCGCCTTCTGTGCCAACTAATGCATGAAACGGAAAGACGTAAATCATGCCTAAGAACTTTACTAAAAATGTTCCTAGCGTCACAATAAGCGTTCCGCGCAGAAATTTTGAATCGGACATAAAATAATCCTCCTACATATATATAACGCTGAACTCTAACTTTTGTATTGTACCACACTTTATGAATGAAACAGTACCTCACTGTATTTTTCTTTTCTATGAAAACATGCTATTCTTTTAGGCAGGAAATGTAGAAAATGAGGTCGATATACTATGCATTATGATGTTATTGTCATCGGCGGAGGCCCTTCAGGGTTAATGGCCGCAATCGGTGCTGCTGAAGAAGGTGCGCACGTCTTACTTCTTGATAAAGGAAATAAACTAGGACGTAAACTTGCGATTTCTGGTGGTGGTCGCTGCAATGTAACAAACCGCTTACCACTTGATGAAATTGTCAAACATATACCAGGAAACGGTCGCTTTTTATACAGTGCTTTTTCCATCTTTAATAATGAAGATATTATTACATTCTTCGAAAACCTTGGCGTAAAACTAAAAGAAGAAGATCACGGGCGCATGTTCCCTGTATCAAATAAAGCACAATCTGTCGTGGATGCTTTATTAACACGATTACAAGAACTAGGTGTTAAAATACGTACCAATACTCCTGTTGAAACGATAGAATATGAAAATGGACAAACGAAAGCCGTTGTTCTCCAAACAGGCGAAGTTTTGGAAACAAATCATGTTGTTATCGCTGTAGGCGGGAAATCTGTTCCTCACACTGGTTCAACTGGGGACGGTTACGCTTGGGCTGAAAAAGCAGGACATACGATTACAGAACTTTTCCCAACCGAAGTACCCATTACTTCAAATGAACCATTTATTCGTAATCGTACATTGCAAGGACTTGCTTTACGTGATGTAAACTTAAGCGTATTAAATCCAAAAGGGAAAGTTGTCATTTCTCATAAAATGGATATGCTCTTTACCCACTTTGGTATTTCTGGTCCAGCAGCTCTTCGCTGTAGCCAATTCGTCGTAAAAACGATGAAAAAGTTCAAGACAAATACCGTTCAAATGAGCATCGATGCACTGCCAGAAGAAAATAGCGAACAAATCTTCCAGGGCATGATGAAACAAATTAAAGAAGATCCAAAAAAAGGAATCAAAAATGTTTTAAAGGGATACGTTCCTGAGCGTTATTTCTTATTCCTATTAGAAAAGAACGAAATTGATGGTAGTCAGCAAGCTGGACAAGTTTCACACGAAAAAATCCGCGCACTTGTGAAAGACTTTAAAGAGTTTACAGTAGCAGTAAACGGCACACAGCCCCTTGACAAAGCGTTCGTTACAGGCGGCGGTGTTTCCGTTAAAGAAATTTATCCGAAAGAAATGGCTTCTAAGCTCATGAATGGCTTATACTTCTGCGGAGAAGTTCTTGATATTCACGGCTATACAGGTGGATATAATATTACTTCTGCTCTTGTTACAGGTCGAATTGCTGGTACAACTGCCGGACAAAATGTGAAGGCACAGTAGGCAAAAAGAAACAGAGAGGAGATTCTCTCTGTTTCTTTTTTGTTGCTTTATATAGCGTAGTACCTTTATATTTTATAATGTTGAATAATTGTAACAAAGGGGAAAACATATGCGAAAAAAAGTCATGATATCTTTAATGCTAATGACGTTTCTTTCCGCTGTGGAAGGAACGATTGTTAGTACAGCAATCCCCCGCATAACAAGCGACTTATCTGGTGTCGAACTTGTTAGCTGGGTGTATGCAATCTATATGCTAGCAACAGCTGTCTCAACTCCGATTTACGGAAAGCTAGCAGATTTATTCGGAAGAAAAAAAATTCTGCTCATTGGTGCAGGTATCTTTTTAATCGGTTCTGTACTATGCGGAATCGTTACATCGATGGAACAATTAATCGTCTTTCGCGCTCTTCAAGGTATAGGTGCAGGCGCTGTTATGCCAATCACAATGACGATTATCGGTGATTTATATAGCGAAGCAAAAGACCGCGCAAAAGCACAAGGCTGGATGAGCGCTGTTTGGGGTGTTTCAGGTGTTGTAGGACCGTTAGTAGGCGGATTTTTAGTTGACTCTCTTTCTTGGCGCTACATCTTCTTCTTAAACGTTCCATTTGGAATCCTAGCTTGTGTGATGATTGCCACTTCTTATAAAGAGTCGATCAAACCAGCGAAACACCATATCGATTATCCTGGTGCGATTATCTTCTCACTAAGTACAATCGCTTTACTTTACGCACTCTTAACAGGGAGCAGTAAGCAAAACTGGGGGGACATTACAATTATTAGCCTCTTAATCTTTGCAGCTGTTTCATTCATTATTTTCTTATTCGTTGAGAAAAAATCTCCGGAACCATTAATCCCGTTAACACTTTTCTCAAACCGTACATTATCAACAATAAATGTACTAACGCTTATTGCTGGCGCAATGACCATTAGTATTACAATGTACCTTCCAATTTGGAGTCAAGGTGTATTAGGAAAAAATGCTACCGAAGCTGGACTTATTCTCATGCCAGTTCCCGTTATGTGGACATTTGGTGCGATGCTTTCTGGGAATTTAGTTGGTAAGTTGCAAACAAAACAAATCATTTTACTTGGAGCTAGCGTTTTATCAATCGCTACCTTCTTACTATCTATATTATCAACTCATTCACCAGCGTTTCTTATTTATGTTGCAGTCGGACTACTCGGTTTCGGAATGGGACTTATTACACCAATTTATATGATAACCATTCAAGCAGCTGTCCCTGCACATACACGCGGAACAGCAGTCGGCTTAAACACATTTATTAATACATTTAGCCAAACATTAGGTGCTGCAGTCTTCGGAACAATCTTTAATACAATGATTCATGCGCAAGGCATTAAAAACCTTGATCTTGTATCTTCTGGAGGGCACGGTACTAGTGCGAATATAGTAACAGGATCACAAGAGGCACTCGCTACGAGCATACATGTAATCTATATGAGCACTTTCGCACTCGCACTGCTTACGTTATTGATCGTATGGTTTGTTTTAAAGCCTTCTCAAA
The DNA here is from genome assembly GCF_002551815.1 of Bacillus sp. AFS098217. Classification (GTDB taxonomy): domain Bacteria; phylum Bacillota; class Bacilli; order Bacillales; family Bacillaceae_G; genus Bacillus_A. Next base: position 26,844 of record NZ_NVPR01000056.1, read on the forward strand.
ATAAAGCAGAAGCAACTGAACAGTAAAAAAAAGAGGATGATCGTTCATAACGATCATCCTCTTTACATATATCAACCGCTTCTCATGATATATCGGCGTTTCGACACCATGTAACAATACTTACTCTTCATTTTCCACCACATATTTAAGAATGGACAATTTATTATTCCAAAATTTTTCATAATAGGAAAGCCACTGCTGTAATTCAGCTAACGGCTCAGGTTGCAAACGATACAGCTTTTCTCTCCCAACCTTTCTTCCGCTCACTAACTTTGCTTCTGAAAGAATGTGAAGATGCTTTACTACAGCTGTGCGACTCATCGGAAAATGATCTGTTATTTTAGAAATCGGTAATTCTTGTTGTGTTAATAACCGGAGTACTTCTCGGCGAGTTGGATCAGCAATCGCTTGAAAAACATCATATTTCGCTGCTGATGAGGACACTTATCCTTCAACAACCTTTTTCAGTTTTTCATTTACAATTGCTACCCAGCCGCCCGCCATATTATCGCGGATAACAGAACTTTTCGCGTTCGCTTTCGTAATAATTGCATCTGGATGTTTCCATCCGCCATGAATAAGAGTAAACTCCGTTTTATCCCCTAAATCTTTTAAAATAAACGAAACAACCCAGCCATCTGTATCCCATGAAAAAGATATACGATGAGGCTCATCGATTTCTAATACTTTGCATGGTGATGGGCCAAAAGGTGATTGTACATGAAATTCATGCCCTACTTTTGCTTCAAAGTCATTTGGCATAAACCAAGATGCAATTCCTTCTGCAGTTGATACCGTATTCCACACTTTTTGAATAGGTGCTTCAAAAATAACGGTTTGTGTAATATCTTGCAATGTATTTTGCTGTTCCATATGATATCTCCTTTATTAGGCATTAAAATATAACACCTTTTGGTTTCACGTCAAGACATGCTATTCAATGTCCGTTGAGAAATTCTCAACATTTTTTCAACAGGACAAACACACTCTCAACATTTCCTCATAATATACTCACAAAGATACATCACATATAGAAACTCCAAACATTATGAAACTCCATCATTTATAATGCGCGGAGAGCAACAAAACATACCTCGCTTGCTTTTAGCCTCTCCTCCTTCCCTCGGGATTAGAAAGCATATCGGTATAAGTGAGATGTGTCTAAGACTCAGAAGAGATATGCCCACAATTTGTATTTAACTATGAGCAGGTAGTCATTTCTCACCTCCTCAACATTTTTAGAAACAATGAATTTTGGAGAGAATTCACTACCTGCTCACTCTTTTTCGCTAAAGGTAGTAAGGAAAAATTTTCATAATAAAATAAAGGGGATGAAAGATATGTTCTATTGCATCAATTGTTCTGAAATTCATCATGAGAAAAATGCGAATGATAAAATATTTAAAAACGGTTTTTATATTGATCCATTTTTAGGTGAACGTTACCATCTTGGCATGTGTAAAAATTTCCAAAACTATGAAACAGAAGAAATCAGTTTATCTATAAAAGAAAATGAAACACCACAATCCATTATGAACGCTTTACCAACCCATGTAATGTCCACTTAAGAGCATAAAAAAGAGCTGGCTCCCCAGCTCTTTTTTATGTTTTATAGACAATCATCGCCGAAAAACAATAAATTTGATTTTCATCATCATTGATGGAGACACCAACTTGATACTTAATATCTACAAGCTGTTCATCATTTATCTTCTTTAAGAATGTATTCACAGCGTCTTCCAAATCTTTTTCATGACTTTCATCAAACATCTTAACGCGAATCATTTTAACACCATCCTAGATCGCAGCCCTCCGCCGCTGAATTATTGCCACGGTGCGTATCTATGATGCGATAAAACTTGCCATTTTCATATATATATCCGTCTTCTAACACATACTGTTTCTCTTCAGTATAGACATAAAACTTCCCTATCATAAATTTACTCGTATATAATTCCAAATAATCTGCTCTAAATTTAGCTACTACTTTATTTGTAATATCAATTTTAATTGTGCGCCCCACCTTCTCTCCCTCCTTTAAAAAGAACGGATTTATGTATATTGTATTAGCGATTTTGCATTTTATGCTTAAAAATAAGTGGATATGCCTCGTATTTTTCCACGAGAGCTTCCCAGAATATCATCCCTTTTTAATTGCGGCCCTTTCAGCAAAATGTGATGTGATTTTCCATCTAAAAATAATATAAAAATCCAAAACAAAAATCATTGACACAGATATAAATCATATGATAATATAATAAATTTGACATTTTTATTCAATTATATTATCATATACATATAGTTACCACATATGGAGGTGGATGATTTGTTTCAAATTGGTGATAAAATTGTTTATCCTATGCACGGCGCGGGAATAATCGAAGCAATTGAGGATAAAGAAGTGTTAGGAAAAACACGTCAGTATTGTGTGATACACATGGTTATTAGCGATATGCAAGTAATGATTCCTATGGACAAAGTAGAAGATTCAGGCATACGTTATGTTGTCGACAAAGATACATTAAACGATGTATTAGTTGACGTTCATAATGGTGAAGGTGACCACTCACTCTCATGGAAACAAAGATATACCATAAATATGGAGAAAATGAAAAACGGAAAGCTTTTAGACGGCGCTGAAGTTGTTCGTGATTTAATCCGTCGTAATAAAGAAAGAGCATTAAATACGAGTGAAAAACAAATGTTAGACAACGCGCGCAGAATTTTAATTAGTGAAGTGACACTCGTGCAAAATGTTTCTGAAAATCAAGCAACTGATTTCCTACAAGTTACCATCGATCATTAATACATGAACTCCTACTTTGCATATACAAATTTAAAATAGCATTTGGCTATTTTTTTTTGCCTAAACAAGAAAAAGATGTCTATTTACAGACATCTTTTTCCTCTATTATTTACCGTTTAACATCGCTAATAGTTTCTCTTGACTATACATCCACACTGTAATGATTAGACAAGCAAGTGCTACTTCTGATAGCGCCATAAATCCAATCGCATAATGACCTGTTAATTGGAATAGTAAAGTTAAGATCAGCGGCGGGAAAAACCCACCTAGTCCGCCTAAAGCTGAAACAAGTCCATTCACAATCCCAGCTTGCTTAGAGAAATACATCGGCACAAGTTTAAAGATTGTCCCATTCCCAGTTCCTGCACACAATGCAACAAGTAAACAACCAAATGTATACACGTTCATACTTGGCATAAACGATAAAATAATACCAGATAGCGTTAAACCTATGAAGACAAAAATTAATATTTTAAATGGATTAAATTTATCACCAAGCCAACCACCAATTGGACGCATTACTGTTGCTAATACAATGAATCCAGCTGTCCGCATGCCCGCATCTACTTTTTCTAATCCAAAGTGAGATACTAAGAAGTTTGGTAAGTATACTGTAAATGCAACAAACGAACCGAAAGTTAAGAAATAGAAAATACATAAGAACCAAAGCTTTTCGTTTTTATACACACCTTTTAACTGTTCCATTAATGGGGTATTCACTTTTCGCTCATTACGATCTCCCAATAAGAAATTTAGAAGTGCAAACAGAGCAAGTAAGATTAAAAAAGATTGTACAGTTGCTCTCCAGCCAAATGAAGTGGCAATTACAGGTGTTAAGAAAGATGTAACTGCTGTTCCTGCGTTACCGATGCCATAGATTCCATTCACAAAGCCATGTCGTTCTTTCGGATAATATTTCGGTAAGGACGTTACACCAACAGAGAACACAGCACCGCCAATCCCTGCAAATAAACCACCAATAATTAAATCCATCATAGAGCTCGCAATGCTAATATAAAAGACAGGGAATAATAAAATAATAAAGCTGATAAAGAATAATTTTCTTGCTCCGTATCGATTCGTCCAATACCCAATTGGTATTCGAAGTACCGATCCTAAAATAACGGGTACTGCTGTAACAAGGGAAATTTGTCCTGCCGTTAATGTAATATCTGCTTTGATAAACGGCATTAAAGAAGATAGAATTACCCATACCATAAAACCAATAATAAGATTAAAAGTTTGTAAACCTAATTGAAAATTCGGACTTTTCATCTTTTTCGCCTCCTATTTTGCTCAACATTTCACAATATATATTAATTCCCTCCAGTCTAATCACGTAGTTTCGTGATTAGACTGGAAAAAATCAACCACCACTCACTGGTGGGATGAGTGCTACAACATCACCAGCTTGTATTTTATCATCATGATTTGCATACTCTTCATTGATAGCAACCATAATTTGTTCTGAAACTGTTACATGATATTCTTTTGTGATTATCTCTTTCAACTCTGTAACAGTAATATTTTCGCAATCTATTTTCAGTTCATTTGTCCCTGCTTCTTCTTGCAAATGCGCAAACAATAATACTCGAATCATTTTCTCATCTCCTTTCCTGGTTCTCCATCTGGATACGGTGTTTTTTCTAACTGATCACCAATCCATGAATCGCCATCTTCCCAAAACTCCTTTTTCCAAATCGGAACAATTTGCTTAATCCGTTCCATGATATATTCATTTGCCTCATAGGCTGCTTTTCGGTGCGGTGTGGATACCGCAACAACAACGGCGATATCAGAAATTTGTAATGTACCGATGCGATGTGTAATCGCAACGTGTGTTTCAGGCCATTGCTCCTTCACTTCAGCACCAATTTTCGCTAGCATTTTCTCTGCCATTGTCTTATAGGCTACGTACTCTAAATATAATGTACGGCGCCCCTTCGTAAATTCTCTAACAGTCCCAATAAAGGTTGTTACAGCACCGCATTCACGGCGAATCACTTTATTTGTTACCTCTTCAATCGAAATAGGTGTATCGATTACTTCATAATACATATATGTCATTTTGCACCCCTTACCACTTCTACGAGCCACTTCATATACGATTCTTCCTCTGTTATATGAAATGTTTTATATGTTTCTTGCAGGCTTTGTACATCATCCCATGTGATAACGGCCATCACATTCTCCACTTTATTTAATAAAGCAGCATCTTCCATTGAACGAAGGAGAACTACTTTCGGATATGTTTTCGCTTTATAACCTTCTACTAAAATTATATCTACTTCAAAGAATTCATATAAATGAATGATTTCCTCTAAAGACCACTTATCACGAAGAGAAGAAAGGGATAACAACCCTGCTCCTTCTACGCTGCTTACAACCGCTCCAGCATGCCTGTGACGTTCACTATCTTTCTGCGGTACTTCTGGGAAACCGCCATGTCCGTGATGCTTAATTGTAGCAACTTTCATTCCTTCATTAGTCAAAATGCGAACAAATTTTTCCACAAGCGTTGTTTTTCCGCTATTTTGATAACCTACTATTTGTAAGATTGAAGCGGTTCTGCCCATGGCCACTCACTTCCTTGACTCGACTCTAATAATAATACCGACACAGTCATTCCCGCTTCAAACCCTCTTGTTCCTCCTGGCAGAACAATAAAAGCATTGCTATCTGCAAGAGAAGATACTGCGCTTGATTTATCTAAGCCTACTGGCATTGCCTGCAGCACGCCATTTACAATGTTTACTTTCGCCCTTACAAATCGCGTAAATGGATTAGGCTTTGGAAAATCTTTTTGTAAAATTGCATCTGCACGATACGCATGTGGTTCTTTCGCATAAAGATATGTTTGAATGATCGGATGAACGAATAATTCAAATCCTACATAACAAGCGGACGGGTTACCTGATAAGCCGAATAACAGCTTTCCATTTACTTCAGCTACTGTTGTAACACTACCTGGCCGCATTGCAATTTTATTAAATAACACATTTGCATGTAACTTTTCATAAATAGCAGGTAAATAATCATAATCTCCTACCGAAACACCGCCAGTTGTAATTAAAATATCTACTTCATCCATCGCAGATTTCACTGCTTCATAACAAGCATCCAGCTCATCAGCAAGTTGTCCATAATAGCGTACTTTCCCGCCTGCTTTCACAATTTGAGCTGCAATCATATAGGAATTACTATTTCTAATTTTCCCTGGTTCCAGCGGCTCATGTACTTCTAACAATTCGCTCCCTGTTGTAACAATCCCAACTACAGGCTGTTTTACAACCTTTACTGAGCTGTAACCAAAAGTCGCCAATAGCGCCGCTACACCTGGATTAATCACTGTACCTTTTGCCACAAGGACTTGGTTTTGTTTTATATCTTCTCCTCGAAATGAAACATTGTCACCATTTGCAAAAGGGCGCTTTAGCTTCATATATGTCTTTCCGTTTTTCTTACATCCTTCTGTTAGCTCTAACATCACGACCGCATTACAATCTTCTGGAATAGCTGCCCCTGTCATAATCCGAACCGCCTCAAAAGCCTTCACTTCTTCTTTAAAAACAGAGCCAGCTCCAATTTCCCCTATTACTTCAAATTCAATCGGATGATCTTGGCTTGCTTCTTTTGTATCTTCCGCTCGAATCGCAAAACCATCATATGGAGAGCGGTCAAAATGCGGAACATCGTGATCTGCTACAACATCTTCTCCAAGAACTCTTCCATAACTTTCGATAATCGAAACCTCTTCATTTTCACCTTGCTGAGCATATTTCATAACCCTCTCCACTGCTTCAGCTACTGGAATTGGTACTCGTTTTTCTAACATCTTTTTCACCCCATGTTTGCAAAATATCACATCTTGATTACACTTTATATTGTACAATGCTAATCATACTAGCAATTACTTCAAGGAGGAATTCCATGTCTTCATTCACTCATTTTAATGACCAAGGCCGTGCCAAAATGGTCGACATAAGCGATAAAAAGGTGACAGTGCGTACCGCAATTGCTTGCTCTAGCATCCTTGTTACAAAAGAAATTTATGATAAAATCTCCCGTAATGAAATCGGCAAAGGCGATGTATTAGCCGTCGCACAAATCGCCGGTATTATGGCTGCCAAGCGCACTTCTGACATTATTCCAATGTGCCATCCTTTACTTCTAAAAGGAGTAGACGTCTCCTTCGACTGGGAATTAGCGAAAGAACAATATCGTTTACTCATTGAAGTAAAAGTCAAAACAGAAGGTAGCACTGGTGTTGAAATGGAAGCTCTAACAGCTGCTTCTGCAACCGCCCTTACCGTGTATGATATGTGTAAAGCTGTCGATAAAGGAATGATTATTGGCGAAACATATTTACTTGAGAAAACAGGCGGGAAAAGTGGAGATTATGTTAGAAATCCACACTCCTAACGCAATCCCCTGAACCTAAAGGAGCTTCCTTTAGGTTCAGCCTATATATCTTGCATATAATCGCTTCGCTACTTTCATATCATTCGTTCCATGAATAAATGCCCTACCATCCGTAAATAAGACAAAACGATATTCCTCAATCGGAAATGATAATAAATATGGTGTCGTTTGTACATCCACGCTTTTTTGTAAGCGTTTTTTCACTTCTTCTAGATTAAGAGATTGCGATATTCCTGGACGGATTTGAACCGTATTTCGTCCGCATAACACTTCCGTTTTCATCTGTGATTCAAATGTTAAACTCGGATACGTACGCAGTTTTCCGCAAGATGGACATGTACCTTTTTTCTGTCGATTTACTTTAAACGCCATATGCTGATTGTTCCAAATATCAAATGATAGCATCGTCTCACGAAGCGAACCGAAATCTTCTACTAATATTTTCAAAGCCTCCGTCACCTGATGTGCAACCACCATTTGGACAGCTGGCTGTATAATTCCTGCCGTATCACATGTCGCCCCGCTTGTCGGATGCTCCATCAAACAACGGAAACACGGCGTTTTCCCTGGAAGAATTGTATAGGTGACTCCGTAACTACCAACACACCCTCCATAGATCCAAGGAATATTATATTTTTGCGAAATATCATTAATGAGAAGACGCGTATCAAAATTATCAGTCGCATCTAATATCAAATCTACATTTTTAATTAATTCTTCCATTTCTTGCATTGTTACATCTGTTACAACTGGTATAATTTCCACTTCAGAATTAATCTTTCTTAAATGTTCTGCCGCTGCAATTGCTTTCGGCTTGTACTGTTTTGCATCTTCCTCTGTATATAACTGCTGCCGCTGTAAATTACTCCACTCAACATAATCACGATCCACAATCGTCAGTTTTCCAATTCCAGCCCGAACAACCGCTTCTGCATTTGCAGCCCCGAGTGCACCAGCACCGATAATAAGCACATGCTTCTCTCTTATCTTCCTTTGTCCGTTCTCACCAACACCTGAAAATAATATTTGCCTTGAATAACGTTCCTGCAATGCGGCTCCCCCTTTCTTATCCTCCAATATAAGACATTTCAATTTTTGGACGATTTCTCGCACTTTCTTCAGTCCGTTCATCTGAATACCGATCTTTTCGATATTTCCATATATCTTGTAATACCTTTAATAAGTCCGAATCAGATATATCTTTCCTAAGTAAATTCCTTAAATCCGTACCTTCTGTAGCAAACAAACAAGTATAAAACTTACCGTCTGCTGAAATCCGTGCTCTCGTACAAGAAGAACAGAAAGACTCAGACACCGAAGTGATAAATCCAACTTCTGCATCACTGCCTACATAGCGGTAACGTTTGGCAACTTCTCCAAAGTAATGAGGTTCAGCAGGCTCAATTGGATATACTTGACCGATTTTCTCAATCAATTCTTGTTTCGTAATGACCTGTTCAAAATTCCATCCATTTGTACTTCCAACATCCATAAATTCAATAAAGCGAAGTGGAATTTCTTGTTCTTTAAAATAAGCGGCCATCGGAAGAATTTGGCTATCATTCATTCCCTTTTTTATAACCATATTTACCTTTACTTCGAGCCCTGCTTCTTTTGCGGCTGCGATTCCTTTTAGCACAGGTTTTGTACTAATATTTCGGCCATTGATTTTACGAAACACATCATCTTCTATCGCATCTAAACTAACATTCACTCGGTGTAATCCTGCTTCTTTTAACGCTTTTGCTTGTTTCGTTAAGTGAATACCATTTGTCGTTAGTCCAATATCCGTTAAGCCATCAAGCTTCACAAGACGTGCAATGAGTTTTGTTAAATCTTTACGTAGTAATGGTTCACCGCCCGTAAGCCTGATTTTCTTTACGCCCATACCTACAAATAATTTTGCTAGTCTTTCAATTTCGTCAAAGGTAAGCAAAAACTCTTCTTGTAAAAATGCATAATCCGGTCCAAACACTTCAGCCGGCATACAATAAGTACACCTGAAATTACAACGATCAATGACAGAGATGCGTAAATCTTGAAGTGGGCGCCCTAAAGAATCTCTAACTTTCTCGTGCATCATCACCCCTCCTTTTCTGCTAAATTCATATCTGCCTTCATTCTATTATAATATATTTTTAAACTGCGATGTTTTTACTCAGTCTCTTTATTCACTTTCCATGTTTTTTATTTGCCTTCATGATAATAAACGAAAACAATATATGTTGTGATATTTCTCACATCATCTATGCCATTCAACATTTCTTCACAAATCTGTTCGTATTTTGTTCACATTGTTATGAAAAAGCTCGATACCTAACCCATTACAAAAAATGTGCAATCTAAGCTGTACCTTTTTACTGCTTTTGATCCACTTGTATTTGCGTTCGATATTCATCACCCCACCCACGCATAAGTGTAATAATTGGCGTAAGGGATTTTCCGAACTTTGTTAAAGAATACTCCACTTTTGGCGGAACTTCTTTATATACCTCCCGATGAATTACACCTGCAGCCTCGAGCTCTCGCAACTGTCTTGTCAACATACGCTGCGTAATGCCAGGCATTAATCGTAAAAATTGATTAAAACGAATTTCTTCCGCATTCATTAAATGAAACAAAATAACCCCTTTCCATTTCCCCCCAATTACATCTAGTGTTAATTCTACCGAACAACGATATATTTCTTCATTTTTCATTTCATCACTCTCCATTAGTATACAAATTGATACTATATGCTAAAAATGTGCGTACTTACATCATTCATTGTACTACTGTAGAATCTATTTTGTAATCAACTTACTATAAAAAAGCAAATTACGAAAAGGCGGTTATATAAATGGAACATACAAAAGAAGAAATTTTAAAAGCTTATCATTTTAGACACGCATGTAAAGAATTTGATGTAAATAAAAAAATCTCTGATGAAGATTTTCATTTTATTTTAGAAACAGGTCGACTTTCTCCAAGTTCATTTGGCTTTGAACCTTGGAAGTTTGTTGTGATTCAAAACCAAGAACTGCGCAATAAACTACTACCTGTAGCATGGGGCGCTCAAAAACAATTACCAACAGCAAGTCACTTTATAGTCATATTAGCTCGCAAAAAAGAAGAGATGCTTTATAACTCTTCCTATATTTCAAATTTCATGAAAAATATTCAGCAGCTTCCCGAGGAAGTAGTAACAATGAAACGTGGCTTTTATAAGGAGTTTCAAGAATCTGATTTTCAATTATTAGAAAGCGACCGTGCAATGTTCGATTGGGCTTCTAAACAAACATACATCGCTCTTGGTAATATGATGACTGCAGCTGCTCAGATTGGTATCGATTCTTGTCCGATCGAGGGCTTCCATCAAGAAAAAGTTACTGCGATTTTAAAAGAAGAAGGCATTATTTCAGATGATACATTTGGCGTTTCTGTTCTCGCTGCTTTTGGTTATCGCGCGGAAGAACCAAAACATAATAAAACTCGTCAAACAATGGATAAAGTTGTGGAATGGACTAAATAGATAAACGCCTTCCCTATTCATAATAGGATTAAAAGATGTCTACAAAAGACATCTTTTTTCATTTCCAAAAGTGCGCTTGTTCACAGATAAAAATTACGCCATTCCTTATACTATATATACATCAATTAAAAAACCGACATACCTCCCCTCTTTTTAGGTGGGAGAGCATCTGTCCATGCATAGAAGCGGTCAGTCAAGGCCTTTTTCTACCACATGCGAAGNNGCAGGGATTTAGATGTCGAAAAATTAAAATGGATTTATATATAGAAAATATCTCTTGCATTTTCATCATATTTACATTCAAAATAAGGGATAGACTGCTTTAAAAAGAAAGGTGATTGCTGTGACAAATCGTACGGCATTATCAAATGATTTAAAGGAATTACTTGCATCTGTTGAATATAAAATGCAAATCAATAAAGGAAGTTACATTTTCCAAGAAGGAATGGAGGCAAAAGAACTCTATATCGTTCGCTCTGGGAAAGTACAAATTAGTAAAATTAGCGCTGATGGACAGGAGTTAACACTTCGCATTTGTTCAAAGGACGATATTATCGGAGAATTAACATTATTTACGGACAATGCAAAGTACTTATTAAATGCAAAATGCCTAGAAGAGGTTGAGGTTGGCGTAATTAGACGGGATGCTTTAGAAAAAGCATTGCTGCAAAAACCTGCTCTTGCATTTGAATTTATGAAATGGATTAGTGAACATCTGCGTAGAATGCAAACAAAATTCCGTGATTTAGTATTACATGGAAAAAAAGGTGCCCTTTATTCTACATTGATTCGCATGACAAATAGCTATGGCGTCTTAAAAGAAAATGGCATCCTTATCGATCTGCCTTTAACAAACCAAGAACTTGCCAATTTCTGCGCAACTTCACGTGAAAGCGTAAACCGTATGTTAAATGATTTAAAAAAACAAGGGACGATTTCTATTCATAAAGGAAAGATCACAGTTCATGACTTACAATTTTTAAAATGTGAAATTTCTTGTGAAGACTGCCCTTCCTCTATTTGTAGTATTGAGTAGCCTCTCTATTTGAGATGCTGCTCTTTTTCTTTTTCTTTCTCCTTTATCCTACATGAAAAACACATTTTGTAATGTGAAAAAGACCACACTTTTGCCAAAAAAATATTGTGAATCTAATTTTTGACAATCTGTTGAACTGTGATAGATATCACATCTCTATTTATTCCGTCCTCTTATAGTGAGAGTAAGAAAAAGAGACGCAATAAAGGAGTGAACAGTATGAAAAAGAAACCTTCAGCACTAATGAAACGTTTAAAATATTTTTCTCCAATAGATCGCTATAACGATAACCATACACAAGAAACATACGAAGATCGTGAATGGGAAAACGTATATCGAAAAAGATGGCAACACGATAAAGTAATCCGTTCTACACACGGCGTCAACTGTACTGGCTCTTGTAGTTGGAATATTTACGTAAAAGATGGAATCGTCACTTGGGAAGGACAAGAATTAAACTATCCATCTACCGGCCCGGATATGCCTGACTTTGAACCACGAGGATGTCCGCGCGGAGCAAGTTTTTCTTGGTACATTTATAGTCCGCTTCGCGTGAAATATCCATACGTACGCGGCGTCCTGTGGAATATGTGGAAAGCAGAACTTCAAAATCATAAGTCACCATTAGACGCTTGGAAAAGCATCGTAGAAAATCCTGAAAAGGCACGCACATATAAAAGTGCGCGCGGTAAAGGCGGATTCATTCGTGCTAGCTGGGATGAAGTATTACAACTTGTCGCTGCTTCCTTACTATATACAGTAATCAAATATGGCCCTGACCGAAATGTTGGTTTCTCTCCAATTCCGGCCATGTCAATGTTAAGTCATGCCGCTGGTAGCCGCTTTATGCAGCTTATGGGTGGACCTATGCTTAGCTTCTATGATTGGTACGCTGATTTACCACCAGCTTCCCCGCAAATTTGGGGTGATCAAACAGATGTGCCTGAAAGTAGTGATTGGTACAACGCTGGTTACATTATGACATGGGGTTCAAACGTACCAATGACGCGAACACCAGATGCTCACTTCTTAGCCGAGGTCCGCTATAAGGGAACGAAAGTTGTTTCAGTAAGTCCTGACTTTGCTGAATCTACAAAGTTTGCCGATGATTGGATTAGCGTCAAGCAAGGTACAGACGGAGCGCTTGCAATGGCAATGGGACACGTTATTTTACAAGAGTTTTACGTAGACAAACAAGTGGAATACTTCATAAATTATGCGAAGCAATATACGGATTTCCCGTTCTTTGTCACACTCAAACAACAAGGGGACCAATTCGTTGCAGATCGTTTCTTAAACGCCAATGATATTGGACGCGAAACAAAACTTGGTGAATGGAAACCTGTTCTTTGGAATGATAACACAAACGATTTCGCTACCCCACATGGCACGATGGGCTCACGCTGGGATAACGAAAAGAAATGGAACTTACGTTTAGAAGACGAGCAAACTGGCGAAAAAATTGACCCACGTCTTTCACTACTTGGTATGGAAGATGCTGTTGGAACTGTACAAATTCCATACTTCTCTGATGATGGAAACAAAGTATTAGAGCGTACAATTCCAGTGAAAAAAATTACAACGCAAGACGGCGACATTTTCGTTACAACTGTATACGACTTAACGTTAGCAAACTATGGCGTGAACCGAGGTCTTGGCGGGCAAGAACCAAAAGACTTCAATGATGATGTTCCATTTACACCAGCATGGCAAGAAAAAATAACAGGTGTAAAACGAGAATTGATTATTCAAATTGCTCGTGAATTTGCCCAAAATGCTGTTGATACAAATGGTCGTTCGATGATTATTGTCGGCGCTGGTATTAACCATTGGTTTAACTCAGATACGATTTACCGTGCTGTTCTGAACCTTGTTCTTCTCGTTGGTGCACAAGGTGTAAATGGCGGCGGCTGGGCGCATTATGTAGGTCAAGAAAAGTTACGTCCAGCAGAAGGTTGGCAAACCATCGCAATGGCAAAAGACTGGCAAGGTCCACCAAAACTGCAAAACGGTACATCTTTCTTCTATTTCGTTACAGATCAATGGCGCTATGAAGATACACCAGTCGGTCACCTAGCCTCGCCAGTTGTTGGTAACTCAAGATATCAACATCACGGTGATTATAATGTGTTAGCTGCTCGACTTGGCTGGTTACCTTCTTATCCAACATTCGAAAAGAATGGCATTGAATTATATAAAGAAGCAGTCGCTGCTGGCGCAACAACGGGGGAAGAAATCGGAAAATATGTTGCACAAAAATTAAAAGAAAAAGAACTTAAATTTGCAATTGAAGACCCTGATAACAAAAATAACTTCCCGCGCAATTTATTTGTATGGCGCGCGAATTTAATCTCAAGTTCTGGTAAAGGACACGAATATTTCTTAAAACATTTACTCGGTACAACAAACGGATTATTGAACGATGATAGCGATTCATTACGACCAGAGGAAATAAAATGGCATGAAGAAGCACCTGAAGGAAAGCTAGATTTACTTATCAACTTAGATTTCCGTATGGCCGGAACAGCTCTTTATTCTGATATCGTCCTTCCAGCTTCAACTTGGTACGAAAAACACGACTTAAGTAGTACAGATATGCATCCGTTTGTACATCCATTTAATCCAGCCATCGGTTCACCATGGGAAGCACGCTCTGACTGGGATATTTTCTGTTCCCTTTCTAAAGCAGTCTCTGATTTAGCAACAGAACTTGATCTTGAGCCAATGAAAGAAGTTGTAGCAACACCGCTTCTTCATGATACACCGCAAGAATTAGCACAGCCGCTCGGTCAGATTAAAGATTGGAGCAAAGGCGATTGTGAACCGATCCCTGGAAAAACAATGCCACAAATTCATGTTGTAGAGCGGGATTATAAAACGATTTACGACAAAATGACTGCACTTGGGCCAAATGCCGGAAAACAACCAATTGGTACGAAAGGGATTTCCTGGTCAGCAGAAAAAGAATATGAACAATTAAAGAGTCGATTAGGCGTTGTTCGTACTGATTCTATCGCAAAAGGATGCCCTGACATTACAGAGGCAATCAATGCTGCTGAAGCAGTGTTAACTCTTTCTTCTACAACAAACGGTCATATGGCTGTAAAAGCTTGGGAGGCTCTTGAAAAACAAACAGATTTACAACTTCGTGATTTAGCGGAAGAACGCGAAGAAGAATGCTTTACATTCGAGCAGATTACAGCGCAGCCAAAAACGGTAATTACTTCTCCTGCATTTACTGGTTCTGAAAAAGGCGGACGCCGTTACTCACCATTTACAACAAATGTTGAGCGTCTCATCCCTTGGAGAACGGTAACCGGACGACAATCGTTCTATTTAGATCACGATATGATGAAAGAATTTGGTGAAACAATGGCAACATTTAAGCCAATTCTGCAGCATAAACCGTTCCGTAAATCACGTCCTGAAGTAGAAGGAAAAGAAATTACGCTGAACTATTTAACACCGCATAATAAATGGTCGATTCATAGTATGTACTTCGATTCCTTACCAATGTTAACACTGTTCCGCGGTGGTCCAACTGTTTGGATGAACAAAGATGACGCTGCTGAAGCTGGCGTTAATGATAATGACTGGATCGAATGCTTTAATCGAAACGGCGTTGTCGTAGCACGCGCTGTTGTAACGCACCGTATACCAAGAGGAATGGCCTTTATGCACCACGCACAAGATCGTCATATTAACGTACCTGGTACAAATTTAACAAGTAACCGTGGCGGAACACATAATAGTCCGACTCGTATTCATGTCAAACCAACACATATGATTGGAGGATACGGTCAATTAAGCTACGGTTTTAACTACTACGGTCCAACTGGAAATCAACGTGACTTAAATGTCGTGATCCGCAAACTGAAGGAGGTAGATTGGCTTGAAGATTAAGGCGCAAGTCGGAATGGTAATGAACTTAGATAAATGCATTGGCTGCCACACTTGTAGCGTAACATGCAAAAACACCTGGACGAATCGTCCAGGTGCTGAATATATGTATTTCAACAACGTGGAAACAAAACCTGGTATTGGTTATCCAAAACAGTGGGAAGATCAAGAAAAATACAAAGGCGGCTGGGAATTAAAGAACGGTGAAATCCAGCTAAAATCCGGATCCAAAATGAAACGTCTCATGAACATTTTTCATAACCCTGATCAACCTACAATTGATGATTACTTTGAACCTTGGAACTATGATTATGAAACATTAACAAACAGCCCGCAGCGAAAGCATCAGCCTGTCGCTCGCCCAAAATCAGCAATTACAGGAGAGTTTATCGACAAAATCGAGTGGGGACCAAACTGGGAAGATGATTTAGCAGGCGGACATATAACAGGCTTACAAGATCCGAACGTTAAGAAAATGGAAGAAGATATTAAAACAGATTTTGAAAACGTCTTTATGATGTATCTACCTCGCATTTGCGAACATTGTATGAACCCATCTTGCGTCTCTTCTTGTCCATCTGGCGCTATGTATAAACGTGAAGAAGATGGGATTGTTCTTGTCGATCAAAACGCATGCCGCGCTTGGCGATTCTGTGTATCTTCTTGTCCTTATAAAAAAGTGTATTTTAACTGGCAAACAAATAAAGCAGAAAAATGCACAATGTGCTTTCCACGTATTGAAGCTGGTATGCCAACGATTTGTTCTGAAACATGCGTAGGGCGCATTCGCTATATCGGCGTTATGTTATATGACGCGGACAAAGTAAAAGAAGCTGCTTCCGTTCAAGATGAAAAAGATTTATATGAATCTCAGCTGACTGTCTTCTTAGATCCAAACGATCCAGAAGTAGCAGCAGAAGCAAAAAAACAAGGTATTCCGGAAGAGTGGATTAAAGCGGCTCAAGAGTCACCTATTTATAAAATGATTATCGATTGGAAAATCGCTCTGCCTCTTCACCCTGAGTACCGAACAATGCCAATGGTTTGGTATATCCCGCCACTTAGTCCAATTATGAATATGGTGGAAGGAAAAGGAAGTAACTGGCGAGCAGAAGAAATCTTCCCTGCTATCGATAATATGCGAATTCCGATTCAATATTTGGCTAACTTACTCACTGCGGGAGATGAATCTCACATTCGTCTTACATTGAAAAAAATGGCTGTTATGCGGACTCATATGAGAGCATTACAAATTAATAAAGAACCGGATGAAACTGTATTAAAAAACTTAGGCTTAACGAAAGAAGATGTAGAAGATATGTATCGCCTTCTTGCGATTGCAAAATATAAAGACCGCTTTGTTATTCCTACGTCTCACCGTGAACAAGTCGCAGATTTATATAGTGAACAAGGAAGCTGCGGCCTTTCCTTCGCCGGTGGTCCAGGTTCTTGCATGACACTCTCTTAAACTAAGGAGGTAACAACTATGAAACAACGTTTACAAACTGCTTTTTCTTGTGCTTCCTTCCTTCTCTCCTATCCTGAAACAGGATGGAGAGAAGCTTTATCAGAACTGCAAGAAACAATCGATACCATTACGCATGAAGAAATTCACACGCTGCTTACAACTTTTATTAAACAAGTGCAAGAAAAAACAGACGATCAACTCATCGACTCTTATATATACACATTCGACTTCGGAAAAAAGACAAATATGTACCTTACTTATATGAACACAGGTGAACAAAGAGAGCGTGGGATTGAATTACTAGAATTAAAACAACACTATCAAAAGGCGGGATTTGCAGTAACAGACAAGGAGCTTCCTGATTACTTACCACTTCTACTCGAATTTCTAGCAAATGCCAATGAAGAAGATAGTGAGCCAATTATGAGTAAATACACACAAAATATACAAGCTTTGCATGGACAGCTAAAAGAAGCAAATTCTATGTATGAACCAATTGTCGCTTCCATCCTACTTGCTATCGATGCATGGGGATTACAAACGGATTAGAAAGGAGTGTTGTAAACATGATGGATCAATTTTTATGGGTGTTGTTCCCCTATATCATTCTCGCAATCTTCATTGGTGGGCACATTTTCAGATACAACTATGATCAATTTGGATGGACATCAAAGTCTAGTGAACTATTAGAAAAGAAAATGCTCCGAGTTGGGAGTTTGCTCTTTCATTTCGGGATTATGTTTGTCATAGGCGGACATGTTATGGGTATTTTAATCCCAGAATCTGTGTATAGCTCACTCGGTATTTCGGAACATACCTATCATATAATGGCCATTGGCTTCGGGCTTCCAGCCGGGATTGCTTCTATCCTTGGATTATTCATTTTAATGTACCGCCGCTTTACAGTAAAACGCATTATTGCAACAAGTACGAAGGGAGATTATGTAGCTCTCATTCTACTATTCGTTGTCATGTTAGCCGGACTTTCTTCTACCTTTTTAAATATTGATTCAAAAGGGTTTGATTATCGTACAACAATTGGCCCGTGGTTCCGCAGCCTCTTCATTTTCCAGCCGAAAGTGGAATATATGGCGGACGTACCTCTTTGGTTTAAAATTCATATCATTGCAGCGATGGGACTTTTTGCAACGTGGCCATTTACACGACTTGTACATGTTTTTAGCGCCCCTGTAAAATACTTACACCGCAGCTATGTTATTTACCGAAAACGCATGCCAGTGCAAATAAAAAAATAATCCTTCAGGGGATTATTTTTTTATTTATACATACCAAAATAACTTTACATACCAAGAACTGAATCCGTACTATTTGTATTCGGCACAGGCTGTTGAATATTAGACGTATTTCCACTTAAAGGAGCATTTATATTTGTTCCTGTTTGTGTTCCTATTTGTGCTCCTGCTTGTGTTGTTCCCCTCGTAAACGTCGTTGTGACTGTATCACCTGGCTGTAAGCAAAGATTCGTCGCTGTTCCAATTACCGTTACAACATCAATGCAAGTCGATCCAATTGCTCCGCTATATGTTTTAGATGCAACAAATGAGGTGTCTCTCAAATTATCTCCCGTAAATAGATTTCCGTAATTATTTACAATTACAAATTCTTTAATATTAGCAGGCATACGTACTCAACCTTTCTTTTATCGACCTAATGCTACCTCACTCGTTTCTACTGGTGGAAGAAATTCTGGTGTTCTAGGTGTAACCGGCGGCTGACGTTGTCCATTTAAAAAATTAGCTATACTCGATCCACCAGATCCAGCAAATGTTTTTTGTACAGCTACAGGTGAAACATTGTAATAATCACCAACATTCACCGCTCCTGTATTATTTATAATTTTTATCTTACGAATTCGCGCACTCAATTCACCTACCTCCTTTTGTACACTGTATGCACAAAAAAAAAACTTGAAACAGACACGTTTCAAGTTTTTAAACAAATTATTTGATTTCCCCTGCATACTGCAGCATACCGCCGACCATATTCACTGTTTTAAATCCTTGTTCATTTAAATAGTGGCATACATTTTCACTGCGCATTCCTGATCGACAAATAAAAATATATTCATTTTCCTTATCAAAGAAATCCACTTTATTTGGGATATCTCCCATTCTAATATGTACAGCTTCTGGAATTTTCCCTTGCGCCACTTCCTCATCTTCACGTACATCTACTAAAAATAACGTTTCTCCATTTTCTAAACGTTCTTGCACTTCTTCTGTTGTAATTATTTTTACTTCTGTCATATGTCTTTCCTCCTTATATACATTGAAACTCTAAGTAGTACATTTCTTCTTTACTCACCAATTTTAGCATGCAGACAAAGGAACGCAAAGAATTGAAGCGCTCCTTTGTCCCATTCTTTCTCAACCTTGCTGCAAATCTCTCTTCTTTACAAATCATGCTTTCACATTGTATCCTCAATATACCTGTTTGACGAAAGGAGTCGATTGAAATAACACTTTTACTTTTCTTGATAGGCCTTATTTTTGTTATTCTCGCAATCATTACGCTTAGCATGAAGAAAAATTACAAGAAGCTATCTTTTCAAGAAATATCATTCCTATTTCTATTGCTCGGTATAGCTTTCTTTGGAGTATGCATTTCCACATATATTTTCCGTTTAAAAGTTGTATAAAGAAAGGTGCTTGTTGCTGACTTCGCACCCTTTATACAAAACTAGATATCTTCCGATTCAAAAACTCATACACTTTCTTTTCAAATAAATGAACGTCTAGCACTCCAGCCATATGCCCATTTATACTTTCAATCTCATAAACCTCTGCATATTTCCCTTGCGTTTGCAGTATATCTACCATCTTATAGTTATAACGCGGTGGTTGCAGTAAATCTTGTTTACATGGAATCATCAGTACATTAGCCTCTATTTGCGAAAGAGCCTCATCTAAAGAAGAAAAACCATGTGCAATATCATGTAATAACGTCGCTTTTGCCATATACATCCATGAATTTGCATCCACAAAAGCAATGTTTTGCAGTGTCAATTCATTTATATTTTTCTCAAATGATGTCAGTGTAGCAAATTCTTTATAAGGTGCTGTTTCTGCATGATTACGCGGAAATGTCCTTTCATAATAATGCGCATCAAAAGCACCCATAAACATCATTTTCCTAGCTAAATACAGCCCCTGCGTTGGTTGCTTATCACCATAGTTTCCATTATTCCACTTTGGATCCAGCTGAATCGAATCAATCGCATTTTGCAATACATTCACTGATGTTATAACCGGATTTTCCGGATTCGTAATCACTCCAATCATCCGCTCCACCATATGTGGATAATGAACAGCCCATTGCTGTGCAATCATCCCACCAGCTGACGGCCCCATTACGGCATGCAGCCTTTCAATTCCCATATCTTTCACTAACTCATATTGTACACGTGCCACATCTAAAAATGTAAATACAGGAAAATCCATTCCATATTCAAAACCTGTTATTGGGTCTACTGATTTTGGTCCTGTTGTAATTACGTAAGGATTTTTCACTTGTACATTGCAAAGGTTATCGGTACATATGACAAAATATTGATTTGTATCAATTGCTTTCCCTGGTCCAATTAGCCCATCCCACCAACCTGGTACAGGATCTTCCTCTTTATATTTTCCCGCCGCATGACTTGTTGCACTAAAATAATGACAAACTAAAATGGCATTTGATTTCTCTCTATTTAATCTCCCATATGTTTCATATCCAATTTGGACAGGTATCTTCCTGCCGTTTTCAAAGGTGAATTCTTTCAATTGGAACCTTTCTTTTTTTACATCTTGCACAAGCTTCTCCTCCCTCACTATAGTTTTAAAAAATTACCCACTAAAGAGGTTTTTTCCCTAGAAAATCATTCTCCTGCTTCTTTTCTGAAATAAGTGCATAATATACAAAATCGTCCACAAAATAACATTATCTTACATCACCAAAGAGGGAATACATATGATTTGGAAATGGTTACGAAAGAAAAAAAAATCAAAAGAACAAACTGCTAATGTAAAGGCAAAACAAAAAAACAAACTAGAAGATAAAACGCAAGATATGAAACAGCCTAAGAATAAACACGAGCCAAAGAAGGATAAGCAACTATCTGTTCAGGATGCAAAACAAGCAGCACAAACCAATGGCAAACAAAAACAGTCTGCTTACACCGCGAAACATGAGGCGCAAACACAAGACAAGCAACAACAGTCTGCTTACACTGCGAAACATGAGGCGCAAACACAAGACAAACAACAGCAATCTGCTTATGCTACGAAACATGAGAAGCGGACACAAGACAAACAACAGCAATCTGCTTACGCTACGAAACATGAGGCACAAACACAAAACAAGCAACAGCAACCAGCTTACGCTACGAAACATGAGGAGCGGACACCAGACAAGCAACAACAATCTGAGAAAAACAATAGTGGTAACAGCATTTATAACTTTAGTAAACCAGAACAAGAACATGTTCATTCTCTGCAAGATTTACTAGACAAGTTAAAAGCATCTAGTGATTTTGTGAGTTACCATACGTCAGATGATGAAACGATGCCCTATTGGATTTCCTATTATCGTCCGTCACTTGATGGAGAGAAATTACAGAAGTATTTAATGCCCGCACTATTAGAGCGAACCTGTTCTTCACTTGAGGAATTGAAGGAACATATTCCAATGAGCGGCGTTACCATCACAAATGACCTGCAAAAAATTGAGGATATGGTTCTAAAAGGACACGCCATTGTCCAGCTACATAACCAAGATCAAAAGTGCATACTAGCAAATATTGCTATCGATAATTACCGAGCTCCAACCGTTCCACTAAATGAATCGACAGTCATTGGTCCTCAAGAGGGATTTGTAGAAGATATTGATACCAATATTAACCTAGTACGTAAACGCCTTCCGGTGTTAGCGCTACAAACAAAGGAAGTTATCATTGGAAAATTCTCTAAAACAAAAGTTGTCATGATGTATTTAGAGAATCTGGCTGAAAAAGAAAATGTTGATTATTTAGAAGAATCGCTTCGTATAATTGAATATGATCAAATTAACGACAGCTCTTATATTCAAGAATTGATGGGAGAAAAATCAATCTTCCCATTATTTATTAATACAGAACGTACAGACCGAGTAACAACCGCATTAATTGATGGGAAAATCGCTATTTTTGTAGATGGTTCACCGAACGTCTTACTCACTCCTGTTTCATACTTTGACTTTTTCGTTTCACCAGAGGATTATAACGTATCTTGGCTTTACGCTACGTTTTCAAGATTTTTACGACTTATCGCTGTTCTGTTCTCTATCTGTGCGACACCATTATACGTTGCCATTTTAAGTTATCATTACGAATTAATTCCAAGCGATCTGCTAGAAACATTAATTTTATCAAGGGCACAAGTTCCTTTTCCTCCTTTGATAGAAGCTATCTTTCTAGAACTTGCTATTGATTTGCTTAGAGAGGCCGGGGCTAGACTGCCAATGAAGGTAGGACAAACTCTTGGTATTGTAGGCGGTATCGTAATTGGACAAGCATCTGTTCAAGCAGGACTAACAAGTAATATTTTATTAATCATTGTCGCTCTATCCGCATTGGCTTCTTTTATCACGCCGATTTATAAGATGGGGAATGCAGTTCGCTTACTACGATTTCCATTCCTTTTATTTGCAGAACTAGGTGGTCTATTAGGAATTTCGTTAGGCTTTACCCTTTTATTTACTCATCTATTCAGACTTTCTTCTTTACGGAAACCATTCGCACTCATTTATCCAGCAAGACAACAATCATTAAAAGATTCTTGGATTAGATTACCGTTATCCATGATTGATACAAGAGATATTCAAGCACGGCCACAACATGTAAAAAAATCAGCAAAAGGAATCTCAACAAAACATACATCGGATTTTGATGACTAAGAAGAGAGGTGCATCTATGAGTAAAATTAAAACAGAATATCAAATTTCTCCCATTTTCGTCTTCTTCTTAATTCATAGTGCACAATTTGGTGCCGGGGTTCTTGGATTCGCCCGTATCATTGCCAAAGCTGCAGGATACGATGCTTGGATCGGTGTTCTTATTACAGGAATTTTCATCCAAATTCTCATATGGATGATGTATTTCTTATTAAAGGATAGCGAAGGTAACTTAATCGATTTGCACAGGAAAACCTTTGGCAAATGGCTTGGAAATGGAATTAGCGTGATCTTTATAGCTTATTTTTTCTTATTAAGTGTTACCGTTGTTCGAACATACGTTGAAATTATTCAAGTATGGATGTTTCCCACTGCTTCTACTTGGGTGTTAACATTCTTTATATGTTTAGTAGGCTATTACATCATTTCATCAGGATTCCGTGTCATTACCGGTATTTGTGTCATCTCTATCACTGGAACATTAGGATATATTTTCCTCAGCCTATTCATCCTAAAATACGCTCGTTGGGACAATTTGCTACCTATTTTTTCTCATTCATTTAACGACATTTTAAAAGCAGCTAAATTATCCGTCTACAGTATGACTGGTTTTGAGATTTTTCTTATGATCTATCCATTTGTGAAAGACCCTAGAAAATCTCATAAATTCGCACAATACGGTGCATTATTTTCTACCTTTTTATATTTATTTAGTACAATTTTAGCCTTTGCATTCTTTAGTGAAAAACAGTTATCAAAAACCATTTGGTCTCAGCTTTCTATGACCCAAGTCATTAATCTTCCATTTATAGAACGGTTAGAGTACATTGCGATTTCCGGATATGCTCTTGTTATTCTTACAAGTGCTATTCTTCCTTTATGGGCAGCTACTAGAGGCACTCACGAAGTCTTTCATGTAAAACAAAGAAAGATTTTGATTACTTTTATGTTCATTACAATTATCATTTCACACCTGTTAACAAATAGGCATGATATTAATGACTTTATTAGCTATATATCTAAAACTAGCTTTTGGCTTATGTATATATACATCCCAATCTTATTTCTTATTGTGTGGGTGAAAAGAAAATGGAAAAAATCAAAAGAAAACTAACGCTCCTTTCTTGTATTTGTCTACTCAGTCTGACTGGCTGCTTACCCAAAAATATTGTCGATGATATTCAGCTTATTCAAGGAACTGTTTTTGATATAGAAAAAGATAATAAAATAAAAGTGACTTTTGTTTGTCCCGTTCAGAAAAAAGGAAATACAGTAGAAGTCTTTGAAGGAACAGGGAATGCATCAAAACAAGTAAAAGCTAATACTTCTTTACAGTCTTCTCGCCCGTTTGCAAGCGGACAAATGCGCGTTGCTTTATTCACGACAAAACTCGCTAAAAAGGGATTATCTACTACTTTTGATACGCTGATTCGTGATGTGAATATTGGAAACTCATTGTATATAGGATTATTAGAAGGAAAGGGACTCGATCTGCTAAAAGGAAAGTATTCAACAGCTTCTAATGTGGCTATTTATATAAAAAAAATGTTAGAACATAATATGAAAGCCGGCCC
Organism: Bacillus sp. AFS098217; assembly: GCF_002551815.1. GTDB lineage: Bacteria > Bacillota > Bacilli > Bacillales > Bacillaceae_G > Bacillus_A. The sequence goes on from NZ_NVPR01000056.1 coordinate 51,492, forward strand.
TTTACCTACAGACAACTTACATTTAGATGCATTTCGCTATTACCGTACAGGCCAAGATTCTTATTTGCCTATCCTTAAAAAAAGTAAAGATAAGATTAAAATTACTGGTATTGGCCTTTTAAAAAAAGATAAGTACGTTGGAAAAATTGATTACAAAGATATGTTTGTTTTTAAAGGGTTACTAGAAAAACATCGGCTAGACTCACAAGAGTTCAAAGTCGATTCTGGATATACAATTATTAACAATATCCATTCCACTCCTACTTACCATTTAGATATAAAGAAGGGTAAGCCCTCTTTTTTGATTACAGTAAAACTAGATGCACGCATTCAAGAAATTTCAAAACAAATTAATTTAGAAAACAAAAAAAACACGAAGAAAACCGCGAAATCCGTTGAAAAACAGTTGGATGCTACGGCTGCAAAGCTCATTAAACAATTTAAGTCTTTAGATGTTGATCCTCTTGGACTTGGAGCTAAATTTAGACAAAACTATCGCCCATTCAAATTAAAAGAATGGAAAAAAATGTACAAAGATGTACCTATTACCGTTAAATATAAAGTAGATATTACAAATTCAGGAGTCATTGAATAAATGAAAGCAAACATATACACCATCCACAAAATGTAAGATAAAGATTGAACTCCTCTCTCAAGCGTGATACAACGGAGAGAGGAGTTTTTTATTACTTATATAGAGAAAAAAGATATTTACGGGGGAGCTTATGTCTACAAAATTAGTAAAGCCTATTTTAAATGGGATTTTATTTCTCGGCGTCTTTTTATTTGCTCATACATACTTAAAAAATGTTTCTTTCACCCGCTATTTACTTATTGTCATACCAACGCTACTTGTTGGAATGTTTGGTATTGATCTCGCTTTATCATTTTTAATAAAGAAAGAGGAGTAGCGAACGAGCATCTTATATCATATACAATGTTCTTTTTATCATTTTAACCGAGAAGACCCCTACCTCTAAACGAAGTGAAGGTGGGGGTCTTCTCCTCGATATAGGAAGAAAGTGGCTATACCTTTTCTGTTTTCCTCGGAAGACAGAAGGAGATCGTCTTGCCTAAGGACACTACTGAATTCCTAAATCGTTGTATCCTTTTTGTTGAACAAGAGGAATTGTTTTTGCGAGGGCAGAAACACTAGAATCCCCCACCTCAAGCTCATATAGAGGTAGGTGGGGATAAGTTCAATAAACAATCTCCTTATGTTACAATGAAACTCGTCACAAAGTAAGAAAGGATGAAACAACATGACTAATGAAAAAGGTTTAGATAAAGGATATGAACTCGTTGCAAAAATGCACGAGGTATTCGGACACCCTGTTACAGATGTACCAACAAAATTAACAGAAGAGCGCGCAAAAATCCGTGCGAGCTTTATGCAAGAAGAACTGGAAGAATTTTTAGAAGCAACGACTGTGGAAGACCAATATGATGCGTTGATTGATCTTATTTATTTTGCATTTGGAACGTTTGCGGAAATGGGAGTACGTCCAGATAAAGGTTTTGAAATTGTAAACAATGCCAATATGGCAAAACTATTCCCTGATGGAAAACCACGCTTCCGTGAAGGAGACGGCAAAATTCTAAAACCAGAAGGCTGGCAAGCACCAGAACCACAACTTCGAGCTGAAATTGAGCGTCAACGTCAAGAAGCCTTAGCTAAAGCGGAAAAATAATATGACATCAGCTGCTAGGAATATTCCAACAGCTTTTATTTGTACGTCTCATTTTTTCGAAGCGTCAGTATATGATGAAAAAGGAGCTATCTTTCTATATAGATAGCTCCTTTTCCTTATTTTTTCTTCGGTTCTGTCGGTTGACTTTGTTTAGCGAAATTAGATGAATCATCGAAATTCGGTTGTTTTTTACCAGCATTATTACTTCTGCCTTTTCCCATATGTAACACCTCCTTACTCTTACTATTCCCAAATAAAAAATCCCCTTGCGCGCAAGAGAATTTTTTAATATGTTTTTGATTTCATTAATACCCCATATGTCCTGCTGCTCCTGCCGAAGTCCCTGTTCCACTATGCCCAGTTTGTTGACCATGATGATGTTGTTGACCATGATGATGTCCGTGGTGATGCTGATGGCCATGATGATGTTGGTGACTATGGTGACCATGATGACCGTGTTGATGTATTTGATATAGAACAGCCTGCGGGTGAACTGGATGGTGGCCATGATGATGTCCGTGGTGGTGCTGTTGACCATGGTGTTGTGCATGATGTACATGGTGTGGCTGTTGACCATGGTGTTGTGCATGATGTACATGGTGTGGCTGCTGACCATGGTGTTGTGCATGGTGTACATGGTGTGGCTGCTGACCATGGTGTTGTGCGTGGTGCACGTGATGTACATGATGGGCAGGTGGATACCCGCCTGCTACAACACCAACTCCTGGTACAGGGAATCCTGTAGGTACACCTCCTACAAAAGAAGGAAATGTAGTTGGTGCGCCTGCAGGCACTCCTCCCGGTACTCCTGCCTGCATTCCTGTTGGCACACCTGCTACAGATGTAGGGACTGGTGCTCCTCCAGTAAACGAAGGCATTCCCGCTTGCGCTCCTGCTACAGATATAGGCATTCCTCCTGCTGCCCCTCCAGCAAGCGAAGGCATTCCCATTTGTGCTCCTGCTACAGATGTAGGCATTCCTCCTGCTGCCCCTCCAGCAAGCGAAGGCATCCCCATTTGTGCTCCTGCTACAGATGTGGGCATTCCTCCTGCTGCCCCTCCCATCCATGTTGGGATCCCGCCATATCCTGGCTGGCCAAATCCCCCCATCATCATTTGTGCATAGCCACCTTCCCCACTACCTATCATAAAGCCATGCGGCGCATTATTATCCATCCCTTTCATTTCTTTCACCTCTTCTTCACAATTTAGCCTACCTTTTTTATCATATTTCACATAGAAGAATAGGTGTTTGTCTATGCTTGAATTCCGCTCTTTTTTCAGTTGTCTCTAAAAAAAGAGCAGCCCTCTTCTCGTAAGGACTGCTCTTTCTTATTAATTTGCAACGATATTAACAAGTTTACCAGGAACAACAATTACTTTACGAACTGTTTTCCCTTCAATTTGCTCTTTAACTGCCTCGATAGCAAGTTGTTCCATTTCTTCTTTTGATGCATCTTTTTTCGTTTTCAGTTTCGCACGAACTTTACCCATAACTTGAACAACGATTTCAACTTCATCTTCTACAAGTTTAGACTCATCGAATGTTGGCCAGCTTGCATATGTGATTGTTTCATTGTATCCAAGCTTTCTCCAAAGTTCTTCCGCAACGTGCGGTGCAACTGGTGCGATCATTTTCACAAAGCCTTCTACATATTCTTTCGGAAGTGTTTCTGCTTTATATGCATCGTTGATGAACATCATCATTTGCGAAATTGCAGTGTTAAAGCGTAGCTCTGCATAGTCTTCTGTAACTTTCTTCACTGTTTGGTGATATGCTTTTTCAAGCTCTTTATTAGGTGCATCTGTGATTTTCTCACTTAGTTCACCGTTATCTTGAACGAATAGGCGCCATACACGGTCTAAGAAACGACGAGCTCCATCAAGACCATTTTCAGACCAAGCGATTGAAGCATCTAATGGTCCCATGAACATTTCGTAAAGACGAAGTGTATCTGCACCATGGCTCGCTACGATATCATCAGGATTTACAACGTTACCTTTTGATTTACTCATTTTCTCGTTGTTTTCACCTAGGATCATACCTTGGTTAAATAATTGTTGGAATGGCTCTTTCGTTGGAACCACACCGATATCATATAATACTTTATGCCAGAAACGAGCATATAGTAAGTGAAGTACAGCGTGTTCTGCACCGCCGATATAAATATCAACTGGAAGCCATTGTTTTACTTTTTCAGGATCGACAAGTGCTTCGCTGTTGTTTGGATCGATGTAGCGTAGGTAGTACCAGCAGCTACCTGCCCATTGCGGCATTGTATTTGTTTCACGACGACCTTTTTTACCAGTCTCAGGATCGACAACATTTACCCACTCTTCAATATTTGCAAGTGGTGATTCACCTGTACCAGATGGACGAATGTTTTCTGTTTTTGGAAGAACTAATGGTAATTCTTCTTCTTTCACAGCTGTCATTGTGCCATCTTCCCAATGGATAACTGGAATTGGCTCACCCCAGTAACGTTGACGGCTGAATAACCAGTCACGAAGACGGTATGTTACTTTTTGATTTCCTGCACTTGTTACTTCAAGCCATTCAATCATTTTTACAATTGCTTCTTCTTTATTTAGACCATCTAGGAATGCTGAATTTACGTGTGCGCCATCACCTGTATGTGCTTCTTTTGTGATGTCTCCACCTTTTACAACCTCTTTCATAGAAAGGTCAAATGTTTTTGCAAATTCGTAATCGCGCTCATCATGAGCTGGAACTGCCATTACAGCACCTGTTCCGTAAGTAGCAAGTACATAGTCAGCGATCCAGATTGGTAACTTCTCACCGTTTACTGGGTTAACTGCATAAGCACCAGTGAATACGCCTGTTTTTTCTTTTGCAAGTTCTGTACGCTCTAAATCACTTTTCGCTTTTACAGAATCAATGTACGCTTCCACTGCTTCTTTTTGATCCGCAGTTGTAATTTCTGCGACAAGTGTATGCTCTGGAGCAAGTACGCAGTAAGTTGCACCAAACAGTGTATCAGGACGCGTTGTAAAGATTGTAAATTTCTTATCTGTACCGTCGATGTTGAAGTGTACTTCTGCACCTTCAGAACGACCGATCCAGTTGCGCTGCATATCTTTTAAGCTTTCTGGCCAATCAAGCTCATCTAGATCTTCAAGTAGGCGATCTGCATATGCAGTGATTTTTAGCATCCATTGTTTCATCGGACGACGCTCAACAGGATGTCCACCGCGCTCACTCACGCCATCGATTACTTCTTCGTTCGCAAGTACTGTACCAAGTGCTGGGCACCAGTTTACAGGGATTTCATCTACGTAAGCTAATCCTTTTTCAAATAGCTGTAAGAAGATCCATTGTGTCCATTTGTAGTAGTTTGGATCTGTTGTATTTACTTCACGGTCCCAATCATAAGAGAAGCCTAATGCTTTAATTTGATTACGGAACGTGTTAATGTTTTTCTCTGTAAATTCTGCTGGGCTATTTCCAGTATCAAGTGCATATTGCTCTGCTGGAAGACCGAATGCATCCCATCCCATTGGATGAAGAACATTATATCCTTGCATACGTTTCATACGAGATAAAATATCCGTTGCTGTATATCCTTCTGGATGTCCTACGTGCAAACCAGCCCCTGATGGATATGGGAACATATCTAGTGCATAAAATTTTGGTTTTTCTGTCTCATCTGGCGTACGGAATGTTTTATTCTCTTCCCAATACGCTTGCCACTTCTTCTCAATTTCTTGATGATTAAAGCTCATGAGATACCCTCCATTCAAATTGTATTTATTTTCACCGCCTAAAATACAAAAAACCTCTCATCCCTAGAAAGGGACGAGAGGTTATAGATTCCCGCGGTACCACCCTAAATTAATGTAATAAAGAATGTTCAAAACGTCCGGTAAAGATCGCTACCCGATTTCTTTATCCTTCTTTTTGAACAAGCACTAATATACATTCGCTTAGATCCGTAACGTGGATAAACGGCAATTGCTACTTCATTTCACAACTGCAACTCAAAGGCGAGTTCATAACGAAACGTGGATTGACTTGCACCAACCGTCAACTCTCTAAACCAGCTTCTATTACTACTACTCCTTCTCACTGTTATTATACATATGAGTTATTTAAAATATATTCTAAAACATGTTACATGTTCCGTCAAACTAAACTGCAATTTTTTCTTCGACTGTTTCTTCAACTTTGACTTGTTTATCATAAATACTTGTTGCGATAAGCGCTACTACAAGCATTACCATGATTGCAATAAACAATACTTCCATATTGTATAAGTCAACAATCGCTCCGCCGACAACTGGTCCAAACATTTTACCAACAGTCGCCGCACTATTTACAACACCTTGATAAAAACCGAGCTTATCCTTTGGTGCAAGAATGTTCGCAATCGTCGGAACTGCTGGCCATACGAATAATTCACCAATTGTTAATGTCACCATCGCAACGAGGAACATTGTAAATTGCTGCGCTTGGCTTAATACGATAAATGACACTGCAAAAATACCGATTCCAATCATAATTTGTTGTTTTAAAGAACGTTTCATCGCACGAATAATCATACTTATTAATGGCTGCGCACAAACAATCATCGCCCCGTTTATCGTCCATAATAAACTATAGTGACGAAGGCTAATATTTAACTCTTGCATATACGTTGCAATCGCACCTTGCCATTGTACATATGTAACCCAGCATAAAGCATATGCTACACATACGATAAGAAGTGCCTTGAATCCCGGTGTAAGTGACCAACCTTTTTTCGTTTTTTCTTTTACTTCTACACGCTTATCTTCTTTATCTTCCATACCACGGAATCCAATAAAAGCAATTAAAAAGAAAACAAAGTATAAAATAAAGTTCGCTAAGAAAATATAATCAAATCGATAAGAAGCAACTAGACCACCGCATGCCGTCCCAACAGCAATCCCGACGTTTTGCCCAACATACATCGCATTAAATGCTCTTCGGCCACCTTCTGGCCAAACCGTTCCGACCATCGCATACATCGATGGAAATACCATTCCAGAACCAAATCCAATTAACGCAAGCCAAATAACATAAACTGGCCAGCCATGGAAGAATACAAGACCAAAAATCGATAATAGCGTAATGACAATGCCAACTAAAATTGATTTATATCCGCCCCACTTATCAAATAAAACACCACCGAGTAAATTTCCGATTACACCAGTAAGTGAGTTAATCATCAATACCATTCCGGCCATAGATAATGATTTTCCTAAGTGATCATGTAGATAAATTGTATTAAAAGGCCATAAAAAAGAAGCACCCGTGACATTAATAATCATCCCGGCTACTAATAGCCATACTTTTCTTGGCATAGTTTCCCCCTCCTATTCTGTTGTTTTTCGTTCTATCTATAACAGTAAAATTGTAGTCTTTTTTAAATAGGAAGGCAACTGATTAATAGTTGGTGAAATTCAGATAATGAGATGTAGACTATATAAACACAAATTAAAAAAGCGATATAAAAACCCTCTTTTTTTAGGCAGGCGAGAGCATCTGGCCTCGCATAGAAACGGTCAGGGCCTCTTCCTGCCACATGCAAGGTTTAAAACAAAAGGAGAATGCAGGTAGCGATCATGGTGTATTCTCCACGGCAGTGACTTATCTGTCGAAAAATTAAAATGAATATATATAAAACCCACATCTACATAAAGAGGTGGGTTTTAGTTCACGCTTTACAGCATTGGGAGAATACACTGAAGTTTCATCCCCCTTATAAATCACGTGATTTAAATGTACGAATCGCTATAAAAATAGCTGCTAACACATATAAAACAGCATAAACAATCATCATGTTACTCGGTGTTGAAATACTGCCGAACACTCCTTGTGAGGCGATTGATAAAGGATTGTCTCCTGAATCAAATAAATAGATTGTCATTTTACGATACATCGTATCAATTGGGAATAAAAGGCTTGCGATTATGCCCATGTTTACAAGTGCTGTTTTTTGTGCCAATGTACCGATTTGTTCAACAAATCCACCAATAAATCCAGTTCCGTACAAAATAATTAACACAATGCCAGCATTTAATGTCGCCATGCGCGTGCTTAGTAATATCGCGATGCTAATTAAAATAACGGGCTGTAACAAGAAAAGAGCCAATGCTTTTATAATTTGCGTGGCCGTGAAATCTAAATGAAACGTACTCCCTCCCATTGTTTGATGGATGAGCACGATACTTATAAATAGAAAGGCTGCGTACGCAATTAGTAAGCAACATAAGCCGATCCATTTTCCCATTAAAAAGGAAAAGCGTGAAATCGGTCTCGTTAGCCACGTATCAATTTGATGACTTTCAATTTCATTTGCAATACTGCCAACGCTGCTTAAAATAGCTAACAACGCAGTAATAAATGAAGAAAAGTATAAACCCACTCCAAGAAGCTGTGTAGAAATAAAACTTTTGTTCATAAAATCTTGAGTTGCCGAAAGACCGCTAGATTCTCCTGGAAGGATTTCACTGACAGCGTAATGAATGGCTACTCCATAAAAAATTAAAAAGACAAAAGTCATACATAACGTAATGGTAAAAATGCGCTTTAACAGAATTTCTTTAAACGATAACTTGGCGATTGTCCACATGCTGCGTCCCCTCTTTCTTATTTACCCAGTACATAAACACATCTTCCAAATGCGGGTGAACCGGATTTAACTGATACACAGGAATATGTAGTGATACAAATGCTTCTAACAATCTAGGAATATCATCTTCTTGTTGTAACGTGATAATCCACCGTTTACGATTTTGCTGTTCTTCTATCTTCCTTACGTTTTTAATAAACGAAGGCAATTGTTCAAAAAATAATTCGCTCTTTTCGCCAAGTGTTACTTCAACTTCTGTTTGAATCATCATTAATGAGCGCCAATCTCCTTGTACAACTAACTCTCCCTTATTAATAATCGCCACGTGATCACATACATGTTCAATTTCATTTAATAGATGGCTGTTTAAAAATACTGTCTTCCCTTGTTCACGAAGCTCTTCCATTAGATGACGCACTTCTTTTCGCCCAATTGGATCAAGTGCTGATGTTGGCTCATCTAAAAAAATCAATTCTGGATCAGAAAGCAGGGCACAGGCAAGTCCAATACGCTGCTGCATTCCTTTTGAATAACCGCGAATTTTTTCTTTCTCCCTTCCCTTTAGACCTACTTTTTCAATAACCTCATTCATTTTTGCTTTCCGCTCTCGAAAAGGAAGATCACATAATTTCGCATGCGTTTCAAGCAACTGCCAACCAGTCAGCCAATCAGGATAGCGAAACAGTTCAGGTAAATAGCCAATACGCCGTTTTGATTCTATTGTCCCAATCGGCTGTCCTAACATTTGCGCCGTTCCGGAATCTGGATGAATTAAGCCAAGCATCGTTCGCACAAACGTACTTTTTCCTGCACCGTTAGGACCTATAAATCCGAATACAGTACCGCGCGGCACATCTAATGAAATGTTGCGGATACCGCCTTTTCCGTTATATTGTTTTGTTAAGTTCTTTGTTTGTATAATCCAGTCTTCGTTCATGTTTTACCCCCGCCCCATATAGGAACAGAGCCGCCCCTTTTCACGGAGCCGCTCTTGTTCAATCATTATTTTAATTCATTTGCAAGTTTAATAAGATCACTTGCATTCATATCTTTTCCTTGCTCTTTATATTGCTCGATCATGTGCATTTTCCCGTCTTTCTCCCAAATCAGCACGTTTTCATAATCTGTATTATATAAAACGGCCTTTACTCCTTGAACCTTTGTCTCCGATACTTTTGCACCTTTTGCTACATAAGGAATCGGCAATGTATGTGTCCAATCTTGAATACCTGCAAGTTGTGTTTTCACATTCGTAGGAATAATCGGAAGCTCTAAAACTGTTTTTTGTAATTTCGTAACATCTACACCTTCTGGAACAGAGATTTTTGGTGCATCAATCACATTATAAGAAAAAGCACTTGATGTTCGATTGCCCTCAACTTCTATTTGTGTACGTACTGATTCCGGAACTGTGATTGAAAACTGCTTGCCATTCAAAGTACTTTCAAACTGAGTATTACTTTGTAGTTGTTTCAACAATTTATTTGCTTTTTCTGTATCGAGTTCAAATTGCATAATAAATGACGGATTCGCATCCACACTCGTTACACGGTACCCATTTGGCACTTTTGGAACAGCATATCCAGCTTCTCTTGCTTGTTGTTCTGACTGAAAATGAGCATCTTTTTTGCTTCCATTATCTTTGATTCCTATTTTCCCAATTCCCTTAATGGACTTTTCTCCTTCTTCCATATTAGAGATCCATCCTTCAATTTCACGTAAGTCCGAATCTGTAAGTTGAACTAACTGCACATCCTTTACTCGAAAAATCGATAACAAGTTACTTGCTCCTGCCCGTACTTCTGGAACTGTTAAAGACACACACACAACTGCCGCTGCTGCTGCTGCAGTAATCCAACGTTTAGATGATTTCTTCATATTATGCCATCTTCCCTTCTTTTTACTTTCTTCACTGTTTGTTTCTTCCGTTTTATGATTTTGTATATTTTGTTCAAAGGTTTTCCAAGCTTTATCAACGTCGATATCCATCTCTTGACTAAAGTTTGCAAATTCATCATCCAATATCACTTGTTCCCATTGATTAAGTTTGCTTACTTCTTCTAACATCTTTTGGCATGCTTGACATTGATCAAGATGTTGAATATATTGCTTTCTTTCATCGCGGTTTAACTCTCCATCTAAGTACGCCTGAATAAATCCAATATCTTGGCATTTCATTTGTTACCCCTCCTTCATCCCTCTATACATTTTCCGGAATTTTGCTTTCGCTCGTGCTAGTAGTGTTCCAACAGAGGATACTTCAATATGAACAGCATCCGCGATTTCTTTATATTGAAATCCTGAAAACTTCATTAATAAGAGAGTACGTTCCCGCTCATCCATTTCTTTTAATGTACTTTGTACACGGGTAATTTCTTCTTTTTGAATACATTGTTCTTCCGATGACGGACTGCTAATTGAATATTTATAATTTGCTTCTTTTTCAACTCTTGCTTGATGCCTTTTTTCAGATCGCAAATAGTTATATGCTGCATAAATAGATGCTTTTGCAAGCCATGCTGATAAGCTTTCAATTTGTTTCCATTCTGTATGATATAATTGCAAAAATACTTCTTGCGCTAAATCTTCAGCAATTGCTTGATCTCGCACAGTCCGCATAATTTGTCTAACCACGTGAGCGTAATATTGTTTAAATACATCTTGAAACTGTATATTTGAAACTGAATCTTGTTCATATATATTTAACAATGAAGCTTTCACCTCCACTCGTTTCTTCCTCCTTATTAGCTACTGTCACTATAAAGAAACCACAAATTTGCGATTTGTGACAAAAAGATAAAAAATATTTTCTTGTATGGAAACCAATTTTATTCCCTTGTCCTCTAAGAGATTTTTCCTAGAAGTACGTCCAAAGCACAAATCTATAAAGTGAAGCTTTAATCAGCCCTCACCAATCGGGCTTTTACGGGCAGTTTATCTCCCACCTAACTTCTTTAGAAAAGCAGAAGCGGCTCGCTCAGAATCGCAGGACGTTGGAGCCACCGACAGAGAGGCGCTTTTTGCCTCGTCCGAGGGGGTGAAACGACCGGAGATTCTAGCCGCTAGAGCTGGACAATGCCTTCACTGAATTTTGAAGTGGGAGTATTACTGCCCGTTAATGCGGGATAAATAAAAAACCCTCTTTTTTAGTTTAGCAAGGACATCTGGCCAGATATAGAATCTATCCATGAAATGGTATAAAATACATGTAACCATTTTTAAGGAGAAGCAAATGAATGCTAAAAAATACCGAGCACCCTCTGCTCGGTATTTTCTAACTCTTAGTCTTCTTTCGGAAGAACAATTCCTTTATATAATTGGACTGTGACGAAATAGTAAATTGCGTAAATGACTACGAAAATCAAGATTGGAAGCCATACACGGAAATACGGGTCAATTAAAATGAACGAGAAGATGTTCATACCAACTAATACATGGGCAATCCCCACAATTGCTGGGAATAAGAATACTAAGAATAATTCTTTATAGATAGACTTCGTTAATAATTCACGGCGAACACCGATTTTGCGAAGCATTTGGTAACGCGTAATATCACTAGATGCACCAGATAGAATTTTAAACATTAAACAACTTGCCATCATTGCTAAGAAAGCAATTCCTAGGAAGAAGCCCATAAATACTGTTCCACTAGCGATGCCGTAAAATCCAGTATAAAATTGGTTTTTACTTTGCAAGGAAGTTTCTTGTACATTTTCATATTTAGCTAGCTGCAACTCGTCAATTTTTTTCCACTCTTTTTTATATGTTAAGAAATTATCTACTTTTCCAAGGAATGCAACGCCCTCTTTTCCTTGCAAACCATCATACATTTTTTGGTCTACAATTTTGATTGTTTGATTAGGGGATACATAAATTGGATGAATCGTGCTTAATGCCTGACCCCACTCCTCTGGAATCACATTATCAGATTTTTCTTGACCGGAACTCGAAATCGCACCTACTGGTAATTCTTCAGAAGCTCGTTTCACTTTACCGACATCTTTCATTCCTTTAAAATCTTTTAAATCTTGTACTAAAGGACGATTTTTCTCTAAATCTTCTTTTAAATAATACACGTATTTATCGTCTGTTTTGTAACGATATTCACTTTTCTCTTTAAATGTAATACCATCTAAAATTTTCTTCTCTTCGGCTGTTGGATTATGAATCGCAACATCATAAATCGCCAAACCATCAACAATAAGCATAACGTTATTTTTGAACGCCATACCGCCTGAAATCGCACCTGCTCCAAGCGCAACTAACATCGCTACTGTCGCTAGTACTTTTGTTAAGCTATTGATACGGAAATTTAACTGTGCAAATGTAAAAGCATTAAGTCCTTTTTCAGTCCGCTTTTTATTACTCTTTAGCTTTTTAATAATAAGTGGAAGGAATGTTCCAAATAACATGTAAGTTCCGGACGTTACAGTGATTAATGCAATAATAATCCCCATTTGCGCCAACTTATCCATGTAGATCATAGAAGCATAACCGATTGCTAATAGAATAATTCCAACGAATGCAGCTATAACAGTCTTTACTCCTGATTTAGAAACACGATCCGTTTTAGAATCTGCATGAACCAGTTGCAGAACCGTAATACGTGATAATTTGATACTATTCATAATTGCTGATAAAACAAATAGTACTAAGAAGAAAATACATGTGACAAGCATAGATGGAACATAAAATGCATGATAGCCACCTGCAGTAAATTCAAGCTGGTGCATAAGTAGTTTACCAATTCCTTGCGCGAGCCCTACACCGACTGCAATACCAACTACAAGAGATGCTGCTCCTAATACAATTGTTTCAATAAACATAAGCATTGTTACCTTATGCTTTTTGGCTCCTAACATCATATACATACCAAATTCTTTTTGACGAAGTGATAGTAAGAAAGAATTAGCATATAAAATATAGAAGAATGTAATGATAGCTAATAGTACCGCACCAGCATGGAAGACGAATTGAATACTGCTGATTACAGAATTCGCTTCAATAAACGCTTTATTCAATGCTAATGTTTGGAACATGTAAAAGATCGAAATGGACATTACAAGACCAACAAGTAAGACAATGTAATCTTTCAGCTTACTTTTTAGTCCTGACATAGAAAGCTTAAATAACATTCTTGAACCTCCTTTCTTATGCTTTTTGTGTGCCTAAGTCTGCAAGCACATCTAAAATTTCTTTATAGAACGCTTCGCGCGTACCACCGCGGTGAATTTCTTTGTATAACTCTCCGTCTTGAATGAATAAAATACGCTGACAGTAACTTGCACTATATGGATCGTGGGTAACCATCATAATCGATACACCTTGTTCTTCATTTAAGTTTGTCATCGCATCTAAAAGACTCGCTGCATTTTTAGAATCAAGCGCTCCTGTTGGCTCGTCTCCTAAAATGATCGCTGGTTCATGTACAAGCGCACGCGCTGCTGCTGAACGCTGTTTTTGTCCACCAGATACTTCAGATGGGTACTTTTGAAGTATTTCTGAAATTCCTAACATTTCAGCTACCTTTTCTACTTTCGGTCCTATCTTACGTGATGGAACACCTTGCAGAGAAAGTGGCAGAGCAATATTTTCATAGATTGATAAGTTTTCTAATAAGTTAAAGTCTTGGAATATGAATCCTAACTTTTGTGAACGGAAATCAGAAAGCTCACCTTGCTTCATTTTTGTAATATCTGTACCTGCAATTTCAACAACTCCGCCCGTTGCTTTATCCAATGTTGAAATTACATTTAATAACGTTGTTTTCCCTGAACCAGATGGTCCCATGATTCCAACAAATTCACCCTCTTGAATGGAGAACGATACACCTTTTAAAGCATGTGATTGGCTCTCACCTTTTTTACCGTATACTTTTTGAACGTCTTTGACATCTACAACTGGTTTGTTCATATAAACCCTCCTACACTTCTTTTTCCAGTTCCTATTTTGCGCCTTTTCCGTATTATCTTCCATTGTTTTACATGACATTTACCTTACATTTTTGTAAGATACATAAAACGGCGTCATATGTTACATGTAAACACGTAGCATATGACGCCGTTTGTTATTTTAAGATATCTCCATAATACTAAAGAAGAGGTAGAAACTAAAAGCGAAAATAAAATAAGAGGGCTTTGCATCTGTCCTTTTGCTTCTTATCCCCGAATCTGCCCATTCCCGCGAATCACATATTTCGTGGAAGTCAATGCAGACAGCCCCATTGGTCCCCGTACGTGCAGCTTTTGCGTGCTGATGCCGATTTCTGCGCCGAAGCCAAATTCAAAGCCGTCAGTAAAGCGGGTCGAAGCATTATGGTAAAGCGCCGCGGCATCAACGGACATGAAAAACTTGCTGACGTTTTCCTCGTTCTCTGTAATGATTGCTTCGGAATGCATGGAGCCATAAGCATTGATGTGTCGAATCGCTTCTTCAACAGAGGAAACGATTCTGACTGCTAGCGTAAGAGACAAAAACTCTGTTTCCCAGTCTTCTTCTGAAGCGGGTACAAGAGAAGAATCCATTGCCAATACTTTCTTATCCCCACGCAGCTCCACTCCTCTTTCCTTCAAGAAAGAAAACAGCTCGGTACCGAATCGCTGCGCCCAATTCTCATGAAGTATAATCGTTTCAATAGCATTGCATACAGACGGACGCTGTGTTTTGGCGTTTACGATAATATCGAATGCCATCTGTTTATCCGCTGTTTCATCAATGAAAATGTGACAATTTCCCGCACCTGTTTCCAATACAGGAACAGATGCTTCTCTCACTACAGTATCTATCAGCTGCTTGCCACCTCTTGGAATAAGAACATCCAAGTACTCGTTCAATGTAAACAGCTGCTTTGCGCTGTCTCGTGACGTGTCTTCAATGAGCTGTACACTCTCTGGAGGTAAGCTCGTTTGTTTGAGCGCCCGGTGAATGACAGCGACGATGGCTTTGTTGGAATAAATGGCGGAAGAACTACCACGCAAGATCACTGCGTTGCCTGTTTTCAAGCAAATTGTAGCCGCATCCACCGTCACATTCGGACGCGCCTCGTAAATCATCCCCACAACACCGAGCGGCACGCGCATCTCCCGAATAGACAATCCATTCGGCCGTTCCCATGCAGCTACACATTCTCCGACAGGATCACGCAAATCAATCAGCTGCCGGATGCCCTCTGTCATATCAATGATGCGCTGTTCGTTCAGCATGAGGCGATCGAGGACAGAGGCAGGCATTCCTTTCGCTTTACCTTGTTCGATATCCCGTTTGTTCTCCTCCAAAATATAGGATGTCTCTTCTATTAATTGCTCAGCGACAGCCTCCAGTGCCTTATTTTTTTCATTAGTCGATTTGGCCACAAGCTCCCCCGCAATCTTTTTCGCTTTTTGTCCCTTTGCCAACACTTCATTCATTTTCGTTTCCCCCTTTTAAAGATTAAAAAGTATAAAATTTGAGACGTGTCCAACTCCGCCAACTAGGCACTATCATCCAAGACTCTCCTCCATAGATGTTAGTTGAGTCAATCGGACGCTTAGAGCGAGAAAAAACAAACAGCGCCTTTGGGGACATAGGCCCCTGTGCTCTTCGCTTGAACGAGCCCCCTTGATTTTCTTAAAATGAAACCCAATTATCCCTATGAATGACCTCATAGCTATGCCTTTCGCCTCGCGCTTGAATGTCGTGGCTCTGCATACCTTTCAGCTCCCGCAATTCCTCTGCGCTATATCTGCACTGCCCTTTCCCTATCACGCGTCCTTGCTGTGTGATAACCTCCACGACTTCGCCAGCTTGAAAGCTCCCAAACACACCGGTAACACCGGCAGGAAGAAGACTTTTTCCATGCTGAATGATGGCAGCGGCTGCTCCGGCATCCACTTCGATTTGCCCGCTGACAAGCGAATGTAGCGCGATCCATTGCTTGTTCATCTTGATCACTTTTTGAGGCGTATTGCCGATATACGTTCCATCACCTTTACCCTTCAAAACATCTAAAAACTTCTCCCGTCCACGTCCTGTTCCGATGAATACACTTACACCGAGAGATAGTGCCGTCTTTGCCGCATCGATTTTCGATTTCATGCCGCCGGTACCAAGTTTTGAGCCAGCATCTCCAGCAAGAGAGGCGATTTCTTCCGTAACGGCAGGGAGAAAATAATACTTTTTCGCGTCCGGATTTTTCTGGGGATTCCGGTCATACAAACCGTTCACATCCGTAAAAATCATGAGCATATCTGCCGAGACAAGCCCGCTTACTAAAGCTGACAGCATGTCATTATCACCAAACGTCAGCTCCTCCAAAGAAATAGAATCGTTTTCATTGATTATAGGAAGAGCGGAGCGGTTGAGTAGCTCCGCTAAAGTGGCGTAGGCATTGCTGTATTGTTCTTTTCTGGAAAAATCACTTCTTGTCAGCAGAAGCTGCGCGGTAACGATGCCATATTTGCGGAATTCCTCCGTATACGCCTGCATCAACAGACTTTGCCCGACAGCGGCAGCAGCCTGCTTCCCTTTAATTGTCACGGGGCGGCTGGGATACCCGAGAGCGGAAAAGCCTGCGGCGATGGCCCCAGATGTAATCAGCACGATTTCATGTCCTTCTTGCTTCAGTCGCGCCAAGGCGGCAACGTGATCTGAAAGCTGTTCGCCAGAGATGCCTCCATGATTCGCTGCCAAGGAACTGCTTCCGATTTTTACGACAATTCGCTGTTTTTTCACTTTTATACCCCCTAGTCTAAAATAAAAGTTTTTTTATAAATTGTGCTGCTTCTTTTTTCAGATGAAACAAAATATTCTTCTACTACGTGCAATTTGCAACAAAAAACACCTCACCAATGATGCCGATCCCGCAATAAAGAGCCAAATAAAAAAGACCGATCCGTCCTTAAAAAGGACGAAACGGTCTTTGTTCCGCGGTACCACCTTCATTGATATAAATCTATATCCGCTTGTCGCCTGTAACGCAGGCATACGCCTAAACTTTCGTTTAAGACTCAGGGATAGGTTCGATAATTTCTATACGAGGAATCTTTCAGCCTACGGATTCCACTCTCTTGCGCAAGAAGATATATGTACTAGTTCCCTTCAGCGATTTTCACTTTAATTTTTATATATTATGCGATATAATGCATTTTTATGTCAAGAGATGTTTTAGAAAATAAGGAAGGCGATAAGTAACAATCCTTTCAATTCCACCTATTCATTATGCTATTGATAGTGATATGTTTATATTCTCCAAAATTATTTGAAATGTTATTGAGTAGTATATAACAAAAAATATTAAATTATAGAAGATGTACTTATTTAGTACAGAATAAAAGTGATTTCTATATATTTTTTGTATTGCCAAAAGTAATGCACTCTCTTAAAATGTTTTTTTATACTAATCTCGATATAGTTTATAATGTTTATTTCTTCTGTACGGGATATCCTTAATTTTTTTAGAATAATAATTTCAAACCAATAAAATTTATAATAAAAGGAGCAAGAGCGAGTTATTATGAACAAACAAATAGGATTCATCGGATGCGGAAACATGGGTATCGCTATGATAGGTGGAATGATTAACAAAAATATAGTTTCTTCAGATAAAATAATTTGTTCAGATTTAAATGTCATTAATTTAAAAAATGCTAGTGATAAATATGACATAACTACAACTACTGATAATAATGAAGTAGCTAACAATGCTGATATTTTAATTTTATCAATCAAACCAGACCTATACTCATCAGTAATTAACCAAATAAAAGAGCAGATAAAAAACGATGTAATAGTCGTAACTATTGCTGCTGGAAAAAGTATTAAGAGTACTGAGGATGCTTTCGGCAGAAAGTTAAAGGTTGTTAGAGTAATGCCTAATACACCTGCTCTTGTTGGAGAAGGAATGTCTGCATTATGTTCTAATGAAATGGTTACAGAAAAAGATTTAGAAGATATACTAAATATATTTAATAGCTTTGGCCAAACAGAGATAGTAAATGAAAAATTAATGGATGTTGTAACATCTGTAAGTGGTTCTTCTCCAGCATATGTATATATGTTTATAGAAGCCATGGCAGATGCTGCTGTACTAGATGGTATGCCAAGAACTCAAGCATATAAATTCGCAGCTCAAGCTGTATTAGGTTCTGCAAAAATGGTACTTGAAACAGGAATACATCCAGGCACACTTAAAGATATGGTTTGTTCTCCAGGTGGAACGACAATAGAAGCTGTAGCAACATTAGAGGAAAAAGGCTTAAGAACAGCTATCATTTCAGCTATGAAACGTTGTACTCAAAAATCTGTTGAAATATCCAGTTTATAAAAAACTATACTTATATAACAAATAAGAGAATTACCAACAATTATAAAATTGTTGGTAATTTACTATTATCTTCGCCTATCTTCACTAGGCCCGACTTCCCTTTGTCCTATTGCTAGGTTACTTTTAACGAGGCGGCAAGGTTCACTTTATGTTACGGTCTGCTGATTTGCTCGCACTTCTACTAGAAGTTACTTTGTCACAGAGCTTCAACCTTAGGATTTCTCCACCAGCTGTCAGCTACTAGGCGACTTGGTTCTTACCTAGATTGGACTTTCACCAGTAAGCAGTGCCCAGCTTAGCTGGGCATGCCAAAAAGTAAAGCCAGGTCTTACTGCGACCTGGCTTACTCTGATTGCTTCGATTTTTGTGGTTGTCCTTTTTTACGATTACGTTGTTTTGCTTGTACAACTGGATCGAGTTCATTTGAAAATTCAGCGTTGTGTCCATTTTGTGTTTTTTGCTCTGGATTATTTTGATCTGAACGCTTTGCCATTACATTCACTCCTTATTAGTGCGGTGTAATAATCATTTGATGCTGCAGTTGACGAACTGCCATACGAGCACGGTTTAGCTGCTCCCGCTGTTCATCATTCGCATGTTGCTGCATAACTTGTAAATCATTATAGGCCTGTTCTAATTTTAGCTGCGCATCAGAATATTCCATTGTATTGTAATGCTCTTGTCTCATGCCAAGATCTAATTGTTCTTTTGCATATTCGATTGCTTGCTCTGCTTGCGTAATGTATTCTTCAAGTGATTGACGCTCTGCCATAACAAATTCCTCCTTGCCGTTACTTCCCCTTTAGTGTGTCCCTTCCATATCGACCTTATGAGTATGTTATAATGGATTTTGTTTTTACTGTACGCTCTTAGATTTAGGAGGAATATAAGCATGAAGGTTCAAAATCCTTTTCCATATACAAATGACAACAAACGTTACCATACTTGGAACTATCATTTACGAAAAGAATTTGGTGAAAAAATCTTTAAAGTCTCATTAGATGCCGGCTTTGACTGCCCGAACCGTGACGGCACAGTCGCATATGGCGGTTGTACATTTTGCAGTGCTGCTGGTTCTGGCGACTTTGCCGGTGATCGCCGCGATGATGTTATAACGCAGTATCATGAAATGAAAGAAAAAATGCACTCGAAATGGAAAGATGGAAAGTGCATTGCTTATTTCCAAGCATACACAAATACGCACGCTCCAGTAGAAGTGTTAAAAGAAAAATTCGAACCGCTTTTAGCAGAAAAAGATGTTGTTGGTCTTTCTATTGCCACACGCCCAGACTGCTTGCCTGATGATGTTGTTGAATATTTAGCTGATTTAAATAAACGGACATATCTTTGGGTCGAACTCGGACTACAAACCGTTCATGAACGTACAGCAAATCTTATTAACCGTGCCCATGACTATCCATCATACGTGGAAGGTGTAAACAAACTTCGTAAGCACGGCATTAAAGTATGTTCCCATATTATTAACGGGCTTCCTCTTGAAGACTATGACATGATGATGGAAACAGCACGTGAAGTAGCAAAGCTTGATGTACAAGGAATTAAAATTCATTTACTTCATTTATTAAAAGGAACACCAATGGTGAAGCAATATGAAAAAGGACAATTAGAATTTCTTTCCCTTGAAGATTACGTCAATCTCGTTGTCGATCAACTTGAAATCATTCCCGCAGAAATGATTGTGCACCGCATCACAGGTGACGGTCCACCTGAATTAATGATTGGTCCAATGTGGAGTTTAAATAAATGGGAAGTATTAAATGCCATCGATGCGGAATTCGTACGCCGCGGAAGTTGGCAAGGAAAATATGCAAACGAGGTGAAGCAAATATGAAATTAGAACGGGTACTACCGTTTGCGCGCACACTTTTGCAAACAGCTGTTAAAGAAGGCGATTATGCCGTAGATGCAACGCTTGGCAATGGTCATGATACTTGTTTTTTAGCAGAGATTGTTGGAGAAAACGGGAAAGTATTTGGATTTGATATTCAAAAAGAAGCCATTGAAAGTTCGACTACTCATCTAAAAGAAAAAGGATTAGAAGAACGAACAGTTTTAATTCATGATAGCCACGATACGCTATTATCAATCTTGCCAGCAGAAGCAAAAGGCAAAGTAACGGGAGCAATTTTCAATCTAGGTTACCTTCCTGGCGGCGACAAGCATATCGTCACAAAACCGAACTCGACAATTGCCGCTATCAAGCAGTTATTAGAAGTCATGGCGCCAGAAGGAATCATCGTTCTTGTCATTTATCACGGGCATCCAGAAGGACAAGTAGAACGCGATGCTGTCTTACAATTCGCCGAGGAGCTTGATCAAAAAGAAGCTCACGTACTTCGTTACGGATTCATTAACCAGCAAAACAACCCACCATTTATTGTGGCGATTGAAAAGCGCTAAATATATCGGTGATTCGACAAGAAGCTTTATAAAAAAACGTGCACGTGCTGCACGTTTTTTTATTGTTCCAACAATAAGATATACCATATAATGGATATAGAGAACCTATAAAGAAGGAGGCAATCATTTTGTTATTAGAACTAAAGGAAATACAGAAGGTCTATGGCAAACAACTGATACTAAAGGACATTCATTTATCTATCCCAAAAGGACAAGCGGTTGCCATTATCGGTGGCAATGGTACTGGAAAAAGTACTTTACTCAAAATGATTGCTGGATTTATTGCCCCAACAACAGGCACAATCCACAAAGCATCAAATATGAAAATCGGATATGTACCCGAACATTTTCCAGAAGACATTCGTTTTACACTAGAAGATTATTTGTACCACCTCGGCCGTATTCATGGTTTATCGAAAGAGTATTTACAAAACAAAATCCCTTTGCTTCTAGAAACTTTTCATTTACAACACGCCAATCATTCCGTTATAAGAAATTTTTCAAAAGGAATGAAACAAAAAACAGGTATTATGCAGGCACTCCTTAGTGATGTCGATGTATTAATTTTAGATGAACCACTTTCTGGCCTTGATCCACAGTCCCAAAAAGAACTGGAACATATACTACTTACATTAAAAGAACAGGGTCTTACTATTCTCTTCACATGCCATGAAAAGCAACTATTAGAAAACTTTGCTGACCGAATCGTGACATTAGCGAACCATACCATTACAGCGGATATTTTAACATCTGATACAATCCCGAAAGAACATATCTATATAGAAGCAACGGTACCGCACATTTTTTCTATCCCAGAATTACAGAAACAATCTGGCTGTATACATGTTACATACACCGAAAGCAAAAACCTTATTCGATTACAAATTGAAAAGACGTATACAAATGACATGCTTCAATATTTATTACATCACAATGCATTCATTACACTATTACAACCTAAATTCCTAAACAGAAAGAAGGATTGCTATGATTGCACTCATTCGTTACAATTTTCTTGATTATACAAAGTCATATAAATATGTTCCGCCCATCGCGATGTATATCGTCAGTTTACTCTTTGTTTATTCCTACACACCAAATCCAATTGTTGCAACATATTTAGAAACAGCACTTACGCTCTACTTACTTTCAGCTTGGATTACAATTACACTATTTCATACGGAAGACCCTGTTCAAGAACAAATGACGCTTTCTCATACAAAAAACATATGGACCCTATACCTCGGTAAATATGTAACGGTACTTATCATTTGCAGCATTCTATCCCTTATATCTGTTATATATCCAATTGTCTTTCATATGTTTAACGAAAAGATGACGGTTTCATTATTTATCACTGGTCTCCTTTCGCACTTTTCTTTATCCATACTCGGTATTTCAATCGCAACATTATTTACACGAAATATCATTAAAAAAGCAAGTACAGCTTGGCTTAGTCTTTCTTTTGTACTACTTATCACAATTGCTTCCATTCGTCTCAAAAAAGAAATGCCGGAACTATTATGGGTTTTCCCGCCCATCAATAGTTTTCTAATGCTCGGACAATATGAACAGCATTTGCTTGTTCACGTACTTTGGCTTACTGCATGGGCACTTATCTACTCGCTCTTGTTAATTACTCTATTCCTTTTTCTCGTTCGAAAAAAACGCTTCTAAAGAAGGAATATACGATAAAAATCAAGAAATTTTAAATTTATATATCAAAATTCATTCACATAAGGAGAACTAACAATGATCGGAATATTAGCAGGAATGGGGCCAAAGTCAACAGGCCCGTTCGTTGATACAGTAGTCGAGCAATGCCAAAACATATACGGTGCGAAACATGATATGGACTTTCCACATATGATGATTTATTCTTGTCCAACACCTTTTTATATGGATAGACCGATTGATCATCAAGCTATGGAAACGGCTATTATAAGTGGTGCACAAAAACTTGAAAGTACAGGTGTCGATTTTATCGCCATGCCATGTAATACAGCACACCTCTATTTTAATCAGTTACAAGATTCGGTTTCTGTTCCCATTTTAAATATGGTAGATGAAACGATAAAAGAAATACCAAATCATATAAAAAAAGTAGCTCTCTTAGCAACTGATGCGACTGTTCAATCTGGCATATATCAAGACGGTATTTCAAAGTGTGGTATGAACTATATCCATAAAGACAACTGGCAAAGAGATACCACTCAAATTATCTCGAAAATAAAAGTAGGAAACATAATAGAAGCAAGGGAATTATGGCGTACACTTTGCACAGAATTAGCTGAAGCAGTAGATGCCGTTATTATAGCTTGTACAGACTTGAATGTTGTATCAGGAGCAAATCCACATAACCTTTACTTTGTGGATTCATCTGTCTGCCTTGCTAAGGCTGTTGGCCATAGATATTTATCTATATATACATCAATTAAAAAACCAACATAACCCCCCCTCTTTTTAGATGGAAGAGAGCATCTGTTCATGCATAGAAGCGGTCAGTGCCTTTTTCTGCTACATGCGAAGTAAAAACAGAAAGAGTAAACGAGTGTAAGTTACGTTTTATTCTACATAGCAGGGAATTTAGATGCCGAAAAATTAACATGGATTTATATAATCAAAAAAGATAGAAGGAGAATTTCATGAAAATCGAAAACATCCCTTTCGAAATGAGCTATACATTCGATGAAAAACTCCATGAAAAGCCAGTATCCCTTGCTCAAATGAAGCAAGGGATTACATTTCTCAAAACAAGTTTCAATACCCCAAACAGAATATAACCTACAAGCCAATTCCTACCATACATAAATCACAAAATCCCTAAAAATAAAGGCGAACACATATTAGTCATGGGAAATATGCGTTCGCCTTTTTTCATTTTCTCACACCTAAGTCTCCTTTAGTAAAGAAAGACTCGATGTATTAGATAAATTTCATTGTATTTTCATGTTCTTCTCATATTGAGAAGATATAGTTTGAATTGTAGTTCAACAAAATTCTTGTTCTTGTGAACAATTCCCCATATATGAATGGGCATATAGCCAGGTGAACATATTTGGTTAGTAATATCACCAAAAAAAGATAGTGCTGATTATCTCAATACTTATCGTGTAGTTCCAAAGAGAAAATAAGGAGGATTCATAAATGACATATAACGGACAGGATTATAATAAGGATAAGCCATCCATTTCAAATGAAATCGGGTCCGGCCCATCAAGAGCTCGGCAGATGTTGAACAAAGTTCCAGAAGTAACGATTTTCTTCTGGATTATTAAGATCATGGCAACAACGGTAGGCGAGACAGCGGCAGACTTTCTGAATTTCAATATGAAATGGGGCTTGGCTAACACGACTTTTTTCATGAGTGTTTTGCTTCTCATCACATTGTTCTTTCAGTTTAGATCGAAGAAGTACGTGCCAAGTATATACTGGCTTGTTGTAGTGCTGATTAGTGTTGTCGGTACGTTGGTTACCGACAATCTCACGGACAACTTAGGGGTTGCTCTCGAGACAACTACCATCATCTTCACCCTCGCGCTGTTGGCGACCTTTGCAGCATGGTACGCGAGTGAGAAGACATTATCCATTCACTCCATCTATACGACTAAGCGAGAAGTGTTCTACTGGTTAACCATCCTGTTCACCTTTGCCTTGGGCACCGCAGCTGGTGACCTTATATCAGAGGGACTCCAATTAGGTTATTGGAAGTCAGCGCTCATGTTCGCTACAGTGATTGCGGTGGTAACCATCGCTTACTACCGTTTCAAGTTGAACCCAGTGCTGTCTTTCTGGATCGCCTACATCTTGACCCGTCCTTTTGGAGCTTCTCTTGGTGACTACCTGTCACAGCCTCATAAAGAGGGTGGACTTGGCCTAGGTACTACAGGAACAAGTATACTCTTCCTTGTAACAATTTTTGGTTTGGTCATCTATCTGACTAAGTCAAGAAGAGACGAGGTCTCGAGTTCAGTTGACTAAAGACGTGCATATGCACGTCTTTTTCCATTCTAAAACTCACAATATACCATTCGATATTTTCTTTAAAACCTTATTTAATACCTGTAAACAACAAGCTAGAACAGTAATGATAATAATGATTGAAACAACAAATTTCAATGGCTCAAATGGAATATAACTTACAAGCCAATTCCTACCATAGTATATGAGAAGAACGGCAACGAAAATTGCTACGGTATAAGAAATAATAACGCTTAGTAATTGTGTCATGGTCAATTTTTTATACGTCTCTTTTATCTCTTTTCTACGCCCCCATGACACATATATCAATGCTAATATAGAAAGAATCGAAAATATATTCCCCATACTCACAGTCAGCTTCCCCCCCCCTCTGCATTAACTTATTTCCTTCTGTTTATCGTTAATCAAAAAGATAATATCACCAATAATAATAGCTCCTATAATAACCTGCGCTACATAATCCATTGTTGCTGGGCCACCAACTTTAATCATCATTATGTATATTCCAGTAATGAATGAGATAGAAAGGCAAACCAGTAATGTAATTTCTATATGTTCATATAGTTTTTGGAAGAAACGTTTCATTGGTATCACTCCTTCACGTCCAATTTACCATAAAATTCATATATTAGTTGACACTTACAGATATACGTAATATATTCTTTACATAAGTTAAAAATATATTACATAAGTAATTTATTTCATTCATCTGGAGGTGTGTATGGGTAGTAAAAAAGGAAAGTTAGAAAACAATTTATATTTATTGCGTGCTGAACAACGTTGGTCACAAAAGTATGTTGCGGAAATGCTCGGAGTTAGCAGACAAACCATCCACTCTTTAGAGAGTAACAAATATAATCCATCACTTATGCTTGCTTTTCAAATTGCAAAACTATTCGAAGTCGAGATTACAGACATTTTTCAATACTTAGAGGAGGAATCATGATGTTAGGGAATACAATTTTCATCATCGCAACAATCATTTTTGTTATTACAAGTGGAATCTTTATAGGTTTTGTCTTTTCAGAAGGTAAAGACGAACGAGGGCAACAAATTCTCGGAAAATCTTTCAGTGTAGCTTTTATTTTCATTCTCGTTGGTTTTGTTGTTCAAAGTCTTCTGTTTAGATATGGAAATGTAGATTTAGAATTTATGAAAGTATATGTGACAACGTGGATTGCTATTGTTATGGCTAGCAATGCTATTACCATTACTGTATTAAAAAGACGAGTATAATCCAAAACATTTAGGCACAAAACAACCGGTTCCTTGTACCTTCAGGAACCGGTTCGTAGTTTAAAAAATTGGCTTATACGAATTACGCTTATTTATTCAACCGACAGAAATATTTTTATACTACCATCTTTAGAATAAAATTCAAAATCCGTTTTATATGCTCTTTTTATATCACTTTTCCAAATATCCACCCAAGCGTTAAACACACCTTTTGGATCAGTATGATCTACTTCTACAACATGGTAGTTACCTGCTGGAATGATGACACTACTTTCATCATTCCATTTCTCTTCCGTGCCAATATGCAAATCATAATCCCCTGTAAAATCACTTACATAATTATTATAAACAGCATATATATCACCTTTTAAATTTAAACGAAGAAATTCTTCCCACAAATTCAATATGGCATCTGTACTTTGATTATTTGTTCTTATTTTCTTTCCATAAATATTTTTTTCAGTAATTGCTTTATTCATCTATACTTCCTCCTACTATATAAATTCATTTTAATTTTTCGACATCTAAATCCCCGCTATGCAGAATACAAAGTAACCTACACTCGTTTGCTCTTCCTGTTTTTACTTCGCATGTGGCAAAAAAAGGTCCTGACCGCTTCTTTCTATGCATGGCCAGACGTTCTCTCCCACCTGAAAAGAGGGGTTTTATGTCGGTTTTTTAATTGATGTATATACTTAATATGGAAAGTATAGCATTCATAGTATGACAACAGTCTGTCAGCTTTTATAAATAAATTCAATTTCATTCCTATATGCATTTTCAAGCCATAGTGGCGCTAATATTTTTACATGCCTACCAAACATCAATAAAAATGGCAATAAGTTTTTATCGGTATCATAATGAAAGGTTACTTTTAAACTCCCGTCTTCAAGTACCATTATTTCATCCTCAATAAAAAAATCGTATAATTTCCCAAGTTCGCTTTTTGAAAACAACAATATAATCTTCTCTACTTTAACTGCCTTATTCATTACGCGTTCGCTTTTCCCCGTATAGGCTGTTCTAGTATTATCATGTATTACTTCCATATCTCTAATCCTAGTCAACTTAAATAATCTCAAAGCTTTTCTAGATTCGCAAAAGGCTTCTAAATACCAACTACCATTCATAAAATTTAATTTTAAAGGTTGAATCATTCGATTAGATATATTCGCTGTTTGTGACACATAAGAAATACGGATTTTATTTCCTTCATCAATTATAGAAAGTATTTTTTTGATCTTTCGTTTTGTTTCTTCTTCTATCGTTTCTCGATGTAATGTAGATGATGATATTGTGATATTGGAATGATACTCCTCTTTATTTTCTTTCAACAGTTCTATTTTTTTTTGTAAAATTGATAATTGATCACTATCAAATAGTTCATTTTTTAATGTTAAACCTTCTAATAAAAACTTCTTTTCCTCCTCATTAAATGTAAATTTATCTAATCGATAATTATCAATTAAAGTAAAACCACCATTCTTTCCTAAATAAGAAATAACAGGAATACCGATTGATGATAAAGCATCTATATCTCGATAGATCGTTCTTTTACTTACTTCAAATGTATTGGCTAATTCTTCAGCAGAAACAATATCTTTCTTCAATAAATAGATAAGTATGGAAAACATTCTCTCTGTTTTCATGGTGTACCGGGCCTCCTATGGGGGATATGTGAACGATTAACAGATCGACTTTCAATGAGCCTTTTATCTTCCAAGATCGTTATTACATACAAAAAGAACCGGATGTTGGCCAGTTCACTCCTATTCACTTCCATTATTTTGCAAAATACTTTCTTTTTCAACCTTAAGTAAACCAAACCTATATTTTCAACATATAAGTTGCTGTTATGCAGAATAAAACATAACCTGCTCTCGCATTCTCCCTTTGTTTTCACCCTTGCATGTGGCAAAAAAGGCCCTAACCGCTTCTATGCATGGCTAGATGCTCTCTTCCACGTAAAAGAAAGGAGTTTTTATGTCGGTTTTTCCACTCATATTTATATATCCATTTTAGTTTTTCGACATCTAAATCCCTGCTATGTAAAACAAAAAGTAACCTACACTCGTTTGCTCTTTCTGTTTTTACTTCGCATGTGGCAGAAAAAGGCCCTAACCGCTTCTATGCATGGCTAGATGCTCTCTCCCACCCCAAAAGAGGGGTTTTATGTCAGTTTTTTAATTGATGTATATATAGTAAAGAAGACCACTCCTAAAAAGAGCGGTCTCCTTTATCACTGCGCCATTTTCTTTCGGTATATCTTCCCGTTCCAATAGAAGAACCGTGAAGTAAAACCGCCATATTTCACAATGCGCCGTGCCATATGTTGCATATTCTTTTTCTCTGATACTTTTTGATCTGACAAATAAATTCCTAGTAGCCCGCGGCTAATTAAACGATGAAACTTTGCATGAGGTAAGTCTCCAATACTTCTTTCTGCTTCTTTCACAAAATGCTTCATTCGCTCTAATATGACCTGCTCATTCTCATAATAACTACAGAAATTTAAATCCCCGCCAATGCGATCTTCTTCCTGATCGATGAAATAATCAAGTAAAATATGAAGACCTTGGACGTAAGGGAAATATCCTTGTTTAATCTTCGCAATATCTTCATCAAGTAATTCATCATGAAATGCATATGCCACGAGACAAAAGATTCCAAGTGTCGATCCAGCACATGCTGAAAATTCAAACCAACTCATTGGCGGTACATTTTCCTTATGAGCCTCAAACCATGTTTGCAAACGTGGTTCTCGCTCTTCTAATTTCACATGCTTATGAATTTGCAAATCACAGTAATAACAAGCAAGTTCATGAAGGATTGGGGCAATCTTATTATAGTGCTTTGTTTTTCTTAGCACATCTTGGCATGTTGCAACAAGTTCATCTAAATAACCACCATCATCTTGATCATCTCGATAACGATAGTAATTCGCTCCTTCACTTTCAGGCGTTAATGCTGCTAACATCGATTCATGTAATGCAGCAAAATCATTCGGATCAAGCGATGTACTGCGATCACATAAGTTGTCTAAGTAGTCACTAATCGTCTGATACGCCACAATAAAACGAATACATTCCTCACGGTGTTCATTTGCAAGCAGCGCTAAAATACCACCGCCTTCACAATGAAACGTTTTATGTTCAATACTTGCAATAGCTTGACTATGAAGCTCATCATTCGGAATATGGTAGGCACGCTCTTTCCACATCGCTAGCTCATGGTGTACTACCGGAAACACATCACGGTATACTTTCGCCATGAGCGTTATGGGATTACTCGGTACGTTCACTTCTTCCTTCATCTCCTCTATTGAATGTACAAATAATAAAGAAGAAAACTTTCTCTTCATTATTTATTTGTTTCTATTATGTTATTGACATGTACTTCAGTAAATGCTTTGATATAGTTCAAAATTTCGTCTTGCTCATACTCATTTAATAACTCATGATAACAATTCGGCCATTCTTTATACGTCTTGTCACTAACCTTTAAGTTATCAAACCATTTACGGACACGTGTTTTATCTACAAGTTTATCCTCACAAGCCTGCATTAGCAAGAGCGGAACGTCTGGAAACTCATCAATTTTGTCATGAGCAATCTGGATAGATTTTATCAATTCACTATACCAACGAACTGACACCTTGCGCAAGAACAATGAATCATTTTCCATCGCATCGCGAATTTCTTTATTTCTTGTTGACATTTCGACTGTAAGATTTGTTGGGAATTGTAATTTTGGCATGAAAATATTTAACAACTTTGAAACAGCTCGAAGCGGTGCGGCAGGTACAGTTAAAACTCCTAAACATGGCGAACTTAATATAATGCCGTCTATATCGTCTCTCTTCGTTTCTTCCATCATCCGAATAACGATAAGACCGCCCATGCTATGTCCAAATAAAAAAATAGGCACTCGATATTTTCTTGCTTCCTTCACCCATAATTTTATTTCTTCTATGTATTCATCAAATGAGTCAATATGTCCTCTATTTCTTGAAGTTGTTCCATGAGCTGGAAGATCCCCCATAACAACATGATAACCGAAATGATTCCACATTTCTGCAATCCCTTCATAACGTCCGTGATATTCCATCGCACCGTGTACAATTACGATTACAGCTTTTGCCGTTTCCGCTTCATAATTCCACATACGAAACTCCTCCATTTCACTCTTTTTCATAATTTGATACACTAAAACTAGTTTCTAGGAAAGGAAGGCTTTACATGATATATCCTTATAAAGATAAAAATCCGAAAATTGCGAGTAGTGCTTTTATCGCTGACTACGTTACGATTACAGGTGATGTCACAATTGGTGAAGAATCAAGCATTTGGTTTAATACTGTCATTCGTGGCGATGTGTCTCCAACAATCATTGGAAACAGAGTAAATGTACAAGATCAATGTACACTTCACCAAAGTCCACAGTACCCTCTTCTTCTAGAAGATGATGTTACAGTTGGGCATCAAGTTATTTTACATAGCTGCACGGTAAAAAAAGATGCTTTAATTGGGATGGGATCTATTATTTTAGATGGTGCTGAAATTGGCGAAGGTGCGTTCATTGGTGCCGGTAGTCTCGTTTCACAAGGTAAGAAAATTCCACCTAATACATTAGCATTCGGTCGTCCCGCGAAAGTGATTCGCGAATTAACAGACGAAGACCGAAAAGATATGGAGCGTATTCGCAGACAGTATGTTGAAAAAGGTCAATACTATAAATCCTTGCAAAAATAATTCCACTCGCTGCCGTTATATTGGCAGCTTTTTTCATTAAAACCATAACGTTTTCTTTACAAAATCTTATTATTCCCTCAATAAAATGTTATTACAATAGAAAATAATATCTCAATATATATGTAAATGAGGGGGAGAGATTACATGAAAGCTAAATCCGTCAGCTCCTTATATAAAATAGAATGTTACATTTTTCAAGGAATTAACCGTTACTTTGATCAAAAAACATTAAATATCTTTTTCCGTACCATTACACATATTGGTGGTGCAACCTTTTCTATCTCACTAGCGTTGTGCCTTCTTATCTTTTCAAAAGAGCTCCTCCATCATGCAGCTATTGCTGCCAGCTTGTCACTAGCGATTAGTCATATTCCTGTACAACTATTAAAAAGGTGGTATCCGCGGAAACGACCGTATTTAACCATCCAAGATGCAAAATACCCATTGCATCCGTTAACAGATCATTCTTTCCCATCTGGTCACACAACAGCTGTTTTTTCTGTTTTCGTTCCACTTATTTGCTATCATCCAAACTTAATGGTCATTTTACTTCCAGTAGCGCTATGTGTTGGAATTTCTCGCATTTATCTCGGGCTTCATTATCCATCAGATGTATTTGTAGGTATGTGCCTTGGCACATGTTCTGGCATCATCTCTTTTTATCAATTCATGCCACTTTTCATGTAAATAATGAAAAAATGCGGAAGCAAATGGGAAATGCCGCCTCCACCTTAATGCCCTTCAATCATGCTCAATGTCTTTTAGAGTATTATCAGGAACATTGGCAATTCTTACAAATCAGTTAGGCTATGCCTAACCAAAATTCATCCCCATCTTACCGCTGGGCTCTTGCACGTCACGCGCTTGAAGATGGGGACTTCTTTCGGAAATACGTTAAATAAAAAAGAATCCCTTATTCCTTTTGGGACTCTTTTTTAAATTTACTCACACAAATGATCTGTACATCAATAATTCGTCTTTGAAATACAGATCATTTGTATGATAATTTTTATACATAATTGCTGAATAATAAACTTACATAAATGCTTTTAAAAGCTCTTGTACTAATGGAATTACTCCACCTATAAATTTTAAAACTGCCATTGCGATTTCCACATTGACTCCTCTTTTATTATAATATTAAGTTTTATAAATCTTTATACCTCTATTATAGTAAGCGCTTACAAAAATAGCAATACTTTTTTATCAGAAAATGGGCAAGAAAACTCTATATCCCCTTCAACAAGAAGTTCTCCATACATTACAAGCATATATTGAAATCATGAATGAAAATCAACTTCGTACGTATCAAAAACGTGTGCAAAAGCAGAAAGAAAAGCCGGCAGAAGAACGGAAAGAAATCAAGTGTAATCTGTTTACGCTACCGACAAAAGAGAGATCCTTCCTATCCTATAACTTCCTAGATTGTTTGTTTAAAACAATGAAGCAACAAGACTATATAAATCTACCATCACAAGTGAATCAAGCAGTTATGAAGAAGTTATATCAAAATTGGAAATCATTCTTCGCTTCCATTTTTCAAATCGATGCTATGTGCATCATCACAGTCGAGAACTGGTTAGGTAGTTGGTATTACAGACAGATTCAGTTCTCAGCCATGATGACAAGAACAAATCCTGTCATATGTTCATAATTTCGTAAAATACTTATATAACGTTTTTATAATTTACGTGTTAAACTTGTAACATCTAAGGAAGTCATTCTCTACCATTTGTCTTTTTTATTTCCCTGTTAGTAGCTCTAGAGTCCCCCTCTAGGGCTTTTTTTTATCCTTATTTAGCTGGAGTTATAAATACAAAGTCATGTGCACCAATTCCTCTATCACAGTTTTTAGGACAGGGGTTTACCCACCATAAAGAATTCCGTACTTGGCTATCCATCATTACTAATCAGTATAGAAAGGATTCAGATGTATTAAACCCCTTTTCATGTAAGGGATGTGAGTGCAAAATCATGGATATTTTTAGGTGAAATCAAATGGCTCTCTTTCAAGTTTTCCTTTAAATCATGAACATATAAAATATTATCGCCGTTTTCGAGGATAAAAGAACATCCGCTAAATTAGCGGATGTTCTTTTATTTCCCTCGATGTTTTGCTTTCCGTTTTTGAATTTTCATTTGTCTCTTTTGTTCTTTTAATTCTTCTTTCATTTGACGTGTAATACATTTCTTCATTTTCTTTTTTTGTTCTAATTCTATTCTCAATGCTTCATAAGATTTGTTAGAAACTCCATGATTTTTCATTTCTTTGGCTGCTAGTCTTATCAATCTTTTAGGATTGATAGTCTTATTTTTTCTTTTATCAATAGAGTTTTTAACACCTGATGTACGATTTAATAACAGAATCATATCATGAAAAATAAAATCCAGTATTTCACTATCTTTTGGTTCTGATCCAAAAGTACGTTTACATACCTTCAACTTATTATTTTCCATCATTTCAACTATTCCAATCCAAAATTGTCCATCAAAATAGATCGTAAGTTTCATTGAAAATCCCCCTTTTTATTACATGAGTGATGGACATCCCAGGGGGGAAGGTTATTGACAATAATTATTAAATTATTGCGTCCGGACTACCAACCGAACTGTATTTTTTCACTCTAAA
>NZ_NVPR01000057.1 GCF_002551815.1 Bacillus sp. AFS098217
ATCTGGTTGTTTTCCATCATTGGCATCGTAATATTCGGTGGCAAGACTTGCGGAATGATAAGATTTTCTTTTGTTACATTTGGTGCAACTATGTTGCCCACATTTTCCTTTTGTACTTGTGGTGCAACTATATTTCCTACATTTTCTTTTTGTACTTGTGGTGACACTATATTACTTACATTTTCCTTTTTCGTTTGTGGTGACACCATGTTGCTTATATTTTCTTTTTGTACTTGCGGTGACACTATATTGCTTATATTTTCTTTTTTCATTTGCGGTGACACCATGTTGCTTACATTTTCTTTTTGTACTTGCGGTGACACTATATTGCTTACATTTTCCTTTTTCATTTGTGGTGACACCATGTTACCTACATTTTCTTTTTGTACTTGTGGTGACACTATATTACTTACATTTCCTTTTTTCGTTTTCGAAGCAATTATGTTATTTGGCTTCATCTTATTAATTTGAGGAGCAATTAACTCGCTTCCCTTTTTTATTACATCTGAAATTTTATATTCTTTTGCAGGTTTAATAGGCGGCTGCGGTGGTTGCGGCAATATATTTACTGAAAACTTTGTACTTTCTTTTGCTGCTGGCTTTTCTACCTTTTCAACAACTGGTGGTTTTTCAATCACAGCTGGCTTTTCAACAGCAGGTAGCTTCTCTACAGGTTTTTCTTTTTGAATTGGTACTTCCTTCTGAATCGGTTTTTCTTTTTGGATTGGCATTTCCTTTTGAATTGGTTTTTCTTTTTGTACTTCTTTTTGAGTTTGCTGCATGGCTGGCTGCTGCGTAATTGGTGCGGATTGATACGTCATTTCTTCTTCCTCTTCTATCCCAAGTGGCTTAGGTGTGCCTGCAAATTCTTTTTGTTGTACTTCCTTCACATATTCTTTCGGAGGGGCTGAACCAGCACCCACATTTTTTTTCACATGAACACTGCCTGATGGTACTTTAATTTTCATGCCAGGCATAATAAGATCTGGATTACTGAGCTGTGTATTCGCCGTTTTCAGCGTTTCAAAATCCACTCCGTACTTTTTCGCAATTTTCCAAAGGGTATCCCCTTTTTGCACGATATGAATTTTCAAATTTTCCCCCTCCTGTATAACTTATCTATAAATAAAAACACTTTGAAGGAATACTTTCTTTAAAAACCAAACTTTATCAATACTGCTTTTACAAACAATTCACTTTTTAGCACTTCTTACATTTTCACTATTGTTCAAAGTGGAATAAGTATATAAAAATTACAATGATTTCCTCAACACAATGTATGCCTATTTCTTCCTAGTTATGATTATATGCAATAAAAAAGCAACGGGAACCCCGCTGCTTTTAAGCACGCTCTAACATACGATTTAATGCTAGAACTGCTTCTTTTGTGACTTGTTTGTCTACTTGAATGACATTGACTTGTTCTCCCCTCTCTATCATTTCTAACGCCCAAAGCAGATGTGGTAAATCAATACGATTCATTGTTAAACAAGGACACATAAAAGGATTTAATGAAATAATTTCCTTATCGGGATGCTGATGAATAATCCGGTTCACTAAATTCATCTCGGTACCAATCGCCCATTTACTTCCAGATGGCGCCTGTTCAATCCTATCGATAATATATTTTGTTGATCCAGCATAATCAGAAGCTTCAACAACTTCATAGCAGCATTCTGGATGAACAATGATATTCATATCAGGATGATTTTTTCTTACGCTTTCAATATTTTTCACAGTAAAATTTTGGTGAACAGAACAATGTCCTTTCCACAAAATTACTTTTACATCCTCAATATCTCCGTCGTACTCTAATGAATCTGTATGCGGATCCCAAACCGCCATTTTATCAAGTGGAATCCCTAAATCATATGCTGTATTTCTTCCTAAATGTTGATCTGGTAAAAAGACTAGACGCTCTTTCTGCGTAAATGCCCAAGACACCATTTTTTTTGCATTTGAAGACGTTACTGTTGCACCGCCATTACGGCCACAAAATGCTTTAATGGCTGCGGTAGAGTTCACATATGTTAATGGAATCATCGTATTCCCAAATAACTTTGTAAGTTCTTTCCATGCCCTTTCTGTTTGTTCAATATCTGCCATATCCGCCATAGAACAACCTGCACGCATATCTGGTAAAATAACTACTTGCTCAGCTGTCGTTAACATATCAGCTGTTTCTGCCATAAAATGCACACCACAAAACACAATATATTTGGCATCCTTATTACTCGCTGCTACTTGTGCAAGTTGCAATGAATCTCCAGCAGCATCTGAAAACTGAACAACTTCATCTTTTTGATAATGATGTCCCGGAATAAATAACTCTTTACCTAATCTTTCTTTAATTTCATGAACACGCTCTTCCATCTCCTGCACAGACATTGTCTGATACCGCTCTGGTAACAGCGCTTCAATTGGCTGAACCTTCTCTAAAATACTCATCAGTAATCTCCCCCTCTAATCCGCTTTCTCCTTACGCTTCAATATTGAAACTGATATCTAAAGCTTTCACTGAATGTGTTAACAATCCAAGCGAAATATAATCTACCCCTGTTTTTCCGTATTTTGATAAATCTTCAATTGTTATACCACCTGATGCTTCCGTTACAATGGCACTAGGTACAATCATAGAAAATTCTCGAATTTCTTCTGGTGTACGGTTATCAAACATAATAATGTCCACACCTGCCGATACAGCTTCTCGCACTTGTTCTTCTGTCTCTGTTTCCACTTCTACCTTCACCATATGTCCAAGCTTTTCTTTCACAGATGCGACTGCTTTTGTAATCGATCCTGCAAAAGCGATATGGTTATCTTTAATCATGACACCGTCGTATAATCCAAAGCGGTGATTAAATCCACCTCCGCATACAACCGCATATTTATCAAACATACGAAGTCCTGGCATTGTTTTTCTTGTATCACAAATACGCGTATGATTACTGTCTAATGTAAGAACAGCGCTACGCGTCATTGTTGCTACACCGCTCATACGTTGAATTACATTTAATATAACGCGCTCTGCTGTTAATAACGAGGCAATTGGACCTTGTGCAGTTGCCAAAATTTCTCCTTTCTCTACGAAATCTCCATCTTTTTTATAAAATTCGACCTGAATTCTATCATCTATTAATCGAAATCCTTGCTCGATTACCGCTGTACCTGCAAATGCACCTGTATCCTTCACAAGAAATGTTCCTTTTGCCTCTAAATTATCCGGAAAAATAAGCTGCGACGTTACATCTCTTTCCCCTATATCTTCTAGAAAAAATCGATTTAATGCTTCTCTAACTTTTAACGTGTTCATAAAACCCCTCTTTCCTCTCGTTACGCAAGTTGTGATTTTCTTTTTGCAAGAATAATTTCTTCCATCACTTTATTTCTTTCTGGGTAATCACTACGATAATGACCACCTATACTCTCTTTTCTTCGCATTGCTGCCTCTGTCATCAACTCACAGACTGTTAGCATGTTTATAATGGTTATTTCTTTATTTGTAAGGCCATCATATTGTAATTGCATGTGTTGCATACCATACTGATTAAGCCATTTCTTCGCATGCAATAAACTCTGCTTTGTCCGAACAATTCCAACGTACTTCATCATATGTTCTTGTATTTCTTTTTTCGTTGGTAACTGAGCAATTGCAGAACTTGTTTGTATCCCTTTACTATCACTTATGTTCCTTTGTGCTGGATGAGCTAAAATATGTTGCCCAATCCGTCTACCAAATACAAGTCCTTCTAGCAATGAATTACTCGCTAATCGGTTTGCACCATGGACACCGTTGCAAGCTACTTCACCCACAGCATATAAATGAGCAATTGATGTTTCTCCGTCACAATTCGTTTTCACACCGCCCATGTGAAAATGAGCACCTGGTACAACTGGAATCTTACTTTGATCTACATATACACCATTCTTTTTACATAATGACGACACAGTAGGAAAACGCTGCTTAAAGTTTTGAATCGAAGAAATATCTAAGTACACACTTTCGCCAGCAAGAATCTGTTCATGAATAGCACGTGCTACTACATCGCGCGGTGCAAGATCACGCTGCGGATGTACATCCATCATAAAACGCTGTCCTTTTCTATTTATAAGGACAGCCCCTTCGCCGCGCACCGCTTCAGACACAAGCCCACAGCAACGCCCGTCTACATATAACATTGTTGGATGGAATTGTACGAACTCTAAATCGACAAGCTCTCCACCAGCCCGGTATACAATTGCGAGTCCATCGCCCGTAATCGTTTCATCGTTAGAGGTAAAAGTGTATACACCGCCAATACCACCTGTAGCTAATACAGTATGGTCAGCATAATAACGCTGCAAGTTTCCTTCACAATCGCGAGTCAAAACACCTATACATGTATCATTTTCTATTATTAAATCGAGCACCATTTCTTGCTCCACGACTGTAACATACGGAGCTACTTCTTGAATCAAATGCTCTAATAAATTTTTTCCTGTTGCATCTCCTCCCGCATGTAAAATACGTCGTTTTCGATGTGCACCTTCCTTACCAAGATGAGGCCTCTTTTCATCTCCATCAAATTTCATACCATTTGCGATCAGTTTACGAATCTCTTTCGGACCTTCATCAACTAAATAACGAACTGCCTCTTTATTGTTATAATTACAACCTGCCACTAACGTATCCTCATAATGATTATTCGCATTGTCATATGTAGCTACAGCTGCTGCAATTCCTCCCTGAGCTAAATGCGTATTATTATTGCGCCGCGTTTTCTTTGTGATAATTATCACATTCTTTTTGTGACAAATCTCTTTCGCAACACTAAGTGCTGCAACACCACTTCCAATGATTAAAACATCTGCACTTGGCATGATCATTGCCTCCTAGCTTATACTTTACAACTGTCTTGACACCTATATTTACATAGTTTTAAAATAATGACAAGAGTTTTTTAATTCATTCATTACGAAACTTACAGAAACTCTCATACTACTTAAAAATAAAAAATGCATGTAACTCTACTATAGAAAGGACTACATATTATGATATATCTTGACTATGCGGCAACAACACCAATGAGCAAAGAAGCAATCGATACATATACAAAGGCAGCGGAACAATATTTTGGTAATGAACAAAGTTTACATGATATAGGTGGATCAGCTGCATCTTTACTACAAGTTTGCAGAGAAACGTTTGCAGAGATGATTGGCGGGAAGGAACAGGGTGTCTTTTTTACAAGTGGTGGTTCAGAATCTAATTATCTAGCGATCCAATCACTCTTAAATGCTAGAAGCGGTAAACACATTATTACGACCCCTGTGGAGCATGCATCCATTCACAGCTACTTTCACTCTTTAGCGCAGCAAGGATATACAATTACTGAAATGCCCGTTGATACATACGGACTTATTAATCTAGATGCTTTAGAAGCAGCCATTACAGAAGATACTGTTCTAGCAAGTATTCAACATGGAAATTCTGAAATTGGAACCGTTCAGCCCATCTCGGAAATTGGGGCACTCTTAAAAAAACACCATATTTTATTTCATACAGATTGTGTTCAAACATTTGGT
This sequence comes from Bacillus sp. AFS098217, assembly GCF_002551815.1. Lineage (GTDB taxonomy): Bacteria > Bacillota > Bacilli > Bacillales > Bacillaceae_G > Bacillus_A. Next base: position 5,566 of record NZ_NVPR01000057.1, read on the forward strand.
AAACTTCCAATCGATGTGATAGCGATGCAAATTGATAGTCTTTCTGTTTCAGCGCATAAAATTTATGGGCCAAAAGGTGTAGGAGCTTGCTATATCAATCCGCAAGTTCGCTGGGGACAAGTGTTCCCAGGAGCGTCTCATGAAAGAGGCTTTCGTCCTGGTACAGTCAACGTCCCAGGCATCGCTTCTTTTCTGACAGCAGCAGAGCATATATTAGATAATCGCGATAAGGAATACGCTCGTTTCAAACAATTACGCTCTTACTTTATTGATAAATTGCAATCACTTTCTTTGGAAATTCAAGTAGAAGGACATTCTACTGCTTGTTTACCACACATTATTGGGGTTACAATAAAAGGAATAGAAGGACAGTACACGATGTTAGAATGTAACCGTCACGGCATTGCCATTTCAACGGGAAGTGCTTGTCAGATTGGTAAACAAGAACCTTCAAAAACAATACTTGCAGTTGGGAAAACGTATGAAGAGGCAAAACAGTATGTCCGTTTTTCATTTGGGCATCACACAACAAAAGAACAAATTGATATGACCATTCATGCACTACAAACAATTAGAAATCCATTTTATAGAGGTGGTAACTCATAATGAAACAAAATGATCAAAAGAAGATTTTAGGTGAAGAAAGAAGGCAACTCATCCTGCAATGGCTCCTTGCGGCTAATGAGCCGTTATCCGGGGGTGAATTATCTAAGAAGACAAATGTCAGCAGACAAGTCATTGTACAAGATATCTCCTTACTAAAAGCGCGAAACGAGCCAATTATCGCAACTGCACAAGGGTACTTATATTTAAAGCCACAGACAAAACAGCAGGCTTTTGAACGCGTCATCGTCTGCCAACATAAGCCAGAAGAAGTCCGCCAAGAACTAATCATGCTTGTCGATCACGGAGTTACAATTAAAGACGTAAAGGTAGAGCATCCTGTATATGGTGACTTAACAGCCTCTATTATGGTAAGCAACCGCTTTGATGTTGAACAATATTTACAAAAGATTGAGGATACAAATGCTTCCTATCTCTCACAGTTAACAGGTGGTATTCACTTACATACAATTGAAGCAGATTCTAGAGAAAAATTAAATGCTGCTTGCGACGCGCTAGATCGAGCTGGATTTCTCGTTTATTAATATAAAGCACAGAGGTTTTCATCATTCTCTGTGCTTTTATTTATAAGGTGGTATAATATTGAAAACAATTGTAAAGGAGACTACATATGGGAATTGAACTCGTTCACTTTAGCATCGGTAAACCAAAACAAATGCAGTATAACGAAGACAAAGAAATGACGACGGGCATATGTAAAGAGCCTATAGAAGAAGCCTTCCTCTCTAAAGACGGATTCCTTGGTGATGATGTAGCTGACTTAAAGCATCACGGTGGCCCGGATCGTGCTGTTTGCGTCTATCCACATGAACATTACGCATTATGGGAACAAGAATTTCAAACAACGCTTCCTTCTTCTACATTTGGTGAAAACATTACTGTTATAAATATGTTAGAACGCGATGTTTTCATCGGTGATACATATCAATTAGGCGAAGCAATCATTCAAGTGACACAAGCTAGAATACCATGTAGTACCATTTCAAAACGACTCGGTATCCCTGGCATCTTACCGCGCATTGTGGCAACTGGATATACCGGCTATTTATGCCGCGTTCTTCAAGAAGGTATTGTGCGTAAAGACTCACAAATTAAACTGCTAGAGCGTCATCCAAATCAAGTCTCTGTTCTATTTTCTAACGAAATATATTTTCATAGACGGAAAGATATAGAGGCACTGGAAAAGATTCTTGCTGTTTCAGAACTAGCAGAAGTTTGGCGTGAACAATTAACAGATCGTCTCGCAAAATTGAAATAATATAAAAGATCCCACCTTTTATCTGGCGGGATCCTTTTATAATTACAACCAATATGATGAATAACTCCCAAGCACTGTAACAGAAAAACCAAGTGCCTCAAGCTCCATCGTCACGCCTGGCAACAAAACGTCATCGTATGCCTTATCAACATCAATTAAGAAGAAGTAGTTGCCAAGTCCCGTTTTCATCGGACGGGATTCGATTTTGGATAAATTTAATTTTCTCCATGCAAAAGCTGATAACACTTGATAAAGCGCCCCTGCATAATCAGCAGGTAACGTTATCATAAGCGTCGTTTTCTCTCCACGATTCTCTCCATTTTTCTTGAGCAATGCTCTTTGTTTTTTATGTAACACAAGAAAACGCGTATGATTATTTTTATGCGTATGAATATCACGCTGCACAATTGTTAAGCCATACTTTTCCGCTGCCGTTTCATTTGCAATTGCAGCGATTTTTTCTTTTGGATGCTCTTTCACATATTGCGCCGCAGCACTTGTCGATGTCATATCACAAACTGTTACACCTTTTAATTCCTCATTTAAAAACTTATGACATTGTGCAATTGCATGTGGATGAGAATGTACAGCATACACTTCTTTCCACGCTTTTTCATGATCTGGATACACAAGTAAATGTTGCTGAATCGGCACTGTAATTTCTCCTACGATGAAAAGCGGCTGCTCATGCACAAGATAATCAACCGTAATATTAACAGAACCTTCTATCGCATTTTCTAACGGTACAACTGCAAAATCCACATTTCCATTTGCTGCTGCATCCATACAATCTGGAATCGTTCGATACGGTACATGCTCTGCTTCCGGAAAAAAACGACTCACCGCCATATTTGTAAATGTTGCTTCTGGTCCTAAATATCCAACTCGAATCATCGTCTTTTCCCCTCTTTTTCATTTTCTTACTGTTATACCATGAATATTTATATTTTTCTACGTAATTTTCGAATATTTCAAAAAGAATAGCATTTGCTAGTCTATATGTTTCATATATTCTTTTTGGCCGAAGAAGAAATAAATAGCGCATGCCAAAAGATAAAACATAATTACAACACATACTTTTTGAAATGAGCCTTCCATAAAAACTGTCCTATGGAACGTATATAACGCAACCGCACTATGCATACTCCCTACTACAATAGGCGAAAAGAATAACATGCTTAATTGCCAACGAGAAATTTTCCATACTTCTTGCTTCGTCATTCCAATTTTAGAGAGGGATTGATATTGCTTACGGTCCGATGAAATATTATGAAACCATTTAAAATATACAATGCTACATGATGCGAGAAAGAATAATATGCTAATAAACGAACCGACAAATAAAGTAAATTCTCCAACTTCCTTCATATTCACATACAATTCCATATTATTTCGGAATGCACCATCCTGATTTTTTTTCATATGTTTACGTAAATCTTCGTTTAAGTTCTTTGTATTTTCAATATTATTTAATGTGTAACCTCGATATATAATTTTTTCAGAATCAGGAATTGTGTTTGCTATACTATTAAAATCTTGATCATTCATAACGAAAAATATTCCATTCATTTGAGTGATATGATTGTTAAATAGCATTCCTTCTTTTTGTCCGTTAAATGTATACTCTAACGTTTGTCCAAACACATTTAATTGAATCTTTTTCTTATTATATAAAACTGGTCCATTATACTTATTATAATAAACAAGGGTAACGGTTCCTCTTTGTGGATGATAACTCTTCTGTCCTTGCTCTTTTGCCTCTTTACTATAATCACTCGCTCTTATTATAGTTGCCTCTGTATTTTCCCTATTATTAGACTGAAATGTTGTTTGTAATCCTACAAAATTCGTATAGCGGAATTTATGAAACCCATGTTTATGTAATAAATTTTCAATGGTACCTTTATCAAAAATCTCATGAGATTTAACCCCTTTTTCTATATATGAAAACGATTGTGCTCCTCCTCCGCGCCACATCTCTTCCATACCTGAAAAATATAAGAACACCGTCCCCGTTACTGTAACAACAACCGTCGTTGCCATAGATAAAAGGAAAAAGAAACGACCATTTTCCTTCATTCGATATGATAGTTGATTTACTATAAACAAATACGGATACGTATACATTATTTTTTTATTTCGTTTTATCATTTCTAATATTTGTGTAGCACCGTGTGTAAATGAAAAGTATGTTCCAACAGAGATTAATATAACAACTGGAATAAAGTATAATCCCATCGTTAACATCGTCGTTTGGAGAGCTAAACTATACCCAATCACTAAACAGAAAAATCCAAATAAACAAAGCCATTTTGAGATTTTCGCTTCCCTTTTATCCATTCGAAATTCTTTTAATAGACGAATCACTTTTATATTCCATATACGCAAAGCACTTACAAATGATAAAACGAAAAAGACGCTTGTATATGTAATAAACGTTATAAAAATAGCTTTTATATCAAAAATAAGAGTTAATTCTTTTGGAAGTCTAAGTAGCATACTAAATACCATGAAAAAGAGCTTTAAAAATATCATGCCAATTCCAATACCGAAAACGTTAGCAAAAAACCCAACCAACATTTGTTCGGTCATTATCATGCCAATTAAATTAGACTTCGTCGCCCCCATTAACATATATAATCCTAATTCTTTTTTACGTGCCTCTATGAAAATAGAAGTGGAATACAAAATAAATACAATAAAGAAGCAAATAATAATGACATTACATATAGTGAGTCCCCATCGTACATTTTGATACCACATCGTTTCTTGCATATAAGGATGTACAATTACTGACATATACGCATAAGAAGCAAATATAGCAAAACAACTACTCAAGAAAAATACTTTATAACTACGCCAATTTCCTCTTATATTTTGTATTGCTAATTGCCGAACATTCATCTACATGCCCCCTGTAACTTGTTACACACGTAAAAAGCTAGAGGTTCCCCTAGCTTTTTACGTGTTTTAAATATCCTCTTTGTGCAATTGCAAAGTAAATTGCCGAAGCTAACATATATGCTCCAATAACAATCGCACCTGATTTCCATAAATCTATATAAAGCATTTTCCCTAATGTATGAAGAGCAAATCCGCTATGAATAGCACCAATAACAATTGGGATAAAGAAGATAACTCCCATTTGACGAATTGCAATTTTACGAATTTCTTTATCTGTCATTCCAATTCGCTTTAATGATTTAAATTGAATACGATCTTGTTCTTTATCGTTAAACCATTTAAAGTATGTCAGGCTGCAAGCGAAGAAGAAAAACAGTACCGCTACGAAGAAACCGATGAACATTGTGATTGCACCTTGTTCCTTTATCGCTTTATACATAAGAACGGAATTATGGAAATTCTCTTGTTGTTCTGGTGCAATTTCCTTTTTCAAATCTAGCACAAGATCTTCTGTACTTTTCCAATCTTCAATATAATAACCATAATATTTCATCTTTTTTTCATCCGGTACGAGCTTTGCGTATTTTTCAAAATCTTGATCATTCACAATAAGATATTCGTCATCATTAAAAATAGAATATGAAGTTGGTTCATTTAACTGAACCGACTGTTTTTGTCCATTAATTGTAATTTCATAGGGTTTCGTACGATCTATCTTCACCATATCATTTGTCATATCACTCATGACCATCGTCGCACTACCTGGTGTGTTATGAACTTCTCTAACTTCTTCCCTCTTTTGTTTGCGTACTTCCGCATTATATTCTTTTTCTGAAATAATCGTCGTTGGTACTTCATGTTCACTGTTAAAAAACGTTACTTTCTGCGTTGCAGGCAGTTTTACGTAGGCTACTTTTCGCACATCTTCAAACCCATGCTTTTTTAATAATCCTTGTACTTTTTCTTCACTAATAATGTTATGCGTATTTACTCCCTTTTCCTCATATGAAATAGCATGTGGCGTTTGAGTTACCGTTTTATAACTCATATCTTCAAAGAATACATATAGCGTACCAATTGCCGAAGAAACAATCGCTGTAATAATTGAAATAACAAAGAGAAAGCGAGCATTATCTTTCATTTTATAAATAAGATTGCTAAGTACAAACATATTTGGATATGTATAATATGATTTTTTTCGTTTCTGTAACGCCTTTAATATGACAGTGCTACCTTGTGTAAATAGTAAGTACGTTCCCCCAATTGTAAGTCCTACAATCGGTAAAAATAACATAAGGAAATTCATAATTGTAACTTGGAAACAAAGTACATATGCAGCAATGATACATCCTACACCAGCTACACATAACCATGTAAATGCAAAAGGCTCTACTTTTTGTTTTCTTGCCTCTCTTAATAAATCAATAATTTGTAAACGTGCAATCGTCCAAAGACCAAATAATGATAGGATGAAAAAGAGAACGAAATATACACCAGCTGTAATGAAAACTGCTTTTCCATTCCATACGAGCGGAAGTGTTTTATCAATGCCAAGTAATACACTTAACGCTTGGAAGAAAAGTTTTGAGCCAAGCATACCAAGTGCAATTCCTATTATAATTGCGATTACCCCTAGGATCATTTGCTCTAAAACAATCATGCGGCCAATCTGAGCTTTCGTACCACCAATTAACGTTAATAAACCAAATTCTTTTTTTCGTGCTCGTAAAAATGTTGCATTAGCATATAAAATAAACAGTGCCGAAAAGATGACAATGATATAGTTCATTGATTCCAGCCCTTTTGTAACCATAGCCTTCATGCTAATATTTCCGCTCACTACATCTGGATGATAAATGAAGGAAGCATACATGAAAAATACTACAATCGATAAACAACTACTAATAAGAAAGGCTTTATAATTACGCCAATTTCCTTTTACATTATTAAGCGCGAGCTGGCGAAAGTTCATGATATTCTCCTCCTAGCATCGCAAGTACATCCAAAATTTCTTGGAAAAAGGCTTGCTTTGTTTTTCCTTTATGAATCTCCGAGAAAATTTCTCCATCACGGATAAAGAGAATACGTTCACAGTAACTAGCCGCTACTGGATCATGCGTTACCATTGCAATTGTCACTTTCTTTTGTTCATGTAAATCTTGCAGAGCACCCATTAATGATTTTGCTGATTTAGAATCTAAGTTTCCTGTCGGCTCATCTGCTAAAATTAATGTAGGTTCGTGAATAATGGCACGTGCAGCTGCGGCACGTTGTTGCTGTCCACCTGATACTTCATACACTTTTTTGTTTAAAATACCTTCGATGTTTAAAAACTTCGCAATTTCTAGTACTTTCGTATCAATTTCATTTACAGATTTCTTCGCCATAACAAGTGGCAAAATAATATTTTCTTTAATAGATAGCGTATCAAGTAAGTTAAAGTCTTGGAAAATGAATCCTAAATGCGTACGGCGAAATTCTGCTAATTTTGCAGCACGCATTTGACTAATTTCTTCCCCATTTACATAAACATGTCCTGATGTTTGTTTATCAATTGTTGCTAATAAATTCAAAAGCGTTGTTTTCCCGCTTCCTGACGGACCCATAATTCCTACAAATTCGCCTTCTTCAATTTTAAAGTTTATATCGTTTAAAGCGGTCGTTGCCACTGAACCTTTTGATTGGTACACCTTCGTTAACCCTTTTACTTCAAGAACACTCATTTCTAATCCCCCTATGCGTTTTCTTCTTACATTTACTATAAAAAAAACGAGAAAAAGAAACGAGTGATTTCCCTTACAAAACCATTTGTTATCTTACAATTTTGTCATTTTTCTCGTCAAAGCATGATATTCTTCGTCTTTTGCAAATTGGAATGTAAATGTTGTGCCTTCCCCTTCAGTCGATTGTGCTTCAATTCCGTGATGAAGATTATCACAAATTTCCTTTGTAATATATAATCCCATTCCTGTTGCTTCCCTCGTTTTTCGGCCATTTATCCCGGTAAAGAACGGATCAAATACACGCTTTACATCTTGCTTCGGGATACCAATTCCATTATCACGAATATGTAATAAAATTTTCTGATCCTTCTCTTCTATTTGAAACTGAATTTCTTTTTTATCTGCTTGAGAGATTTTTGTATACTTTATTGCATTCACAACAATTTGACTAATTGCGATATTAATCCACTTTCTGTCAGATGCAACCATACAAGTATCCTCTTCAAACATCAATTTCGGATATACAGAAGATTGAATAAAAGACTTTCGATTTTGATTAATAATATCTCGAACAACATCTATGACATTTACTACTTCTACTTTATAATCTTTCGCAAACTGCTCTAACCTCGCCATATGCAATGCTAAATCTAAACCATTTAAAATACGGTTATTTTCTTCTCGTATACTTTCAACCGTTTCCCTTGCTTCACGGTGCGCTTTTCCAAATTTCTGCAACAATAATTCAATAACTGATACCGGTGTTTTCATTTGATGAATCCATTGGTTCATAAAGATCATTTGCTGCTGTTCTTTCGCATGCTGCTTATGAACTTCATTCATATATTGCTGTCTCAGCAAAGTGAATGCTTCTACAATCATTTCTTGTTCCGATGTATAAGAAGCATCAATGAGTAAAGAGTCATGTAACGTATGTCCGCCAATGATATATTGTTCTATTCTCTTTAAAAACACACTTCGTTTTCGATAATCATACACGAGGTATGAAATAAACACGACCGTCCCTAATAAAAGTCCATATAGCCACGTACTCCAATCAAGTGGACGCTTTTCTAAAAGACTTTGTAACTGTAATACGAGTCCAAATAAGCAAAGGCTTACAACATAAGAAAGGATTAAAGGAAAACGATCCACGAGGTAACTTTTAAGCTTCATGTCCTTCTCCCCACTCTGTAAGAAGCGCATAACCGTACCCACGTTTTGTGACAATTGCATTTTCAATTCCAAGTTCCTCTAGTTTCTTCCTCACTCGTTTTACGTTCACAGTTAATGTATTATCATCAACAAAAGCTACTTCATCCCATAACGCCTCTAAGAGTTCTTCACGTGTTACATATTGATTCGCCTGCTTCATTAAACACTCTAGTAAATAAAACTCATTTTTTGTAAGCTCTATTTGCTGCCCTTTCCACTCTACTGTATGTTGTGATGGGAATAGTAATAATCCACTCACGCCCACGCAATCACTTTCTGTCGATGAAGCATATTCACCATATCCACGGCGCAGGGCACTTTTTACTTTTGCCATTACAATATCTAAATGGAATGGCTTTGTAATATAATCGTCCCCACCATTTTCAATTGCCATAACTTGATCCATTTCTCCTGTTCGTGCAGAGACGAAAATAATCGGTGCGTTAGATACTGTTCGAATTTGACGACACCAATAAAAGCCATCAAAGTACGGTAAATTAATATCGAGTAAAACTAAATGCGGATTCACTTTCACAAACTCATCTTTTATATGGCGTAAATCCGTCGCTCGAAATGATTGATAGCCATACTTCTCTAAATGCTCTTCTAATATTTCTGCAATTTTTTCGTCATCTTCTACAATTAATATTTTATACATGCTCTCGTTCTCCCCTTGTATCTTACTGCGGAGTGACTATTTCTTTGATTCTTCTGACATCTAAAATCAATATACCCTTCTTATAAATTACACTCCTTTCTCCATTATAAAAAAGACTGCCGTATTTTGGCAGTCTTAATCGATAAATTCGAATTCATATTCAAGAATTTTTACAATGTCGCCGTCTTTTGCACCGCGTGCACGAAGAGCTTCATCAATACCCATTCCACGCATTTGACGAGCAAAACGACGTACAGATTCATCACGCGAGAAGTCTGTCATCTTGAATGTTTTCTCAATGTCATAACCAGAAATGACAAATGTACCGTCACTTTCACGTGTAATTTCGAATTTAACACCTTCAGTCTCAAATTTGTACATTACACTTGCTTCAGATTCGTCTACAACATCATGTACTGGGAATTCCGGTGTTGTTTCTAATAAGTTTGCTACTTCAAATAATAGATCACGAACACCTTGTTTTGTTACTGCTGAGATTGGGAATATTTTTACTTCTTCTCCCACTTTCTCTTTAAATGCTTGTAAGTTTTCTTCTGCATCTGGCATATCCATTTTGTTCGCAACAACAACCTGTGGACGCTCTGTTAAACGCAGATTGTATTCTTTTAATTCATTATTAATCGTTACATAATCCTCATATGGATCACGGCCTTCTAAACCAGACATATCAATCACATGCACGATAACACGTGTGCGTTCGATATGACGTAAGAATTGGTGTCCAAGTCCAACGCCGGCATGTGCTCCTTCAATAAGTCCAGGAAGGTCAGCCATAACGAAGCTGCGGTTATCACCAGTTTCAACAACACCAAGGTTTGGAACGATTGTTGTAAAGTGATATTCAGCAATTTTCGGACGCGCTGATGATACAACGGATAATAATGTTGATTTACCTACGCTTGGGAATCCAACAAGTCCAACATCCGCTAATACTTTTAATTCTAAGATTACATCACGTTCTTGGCCCGGTTCCCCGTTCTCAGCGATTTCTGGCGCTGGGTTTGTAGCTGTTGCAAAACGTGAGTTACCACGGCCACCGCGGCCACCTCTTGCAATAACAGCTGATTGCTCATGCGTTACTAAGTCAGCAAGAATTTGACCAGTTGCTTCATCTTTTACAACTGTTCCTGGTGGAACTTTTACGATTAAATCGTCAGCTTTACGGCCATGTTGCCCTTTGCTCATTCCATGTTGACCACGATCAGCCTTGAAATGACGTTGGTAGCGGAAGTCCATTAATGTACGTAAGCCTTCGTCAACAACGAAAACAACATCTGCACCTTTACCGCCATCGCCACCTGCTGGGCCACCTTTTGGAACGTACTTTTCACGACGGTATGCAACCATTCCGTTTCCACCGTCGCCGCCTTTTACATATATCTTGACCTGATCTACAAACATTATTTCACCACACTTTTTTCGATTGGTTGTAATATAACCGAGACTTCATCGTCTCGCATTGTATAAGAAATGGAATACCATTCATTGTTTTGGTTTGACAGCCACATTTGTAGTTCTTCTACATTCGTTAGCTTGCCACGAAAATCAAAAAAGAAACGAGCATTCTCCGCGTCACATTCAATTGTGATACAAACATAATTTTCAACATAAACGTCTAAACTATGTTGAAGCATTGAGAAAAATCCATTCGTCCATGTACACACGGCCTCATCGAAATGAGATAAGTTATGTAGTTCCCCTAATACTTCGTACTCCAATAAGCACGGTTGCTGTTTCCAGTTATATGTTAAAATCCATTCTGAAAATAAAGGCATCGATAACCCCATCAGATTGGATTCTTGTCTCGCTTCTTGGACAAAACGATTGATGAGCTCATGAATCTCTTCCACTTTTCCAAGTGAAAGGTTTCCTTTAATCATCTGCATACGATTGAGCCAATCATGTCTAGAATGGCGCAACGCATCTATAATTGTCCATTTTTCTTTCATTTAGATACCCCTTAATATAGAAAAACTCTAACCTGCACCCAGGTTAGAGTTTTCCGTGAGTTTCTTATGCTTCTTGAGCAACAGGATATACGCTCACTTGTTTGCGGTCACGGCCAAGACGCTCGAAGCGTACTACGCCGTCAACTTTCGCGTATAAAGTGTCATCGCCACCACGACCAACGTTAACACCTGGATAAATTTTTGTACCGCGTTGACGGTAAAGAATTGAACCACCTGAAACCATTTGACCATCTGCGCGTTTAGCACCAAGACGTTTTGACTGAGAGTCACGACCGTTCTTTGTACTACCTACACCTTTCTTAGATGCGAAAAACTGAAGATCTAATCTTAACATACGTTACACCTCCTGCACTTTTTCTATTAAACGGATATACTTTCCGTAATCAAGTTCGATCGTCTTAAGCGAAACAACCAATCCTTCTAAAAGCGTTTGTGCTTTTTCCATCGTATGAGCGTCTAAATCATTAGGCAATTCATACGTTAAGAATCCGCCATCACTTCCGAGTTCAATAGTTGCCTGCACATTACAAAGTACTTCCACTGCATTTATAGATCCGAACACAACCGCTGTTGTTGCAGCACAGACAAGATCTTGTCCATGCGGTGCATAATCGGCATGTCCAGTCATTCTAAATGATTGGATACTTCCTAATTTCGTGCGACTTATCGTAATTTTAATCATCTTAACCAGAATTAAGCGTTGATTGCTTCAACTACTAGCTTAGTGTAAGGTTGACGATGACCTTGTTTCTTACGATTGTTCTTTTTCGCTTTGTATTTGAAAACGATGATTTTCTTAGCGCGACCGTGTTTTTCAACTTTCGCAGTAACTGTTGCACCTTCTACAACTGGGCTACCAACTTTCACGTTTTCGCCACCAACGAAAAGAACTTTGTCAAAAGTAACAGTTTCACCAGCTTCAACATCTAATTTTTCAATGTAGATTTCTTGACCAGCTTCAACTTTGATTTGTTTTCCACCTGTTTCGATAATTGCGTACATACTTGCACCTCCTCATAATTACTAAGACTCGCCAACACAAGGTAGACATGAACTGCCTTTTAGGAACCTGTCTTGTGCGGTTGTAGCATATAGCCGTTTAGGTGCTATAAACTATAACATAGAGATGTTACCATGAAACATGGACGATTGTCAATAAATGTTCTGCTAACTATTTTTTTCGATTCATCATTTCTTGCTTCGTTCCAAATCGAATAATCGCATACTTCTCAGCTTCTTCATCTGTAAAATAAATTTGAAACGGTATATTTTTTTGTAATTCTTTATGTGAAAATGCTTTTTGTACTTCTTTCGGTGCTGCGATTAGCACTGCTTCATCTTCTACATGACTATATGTAATAAGCTCTCTTTCTAGCTCATATGCGATTGTTTCATTAGAAATGATATACCCTGTCGTTTTGCACTGTGAACAATCTTCTAGTAATACATCACGCAGCGAGTGTTTTTTGCGCTTACGTGTCATTTCTAAAATACCTAGTTCGGTAAATCCAAGTACTCTCGTATAGGTACGGTCCCCTTGTAAAGCCGTAATTAAGCTCTCTCTTATTTTCTCCTTATCAGCCTGTTTTTTCATATTAATGAAATCAATTAATATCATACCCCCAATATCACGAAGCCTTAACTGGCGAGCAATTTCTTCGGCAGCCATTTCATTTGTTCGTACTACTGTATCCTGTAAGTTTTGTTTCCCGGTAAATTTACCAGTGTTCACATCGATTATTGTCATCGTCTCCATTTGTTCGATAATTAAATACGAACCGTTCTGTAACCATACGATTTTTTGCAGTGCTTTTTCAATTTCTCGCTCTACGCGAAAATGACTGAACATAGAAGCCTTTTCACTGTAGAATGACACCTTTTCTTTTCCTACTTTATCTTCCAATTCCTTTACGATACTTCTCGTATCTACAATTACTTTTTCTACCGATTCAATAGGATTCTCTTGAAATACACGATCTAAAAAAGTTGCTGGGCGATGGAGAAGTATCGGGGCCTTTCCTTGCCCCTCTTTTCTTTTTAAATCTTCAAATAGCTCTTGAAAATGTTGCATTTCAGCTTGTATTTCATCAATTGCACCTTTTTCACATGCTGAACGAAAAATATATCCTCCCGTTCCTTCTACTTGAATTTCAAGTAATTGTTGCCTTTTCTTATGACTTTTTATTTTCCGGGAAACAGCACGCATTTCATCATATGGCATATAAACGACATATTTCCCGGTAAATTCTACATTCGCTGTTAGCTTCGGTCCTTTTGTATCAATCGCTTCTTTTACCACTTGCACGAGCAATGCTTGTCCTTCATGTACTCGATATGACGCTGGTACATCATCATATGAAAGGTAAGCATGTTTTTCTAAACCGATGTTTACAAATGCTGCGTTCATCCCAGCAATCGTTCGCACAACACGTCCAACATAAATGTGTCCAACAATTTCTTGATCTTCATTCCGTTGCCATAAAAGCTCAACAATCTTTTGTTTTTCTTCTATAGCCACTCTCTTTTCAGAACCCGTATAATTGATGTATAACGTCTTCAAAATACCTTCCTCACTTTTCAGTTTCTTTTCTTCCTACAATATAAAAGGTTAGTGTCATCGTCAACACTAACCAATTAACTCTTCCACAGATGAGGTTGTTCGTTTTTCAGTGAAGTACGCGTATAGCAATTCATTTTCATCTAATGTATAGTGCTCTTTATATTTACCATGAACAATAATGGAATGTTTATACCCCCTGCGGAACTTTGTGAAAATCGTATATAACCGATCATCTGTTTTTACCTCAATGGGAGCAATCTTTTCAATACCTCGCTTGTTTCCATAATAACGTTCTAGTAAAAAACGCATAAATGCATAACGCCGCTGCTTCCATTCTTGATATAACGAAAGGGCTAAAAAAAGAAGAAGCACCCACATCATAATATTATTACTATTCCAAAGTAGCTGCCATCCCAATATCACACTAAAAAAAACACATGATATTTTCATCATTTTCTCATGTGCTTGTAAATAAGGAAATCGATGTGATAACACATTAAATAAAACTTTCCCGCCATCCAGTGGCCAAATCGGCAACAAATTAAACCCTAAAATGATGAAATTGTTCCACACAAAAAAATGATACAGGTCATCATTAACCCATCCTGCTCGATATAAAATATATGCCATTCCAATCATCCATACATGTTGAATCGGCCCTGCCATCACAACGACTAATTCTTCTTTTAACGGCTTATTCCCATGTTCCTCAAGCTCCGCCACACCACCAAATGGCAAGAGTTGTATTTGCTTGATGCGCCAGTTATAATGGGCCGCTGCGAATGCATGCCCAAGTTCATGAATCAATACAATGGAAAATAAAAGTAATAATTCTTTAAAACGTGCCGTAAAAATCCCAATGGTTATAATCCCCCAGAACAATGGATGTATCGTAATTTTTGACAGTACTTCGCTATATTTAGTCAAATGAAATCACCTGAATCGGGTCGATAAATTTTTCATTCTTTTTGATTGCAAAATAAAATTTACCATTCTTATGATCCATATCACTACCGACTGTTCCAACTTTTTGCTTCTTTGAAACGTAATCATATAACTTCACTGATGTTTCATTTAAATTTCCATACCATGATTCCGTACCATCCGCATGTTGAATTTCAACTGTATTTCCAAGCCCGTCTTTCTTGCCAGCAAAAATAACAACTCCTTCATTCACTGATTCAACAGTTGCATCCGCAGCTGTTTGTACAAATACGCCTTGCCCATTTTTCTGAAAGCCTTGCATGACTTTCCCAGAGGCTGGAACTGCATAATCTTTTTGTTCTGCTCCTTGCTTCTTTTTACTCGTAGACAAAAATACAAGTGGCTTTCCAAATTGATCCTCATACCATTTTGACACTGCCGCAAACTGAAATTCTTCCTGCATCACTTTCGTTACAGCAGTTCGCGCTCCATTAAGAGGGGCGGGCGCATTTTTAAATAAAATGGCTACTGAAAGAACCAGTATGGCGGATAGTAAAACCTTAAATAAAAAGACTTCCTTACGAAAAAGGGGATGAATCTCCTTTTCACCTTCTTCAATGAATATCGTTTCCCCATCAAAATTTTCTCCAGAGAAATATTGTTCTTCCTCTAGCCTCTCTTGTTCTTCTTTTCTCTTCGCAATCCGTTTTCGAATTTCCTCTACCCGTCTATTCTTCATACTGTCCCCTTCCTTTTTTCACCTTTTATTCAATTAACAAATCAAGTGAAACTTCAAAGTAGACACCGTTATCTATTTGCGTAACTTTATACAGTTTGTACATATGTATGAGCCCTAACAGGAAGATATTCATGAGAAGAAAAAAGAAAGCACTCCGCATATATGCGAAGTGCTTCTAACGAATTCCAAAGAAATTTTTCATCTTTGTAAATACGGATACTTTCTCTCGTTCAAACGCTTGTAATGGTACATTTTCACCTAACAAGCGTCTTGCAATATTTCGATAAGCTAACGCTGCTTTTCCAGTTGGCTGCAATGCTACAGGCTCCCCTGTATTTGTAGCACGAATAACTTCATCATCATCTTCGACAATTCCAAGTAGTTCAATCGAAAGTGTACGTACAATCTCATCTACATCAAGCATATCTTGCTCATGTAACATATGACTACGCACACGGTTAATGACAAGTTTTGGTGGTTCAATATCTTCTTTTTCTAAAAGCCCGATAATACGATCCGCATCGCGCATAGAAGATACTTCAGGTGTCGTTACAACAATTGCTTTATCCGCACCTGCTACTGCATTTTTAAATCCCTGCTCAATACCTGCAGGACAATCAATTAATATGTAATCATAATCTTGACGTAATAGTTGTATTAACTCATCCATTTGTTCAGGTGTTACCGCGGATTTATCACTCGTTTGTGCTGCAGGTAATAAATAAAGCTCATCAAAGCGCTTATCTTTAATGAGAGCCTGAGGTAAACGACAACGACCTTCGACGACATCAACAAGATCAAATACAATACGATTTTCTAGCCCCATTACTACGTCTAAATTTCTTAGACCAATATCCGTGTCAATTAAACATACCTTTTTCCCGGATAATGCCAAGGCTGTACCAATGTTTGCAGACGTTGTAGTTTTGCCTACCCCGCCTTTTCCAGATGTAATTACTATTGCCTCTCCCACAGCTATACAATTCCCCTTTCTAACTTTGTTAAATTAGGTCTAAGATGAGTGAGAAGTTGCAGGCGATCGACAACAATGTGATTGTTCTCATTAATATACGCACATTCTGCCGTCTCTGCTCCGTCTTCTTTCTCTTCCGGAGCCCGCATTGTCACATCACTAATTCGAAGTTGCATTGGATTCATAACAGATGCCGCAATTACAGCATCTGTATCTCCATAATATCCAGCATGTGCAATTCCTCGTAATGTTCCAATGACAAAAATATTCCCCCCAGCGATAACCGTTCCGCCTGGATTAACATCTCCAATTAATAATAGATTCCCTTTTACATGCAAAACTTGACCCGAGCGAACAATTTTGGAAATAGGGACAATTTCTGTTTCTTCTTTCCAAGCTATAGCCTCAGCTTTTGTTATAACATCACTCTCAATAGAATCCACAACAAGATTTTTCTTATTGCGAATTAAGGTACGAATTTCTTCTTGTTGCACCTCTGTCAAATAGCGATTTCCTACTTTAACATACACTTCAATTAATGAGCGCTCATCACCATCGTAATAATGGGTTGAAAGTTTCTCATCCAGTTCTTGCAACAATTCAGTAAATAAACAGCAATCATCTAAATGAAGTGTTAGTCCATCTTTTGTCCCCTTTATTGTTACATTCTGTTGCTTTTTTTCTTCCACTAAAGTTCACCCCACCGATTCAATTCGACATAAAATCAGAAAATCCTTTTTTCTTTTTCTTCCATCGCTTTTGAAAGACGCACAAGATATCGTCTCAGTGGGAAACAAACTATCAATAAGAAAATTCCATTTAGCAATAAAGTAGCGAGGAGACGATCTGTGAAAAAGATATGCGCTGGTACGTGAATACGTCCTAATAACGTTAAGAATCCATATACATAATACTCTAATGCTGCAATACCCGTTAATACGATAAAAGAAACAATAAATAAGTTCAATTGCAAGACTCTCATCGCACTATAAACAAGATACGCTAAAATCGGATAAGCAAATATATATACACCAACAAGTTCTGTGTACACCGTATCAAATAAAAAACCGAATAATAGTCCATAGTAAATGCCTTGAAGGGGACTGTAATAAACGGTAATGAAACATAGAACAATGATAAGGAAATGCGGCGCTGCTATGCTACCCTTCCAAAATAATTCTGTCGGAACTACAGTCGAAAACATATTTTCAAATAAAAAAACAAAAAGGAGCAGAAGAGGAAGAACCGCCCTTTTTAAAATAGTCGTCATCTCTTCTCCCCCTTATTGTTCTAACGGTGCTGAAGGCATAGTTCGTTTTGCAACCATAATATGATTTACATCATTTAAATCCGCAGCAGGTTCTACGTAAGCTGTTTGTGTTAATCCGTATGCATCTGGTTGAACATCTACAATTTTCCCAATCACTAAACCTTTCGGGAAAATATCACCAAGTCCAGATGTTACAACCATCTGACCTTTTTCTACTTGTACATTAGATGAAATCTTTGTGAAAAGAAGTAATTGTTTTTCTTTGTCATAGCCTTCAATTAATCCAAAGATGCTATCTTCTTTTCCTTGTACAACAGCAGAAATACGGTTTGTACGATTCATGGAGCTTAACAACTCTACTGTTGACGTAAATTGAGATACACTTTTCACACGCCCAATTAAGCCTTTTGGAGTCATAACAGCCATATCTTTCTTAATACCTTGTTGTGCTCCCTTATCAATTCCAACTAAATCGTACCATTTATCTGGATTACGAGAGACAACAGTAGCTTGAATTTCTTGGTGAGCATCAAGTGAATCTTTTATACCAACTT
Source organism: Bacillus sp. AFS098217 (assembly GCF_002551815.1). Taxonomy (GTDB): domain Bacteria; phylum Bacillota; class Bacilli; order Bacillales; family Bacillaceae_G; genus Bacillus_A. Next base: position 23,959 of record NZ_NVPR01000057.1, read on the forward strand.
GCTCTTTTAATTCCTTGTTCTCTTTTTTTAAATTTTCTACGTTTGCTGATAACGTCGCATAATTATCTAATTTTTCTTTTAACTGTTTATTTTCTTCATACGTGCGCTTTACATCTTCTACATTCTCAAAGAATCCGGCAACATAATTCGCTGGCTTTTGGAATACACGTTCTACAACACCGACAGCATCTTTTACAAACTGCTCTGGCCATGTTAAACTCTTCCGTTCTTTCAATGAGATTCCAATCAATGCCACGAGAAGAATAATACTAACTAACAAAACAATTAATCTTTTGTTTAAGAAAAACTGTGGCACGTTCACACCCTCTTAATTTCATTGTTTTTTATTTCGGAATATTAACGAGCAGTTTTGAAAAGGTCAATATTATCTAACGCTTTACCTGTTCCAATTGCTACGCAATCCAATGGATTTTCTGCAACAAGAACTGGCATTTTTGTTTCATCACTAATTACTTTGTCCAAGTTGCGAAGTAATGCACCACCACCTGTTAATACAATACCACGGTCCATAATGTCCGCTGCTAACTCAGGTGGAGTTTTTTCTAATGTGTTTTTAACAGATTCTACGATTGCATCTACTGTATCTTTTAATGCTTCTGCAATCTCTTCTGGTTTAATTAATACTGTTTTTGGTAAACCACTTACTAAATCACGACCACGGATTTCCATTGGTTCAACACCTTCTGGTTCCCCAGCAGATCCAATTTCCATTTTTAAAGCTTCCGCTGTTCTTTCCCCGATCATTAAGTTGTAGTTTTTCTTAATGTACTGAATGATTGAATCATCCATATCATCACCAGCAACACGAACAGATTGACTTGTTACAATCCCACCTAATGAAATGATTGCAACTTCTGTTGTACCACCGCCAATATCAACAACCATACTACCAGTTGGCTCCCAAACCGGTAAGTTTGCACCAATTGCTGCTGCAAATGGCTCTTCAATTGGGTATGCATCACGCGCGCCAGCTTGACGAGTTGCATCAATTACTGCACGTCTTTCTACAGCTGTAATCCCAGATGGAACACATACCATTACATAAGGCTTACGAGAGAAAAATCCATTTGATTTTTGCGCCTGTTGAATATAATATTTCATCATTGTTGCTGTTGTTTCATAATCAGCAATTACGCCGTCTTTCATAGGGCGAAGAGCCACTACGTTTCCTGGTGTACGACCAATCATTTGTTTCGCATCGCTACCAACTGCAACGATTTGTTTTGAATCAGTTTGCAGTGCTACAACTGAAGGTTCGCGTAAAACAACACCTTTTCCTTTCACATATACAAGCGTATTCGCTGTTCCTAAGTCTATTCCAAGATCACGAGTAAAACCACCAATTCCAAACATGTCATCTATCTTCCTTTCTCATTTTCACGGACTCATTTTCTTACTTTATATTTATAATAAAACAGTACGTTTTTATATTTTTCATCCTTTATTGTAGATGATTGTCTACAAAAAACTCATAAATCACATTATAAAACAAAATAAGTAAAAAGAATAGTCTTAAATATGACCTTTTTCTTTCAAACTCACGAATTTATGGTCGCCTATAATGATATGATCAAGAACTTCAATTCCAATAATCTTACCGCATTCCACTAACCGTTTTGTTACTTCAATATCTTCGCGGCTTGGCGTCGGGTCTCCTGAAGGGTGATTATGCAGACAGATAATAGAGGCTGCTGCGCGGCGAAAGGCTTCCTTGAACACCTCGCGAGGATGTACAATTGAGGCATTTAAGCTTCCAATAAAAACTGTATGCCGATGCATCACTTGATTCTTCGTATTTAGATATAAACAAACGAAATGCTCCTGTTGCAAAAAGCGCATCTCTTCCATCATATACCTAGCACAATCTTCTGGACTTCGAATGCTATATCTATTTTGATACTCTAGGCGCACCATTCTTCGTCCTAGTTCGAAAGCAGCAATAAGCTGAGATGCTTTTGCGATCCCCACACCATGGATACTTGTCATCTCCTCTATTGTAGCATCTTTTAACATTCGTAATCCGTCAAAATGGCACAAAATTTTGCCTGCTAATGTTAGAACCGATTCTTCCTTAGAACCAGTTCTAAGCAACACTGCAAGAAGTTCCCGATTCGATAAATTGCTTGCTCCTTCTAATAATAAACGCTCCCGTGGCTGTTCCTCTTTCAAAACATCACGAATACCGTTCATATCTTCACTCCTTTTTCAATTTGTCGCAAAGAAAACCCCATGCAATTTCACGCATGGGATACATCGCTATCAAACTGTTTCAATTCACGAACAAGACGCGCAATTGGTAAACCTACTACACTGTAATAATCTCCTTGAATATGGTGAACAAAGATAGAACCTTTCCCTTGAATACCATAACTTCCAGCCTTATCAAGCGGTTCTTTCGTTGCAATATACGCATCAATCTCTTCTTCCGTTAACTCCCAAAACGTAACTTCTGTGCGCTCATAAAATGTGACCGTTTTTTCTTTTGAAATGAGTGCAACACCTGTATATACTTCATGTGTTTTTCCTGATAAGAGCTGCAACATTCTCTTCGCTTCCGCTTCATCGTTAGGCTTTCCAAGAATACGCGATTCATATGTAACAATTGTATCTGCCCCTAATACCACACTATCTTCGTGATTTTCTGCTACAGCAGACGCTTTTTGCAAAGAAAGTGACATCACAATATCAGAAGGTGACGAATATGCACCGATTGTTTCTTCTATTTCACTTACGACAATTTCAAACGGGACGTTTGCTAGTTCAAGTAGTTCCTTACGGCGTGGTGATCCAGAAGCTAAAATAAGTTTTTTCATGTTTTCTCCTTTCTTTCTTACATGTAACAGAATCATATAACTTGATCGTATCAAATGAATATTTTCCCCACAAATTGTAAAAATATCATTTTCTTTTTAGGAAATAAAAGTTTTCGTTTTTATACGACTATATTCTGTACATAAAGAAAGCACTTTGATCTAGTATAAAACCGAAAGAAAGGAAAGAAGTTCACACACTTCTTCCCTCTTCATTTTATTATCCTATTATTTCGCTTTTTGTGAAACTATTTTTTCATATGAAAGTAAACTATCAATAACAACTTGATTTAATTTTGCTACTGCCTCCTTATCACCCTTCCCTTCTTTAATCGTTTGTACCGCTATGGATGCATACGTATATAATTTTTTCACGTCCTCACGCTTCATTGCTTTTCCTTCTTTTTCAATTGTCTTCCATTCCTTTTCTATCGCATCTATTTCTTTTTGATCACCTTTTCCCCCTGCCTGTACACTGGATGCATATTTTACAAAATGAGTACATAAGGACTGTAACTTGTTTAAAAAGGAGCCAAATTCCTTATCATTTTTTAGCAATGCTTTATCGGTAATCTCCCAGCTCTTTTTCAAAACAGAGATGCCATCTTTCTTATACTGTTCCATTAATTTATCTACAGATTGTTCATCACTAGCAATAGCCACAACAAGTGAATACTTATCACCATTCGATTTTAAAGCTGCTGCGCCACCATTCTCTTTCCACTCTTGAATGGCAGCCTGTCCTTTTTCTTCAGAGGAATATAGACCTCCTTGAACAAAAAATAGCGTGATTGGCGCTAAAGCTGCCGCATTTCCTGTCTTTGACTTCTCTTTCTTCTTCTCCTCAGTTCCTACTTCCTTCGTTTCTGTTCCACTCGGCTGCGGAGAAGCTGTTACCGTCGCTTCTTCAGTTCTCCCTTCCCCCGTTAATAAATGAAGCATGCTCATTCCGAGCATCGTGCCAATAATAATCGCAGCTGCAACTGTAAAGATAAGAGCATTGCTCCATTTTTTTTGATATTGTTTGATAGAGGATATCTTTGTTTTCTGAAACGGGACTACATTTTGCGGAGTTTCACTATCGACTTCCATCCAATCAAACTCATCTTTTTCCTTCTTCTTTTCTTCATACTTCGCTTCTATTCCGTTTACCTTAACCGAGATTGTTCGTGATTGCTTGTCCATACGCTCACACCTCACCTCTTATCGTTGTCCGCATCATATCATATTCATTGCATAAAAAACCGAGATATTTGTCAGAGGGATTCGTCAAATTCCCCCATATAGTTATCCTATATCTATGCATTCGTCTTCATTTGTAGAACAAAAAAAACTAGGACAGCAGTTGCTGTCCTAGTTTTTCTCAAGAATATATTTTCGAACTTCTGAAATGAAATAAAGAGAACCTGTTATGATGAAAGCATCACTTTCTTGAAGATGATTCATCTTCGTATCAATGGCTTCTTTCCAATTCTCAAAAACTTGTTTTGTTTCCTTACTTGAGTGAGTCGCAAGCTCTTCAGCAGAAATCGCACGATCAAACGTAAATGTTGTAAAAACCATTTCATCTGCAATTGTTTCTAATTGTCCTACCATGTTGTTTAGCTGTTTATCACCAAGGGCAGTAAATAAAACAATAACGTTTTTATCGTTATAATGATCCTTCACTGTTTTTACAAGACTCGTAATTCCTTCTGGATTATGAGCGCCATCTATAATGACATCAGGATTACTTTGCAACTTTTCAAATCGTCCAATCCAATACGCTTCACTTAATCCTGTGCGAATATGCTCCTCTTCCAGTAAGAATGACAAATATGTTTTAAGATACATAACTGCCATTAATGCTAATGCTGCATTGCCTACCTGATGACTTCCTTTCATCGAAATCCGAACTTCCTCAAACGAAGCAAACGGACAAGAAAAATCAAAGTGCTCTCCATCTGCATCCGAACGCTGACGCATCGCTGTAAATTGTTTTCCAAGCTCATACAAGCTTGCACTCTTTTCTTTGGCAACCTTTTTGATAACCTCAAGTGCTTCTTCATCCTGTACTCCGGTAATAACAGGAACGCCCGATTTAATAATCCCTGCTTTTTCGTACGCAATTTCCCCTAGCGTATTTCCTAGAATATGCATATGATCATGGCCGATATTTGTAATTATTGTTAGAACCGGATGAATGACATTTGTAGAATCAAAACGACCGCCGAGACCAGTTTCAAATAAGACAATGTCGCAGAAGTTTACTTTACCGAAATAGCAAATTGCCATTACTGTAATAATTTCAAACTCCGTTGCTTCTCCTAAATCTGTTTCATCTAATTTTTCTACAACTGGTTTTACCATATTTACAAGCTTAGTAATTTCTTCATCTGCAATCGGTGTACCGTTAACGCTAATTCGTTCATTAAATGTTTCAATGTATGGAGACGTAAATGTTCCAACTTTATAGTTTTCAGCTTGCAGCATATAACGCATATACGTTAAAGTTGAACCTTTTCCATTTGTACCTGCAAGATGCACACATTTTATATGACGCTCGGGATTTCCAAGTTCCTCTAGCATCCACTGCATTCTTTCTAATCCTGGCTTAATACCAAACTTTAATCGGCTATGAATCCAGCCGATTGCTTCTTCGTATGTATGTACCACGCGTGCTATTCCCCTTTCAAAAAAACAACCTTCTTAACTCTATTATACGCAAAGAAAAGAGACTCACCAATATGGCAAGTCTCTTAAAAATAATTTTTATTTTTGAAGATCAGCTAGACGTTGACGAACTGCTTCGCGTTTTTCTAGGTAATCTTGCTCCTTCGCACGCTCTCCGTCAATAACTGCTGCAGGAGCTTTCGCTACGAATCCTTGATTTGAAAGTTTCTTCTGTACACGTTCTACTTCTTTATCGAACTTCTCAAGTTCTTTTTCAAGACGTGCTTTCTCTTCATCAAGATTGATAAGATCAGCTAACGGTAAGAATAACTCTGCACCTGATACGATTGCAGTCATCGCTTTTTCTGGCGCTTGTAAATCAGTCTTAATTGTTAATTCACTTGGATTACAGAAACGCTCAATGTAAGAGCTATTTTTCGTAAGCTGCGTCAGTACCGCTTCATCTTTTGCTTTAATTTGCATTTGAACTTTTTTGCTCATTGGCGTATTTACTTCTGCACGGATGTTACGAACAGAGCGAATGATATCAACTAGAAGGTGCATTTCTGCTGCCGCCTCTTTATCTTGTAAATCTTCGCGAACTGTTGGCCATGCAGCTACCGTAATAGATTCGCCTTCATGTGGTAAATGCTGCCAAATCTTCTCTGTTACGAATGGCATGAATGGGTGTAATAGACGCATCGTTTGGTCTAGTACGTAAGCTAAAATAGAACGCGTTGTTTTCTTAGCTGCTTCATCTTCACCGTATAGTGGAAGCTTCGCCATTTCGATGTACCAGTCACAGAAATCATCCCAAATGAAGTTGTATAATGAACGACCAGCTTCACCGAACTCATATTTATCCATGTTACGTGTTACACTTTCAATCGTTTCATTTAAACGAGTTAAAATCCACTTATCAGCAACTGATTTTTCACCAGTTAAATCGATTTCTTCATATTTCATGTCATCCATGTTCATTAATACGAAGCGTGATGCATTCCAAATTTTATTAATGAAGTTCCAAGTAGATTCTACTTTCTCCATGCTGAAACGTAAATCTTGACCTGGTGCACTTCCTGTTGATAAGAAGTAGCGCATTGCATCTGCACCATACTTCTCGATAACATCCATCGGATCAATACCGTTACCAAGAGATTTACTCATTTTACGTCCTTGCTCATCACGAACTAAACCGTGAATTAATACGTCTTTAAATGGACGCTCTCCTGTAAACTCTAAACCTTGGAAAATCATACGAGATACCCAGAAGAAGATAATGTCATAACCAGTTACTAAAGCATCTGTTGAATAGTAACGTTTAAAGTCTGCTGCATCTTCATTTGGCCAACCAAGTGTTGAGAACGGCCATAACGCTGAACTGAACCATGTATCAAGTACGTCGTTATCTTGATTCCAGTTTTCAATATCCGCTGGTGCTTCTGTACCTACGTACACTTCACCAGTTTCTTTATGGTACCAAGCTGGAATGCGGTGTCCCCACCATAACTGACGAGAAATACACCAGTCATGAATATTTTCCATCCAACGCAAGTACGTGTTTTCAAAACGATCTGGTACGAACGTTACTTTCTCTTCTTCTTTTTGTTGAAGTTCTACTGCTTTTTCTGCAAGTGGAGCCATTTTTACAAACCATTGTGTTGATAAGTAAGGCTCAACAACTGCACCGCTACGCTCACTATGACCTACTGCATGCATATGAGGCTCGATTTCTACTAATACGCCAGCTTCTTGTAAATCTTTCACTAACGCTTTACGGCATTCAAAACGATCCATACCGTTATACTTACCAGCCTTTTCGTTCATCGTTCCATCTTCGTTCATTACTAAAATACGTGGTAAGTCATGACGGTTACCTACTTCAAAGTCATTCGGGTCATGAGCTGGTGTAATTTTTACAACGCCTGTGCCGAAGTCTTTTTCTACGTATTCATCAGCAATAATCGGAATCTCACGGCCTACGATTGGCAGTGTAACTGTTTTTCCGATTAAATGTTTGTAACGATCATCTTCTGGATGTACTGCTACTGCTGTATCACCAAGCATCGTTTCTGGACGAGTTGTTGCAAGACGAATGTGACCAGAGCCATCTGTTAATGGGTAGTTCATATGGTAGAATGCACCTTGAACATCTTTATGAATTACTTCAATATCAGAAAGAGCCGTGCGTGTTGCTGGGTCCCAGTTAATAATATATTCACCGCGGTAAATTAAGCCTTTTTCGTACAATTGAACGAATACTTTATTAACCGCATCAGATAAACCTTCATCTAATGTGAAACGTTCGCGAGAATAGTCTAGTCCTAAACCAACTTTCCCCCATTGTTGACGAATGTGAGAAGCGTACTCTTCTTTCCATTCCCAAGCTTTTTCAAGGAACTTCTCACGGCCAAGATCGTAACGTGAAATACCTTCTTCACGAAGTTTTCCTTCTACTTTCGCTTGCGTTGCGATACCAGCATGGTCCATTCCTGGAAGCCATAATACATCGTAACCTTGCATACGCTTTGTACGAGTTAAAATATCTTGAAGCGTCGTATCCCAAGCATGACCTAAGTGCAACTTACCAGTTACGTTTGGCGGTGGGATTACAATTGTATAAGGTTGTTTCTTTTCATCTCCTGTTGCTTCGAAATATTTGCCCTCAAGCCACCATTTATAACGGCCTTCTTCAACGGACATATGATCATATTTAGTTGGTAAATTCTTTTCCGTGTTTGACATTACTTTCCCTCCTTCAAAATAAAAAATGCCCCTCATCCAAAAAGGACGAGGGACATCGCGGTACCACCTTTATTTACAAACAAATTCAAAATTTGCTTATACTCTTAATTTGATAACGGACAAATCCGTCTTTTCCTAATGAGAATGACTCCGTTCAGAAAAGATGCTCCAGGGCTACCTTCTAACATGACTATCTAGAGAATCTCCCAGCTAATAATTCTCCTCTCTGAAGACGTTTAATGTTATACTCTTCCCCTTCAATGCATTTATATAATTGTTATTTATTATATACAATAGTGTAAAAAACGAAACCATATTCGTCAAGATAAAAATATTTTTCGACTTACATCTAGAATGATTACATTCTATTTTCAATCAGCTTAACCAGTTTTTTATAATATATGCAAGAAACTAAAAAATACAACACAAGCACCTTGGGTACTTATCCTGCATACTGTAATATTACCTTCACCTTTCCTATATGACAATAAAGCAGTTACACTTCCTATACGGGGGAATCATTATGCGACGATATCGACGCACCTACAATTTTTCTGCTCCTTCATGGGCCAGAAATTTGCAAACAATGTTTTCTGATTTTGCAATCCCACTTACTATTTTCCAAGGGATTCGCACTTTACTATTTCCAACCTTTTTAGATTTCATCATCCTTATTATTTTTGTTGTAGCCACAATCCGCTTACATTTTCAGCCGTAGCCTCAAAGAACCTTGAGACTACGGCTGTTATCCATTTCCTTGCTGCGCAGCTTGTAATTGTGAAATAAAATACTCTACGTTACTTACAAGCCAATGTGATTGCTGTAACATTTTCACACCATGCAGTTCTTTCTGTTTATTACGAACTTGTTGTGCGCTTGTATAAGAATGAATTTGTCGAATAAATGGGGAGGGATACGTTAAATAAGCGAACATTAAGAGCTGCTCTTCTTTTGTAAATGGAAAATTCTTTTGGTATGCTTGATACCATTCAAAGCGATCGCTTCTCGCAATTGGATATGTGTTCAAAGAGCGGGAATAAAAGCTAACAATATCTTGCACAGGTGTTGCGAACTGGGATCTTTCTAAACTAATAAAATAACCATTCCGTTCATAGTCAAATAAAAAATGATTGAGTGATACATTTCCATGCACAAAAGAAACGCGCGTTTTCTCTTTCTCTTTCATCGCTTCATACCACTCAGTCAGTTGTTTTGTTGCAAAATCACGTGCCCTCATGACATGATGAAAATACGTACAATATTGTAATTCAAACGGAGACATGTACCACTTCGCCTCAGATTCTACAAGAAATTGCTCTAACGTCTCTCCCTCCCTCTCCCAGCGCTCTGATATATTCGTATAATGACCCTCCAAAGCTTCTTCTGTATATGTTTCTTCTTTTATCGTTTTTTGGTGGAGCATCGCTAATGTCTGAAACATTTTATGATATTGGTCATTGTCCTCCCCATGCCCTTCCGCTCGCTCAAGCCAAGGCATTAAATAATAACTATATGTTCCATCACTTAAAATATAATTTCCGTCCGTCGCATGATAAATAGGTACATAATTTGAAAATCCTTTTTCTTTTAAATATTGAATATGATGCATGAAATTATTCCGCTCTAATCTTTTATCTGGTAATTTCTTTAATGCATATGGACCTTGATTCGTATAAATTTTCATTACATTTCCGTGTTCTTCCATATGCTGGGTGTCCAGTTGATATCGTCTGACGATTGGTTCATAGCGATTTCGTAATTCTATATCCATACGACTGATCCTTTCTCATTCAAAAAATACAAATAAAACAAAACTTAAATCACCCTTCACAAACAGGAAAATGAAAGAAAAGAGGTGAGTGAAGAAAATTCTTCACTCACTTTACCTTCGCTTTTGAAACAGGTATATATATAACCTGCCCTGCGGTTAAATAAATGTCATCCGTTTGGTTGATGCGGTGTAAGTGCTGTACAGACGTTTCATAACGCTCTGCAACCGATTCAATTGTATCCCCTTCTTGCACGAAGTACATCCGTAACTTTGTGAACTCTTCCTGCGGCTCTTTTGTAAATAATTTCGTTAAATATAGTGCATTTTCATCTCTTTGTGAGTATAATGATTCTTCCTGTTCTTCTTTCACTTTCTCTACTTTCTCTTTCTTAAAACCCTTCCGGCCGAACAATTCAAATTGAGGTGTGACTTCTTGTTCTTTTTCCCGCTCTTCTTGTTCTACTTCCTCTTCTAACCCCTGTTCTTTCCGCTCCTCTAATTGAAACGGTTCAAATGCATAATCTTCCCATCCATTTGATTCTGTGTGAAGCGTTACTTCTTCAGCCTCTACCGATGTTTTCTCCTCATCTACAGCTTTTATTTCCTGCTCTCTCTTAACTTCCGCATACTCAATTTCTACCTCTTCCATTTCATCTGGCACTCTCTCTTCATCACACAGGCCAGAGATGGATATATCCGCTAATAGTTGTAAACAGCCATTTTCTTTTAGTTCATAATCAAATTCTTCAATCGAAACATACAATTCTTCAATTTGTTTTACTCGATTTCGCGGAATCGAAATTTCTAGTGGGAAAGAATGGACGAGTTCGTTTACCCCGTCTTCTCTTGTTTCTACATAATCAATTGCTTTTGCGGGAGATAACTCCCTCAGTGAAAATTCAGAGTCATCTTGTCTAGCAACATATTCCCCTGTTAAATCTAACTGCCCTCTTACAATTACCTCATAATCAAGCTCTTCTATCTCAACGTCTGGATCTAACGAAATTGACAAAAGTTCTTCGACTTCCTGTCCGCTTTGGAACCAAACCGATTCTTTTAATGAAAAACGTAATGAATGATCTGTTGTCACTTCTTTTCCCCCTCCCAAACTGTATGTCATTACAGGTTTATGTGTCTGGGGGTCTTTTTATGAGTAAAAAATCAAACTATACATAGACGCTTCCTATCCATTTTTCATATATCGGCGCGTTGGCAATATACGACATAATAAAAAGGTTGTCAGGNNTTAAAGTTTCACTTTATGCTTTTAATTTTGACATTGCAATTTCTGCTGCCGCAATCGTTGCTTCAATATCCGCATCACTGTGTGCTGTTGATAAGAATAAACCTTCAAATTGAGAAGGTGGTAAGAATACACCTTGCTCTACCATTTCACGATAATAAGCTGCAAAGAATTCTAAGTTTGAAGTTTTTGCTGCATCGTAGTTAATAACCGGTTCATTCGTGAAGAAAATACCGATCATAGAACCTGCACGGTTTATATGATGCGGAATGCCGTGTTTTTCAGCAGCTTTACGCAGGCCATTTTCTAGCATTTCAGCTTTACGTTCAAATTCTTTATAACATTCTGGTGTTAATTGTACTAATGTTTCATAACCTGCGGTCATTGCTAGAGGGTTACCAGATAATGTACCTGCTTGGTAAATTGGTCCGCTTGGTGCAACTTGGCGCATAATTTCTGCTTTACCGCCGTATGCTCCGACCGGCAGACCACCACCGATTACTTTTCCTAAACAAGTTAAGTCAGGTGTTACACCGTAATACCCTTGTCCACAGTTATAAGCAACGCGGAATCCTGTCATTACTTCATCAAAAATCAGCAACGCACCATTTTGCTCCGTCACTTCACGAAGTCCTTCTAAAAATCCTGGCCGCGGTGGAACTACCCCCATATTTCCTGCCACTGGCTCTACGATAACACAAGCGATATCGTCACCAAATTGTTCGAAAGCATATTTCACGCTCTCTAAATCGTTATACGCTACTGTAATCGTATTTTGCGCTACACCTTCTGGTACACCTGGGCTATCTGGTAAACCAAGCGTTGCAACACCAGAACCTGCTTTAATTAATAATGAATCGCCATGGCCGTGGTAACAACCAATAAATTTCAAAATCTTATTACGACCTGTGTAACCACGCGCTAAACGAAGTGCACTCATCGTTGCTTCCGTACCGGAGTTTACCATACGTACAATCTCAATTGATGGTACACGCTCAATAACAAGCTGCGCTAATTTATTTTCAATTTCTGTTGGTGCACCAAAGCTTGTCCCTTTTTCCGCTACAGCTTTTAATGATTCTACAACGCGCTCATTCGCATGCCCGTGAATCAGTGGTCCCCATGATAATACGTAGTCGATATATTCATTCCCATCGATATCGTACACTTTAGAACCTTTCCCGCGCTCCATAAACAGCGGATTCATGCCAACAGATTTAAAGGCACGAACTGGACTATTTACACCGCCAGGCATTAAATCTTGCGCCGTTTCAAATGCTTCAATGGATTTATCAAACTTTTTCATTACTGTGCGCCTCCCTCTTGTAACCATCGTGCTGCATCTTTCGCATGATACGTAATAATTAAGTCTGCTCCTGCACGTTTCATGCTTAATAATTTCTCAAGTACAATCTCTTTTTCATTAATCCAACCATTTTGCGCTGCCGCTTTAATCATGGAATATTCTCCGCTTACGTTATATGCAACGATTGGTAAATTGAAATTGTTCTTCACATCGCGAACAATATCTAAATAAGAAAGAGCTGGTTTTACAATTAAGAAATCTGCTCCTTCCATTACATCTGACTCAGCTTCACGTAATGCTTCCATTCGGTTTGCTGGATCCATTTGATACGTTTTACGATCACCAAACTGCGGCGCACCATGCGCTGCATCGCGGAATGGACCATAAAATGCAGATGAGTATTTCACAGCGTATGACATAACTGGGACGTGTGCAAAACCATTTTCATCTAATGCATGGCGAATTGCTGTTACAAATCCATCCATCATGTTAGATGGGGCAATAATATCCGCTCCTGCTTTCGCCTGACTTACTGCTGTTTTTGCAAGAATCTCAAGGGATTCATCATTTAAAATAACGCCATCTTCAATCACACCACAATGACCATGGCTTGTATATTGACATAAACACGTATCCGCAACTACTACTAACTCTGGAAACTGTTCTTTAATTTGTTTGATCGCACGTTGTACAATGCCGTGTTCACAATATGCGGAAGAGCCAACTTCATCTTTTTCAGCAGGTAAACCAAATACGATAACAGAACGAATACCTAAATCTACAACTTCTTGCATTTCAGCTTGCAAAAGGTCTAAGGAAATTTGATATACATCTGGCATAGAAGGAACTTCGTTACGAACATTCTCACCTTCAAGTACGAAAATAGGGTAAATAAAATCTTCTGTATGTAAAAATGTTTCACGTACAAGTGCACGCATATTTCCACTTTGTCTTAAGCGACGATGACGATTAAATTGTAAAGAATTCATAGATTTCTATCCCCATTCTTTTATTTAAATTATGCATTTAGATTCAATTTAGAAATGCATTGTATTAACGATTCCACTGTGTATTCTTCTGGAACGATGACATCAGCAAAATAACGCTTTGCCTCTTGTTCTGTTATCGGTCCTATACAAGCAATTGTACATTTTTTTATCCATTCTCTCCAGTTTGTACCCTTAAGTAATTCCACAAAGCTTACAACTGTAGAGGGACTCGTAAATGTCACAATATCTATCTTACCTGATTCTAAAGCTTCGATCAGTTCTAGACGCTTCATATAATTTGGTTTTGTTTCATATACGACCAGCTCTTCTAAAAGCACCCCAAGCTCCCGCAGTTTATTCGGAATAACATCTCTAGCTAAATTTCCTCTTGGAAATAACATACGTTCTTTCCCGGTTAATTTTTTTACAAACTCCTCTGCAAAAGTTTCAGCAACAAACGCAGTTGGAACAAAATGAACTTGATAACCTCTTTTTTCTAACTCCCGCCTTGTTTTTACACCTACTGCGGCAATCTGTACAGTCGAAGGCATGTTCTTGCCTAAACTATCCAGAAAGAAGCTTACCCCGTTTTTACTCGTAAAAATAATCCAGTCATATACATTCAACTGTTGAGATACACTTTGAAACGTTTGCTGAGATGCTCCTTCCATACGCAAAAGCGGAATTTCCACTGGAATTCCGCCCTCTTTTTTCACCGCTGCACTCATTTGTTTTGCTTGATGCTGGGCCCGTGTAACCAATACTGTTTTGCCAGCGAGAGCGTCCATGATTAATGTTGCTCCTTATTTGCAGCGAGAATGAGCTCTTTTGCTCCTTGTTTCATTAAACGATCTGCAGCTTCTAATCCAACTTGCTCAGGGCTCACACCTACAACTGTTTCTTTTAACAAAACTGAACCATCCATAGAGCCAACAAGCGCTGTTAATTCAATTTCATTATTCTCCTGAAGCGTTGCATAGCCAGCAATCGGTACTTGGCAACCACCTTCAAGCTTGTGAAGGAATACTCGTTCGGCAGCCACTGTTCGTTCTGTTACTGCATCATTGATATGTGATAATAATTGCAATAAATCTTTATCATCTTCACGACATTCAATCGCTAAAGCACCTTGTCCTATAGCTGGTACGCACAATGTTTCATCTAAGTGTTCTGTAATGACATCATCATCCCAGCCCATTCTTTGTAATCCAGCTGTTGCTAAAATGATTGCATCATAGTCTTCTTCTTTTAATTTACGTAATCTCGTATCGATATTCCCGCGAATCCACTTCACTTGTAAATCTGGTCTAGCGGCCAATAGCTGTGCACTGCGTCTTAAACTGCTTGTCCCAAGTATCGCACCTTCTGGTAAGTCTCCGAAAGATTCTCCGTTCTTCGAAATAAACGCATCACGCGGATCGACACGCTTTGGTATACATCCAATGGTTAATCCATCTGGAAGCACAGCTGGCATATCCTTCATACTATGTACAGCCATATCGATTTCTTTTGTAAGCAATGCATGTTCAATCTCTTTTACAAACAAACCTTTCCCGCCTACTTTTGAAAGTGTCACATCTAAAATGACATCGCCTTTTGTAACAATTTCTTTTACTTCAAATTCATATGGCAAGCCAAGCGCTTTTAATTGATCAATAAACCAATTTGTTTGCGTTAATGCTAACTTACTCTTTCTTGAACCTACAATAATTTTGCGCATAATTTTCTCTCCTCATTATAAATACCAAAAGTGGAAGTTCGATAAACTGCTTAATAGAAAAATATTGACTAGCATCACGAGAAAGGCTCCAATGTTCCAATGTATAATCTTCTTACCTTGCAATGTATCCGATCCTCGTAAATATAGACCCGCACAATAGACAAATAAAACAACAAAAGACCCGATTACTTTCGTGTCATACCAATGGAAATTATCTAATTTTGTATATCCCCATATGCATCCAAGCAAAATAGCTAGTAAGAAAAACGGAACAGAAAAT
The DNA here is from genome assembly GCF_002551815.1 of Bacillus sp. AFS098217. GTDB lineage: Bacteria > Bacillota > Bacilli > Bacillales > Bacillaceae_G > Bacillus_A. Next base: position 39,496 of record NZ_NVPR01000057.1, read on the forward strand.
AGATTCAATCCATATGACATAGACTCAAGCTTCGATAAATTTCCTAACCGTCTTAATCTTGCATTCCATTTTTTCTGTTTTAATAATCGATATTGCAGCAAGTACATAATAGAAAAAATAAATGACACTGTAAATGCCGCATATGAAGTAATCGCCATGCCTACATGGACGTATACAAGCTCTGAAACTAATTGATGCGCTAGTATCGGCGACATCTTTCCGATCGGAGTAAAAATAGAAAAAGCGCTTACGCCAAAAGCGACGACATTTGTAAAAAAAACTAAAAAGTCAATGCGCATAAATCGATTGATTACTAATGACATTGTAATTAATAACCACACATAAAAATAAATTCCTGACAGTAAAGTTAAAATCGGATTTGTTTCTGATTCTGTAGCCCGTAGTAGCATAAAAACAGACTGAAGTACCCATACAATTGAAAGTAACCAAAAAGCAAGTCGATTCGCCTTTCGGTTACTTTGGAAATAATCTATAAAATATAAACTAATACTACAAGCATATAAAATAATTGCGATATGATAAATAATACTATTATTTAAAAAGCTCATCCGACCATCCTTCCATGTTATAAAGATGGAACGGATGTTGTCCACGCTCGTTTATGTTTCGGCTCTTCCGTATATTCTACGACCTCTTCTTCCACTTCTAAATCAAAGATTTTCGCGAATAAAGCGAGCTTTTCCGTAGCTCCCTCTTCTGTTGCTAACTCTTTTGCTACTAAAATTGGATCTTTCAGCAGTTGATTAATGATACTTTTCGTATGCTTACTAATTACTTTTTTCTCACGATCATTAAGCGTCGGAATTTTCCGTTCAATACTTTGCATCGTCTCACTTTGAATAGCTAGTGCTTTATCACGAAGAGCTGAAATTAAAGGAATAACCCCAAGCGTATTTACCCAGCTTTTAAATGTAACGATTTCTTCTTCAATCATAAGTTGAATTTTTTCCGCTTCTTTTAAACGTTCAGCGCGGTTTGCCTCGACTACTCCTTGCAAATCATCAATATCATACAAGAAAGATCCTTCTAGCTCATCAATTGCCGGATCAATATCACGCGGCACTGCAATATCAACCATAAATAGCGGGCGACCACAGCGCAGCCGTTCTACTCTTGTCATCATTTCTTTCGTAATGACATAATCTGATGCACCAGTTGAACTAATTAAAATATCTGCTTCTAATAATACACATTGTAATTCACTTAACGGTTTTGCATGTCCCATATATTTCTCAGCCATTGTTTCCGCTTTCGTAAACGTACGGTTCATAACTGTTACTTTGCGCGCTCCACTTCCATACAGGTTTTGCAGCGCAAGTTCACCCATTTTTCCAGCGCCAAGAATTAAAACGTGACAATCTGTTAAATCTCCAAAAATTTTCTTTCCAAGTTCAACCGCAGCATAGCTAACAGACATCGCACTTTCACCGATTGTTGTTTCTGAATGAGCACGCTTCGCTAGCGTAATCACTTGTTTAAACAATTCATTAAAAATCGTCCCTGTTACTTTTATCTCTTGCGCTTCTAAGAAACTATCTCGAATTTGACCTAAAATTTGCGTTTCACCGACCACCATAGAATCTAATCCGCACGTTACACGGAATAAATGTTCAATAGCACCATCTTGTTCAAAAATAGACAAGTATGGCGAAACCTCTTCTATCTCAAGCTGAAACCATTCAGCTAAAAATTTCTTAATGTAATATCGTCCCGTGTGTAATTGATCGACGACAGCATAAATCTCAGTGCGATTGCACGTTGATACAATGACATTCTCTAACACGCTCTTTTGATTCTGTAATGTTGTCATTGCCCTTTCTAGCTCTGCTGCCTGAAATGTGAGTTTCTCACGAAATTCTACAGGGGCTGTTCGATAATTTACACCAACAACAAGAATATGCACGCAGCATGTCCCCCTTCACCCGTTTTATCACCTTATCTACTATCATAATACAACTTTCCTGTTATGAATCTGACAATCGTGTGAACAACAAGAATTTTTTTATTCGTTCTGCCTACTGCTTACAGGAGACAAACCAAATCTTCCAAAATAAATATTTTACTTTATAATCATTACAAGATAATAACTCTATTTGTACGTTACCAAAAAAAACTGTCAGAATCAAGTGATGGAAACTATTCCATAAGAATTGAAATACTCTCTTTCTCTATCTTCTTTCACCATGCAGAAAATTATGTATGATTGTTCCATAATGTAACAAAAAAACGCGCGACGAATCGTCACGCGTTTTTTGTTTTTGTAAACTTATGAATGGCTTTCCATGCTTCTTCTTTTCCAAGTCCTGTTTCGGAAGAAAATAGAACCACTTCATCGCCAGCTTCCACATCAAGCGTTTCCTTTACAACTTTCAAATGCTTTTGCCATTTCCCTTTCGGAATTTTATCAGCTTTCGTTGCAATAATAATTGTAGGAATTTCATAATGCTTTAAGAAATCATACATCATGACATCATCATTTGTTGGTGGATGACGCAAATCAATTACTAATACAGCCGCATCTAATTGTTCACGCGTTGTAAAGTAAGTTTCAATCATTTTGCCCCATGCCGCTCGCTCTGATTTCGATACTTTCGCATATCCATAACCTGGAACATCGACAAAGTGCATCATTTCATTGATTAAGAAAAAGTTTAACGTTTGCGTTTTTCCTGGTTTAGAAGAAATACGCACTAACTTTTTACGATTTAAAATTTTATTAATAAAGGAAGACTTCCCAACATTAGAACGACCTGCTAATGCAATTTCTGGTAAGTCACTATCTGGATATTGTTCTGGTCTAACAGCACTAATTACAATATCTGCTTTTGTTACTTTCATTGTTTCACTCCTACTAATGCGTGCTCCAATACTTCATCTAAATGAGACACAAGCACAAACGTAAGGTTTTCTTTTACGCTTTCTGGAATATCATCTAAATCTTTTTCATTTTCTGCTGGCAAAATAATTTTTGTTAAGCCCGCGCGGTGAGCACTTAATGTTTTTTCTTTCAAACCACCAATTGGTAATACGCGACCACGAAGGGTGATTTCACCCGTCATACCAACTTCTTTACTTACAGGAACGCCTGTTAGCGCAGAAATAAGTGCCGTTGCCATTGTAATCCCAGCTGATGGACCATCTTTTGGAACTGCTCCTTCTGGAACATGAATATGAATATCGTTCTTTTCATGGAAATCTGGATTAATGTGAAGTTCTTCTGCACGAGAGCGAATATAACTAAATGCAGCTTGTGCGGATTCTTTCATAACATCCCCAAGTTTCCCTGTTAAAATTAATTTCCCTTTTCCTGGTGATACAGAAACTTCAATTGCAAGTGTATCGCCACCAGCAGCTGTATACGCTAAACCAGTTGCCATTCCGACTTGGTCTCTCTTTTCAGCTTGTCCATAACGGAATATATGCTTACCTAGAAGGTCAGTAATATTTTTATCCGTTACAACAACTCGCTTACGTTCTTCTGTAACAATGATTTTCGCTGCTTTACGACAAATCTTAGCAATTTGACGCTCTAACGTACGGACACCCGCTTCACGTGTATAATAACGAATGATTTCAAGAAGCGCCTCATCACGCACTTGTAGATTCCCTTTTCGTAAGCCGTGTTCTTTTAATTGCTTTGGCAATAAATGTTCACGAGCAATATGTACTTTTTCAATCTCTGTATAACCAGCAATCGAAATAATTTCCATACGATCAAGAAGCGGACCTGGAACGCTTGCAAGTGTGTTTGCAGTTGCAACGAACATAACTTTTGATAAATCATATGGCTCTTCAATATAATGATCACTAAAGTTATGATTTTGTTCTGGGTCTAATACTTCAAGTAACGCCGCAGACGGATCACCACGGAAATCATTGGACATCTTATCAATCTCATCTAATAAAAAGACTGGATTGATTGTCTTTGCCTTTTTCATCCCTTGAATAATACGACCTGGCATAGCTCCAACATATGTACGACGGTGACCTCGAATTTCAGATTCATCACGAACACCACCAAGGGAAACACGGACAAAATTACGATTTAACGATGTTGCAATCGAGCGTGCTAATGATGTTTTTCCGACCCCAGGAGGTCCTACTAGACAAAGAATCGGTCCTTTTAAAGAATTTGTTAACTTTTGTACAGCTAAATATTCCAGTACACGTTCTTTCACTTTTTCAAGACCATAATGATCTTTATTTAAAATCGTTTCAGAATGTGCAAGGTCAATCATATCCTCTGTTGCTTCTGTCCACGGAAGTGCTAATAACCAATCCATATAATTACGAATCACACCGCTCTCCGCAGAGCTTACTGGCAACTTCTCATAACGATCTAATTCTTTTAGGGCAGCCTTCTTTGTTTCTTCTGGCATTCCTGCCTCTTCGATTTTTTCACGAAGCTCTTCAACTTCGCCACCCTTACCTTCTTTATCACCAAGCTCTGTTTGGATCGCCTTCATTTGTTCACGCAAGAAGTATTCTTTTTGCGTACGCTCCATCGAACGTTTCACTTTTTGCCCAATTTTCTTTTCTAAATTAAGTAGTTCTTGTTCATCTTGAATAATGGAGATAAGTGTATGTAATCTTTCTTTCACTGATAGAATCTCTAAAATTTCTTGCTTTTGTTTCGTTTTAATCGGTAAATGAGAAGCGATTAAATCTGCTAAGCGGCCTGGCTCTTCTACATCAGCTACTGTTGCAAACGTTTCATTTGAAACCTTTTTTGAGACTTTAATATACTGCTCGAAATGTTCAAGTAACGTGCGCATAAGAGCTTTCTCTTCTAAATCGCCTTCTTCTTCCTCTGTTACCGTTTGAATAGAAACCTGTACTACATTTTCTTCTTCAATAAATTCTACTATTTCTGCTCTATGTAAACCTTCTACCAGGACACGAAGCGTACCATTCGGCAGTTTTAACATCTGCTTTACTTTCGCCACTGTACCTACACTATATATGTCATCTTCTTTTGGATCATCGATATTCATTTCTTTTTGCATTGCTAAAAAGATGATATTTTCATCCATTGCTGCCTGCTCTAGTGCTTGTATCGACTTATCACGTCCTACATCAAGATGCAGAACCATCGTTGGATATACGAGAACGCCTCTTAATGGTAGGAGGGGCACAATTCTTTCGTTCGTATTCATACTAGACATAGCACCTCCATAATAAATTAAACTCCTGTTCAACTATTTTATATTACAATACACCTTGATGCAATTGCAGAGATTCTTTACAATTGCAAATCTCCTACTTTTCTTTCTATAAAAGAAAAAAGGGACCCCGCTTAAGCATACAAACTTAAACGAAGTCTGGCAAATATTATCTGTTCTGTTTCGCATTTACCTAAAAGGAAAACACTTCTTAAAGCCCTATTGAATTTCATTTTACATCGATTGTACATCACCTTCATCTAACTTACGATGCACATCAATTTCACGATGTAATTTTTCCTGTACGAATGTTAACTCAAAAACTTCTTTTAGTTTTCGAACAGGAATAATCTCAATACCCTTTATCGTGTATAAAAATGGCTGCATATTTTCAGCAGGAATAATGACCTTTTTCGCCCCTGCTTTTTTCGCCGCTTTCACTTTTGCATATACGCCGCCTACTGGCTTGACTTCCCCATGAATGCTTATTTCTCCTGTCATCGCAATTTCATTATTCACATAAACGCGATGCAAGGCTGAGTATACTCCTGTTGCCATTGCAATTCCTGCTGAAGGTCCGTCAATTGGAATACCGCCTGGGAAGTTAATATGTATATCATATCCTTCTGGCAACAAATCTAAAGAGCGGAGCACGGTTAATACATTATCCACTGACCCCTTTGCCATACTTTTACGGCGAATTGATTTCGTTTGACTACCAATGCTCTCTTCTTCCACAATTCCTGTAACATTGACTGTCCCTTTATCCTGAGCAGGAATAGCTGTTACTTCAATTTCTAATAGCGCACCTGTATTGGGCCCATATACCGCCAGGCCATTTACTAGACCAATCCTTGGAATCGGATAAATTCGTTTCTCATACTTTGGAGTAAGCTGACTAGAGTGTACAACCCACTCAATATCCTCATCCTTAATAAAAGAACGATCTTCATTGATCGCCATTCCAGCAGAAATCTGCACAAGATTAATGGCTTCTCGCCCATTCCTTGCATACATTCCAATCATTTCAATCCCTTGTGCCCCAATTTCCATTTTTACCTTTTCGGCTGCGTTCTTCGCTACTTTTTGAATCTCTTCCGTATCAAGTTCACGGAAGAAAACCTCTAAACAACGTGAACGAATAGCAGGAGGGATCTCATCCGGAGAACGAGTTGTCGCTCCAACTAAACGAAAATCGGCTGGTAAGCCTTTTTGAAAAATATCATGTATGTATGTTGGAATCATTGTATTTTCTTCACTGTAGTACGCACTTTCCAAAAATACTTTGCGATCTTCTAATACCTTTAACATTTTATTCATTTGAATCGGATGCAGCTCACCAATTTCATCAATGAACAAAATACCGCCATGCGCATCTGTTACGGCGCCTTTTTTCGGTTGTGGGATTCCTGCTTGTCCCATTGCACCTGCACCTTGATAAATCGGATCATGCACTGAACCGATTAAAGGATCAGCAATACCGCGTTCATCAAAGCGAGCTGTCGTTGCATCGAGTTCAATAAACGTTGCACTACTACGGAATGGTGACTTTGGATTTCTCTTTGCTTCTTCTAACACAAGACGTGCTGCCGCTGTTTTCCCTACTCCCGGAGGTCCATATATAATGACATGTTGCGGATTCGGACCACAAAGCGCTGCCTTTAATGATTTGATCCCGTCTTCTTGTCCTACAATGTCTAGAAAAGAATTCGGTCGTACCTTTTCAGCAAGCGGTTCTGTTAAAGCAATTTCACGCATTTTACGAAGTTGTTCTAATTCTTTTTTCGATTCTCGATCAATTGAAACTTTTTGTGTTCGCTGGTTTCGGAGCAAATGCCAGAAGTATAATCCAACAATGACACCAAAAACAAGTTGAACAAGTAAGAATATGTTTGTCCAGCTCATCATTCATTTCCTCCCGCTATGTTTTACCATTTAGTATTTCCGGGGAGGAATAGTGCTAAACATAATAAGAAACAGCAATTATAAAAATTGCTGTTTCTCACTTACATTATGCAGATGTTTTTGTATCCAGTACAGTACCGTCTTGTAATACCAATTTCGGTGGTGCGTTGTCCGTTACTGTTTCTTTTGTAAGAATACATTTCTCGATATCTTTACGAGATGGAAGTTCGAACATTACATCCAGCATTAAGCCTTCAATAATAGAGCGAAGTCCACGAGCACCTGTTTTACGTTCAATTGCTTTTTTCGCAATTTCAATCAGTGCGCCTTCTTCAAATTCCAACTCAACATCGTCAAGCTCCAATAATTTTTGGAACTGCTTTACAAGTGCATTTTTCGGTTTTGTTAAAATATCAACAAGAGCACCTTCATCAAGCGGCTCTAGGTTCGCAATAACCGGAAGACGACCAATAAACTCTGGAATTAAACCAAATCGTAAAAGGTCCTCTGGTAATACGTGAGATAAAACATGCTTTTCATTTACATCCGCATTTTTCTTCTCTGAACCAAATCCAATTACTTTTTCACCAAGGCGACGTTTAATAATTGGCTCAATGCCATCAAACGCACCGCCACAAATGAATAGAATGTTCGTTGTATCAATTTGAATAAACTCTTGATGTGGATGTTTACGACCACCTTGAGGTGGAACGCTTGCTACAGTACCTTCTAAAATTTTCAGAAGGGCCTGCTGCACACCCTCACCAGATACATCACGTGTAATTGATGGATTTTCTGACTTACGAGCCACTTTATCAATCTCATCAATATAAATGATTCCTTTTTCCGCTTTCTCTACATCGTAATCAGCAGCTTGAATTAGTTTTAGTAAGATGTTTTCTACATCTTCCCCTACATATCCAGCTTCTGTTAAAGATGTTGCATCCGCGATTGCAAATGGAACATTTAAAATACGCGCTAATGTTTGTGCCAATAGTGTTTTACCACTACCTGTTGGCCCGATAAGTGCGATATTACTCTTCGCCAATTCTACATCATCAATTTTGCTGTTAGAATTGATGCGTTTGTAATGATTGTATACCGCTACCGCTAGTGCTTTCTTTGCATTATCTTGTCCGATGACATACTCATCTAAGATTTCACGAATCTCTACCGGTTTCGGTACATCTTTGAATTCTACTTCTTCGTCCTTCGCAAGCTCCTCTTGCACAATCTCTGTACAAAGCTCGATACACTCATCACAAATATAAACACCTGGACCAGCAACAAGCTTTCGAACTTGCGTTTGTGTTTTACCACAGAAAGAACATTTCAATTGCCCTTTTTCATCGTTAAATTTAAACATATTTTCACACCCCTTACAAAGTGCTAATATCTTGCCTTCGTATGTACACGATAAATGTATCGTATGTAAATACATATTATGTCACTACGTGGCGAGAAATACAAATAATATGACTAGTTATGTACAAATAAAAAGTTTTTAAAACTTTTGAAATATGTATATTCGACTTTTAAAGGAACTTTTCCTTCTTCATCGAAAAGTTTTATAAATATATTTATATTTATAAAACAAGGCACGATCAAAATCGTGCCTTGTTATTTTATTATGCAGCTTTGCTGTTGTCTACTAAGAAGTCTACAGCCTTACGAACTTTAAGATCTTCAGATAGAGCATCTGCGCTTCCAAGAGCTTGCTTGATAGCGTCAACTGGCATATTGTACATTGCAGCCATTTTTTCAACTTCTGCTGCTACTTCTTCTTCAGTAACTTCGATTTTTTCAGCTTCAATGATAGCTTCAAGAACAAGGTTGATTCTTACACGTTTTTGTGCATCTTCTTTCATTTGTTCTTTTAACTTGTCAGCATCAGTACCTGTGAATTGGTAGTAAAGCTCAAGATTCATACCTTGTTGGCTTAAACGTTGCTCGAATTCACGAACCATACGATCTAACTCAGTTTCGATCATAGCTTCTGGAATTTCGATTTCAGCGTTAGCAGCAGCTTTTTCTACTACTTCGTCACGAACTTTATGCTCAGCTTCATGCTTCTTGCCTTCTTCTAAGTTTGTACGAAGTTTTGCTTTTAACTCATCAAGAGTTGCAACTTCTTCGTCTACATCTTTAGCGAACTCGTCATCTAAAGCAGGAAGTTCTTTTGCTTTAATTTCATGAACTGTTGCTTTGAATGTTGCTGGTTTGCCAGCAAGTTCAGCAGCGTGGTACTCTTCTGGGAATGATACTTCAACGTCTTTAGATTCGCCAGCTTTTAGACCAATTAATTGCTCTTCAAAGCCTGGGATAAATGTACCAGAACCGATTGCTAGAGAGTAGTTTTCGCCTTTTCCGCCTTCAAATGCTTCGCCATCAACGAAACCTTCGAAGTCGATTACAGCTGTATCACCGTTTTCAACAGTTCCTTCTTCTTTAACAACTAACTCAGCTTGACGCTCTTGTAAAGCTTTTAATTCGTTCTCTACATCTTCGTCAGTTACAGTTGTTTCAATTTTTTCTACTGCTAAGCCTTTGTATTCACCTAATTTTACTTCAGGTTTTACTGTAACTTTTGCAGTGAAGATTAAGTTTGCATTTTTTTCGAATTTCTCGATGTCAATCTCAGGATGAGCAACTGGGAAGATACCAGTTTCGTCGATTGCTTCACCATATGCTTTTGGTAAGATGATATCTAAAGCATCTTGGTATAAAGATTCAACACCAAAGCGTTGTTCGAATAACGGACGAGGCATTTTACCTTTACGGAAACCTGGTACGTTAATTGTTTGTACTACTTTTTTGAACGCAGCGTCGATAGAGTTGTTTACTTCTTTAGCCTCAACTTCGATTGTTAAAACGCCAACGTTACCTTCTAATTTTTCCCATTTTGCAGCCATTTATTCTTTCCCTCCAACTATAATAATGTATGCACATACCTCTATAGATTAAGATTCCCATTATTCCTTTCTTAGAAACAACGAAAGTGTGAAAGCCACTATATTCAGGCTCTCTTTTCCTCTAGCAAATGCTTTCAGATACACAGTTCCAATCTATAAATTGTCTAAAAAACAACCAAGGTATATTTTGTTCGAGAATAATATGAAACATATTAAGTAAGAGAATTATACTTCTCTCCTCTTACAAACAGGCAGAAATCAGCCTTTTGCAACCCTTACATTATAACATAGAATATTCTCGTTTCAATAACTGAACGATTCTTTTTCATAATTATACGGGTAAATACCCTTCCCTCTCAACACGTAAAAACCATTGATAAGCAATATGAAATTCTTCTAACTTAATATTATATGCTGTCATAAGTTCCTCTTCATCGATTATCAATCCGAAACGTTTTCTCCCTATTCTCTCTAAAACAGCTGCCCAAACTTCGGCTTTATCCATTAATAGCGGAAACGGGAAAATACTAGTTTGCATTTCTCTCCAATATGTAATGATTGTCTCAAATATATCTGGATGATCATGTTCCAATCGATTCGATAATATATGTATGATTTTATTGGATTGCTCCTCATTATGACCTATATTTACTGGGATAACAGTAATTGTATCTCCAAACTTCTCTACTTCTACTTTCTCTTCCATTCGATTTTCTACCATTTTATATAAAATAGAAGTTTTCAAATAGGGATGTTGCTCTTCATCCAGTAGAAATTTCTGTAAAGCAGGCAACGCCTTATCAAGATTTTTTAATGAAAGATTATTAATAACCCGTAGCTTGTGCCCAAAATTTTCTACAAACAGTTCGTTGGTAAATTCATCCAAATCAAAATTAGAATCTACCTGAGGCCCTTCCTCCCCATGTAGCATCCCTTGCGCAAATAAGGCAAGCTGTGCTAATTTTTCCTTTTGCTCAGGAGCAAATTCCTTCGTTTGTAAAACTTCCTCAATTGTTTCAATGACACCTTCATAATCATTTGTTTGAACTAAAATTGTCACATATGTTTCAAGAATATCTCCAAATAAGACTGTTCCTGTCTCAAGTAACTTCTCACATTGTTCTTTTGATTCTTCTATTCTTTTTAATTCCAGCAAACAAATAACTGAAGCTAATTCTGTTTGTTCTGTCTCTGCATTATACTGACGTAATATTTCAAAGCAGCGTAATGCATCTTCGAATTTTCGTTCCTTCAGCGCCAAAAAACCTTGATCAATATAGCGCTCTGATAACTGTGGAAACAATACGACCGTATTTTTTTTTTTATCCATACGTCCGCCTCTTTTTTTAGATTTTAAATATCTTCAAAGTAAATATATCAAATGAGTAATAAGAACACAACATCCCAAATTCGTTTATTCGGAATATAAAAATATTTAATTTTTGTAATTAAATCAACAAATTCACACTAGAAATATACATTTATCCCGCATTAACAGGCAGTAATTCTCCCACCTCAAAATTCAGCGAAAGCAAAGAAGTTAGGCGAGAGATAAACTGCCTGTAAAAGCCCGATTGGTTCAACTAATAATCAATGGGGGAGGAAGAACCCCCACTGATTAAAGTTTCACTTTATACAAATAAAAACCCTCAGCAACCGGAGCGGAGGATTTCTCATTAGCAAAAAGCACTTATAATTGTAGGATATACAAAAAGAGTAATCATTTGGAGAACAATAATTGTAATAACAATCACGCTAAAAAAGAAGATTGGCTTACTTCGCTTCATTAGAAACATAATAATAAGCATAATGCAGGCAAGCGAACACATAAAAAATAAACTTGTGGTCGAACTTAATATAACACTTGGAACAAATAATACTAATACAACACTACAGACACCTATAATTCCAAATAGCCATTCCATTCATTTCCTCATTCCCTTTCCCTTCTCACGTCAAAATATCTTTCTATGCTATTAGATGCTTCACAATATCAATTACATCCGTTAACTTCTCATATGCTACAAACCCAAAAGCTATTGTTAAACCCGTTACAACTAATCCTTTCATTTTTTCTTCCTCCTCGTCTCATCTTTGTTACCTTAATTATAAATGACTGACAATTGGTTACCATCGAACTTCCTTACACTTACCTTACAGAATTGTAAGATTTCAAGACGAAAGAAAAACTACCTAACAGAACTGAAGGTAGTTTTACGGAAGTTCTCTATAATAATCTGCAAAGTGGACATTCTTTTCTTGATAATTCTTTGGCGGATCTATTCTTAAACTAATTGATTTATGAAACGATTTTGGATCAAAGTAATAGCATAAATCCGTTTGAGGGCAATATATACAATAGATATCTATTTCCTCTTTATCTACATTTTTTATGACTACCCCATTTGCATTTGAATAACTAGAACGAAATCTAATTTCAAGTATTCCTCTCTCATTTAATTCTCTGTATTTCACTTGCACTCTCTTAAATATCCCTTCTTTGTAAACTACAAGATCAAATGGAGAATGCTCTGTATGCGGTATTAAAATCATATATCCCTTTTCATACAAGTCTACCTGAGCTTTTAAAACACCTAAATCTCCTTTTGTTTTTGTATGATGATACATATATCTATTCAACACCTTTAAAGTTATTCTCTACTAAATTCGATAACCTACTCACAATCCCTTCTTCAATATTTTTCAGTTTGAGTGACACATACATCTAGCACAAATTATAATGATTTTTTGAAAGCGTATTAATTTACAAGAAAAAGTAAGTTACAATAGAAAAAGAAAATAATCTACTATAAAACGAGACGAAACGGAATTTATAGTCATGAACTAAAAAAACTATAGGGGTATAAGAAAATGAATAATAAACTTCATGAACTCAATAAACAAAAAAAACCACTATTCGTCACTGTGTATGACCAATTATATAAATTAATCATGGATGGAACATTTCCTCTAGGCAGCCAACTTCCAACAGAACCTGAATTGGCCAAAATATTTGGTGTGAGCAGAATGACATTAAGACATGCTTTGGCACTGTTACAGGAAGATGGATTGGTTAAAAATATCCATGGAAAAGGAAATTTCATTACAAAATTTCATCATAATGAAAGTAGCGATGGCTTGGAGAAGCTGGGGAATCCCTTATATAAATGCTATACAGAAAAAATAGATGACATCGAGCTTAATTTCCGAATTGACCTAGTAACGGACTATGCAATGCAAGTATTAAATCAAGAAATGACCGCAGTGGTTGCGTTGGAACGCTGGTATAAAAATCACGATAAGATAGTAGCGTTTGCTTTTACCATGATGCCAATAGAAGCCGTTTCTAGATTAAACCTTGACTTACATAACGAGAAGCAAGTATTGGAAATGCTAGAGGAGAAAATATATGAACTGGCTAATTCCTCCACCATTGAAATTAAACGTTCTAATTCCGCCAATACTCCATCATTAAAATACCAAATTTTCCATGGGGAGGAATTTGATTTAATTTTAGAAAGTATATATATCAGCGATAAATACCCTGTGGTTTATAATAAATACTATATACCAATAGAATTTAGTCAAATTAGGATTAAAACATCGAAGTAATCGGAGAAGCTCTTAAAAAATACTTTCTTTTAGAGGGACGAGAGCATCTAGCCATACATTGAAGCGGTCAGGGCCTTTTCCTGCCACATGCAATGTTTCAAACAAAAGGAGCAGGCACATGCATGTCATATTTTGTTCTGCATAGCCATGACTTATTGAATTTATATATAAACTTTTATTAGTAGGAAGTCATCTAAAAAAAATCTAATCAAAAATACCCCCTCTTATCACATCAAAACAAGAGAATCCATCTTGAAAAGATTTCTCAAAGTGGATTCTCTTATTAGATTACAAATTATTTATCCAACCTCGGCTGTGCAAAACCCATTCTACACATAGACCATTGAAATGTTGTTTTTTGAATTTCATCAAACATATCCCACAAATTATTTACTAAACGTAGTTCAACATTACGTTTAAACAGCTCTTCAAATAAATCAACCACTTCTAATTTAGCAATTGGAATTTGCGATGTTTCACTTACATAATAACCAGCATTCTCATCTTGCAGTGTGAACTGCTTTGTATCAAATTCATACAAATATAATTTCGTATTTTTCATCGTTTCAAACCATTTGTTTTCAATAACGACGACATGCGAACATGATTTTGATGATAGATATGTTTGCTTGTCGCTTTCAGATGTGTTTGAGCCAACACGATAGCAAACACGTGGACAATTTCTAGGCATCAAAAAATCAGGTAAACATTGATCATCTATTGCCCATACAAGCCCTTTCGTTGGATCTAAGTCCGTCCGAGTCGGTTTTCGAGGGTGAAACACTTGAATACGTTTTTCTTCACTTACATGAAATATGCGCACACGCTTCCCTCCTTATCATAATCCCTTATTTTCTTAATTTAAATACAATGAAGTCCGCACAGTGTAAATCCTCTTCAAATTGCGGATACCTTTTTAGCATTTCTACAGAAGGAATCGGTTCAATAACATCTACCAAGGTAAACCCAACTCGGTGAATCGTCTTAAAATAGCTCGTCAATGTGCGATGATAAAATACAATTTTTTCATCGGAATCTATCGGAAACCTTTGATCATATACCCCTTCATAGAAATAACGCTGAACCTTCCAATATTGTTGATCGACTTGTTCATGTCGTATCCATCCACTATTTGGCGTAATAAAACAAGGATGAAGAATAGAAAAAATAAACGTACCACCTTGCTTTAAAAGCCGATGCATCTCGCTTAATGCGGCCTCATAATTCTCTAAATCTTGAATAACCATATTTGAAACAATCATATCGTACTGTTCATCTGCTAAAAAATCGAGCTTCTCACAATTTCCCTGTTTGTATTCGATTGCTTCATCGCTTTTCGTTCTTTGTTTAGCAATTTCAATCATCTTTTCGGCATAATCAACAGCTGTCACAGTAGCACCTTGTTTGGCAAGGATCCTACTTAAATAACCTTCTCCACATCCAGCATCTAAAAGTTTTTTTCCTTTAACCTCTTCTATTAATGAAAAAATTGCAGGATTTAACAATACCTCTCTATGAATACCACCATGCTCATCATAGCCTGCTGTAAAATGCTCTGCATGTTTGTTCCAACGCTTAATTGCTTCATCAGTCGTCATTGTTCTTTCCATTGTACGCCCTCTTTTCTATATTGATCGTAACGTTACGTTTCTTGTGCACACTCTTATTTTTTCATTTTCCCAAAAAAAGATATAGACTTATAATTCAGTTTTTTATATCATGTAGATAGTGTCATGTCTTTTTTAATATAATATAAAATCAAGCCAGATATCCTTAGTTGGATTTCTGGCTTTTTTAATTCTTAAAATATTAAGGCTTTCTGTTCAAAACAACAATTAAATTTGCCACCGCTTTTTTGTAACAAAAAAGACAAATTCCAAAAGAAAGATGGGTTGTGAGCAAAGAAAAGGTATGGTATCCTTTTCATTATTCAGATGCATACAAGTTTTTAGACAACCGGACAATATTGTATATTTCAAAGAGTTATCATGCACGATCATGAAAGCGTAATCAAAAAGTAAGATATTTTTGGTTCTTCATGAAAATGCTTCCTTTTATGCACCTGAATAATGAAAAGCATGGTATCTTTTTTCGTTATTCAGGTGCATACAAGTTTTTAGATAAACAGACAATATTATATAGTTCAAAGAATTATTATGCATCACCATGAAAGCGTAATCAAAAAGCAAGATGTTTTTAGTTGTTTATGAAAACGTTTCCTTCTAAGCACCATAAGAAGGAACGAACAAAAATGGGTACAACTGTGCACAAGGAATCCCCTATTAAACAAATGGTGTAGAAATTACTGAAACCATCCTTTTACAAAAGGATCAATTGGTAGTTAAAGGCCAGACAATCATGACTCAGGAAGACAATTCCCTGAATAACAAGAGGAGAGGAATATAGCTATGTCTACAATAAATGCAGATGTAAGCATGAAGAAAACTCAGAAATATAATGCCAAGAAAGCAGTACCTGTTACCTTACTGTTATTTCTATTATGTTTAGTAATTGACAATTCGTTTAAGATTATTTCTGTTGATATGGCAAAAGATTTTAATATTTCAGCGACAACAGTTAGCTGGCAAGCAACCCTAGCTGGCCTTGTGATTGGAATTGGGGCGGTGGTTTATGCAGCTTTAGCGGATTCCATTAGTTTTAGAAAACTTTTTAGCGCTGGGATTATTTTAATCTGCGCTGGTTCCATCATGGGATATATTTTTCAACATTCGTTTTTACTAGTTGTTATTTCACGTATTGTCCAGACTGCTGGTTTAGCATCAGCTGAAACGTTATATGTAATATTTGTTACAAAGCATTTAGCTGCAGATGAACAAAAGAAATTTTTAGGATTAAGTACAAGTAGTTTTGCTCTTTCACAGCTTATCGGTGCATTAACTGGTGGTTATGTTTCAACATATTTCCATTGGACAACTCTATTTTTAATTTCTTTAGTAACACTTTTAACTCTTCCTTTTATTTTAAAATATCTTCCTAAGGAAGAAGCGCAAAACGGTCATGTAGATGTATTAGGATTATTCTTAGTTGGAGCCATTTCAGCGTCTCTACTACTATACATTACAGATTTCAATTGGATGTACCTGATCTTGTTTATTGTTGCAATTGCCTTGTTCCTTACTTATATTAGCAAGAACTCAAAGGCTTTTATCGGTATATCCTTCTTTCAAAATAAACAGTTTATCTCATTGCTTGGAGTTGCTTTTGTAATCTACTCTGTACAGTTAGCATATATTTTCCTATTTCCATTCTTGCTTGAAAAGATTTATGGTTTGAAGCTAGATACAATTTCACTATTATTGATTCCAGGCTATGTAGCAGCTACTATAGTCGGGGCTCTTTCCGGAAAAGTTGCGAAGGTTATGGGAAGCAAGCAATGTATTACAATCGCTATGTGCAGCATTATGCTCAGCTTACTATTAGGCGGATTCTTTATCAAAACTTCTGTTGTTGTATTCGTAATATCTATGGTTCTATTCTCTAGTTCATTTGCATTCATGTATGCACCATTACTTGATTCTTGCATTTGTACAATTGATAAAGAAAAAACAGGAACAGCAATCGGATTTTATAATTTAACACTTAATGTCGCTATGTCAATCGGAATTGCCTATACAGCTGCAATGATGGACCATTCCGCAATGAAGAAAAATTTCCTAGGAATTATAAACAATGCGGATGCTTCCATGTTTAGTAATATTCTATTCATTCTCGTACTCATTACCCTTTTCAGTTTATCTCTATACTGGGTATTAGTGGGACGAAAAGCAACAAAGTAGGTTTATAAAAACTTTAAAATGATTATTTCATATTAGAACCCTAAGACCAAAAGTTTAGGGTTCTTTTTTTATTAAATGAAACATCAAACACTCCTGTTTTTTAGTCACAAAAAACTCCTAAATTATATTTAGGAAGTTGATTTTTGTTGATGATTTTTTAAGTGATTTCTTCAAAGGTAGAATCTTTTTAGTATTACCTAAAACGAAAAAACCGTTAAGTTCATTACGAACTTAACGGTTTCAAAGTACGTCCCAGGAGAGATTCGAACTCCCGTTCCGTCATTTACCTACGATATATAAACGACTCTTTCATCGTTTGCTGAACGTTCATTTGGGCGGTCAACTGACCGTCTTTGTTAATTACTATTATACGCTATATAGCAGTTCTACGTCAACGTTGAAAGCCCTCTTATTCTACCGATTATCTATCGACAATTTTGACGCATTTAAAATACCTACCACTAAAGAAAAGATAATCGCCTTAAAATACAAATCTCGGCGTACCTTTCCGCACTTATAACCGAAAAAAAGACGTAGATAATGAAATCCACGCCCCCTCTCGCAACTATTGCGCCTTATATTTCTCAAAGAATTCACAAAGCGCAATCTCTACGATCTCATCACGATTCAACCGATGCTTATCTTCAAAGCCGTCTAACCTTGCGCATATCTCCTTGTCGAGATTAACTGTTCGGCTCGCCTTTTCTTGCGCGCCACTTTCTCCAATACGCATATACAACGAATGAATCGGATTAGTATTCTTCTGCGCCGAAATCTTTTCCTTTTGTTGCATGATCGCATTAACTGCGTTTTTAGTCGTACCCCATTCGTTAATTACCATTCGTAGTGCATTGACTTCATTTTTTGTAAGAACATTATTTGGCGTTTCCGCTTTCGCATCATTGGTGTCCACTATAAACTCTCCGATATCCGCCTTCAAAGGTGGCTCACCCGTAGACTTAAAATGCCAACCTAAACCGCGTTTATATTCGTAACCAGCTGCTTTCAGTGCTTTCGATAACTTCTTATGACTTATCCCGATCTGTTTCGCTACTATTAATATTCTATTATTTTCTAATTCGTTTAATATGGATTCTAAATTCATCTTTATTCCTCTTTCGTTTTAGTCTCCCTTCCTATTATAACGTTTCGTAAATTGCGAAATAAACATAAATGCATAATTTCATATAAAAAAGAAAGGCGAGGTGATCCCCGCCCATTTCCGCACTATTTTATATATTTTGATCGCAGTCTTAGTATATCTTCCTCTTCGCGAATGCCTGCCGATCCCTTCCTCACATTTTTTACGACAGTCCAATTCGGATTAGTTTCATCACCGATGTTCTGTACTGTAAAGTTGCCGTCACCATATTTTCGGTGACCTTCTGCCAATTTCTCCGTTAAATCATTCTCTTTTGATCTTGCCATCTTTGCGCCATCTCCCTTTTTTATACAACCTTCTTAAACTGTCCAACCAATCACACGTCCAGTCAATTGGAGATCCTCGCTTTCCGCTTCGATTAATTGTAACACACTGTCGGGGATAAGTTCCGATAACGGCTGCCAAATCGCACTAGAAACGTTATTTTCTTTGAATGCGAATGAGCCGACGCCAGTTACGCTAAACGATGCGATCCCTTGCTGCTGCATTTTGTTTGTATCGTTATAAACGATTGCTAAGTATGCGCTGCATTCGTAGATAGCATTATCAGGGATAACGTTACCTTTGAATTGATTATGTAGCGTCCGATCAGCTGAGTTCATCAATCGTACTTTCTTTTGATCGTCTGTTTCGTGCCATTCCTCGTTGCTGATCACGTATGTATCGATATGCTTATTAGCTTCTTCGATCCGATCTGCGTAATTTTCCACACTATCACTGCCTTCTGTCGATATGTAGGGAAGCCGTAACAGTTTCGCCATGACCTTCCTAACGTTTATTACTTATTAATCTCAACCGTGTGCGTACCATCCGCCGAGAATTTGACAGTAATACCATTGCCATATCGCTTGTTTAATGCGCACATTTGACGTACAACTATTTCGATTGCTTTGTCGATTGTTAAATTAAATGTATAACGACCCCCTGCGGTCTCTTTCTTCCGTGGATCACTTTTCAATCTATCGCTAAAAATATTCGATAAGTCTTCGCTAATCGTTAAAGAATCACGTCTTTTTGACATAAAAAAATAAGCCCCCTAACTCGTTAGCGACCGCACATTGTACGATTCAACTTACGAATTAGAGAGCTTATATATTGCGGACTTTGACGTCACCGCAAAAGGTTTTCTTAGCGTCCCAGGAGAGATTCGAACTCCCGACCGACGGCTTAGCTTACCACCATAGCTTTCGCTACCAGTAATTACTGTTTGTAGTCTGGACTATATCTTCACCATTTCAGGTGCGACACGTGTAGTCTCTACGGAACCTCACGATGATTTTCATCATACTTCAGAGTCTTTACCATTAAGATTTTCTTAATCATTCAAAACTCCTTAATCTCCTCAAGGAAGATCGTAAGTTTCCTCGGTATTACCATCAGCCGTACTGTTAAGGCTTCACCGATATAGTGTCGTCCACTCTATAGGTTCTTGTTTCCCTATAAAGGCTCCTATTCTTGAAGGCCGTTGCTCTATCCTGCTGAGCTACTGGGACATGGAGCGGGTGAAGAGAATCGAACTCTCGACCAGAGCTTGGAAGGCTCTTGTTTTACCACTAAACTACACCCGCATATTTAATTTTTTCTGATGTCTTATCGACAATGTTTATTATATTTGTATGCGCAGATAAAGTCAATACTTTTTTAAAAAGAGGATAAATTTTCTTATCCTCTTTTTAAAATTGCTTGTTCAACAACCTGTCCATCCAATGTTTTAAAAGAAACTTCCATTTCATTTTCATTCATTTCTAACAAGGCAAATGTTTTTTCTATACGGGCACGTGGCAATAAAATGCTTCCTGGATTAATAAATAAAATCCCCTCATATATTTCCGCTCCTAGTATATGTGAATGCCCAAAGCATACAACATTCGCTCCTACCTCTTCTGCCCTATAAGCCAATGTCTGCAATGTCATTTTCACATTATGACGGTGCCCATGCACAATCAAAAAGCGTACGCCCTTTACATCAGTAACAATCTCATCCTTAAAGCTATTGCAGAAATCACAATTTCCCTTTACGATATGAAACCCTTGTACATTCGGATGATCTAATGTTAACTCTGAGTCACCGCAATGAATCATGACATCAACTTTGCCCTCATACATTTCTTTTAATTGTTGTAACTCCTTCACCGAGCTGTGACTATCACTTACGATCAAAGCCTTCATCAGTCTCTCTCCCTTACTCTCCTAAAAACCATTCTGGGATTTTTTCTTCTAACTTACGAAGTGCACGTCCGCGGTGGCTAATTTCATTTTTCTCATCTGAAGTTAACTCAGCCATTGCTCCTTTATATTCTTCTACATAAAAGATTGGATCGTATCCAAAACCATTTTCACCACGTGGCTGCTCTAAAATCTTCCCTTCACACGTGCCGCTTACAATGACCGGTTCTTTATCATCTTCTGGGAAAGCAACCGCTAGCGCGCAATAAAAACGTGCTGTACGTTTTTCCATTGAAATGTCCTCTAATTCTGTTAAAACCTTATCAATGTTCGCCTGGTCATCTTTTTGTTCACCAGCATAACGAGCAGAGCGCACACCAGGATTTCCATTTAAAGCATCAATAATAAGACCAGAATCATCTGCAATAACAATCGCATTCAGCTGTTTACATAAACTGTCTGCTTTTAAAATTGCATTTTCTTCAAACGTTTCACCAGTTTCTTCTGCTTCTTCAATATGCGGGAAGTCATAAAGAGATTTCACTTCTAAATCAAATTTCTCAAATAGTTCCGCAAACTCACGAACTTTCCCCATGTTTTTCGTCGCAATAACAACTTCCTTCATATTTCCACCTCTACTCCATATGAGATACGATGTCACCTAATGCTTCTTTTTGCTTTTCAACAAGTTGTAAAATCCCTTGTTCTGCAGCATCAAGTAATTCATTTAATTCAGCACGGCTAAATGTCGCTTCTTCTCCAGTTCCTTGCACTTCAACAAACTGTCCTTTTCCAGTCATAATGACGTTCATATCAACATCAGCTTTAGAATCTTCTGCATAGTTTAAATCTAAAACAACACCTTGTTCTTCAACAATCCCAACTGATGTTGCAGCTAAATAATCTTTCACTGGAATTTTAGATACTTTTTCTGCTTGTAATAGCTTATCAAACGCTAATACCATTGCCACATAAGCACCTGTAATAGACGCTGTTCGCGTTCCGCCATCCGCTTGAATCACATCACAGTCAATCCAAACCGTTCTTTCACCAAGCGCTTCTAAATCCACAACCGCACGGAGTGCTCGTCCAATTAGACGTTGAATTTCCATCGTACGTCCCGTTACCTTTCCTTTACTAGACTCACGAATTGTACGTTGCTCAGTCGCACGTGGAATCATTGCATATTCTGCTGTTACCCAGCCTTTTCCTTCACCACGCATAAATGGTGGTACACGCTCTTCAATCGTTGCTGAACAAATTACCTTTGTATCTCCAACTTCAATGAGTACAGACCCTTCCGGATGTTTTAAATAATTTGTATGAATATGTACATGGCGTAATTCTGCTGCTCCTCTACCATCTACTCGCATAAAATAACCCCCTCATAACTACTACTTGTTAGTATAGCCAACTTTAAATATATGATATGTATAACAATAGAAGAAGGGGAACTCAAAAGCAATTCCCCTTTCTTACATAAGTATATCAAATTATTTGCGATTAAAAACTACCTGTATTCACGTTTTGTGGACGATCAACAGGTTTTGTTAGTTTCTCACCCTTCTCATTAACAAGATTTGCTTTTCCATTTACTTCAACAGAAACATTCTTCATCCCTTGTTTTTCTGTTAAAGATAAGACGAGCGCTTGCAATACATAATTTGAAATCATATTTTTATCTTTGTTTGCATATATATTTTCATTAAAATTTAATGTAACCTTTCCATCTTGTACTTTCGGTGTACTGACAAGCTTCACGTCAGGGTTAAAATCATTAAGTAAAGAAGAATGAGACGGCCCTTTTACAAGCTCATTTACAACCGTTTCCACTTCATTTTCTTTTCCCTCTGCAACACGGCGCGTTACCGGTACATAGTACTGTTGTTTATTATTTTGTGCCATGAAATAAAGTGTAACAGGTTTCGTATTTGTTACATCTGCCACTTGTTCATCATCGAAGTTAATACCATCAGCACGGCTCACAGCCTCACCGAGCGGCGTACCTCCAACAGGCATTTTTGCCAATTTCTCACCATTTATTTGAAATTTGACTTGTTTAATATCTTTAAATTGTGTTAACGTCCAAGCGACCGATTCAACGATTTGACGCTCTTCTTCTTTTTTATAGCTTTTCATTTCCTTTGAAAAATCAACAACCGCTGTCCCATCTTTTTTCAAATCAACAGACATCGTTGTATTCGCTGGAAGAACCGCCTGAAATCCATTTGGCAACAAATCCGTTACCGGACCATCCTTCACGAGGTATTCTAATGTTTGTTTCACAACTTCATTCTCTTTTGGCACAGGCATCGCTATTGTTTGTGGTACAACATAACCATTCTTATCAACAAGGTACAACTCTCTGTTTATCGTTTTTCCTTGTTTGTCCTTCTTTGCAGTGTCTTTTTTTTCACCTTCTGTATACGAAACTTTTTTCGGTGGATCAATTTGTTCTGTTTCTTTCTCCTTATTTAACAAACCGCATCCTGATAATAAAGCTGCGCTTACTGTGACACAAACAAGCCATTTAAAAGCGGATTTAGGCATACCAATTCCCCCTAAAATCTAAGTTTGTACTATATGTATACGAGCTTCTTATCGTTTTAGAACAAGCAATGACAACTTATATTACAATTTATAAAGTAAAAAAACTCCTGAATTCTCAGGAGTTTCTTATATGAATCTACTATTATCTTGTTTCTAAATGAATGTGCTTCACATTTTCTATTGGCTGTCCGAACCATTTAGAAGCAATTTCTTTGAATAAATCTATTTTCCCTGTCGTTAAGAAAAGATGATCACTTTGTTCTTCTCTCTCATTTAACATCTTACTGTGGTATAAAATCGTACTTACTTCACGAGCTGTTTCATCACCTGAACTAATTAACTGCACTTTATCACCCATTACTCGTTTAATAACAGGTCCTAAAATTGGGTAATGTGTACACCCTAAAATCAGTGTATCGATTTCAGTATTTTTTAATGGTTGCAATGTTCCTCTAACAACCTCATATGCCATTTCACTCTCAAAGTTTCCACTCTCTACAAGTTCCACAAATGGCGGACATGCTAAACTCTCTACCATAACGCGGTTATTAATAGATTTTAACGCTTCTTCATACGCACCACTTTTCACTGTCCCGATTGTACCGATAACTCCAACATGGTACGTATTTGTTACTTTTAACGCTGTACGCGAACCAGGGTGAATGACTCCTACCACTGGAATTGGTAACTGTTTTTGCATCTCTTCTAATACAACTGCAGTTGCAGTATTACAAGCAATGACTAGCATTTTAATATTTAACGCTAATAGATGCTCCGTCATTTCCCATGTGAATTGACGCACTTCCTCCCGAGAACGCGGGCCATAAGGACAACGTGCTGTATCTCCTAAATATATAATACGCTCTTTTGGCAGCTGACGAATTAACTCCTTCGCTACTGTTAATCCCCCTACTCCTGAATCAATGACACCAATCGCTCTATTCAACATAATCACCCGTTTTCTCATTCATCATCTTTTTTTACTATTAGTATATCTTACATACTTTAAAATGTAATAAATCTAAAGTATCCTGTTAATCATTTTTTTAATATGTACCTGTATAGACCAGGACCTTTTTTATTTTGCTCCTTTTCTTCATAATTTGCAAGACAGAAAAATAGCCGACCCTTTATTAAAAGTCGGCTTCCTCTATTATAATTCGAGTTCTCCCATACGAAGAAGTTCAACAACCGCTTGCGAGCGTCCTTTAACCCCTAGCTTTTGCATTGCATTTGATATATGGTTGCGTACGGTCTTTTCACTAATAAAAAGTTCACTTGCAATTTCTTTCGTCGTTTTATCTTGAACCAGTAATTCAAATACTTCTCTCTCTCTCTTTGTGAGTAACGGTTTAGATTGATATGCTTTTTCCTTCAACTGGTATAACCCTCCTTGCTTAAGCCAGAGCTGTATATGTGTAAGTTGGGTGTTTATTTAGTCAAGATATTGTATGAATGAAATGTGCTAGTGGTGAATGAAAATAGGCTACATTTCGTGTGTTATTTCAGATTTACATATACTTTATACATTTCAACTCAAAATGTATGTATAAAATGATCATTGCATATAGAATGAACTATATAAATTCATTTTAATGTTTCGACATCTAAATCCCTGCTATGCAGAATACACAGTAACCCTACACTCGTTTGCTCTTTCTGCTGTTAATTCGCATGTGGCAGAAAAAGGCCCTGACCGCTTCTATGCATGAATAGATGCTCTCTCCCACCTAAAAAGAGGGGTTTTATATCGTTTTTTTATTGATGTATAAAAAAAGCCTATTTCGATACAAGATCATCTTTTCAATCAAATAGTTTTATAATTTCTTATCTAAACAGTAACCCTACACGCTATACCTGCTCTAACACTATACTAAGGATTGTCTCTACAAACCGTTCCCACATATATATTAAACACTCCATTTATTACCTCTTCATTTTCAGAAACCTTTCCCATAAAGTCGTTCATACTACTAGATAGAATCAATTCACTTTGTACGCAAAATTATATATTGGTGGTGTTATTATGTTTTCAGTCTTCAAACGATTTTTAATTGGTAGACCACTTAAATCAACAGCACTAGGAGAACAAAAATTAAATAAACTTAAAGCACTTGCAATTTTGTCTTCTGATGCTCTTTCTTCTGTTGCTTACGGGACTGAACAAATTTTAATTGTTCTCGCTGCATTTGGAGCGATTGCTTTTTGGTATTCTATTCCGATTGCAGTAGGTGTTTTAATCTTATTAACAGCACTTATTTTATCTTACAGACAAATCATCTATTCTTACCCGCACGGCGGCGGTGCTTACGTTGTTTCAAAGAAAAACTTAGGTACGAACGCTGGACTGATCGCCGGGGGATCACTACTTGTAGATTATATTCTGACTGTAGCAGTAAGTGTTTCAGCTGGAACTGACGCCATTACATCAGCCTTTCCAACATTGCATCCTTACACCGTTCCGATTGCAGTTATACTTGTCATGTTTATTACGATTTTGAATTTAAGAGGCGTGACGGAATCAGCTTCCATTTTAGCCTATCCTGTCTATCTTTTTGCATTTGCACTTGTTATTTTAATTATTGTTGGGATTGTAAAAATTACTACCGGACAAGCTCCCGCCAATTTACATACACCAATTGGGACTGTCGTACCAGGCATTACACTATTTTTCTTATTAAAAGCATTTTCATCTGGCTGCTCTGCCTTAACAGGAGTAGAGGCTATTTCAAATGCAATTCCAAACTTCAAAGAACCAGCAGCAAAAAATGCAGCAAAAACATTAGTGATGATGGGAACGATTCTCGCTATTTTATTTACGGGTATCACATTTTTAGCATATTGGTATGGAATTGCTCCAAAGCATAACGAAACTGTCGTGTCTCAAATTGCTTCAAGTGTATTTGGAAGAAATTTCATATACTACTTTATCCAAGGAACTACGGCGCTTATTTTAGTATTAGCTGCCAACACAGGATTTTCAGCGTTTCCACTTTTAGCATTTAATTTAGCATCAGATAAATATATGCCGCGTATGTATTTAATGCGAGGGGATCGCTTAGGATATTCAAATGGAATTATTACGTTAGGAATCGGTTCTATCCTTTTAATCATAGCTTTCCACGGAAAAACCGAACAACTTATTCCACTGTATGCCGTAGGGGTATTCATTCCTTTCACATTGTCACAAACAGGTATGATTATAAAATGGTTACGAGAAAAACCACAAGGATGGATGCCTAAATTACTAACAAACTTATTAGGTGCTCTTATTTCATTAACTGTGCTTCTCATTTTCTTTATTACAAAATTTGCACAAGTATGGTCCATTTTTATCTTTCTACCTATCATTGTCTTCATTTTTCATCGCATCCACCATCACTATGATGCAGTAGGAGAACAATTACGGGTTAATTTTGATGAAATTACCGAAAAATCAAACGGTAATATCGTAATTGTTCCCATCGCTGGCATTACAAAAGTAGTCGAGCAATCCATCAATTATGCAGAAACAATTAGCGATCAAGTTATCGCTGTATATGTAGCTTTTGATAAAGAAAGCGAACTACGTATGCAGGAAAAATGGAAAGAATGGCAACCGAACATTCGCCTTGTTACCTTTATCTCATCTTACCGAAGTTTAATGCGACCTATCGCAAAATTGATTACAATTATTCAGCATAAAGCACAAGAAAAAAACCGCTTTGTTACTGTTTTAATTCCGCAATTCATTACAAAGAAAAGCTGGCATAATATTTTACACAATCAATCAAGTGTGTTGCTTCGCGTTTACCTTTTATATAAGAAAAATGTTATCGTTACAACAGTACCGTATCGCTTTCGGAAATAAAGCGAAACTTTAATCAGTGGGGGTTTTCTTCATCCCCCACTGATTATTAGTTGAACGAATCGGGCTTTTACGGGCAGTTGCCCCCCTACCTAACTTCTTTGCTTTTGCTGAATTTTGAGGTGAGGGTCTTACTGCCCGCAAATAGCGGGATAAATTCATATATACCTAAAAAACCATTACAAACATGTAATCTTCTTTCAGGAAACTGTAATATTATTTGATAGTTCCCTTGCGCTTTTCCTTATAAAATAAAAATAGAAGATATCACCGATACATATAAAAATAACTGGTGGTATCCAAAAAGGAGAGGATTTTATAATGGAAAAAAAGTTACGTAGATCTGAAGCCGATAAAGTATTATTTGGTGTATGCGGTGGTTTAGGAGAATATTTCGACATAAGCGCTAGTATGATTCGAATTCTTTGGGTGATTGCAATTCTATGTTTCGGAACAGGCTTTTTAGCTTACCTTGTTTGTTTATTGCTTATGCCACGTTCTTACTAAAAGGCACCGGTACCTACTTGGTGCCTTTTTTGTATCTTTCATTTATTAACTTATTTCCCTATATATTCCCTGCCGGACTCTCACTTATCGGTATGATTATCATAATAGCTGGAATGGTCGCAAATAGTATTTTAAATCGCTCTGCTTCAGTTGCTACACAAAAGAAAACAGCATAGCAATAGGTAAAAAAACGAGCCCTCTTATATGAGACTCGCTTTTTTACTTTTTGATTTTCGATTGTAAATTTGTAACAAGCTGCTGAACTGTTACATTCGCAAGTACATTTTCCATCGCTTCTTGTGCTTGCATTAATATAATCTCTAATACGGATTGAATATTAGCTCCTACTGGACATTCAATGTTGGGATTCTCATGGAAAGAAAATAGATGCCCTTCTTCCACTACTTCCACTGCTTTATATACATCAAGTAATGTAATCTCATCTAAATCACGAGCAAGTGACGTACCGCCTTTTCCAGCTTGGACATCAACAAGACCCGCTCTCTTCAACATTCCTGTAATGCGACGAATCACAACTGGATTTGTATTCACACTACCGGCAATCCATTCAGAGGTACAGCGAGAGTTTCGATCTATCGCAAGTAACGTTAACATATGAACACCTACTGTAAAACGGCTACTAATTCCCATCTGCACACCCTCCTTTACGTTCATTCTATCAAAAGACGATACATATTATTATATACTATTTCTTATTTACACATAAAGAAAAAGCATGATTCCCTTAGAAAATCACGCTTTGCCTTCTTATTGACGCTTGATAAACTTCGCTAAATCTTTAAATTTCACTTTATCAGAGTAGTTCATGACACCGTTGACGTAAATGCGGCTTGTAACGAAATTTAAAATAGCGATTGTTACCAGTAAAATTGCTAAAGTAATACTAATTTCTAATGCACCTGCTTCTCCTGCTATAACACGGGAGAATGTGACCATTGGTGTAAAGAATGGAATATATGAACTAATTACAACAATTGTACTATTCGGATCACTTAGTGATTTAATGCTAATGAAAAGTGCACCCATGATTAACACTATAATCGGTATTGAAACGCCCTGTAAATCTTCTATTTTAGAAACAACAGCTCCAGCTGCCGCATACATCACTGCATATAACAAATACCCTGTAATAAAGTATATTAAAAACAAACTTATAACTTTCGCATCTAATTTAGCAAGGTCAATCGGAAGACCAGCTAATGATGCATTATCTAAGCTGACCCACCCAAGTAAATAGGGGATAAAGAAACCACAAGCCGAAATCAATAATTGTAATAAGGCAGTTGAAACAACTGCTAAAATCTTCGCATACATCATCGTAAGTGGTTTTACTTTCGGAAGCATTACTTCCATTACACGCGATGATTTTTCAGATGCAATATTCATGGCAATCATATTTCCAAAAGTCGCAATAAAAATATATAACGCAAGCGTAAAGATGTAAGCAATCCCAAAGGAAGACGCACGATCTTTTATCGCTTCTTCTTTCATCGGAATTTCCATTTGCAATTGTTTTGCTACTTCTGGAGACACATTATTTTTTTCAATCATTACCGCTGTATATTGCTCCTTCAAATAACTTGCTATGAGCGTAGATGTTGACTGACTTGGAAAGCCACTATACATATACGTAACTTCTGGAATGCCATTCTTTTCTGTAATACGGAATAGACCGTCTAACTCTCCTTCTTCCACTTGCTTACGTAACGCATTAAATTCTTCTTTTTGCGCCACAGTTACTTTCGCTGATGGGAGTAATTTATTTAAATCACTTTCCTGTACTTTATATGTGGTACTTTCTGTTACCACCGCGATTTTATCTTTCCCTTTATCTTTATCATCAGTAAAGTGGGTAAACGCCATAATCCCAAACACTATTAAAAATAAAATCGCACTTGTAATTAATGATTTTTTGGATAAAAACGATTCCCTAAAATAAAATGAAAATACATGAGGAAATTTACGCATTGTTATTTCGCCCTTTCTACGAATATTTCGTTTAACGTTGGCTCTAGCATTTTAAATTGCCGTAAGCTGACACCTTTTTCTTGTAACTTTTGTAAAATCGTTAGGGCTTCTGCGTCATTCTGAACTTTCACATAAAGCAGTCCTTGTTGTTTTTCGTACGGAATATTTAGAGCTTGCAATGCCTGTTCATTTTCTAACGCATCTTCAATTGTTAAATTACGAAAACCGTATTCTTGTTTAATATCACTTAGATGTCCTTCTACAACTGCTTCTCCTTTTTTCAAAATACATACATGTTGGCAAAATGCCTCCACTTGTTCCATTCGATGACTCGATAAAATAATTGTTTTCCCGCTTTGTACTTGTTCTTCAATAATACTTGCTAACATACCAGCATTAACTGGATCTAGCCCGCTAAACGGCTCATCTAAAATAAGAAGCTCTGGATCATGAATAAGCGCCGCAATTAATTGGATTTTTTGCTGATTTCCCTTTGAAAGCTCTCCTGCCGTTTTAAATTTATATTCTGGGATTGCTAATTTCTCCAACCAACGATCAATTGCACGATCCACTTCCTTCTTCGTCATTCCTTCTAATCTGCCAAAATAGCGCAGTTGATCTACCACTCTACTTTTTGTATATAATCCTCTTTCTTCTGGAAGATATCCAATTGTTACACCGCTCTCAGAAATTGCTTTTCCGTCCCATGTAATCGATCCTTCATTAGGAGTTAATAAACCGAGGAGCATTTTAATCGTTGTCGTTTTTCCTGCACCATTTCGGCCAAGTAGTCCTAGCACTTCACCTTTTGGTAATGAAATTTGCAATTGATTGACTGCTTTTGATTCACCAAATATTTTCGTTAAGTTTTGAATTTGTAAACTCAAAGTATAAATCCTCCCCTTCTCTATCATCCTTGCTCTTTTTTAAAAGTTATGATTATTTAAAGCAAAATATCGTAACACATACGATTTTATTTCATCCCATACTTACTCCCACTTATATACCACTCCCTCTATCATCCACCATTTTCTTCATTTAGTTAAAATTGTAAATAATAAATAGTTTATTGTCAATTATAATTGTCATTTTGACAACCAAAATTGTCAAAGATAGCAGTAAATTTTTATTCATCATCCTAATATAGGGCATACTACTATATATACAAAAGACAATATGCAAAAGTTCATAAAAAAAACTACAAATAACATTACATTTTAATATATAATATTAGATGATTTAGTAACATCAAGGAGGGTACATATGAAGATGAAAAGAGGCATTGCCACTTTATTATCTGTAGCAGTTCTTTCTACATCACTTGTAGCATGTTCAGGAACAGCTGAGAAAACAGTGGCAAAAGAAGAAAAAGTAAAGTTAACAGATCAGCAATTGATGGCCGATTTATGGTATCAAAAAGCTGGTGAAGCAAAAGCATTGTACTATCAAGGATATAACATTGGTCAATTAAAACTTGATGCAGCTCTTGCTAAAGGAACAAACAAAAAACCTGCTATTGTACTTGATTTAGATGAAACTGTTTTAGATAACAGCCCTCATCAAGCAATGACTGTAAAAACAGGAAAAGGCTATCCTTATAAATGGGACGACTGGATTAATAAAGCAGAAGCAGAGGCTCTTCCTGGGGCAATTGATTTCTTAAAATATACAGATTCTAAAGGTGTAGACATTTATTACATTTCAAACCGTAAAACAAATCAATTAGATGCAACAATTAAAAACCTTGAACGCGTTGGTGCTCCACAAGCAACGAAAGAACATATCTTGTTGCAAGATCCGAAAGAAAAAGGGAAAGAAAAACGTCGTGAACTTGTTTCACAGTCGCATGATATTGTCCTATTCTTCGGTGACAACTTATCTGACTTCACTGGCTTTGATGGAAAATCAGTAAAAGACCGCAATCAAACAGTTGAAGAAACAAAAGCACAATTCGGTGAGAAATTCATTATTTTCCCTAACCCAATGTACGGTGACTGGGAAGGCGCTTTATATGATTATGACTTCAAAAAATCTGATGCAGAAAAAGATAAAATTCGCCGAGACAATTTAAAATCATTTGATGTGAAATAATAAAGGATGGCTTTCGCCATCCTTTATTTTATTCCATATTTTTTGTTAGAGGTAAAATAAATACTTCTACACGTCTATTCTTCGCTTTTCCTTCTGGTGTATCGTTCTTCGCAATCGGACGATATTCTCCGTATCCAATCGCACTAAATTTCCCTGGATCCAATTGGTCGTTTTGAAGCAATGCTTGCATAAAGTTTACAGCACGCTGCGTACTTAATTCCCAGTTTGACGCAAACTGAGCATTTGCAATTGGAACATTATCTGTATGACCAGATACTGTAATCTCACGCGGAGCTGCTGAAACTAATAGATTCGACATTTCTTTGGCAATGTTTAACGATTCTACTTTTACATCAGCTTTCCCTGAATCAAACAATATATTCTCTAATATCGTGATCATCAAACCACGCTCTGTTAATTCTGTTTTAAAAGAAGATGACAATTGTTTTTCAGAGATATATTGATCAATACTTTTTTGTACCGCTTTTAATTCATTCATTTCTTGCTGTTTCACTTCAGCTTCAGCTTGTTTTTTCAGTTTTTCAGATTCAAGACTATTTGCCGATAAATCTTTTTCATTCTTTGGTTTTTGATCACTTAAAAACTCTTTTTTTCCTGTACCACCGGACAATTCACTCTTGAAAGCGACTGCCATTTGTTTAAACTTGGCAGCATCAATACTACTCATCGCAAATAAAACGATAAAAAGTGCAAATAGCAATGTCAGCATATCAGAATATGGAATTAACCATGTTTCATCAATATGCTCTTCATGTTTTTTCTTTTTGCCTCTTCTACTCTTTCTACTCCGCATTTTTTTCCGCTCCCTGTTCTAGCTTTTTACGCTCAGTCGCAGAAAGTGCACCTAAAATACGATTTTTCATGATAAACGGATATGTACCTTCTTGCAGCATTAATAAACAATCAATAATTAGACGTTTCTTTTCTAGTTCTTCTGCAGACTTTTGCTTTAGTTTATTCGCAAATGGATGCCATAACACGTAACCTGAAAAAATACCAAAAATCGTTGCAATAAATGCGCCTGAAATAGCATGTCCTAACTTGTCAATATCAGTTAAATTCCCAAGTGCAGCAACAAGACCGATTACAGCACCTAAAACCCCTAACGTCGGTGCATACATCCCAGCTTGTGAAAAAATAGCTGCACCTTTTGCATGACGTTCTTCCATCGCTTCTAATTCAGCCTCTAAAATTTGCTCTAAATCTTCTGCAGATACACCATCAATAACAAATTTCATACCGCGCAGAAGAAACTCATCTTCGATTTTGTCTAATTGTTGTTCTAGAGACAAAATACCATATTTTCTACTTTCCGATGTCCAATGAACAAATAACTCCAACAATTGTTCATAACTTAAATTCTTTTTATTTGAACCAAAAAGAATTTTAAATAATTTTGGCACCTTTTTTAAGTGATTCATTGGAAACGCAATACATACTGCCGCGGTTGTTCCAACGAAAATGATCATTGCTGCGGCAGGATTTAATAGTGCGGCTATGTCAGCACCCTTAAGAAACATCCCTACTATTACCGCAACTACACCTAAAATAATTCCAATAATTGTTGCAAAATCCATTCCCACTCACTCCTAGTCTATACAAGAGGTCATTCATTCTTATTAATCGTTACATCTTCTTATATATATATTACATAAAAAATTACTTTCATGAAAGCTTAGAAATGTATTATTCCGAAAAAAAAATCCACATTGACACATTTTTCTACACCAACTGACATTTTCTTGCATTTTCTTTGCAATTCTATTACATTACGACTCTTATGTTTCTTTTTCAAACTACTAGATTTATAATGAAACAATCAATAAATTATAAGAAAGGACTGAAATTACACAGCTTTATGAAAAAGATAGTTATTATTTCTGCCGCTACGATTGTAATCGGTATCACATCCTTGGCTTATTTCGGTTCGAAGTCTCTACTACACAATGAAGCAAAAGCTGTCGAAACACAAAAACATGTTGAACATCCAAAAGAAGAGATTCCTGCCTTTCCAAAGGCAGCACAGACAGCCAAAAAAATAGATGAAAACTTTTCTCTTGTTACAAATCCAGATTCACCGCTTGTATTAGTAAATAAACATCGTAAATTGCCAGATGGCTATATACCAGAAAATTTAACTAAGCCAAACGTTCCATTTACATCTCCAAAAGATAAAGAAAAAACATTACTTCGTAAAGATGCTGCCACTGCTCTTGAAAAAATGTTCCAAGCTGCAAAAGAGCAAGGTCTAGAGCTTACAGCTGTATCAGGTTATCGTTCATATAAACGACAACAATCCTTACATAATACATACATTAAACGTCAAGGACAAGCTGAGGCTGATTCAGTTAGTGCAGTTCCTGGAACGAGCGAACATCAAACAGGGCTTGCAATGGATATTAGTTCTAAATCTGCAAAATATCAATTAGAACCTATCTTTGGAGAAACTGAAGAAGGAAAATGGGTAGCAGCACACGCACATGAATTTGGCTTCGTTATTCGTTATTTAGAGGACAAAACAGATACGACAGAATACGCATATGAGCCATGGCATCTTCGCTACGTTGGCAATCCATATGCTACATACTTACATAAACATCACCTAACATTAGAAGAAGCAATGGGTGAAAAAAAATAAGAGAGCCATTTCGCTCTCTTATTTTTGCATTCTATTATTGTAACAGCTTTTGTTTCCATTCTTCGAGCCAAGGTGCTCCTTTTCCCGTTTTCTTCGATGCTTGCACCATTGCTCCGCGTCCAACTAAGCAAACTTCACCAGCTTCATTCTTCGCCATATAGTGTAAATCTAAAGAAGAGTTTCCAATTGATCCAGCTTTAACATATACCTTTAAATGTTCATCAAAGAAGATTTGTTTCAAAAAGTTACATTGAAGATCAGCAACTACAATCATCGTTTCTGACGCTTCATGGGTCCATTCTTGCATAAAACCAAGCTCCTTAAAAAATTCAATACGTGCTGCTTCAAAATATGTAAAAGCAACACCGTTATTCATATGCCCAAACATATCGGTCTCACCAAAACGAACCTTAACAGGAATATAAAATGAAAAATCACTTTCCCATTTCTCAAAGTCTTCAATATATGAAATCCTCTTCATAACTAACTCTCCTTTGTTTCGATCTTATAAAGTGAAACTTCCATCAGTGGAGGTTTTCTTCTTCCTCCACTGATGGAATGCACCACCTATCTTCCTCGCTTTTCTCTGAATCTTGAGGTAGGGGTATTACTGCCCGTGAATAGTAGGATAAATCATTTCACTCTCAAATGTATATTTCAGAATAAAACAAAAATTACAAAAACAAATCACTTAAGAAGATTGATCTATATATACATCAATTAAAAAACCGACATAAAGCCCCTCTTTTTAGGTGGAAGAGAGCATCTGGCCATGCA
>NZ_NVPR01000058.1:0-15593 GCF_002551815.1 Bacillus sp. AFS098217
CAATCCGTTGAAGAGAATGGTCGTTATATGAGTATTGATTTAGGGATTGATAACCTTGCAACCATCGTAACAAACACAGGGATGAAGCCTGTACTTGTTAAGGGCAAACATGTCAAAAGCATAAATCAATATTACAATAAAATGAAGAGCCATTTTACAAGTGTTTTAAGACAAGGTAAACAAATAAATAAAGGACCTTTCACTTCTAAAAGAATAGAAAAACTTCATCAAAAGCGTTACCTGAAAATAAAAGACATCTTCCATAAAGCGAGGCATCATATTGTAAAACTAGCTCAAGAAGAGGAAGTTTGCAAAATCGTTATTGGTCAAAACAAAAGTTGGAAACAAGAAACGGATATGGGAAAGAAAAATAACCAAACATTTTGCCATATCCCGCATAGTTTATTGATTCAAATGATTACATACAAAGCAAATGCGGTAGGCATTCAAGTTGTTGTAATCGAGGAATCCTACACATCAAAAGCAAGTTTTCTAGATCATGACTGTATTCCAACGTATGGAACAAATGACCAAAATGCAACTTTTTCAGGAAAACGAATGAAGCGTGGTATGTATCGTTCTGCAAAAGGAATCGGAATCAATGCAGATGTAAACGCTGCGGCTAATATTTTACGAAAAGTAGTCCCGAATGCATGGACAAACGGGATAGAGGGGTTAGGCGTGAAACAGCTCGCTAGTGTGTTAACTCCACTGACGTTAATCGTCCGTTAGGTCGAAACGTTAGAAACCCCCACTTCAAGCTTTGCTAAGTGGGGGAGTATTCATAAACATTTGAATTTGACAACTATAAGATTCTGTATTAAAGAAATCGCTAAATAACTCCACTTCAATGAAACGGTTAATTTTCAAATGATTTTCTTTTACATATGTAACGATTTTTCTTCGGCATTCTTCCTCGTTCTCTTTACTATAGGCTAACGTTACATACTTTCCCTTTGGTAATATTTTTATATTGTGTTCATCTTCTATATTCAAATCCCCTTGAACACCACTAAAAACATACTTTGGTTCTACATTCCACCCTGCATTCACATCATATATAATCCCTCTTTCCATTGACATTTTCCCTCCCTTCTCATGAATGATTTTTTCTAAATTCGAATAGTAAAGTAACTCCTGTAAACTTCCTACTTCTTTACATGGTGCTATCATTATGTAACGCTGTTCAAAAAACTGAATAGAGATTTCATCATCATGTAATATGTCTTTGGAATTCTCTATATTCATATGTAAGCTATCAATGGTTTTGATTACTTCTTGCATTTTCTTTATGTTTTCTTCCGCTTCATCTCTTTTTAATTGTAAAAATTGTAGTAATTTCTCCGTATCACAGTCCTTAAAAATCTCTTGAAGTTCTACTATACTCGTTCGTAACTCTCTACAGCTTTTTATAATATCTATGTGAATAAATTGATCTATAGAATAATATCTATAACCTGTTGTTTCATCAATATATTTTGGAATAAGTATCCCCATTTTGTGATAATATCGTAACGCTTTTATGGTAATGTCCTTTATTTTCGCAACTTCCCCAATAGAAAATAAGTTCTTCACCCGAATCACTTCCTTTATATTTTCTCTTACATAATTATTGACTCTCCTCTTAGGGGAGACCTTATGATCATAATAAGACATTTGCAATAAAATACAAAGTTTACTTATACACAAAGGAGTTTCGAAACATGAATACAGTAACATACAGAAGCCTAGTTAAAGAAGATTATGAAGCAGTTAAAACATTGATTGGTGAAGCATTTGGCTTCAATGAATTGATTAAGGATAAGAAATTTTTAGATTCAGTATTAAACATCTATCTACAAGGTTGTATTTTAGAAAGTTCATTTAGCAAAGTAGCAGAAAAAGACAATAGGATTATTGGTGTTATTTTAGGCGATTCAAAAAAAGACAAAAACCGTTTAAAGAAAGCTCATAATACTTTAAGTCTTGCCTATTCCATGCTTAAAGTACTCATAGCTAATAAGGAAAATAAAAAATTCATAAAAGAATTCTCAAAAGTTCAAGATGCATATAAAGAACTTATAAAAGAAAAAGAAGATGATTTTCAAGGTTGTATACAATTATTTATTGTATCAGGGGAATCTAGAGGTCTTGGAGTTGGAAAAGCTCTAATGAATCATTTGTATAATTATATGAAAAGTATGGATGTGGAATCCTTATATCTATATACAGATAATAGATGTAACTATGGATTTTATG
This sequence comes from Bacillus sp. AFS098217, assembly GCF_002551815.1. Classification (GTDB taxonomy): domain Bacteria; phylum Bacillota; class Bacilli; order Bacillales; family Bacillaceae_G; genus Bacillus_A. The sequence continues at coordinate 2,239 of NZ_NVPR01000058.1, forward strand.
ATAGTCAAAACTTTAAACGTATAAATGAAAAAGAAATTTGTTTTAATTCAATGAAAGATAAACTGAATATATTTTTATACTGTTATGATTTTTAACGAATAGTAAGAACCGTATCCCTTTTGTACAGAAATATGGAAAATATGTATTTTTAACACAAAGAAAAATTGATTTAACGAGAATGTGGTTTGATAAATATGGATATTTCCTTATCTTTATTGGATTCTTCGTCCCAGGCGTACGTCATTTTACTGGATACTTTGCAGGGATTATTAATTTACCGTTCCGTCGCTTTGCCATAACAATCTACCCCGGTGCTCTATTCTGGGTATCTTTCTTCTTAATCGGTGGCTATTGGTTAGGAGGAAACTTACATGACATATTTGAAGTGCTTGGATCGCACATTGGGAAAATTATCTTCGGATTGATTGTCATTGTAGCCATTACGTTAGGTATTCGTTTTCTTAAAAAATTAAAGTGTATGTTTGTACAAAATATAAGTTAATACGAAATTCATTTCGTTCAAAATAGTTAGAGTTAGTACAATGGAGCTTGTTCAAATTGAACAAGCTCCTTAAAATTAAGCAAATACTCTCTTAACCTCTTTTGCAATTTCATTCATTAAATCTTCCGCTTGCGGATACAAACCAATTTTATCCATAAACGCATGATCTACACCATTGTACTGAATCAGCTTCGTAGGCACACCGCTGCGTGTAAGTTTTGCCGCGTAAGCTTCACACTCTACTTTTAAATAATCAAATTCAGCAGTTGCAATCAGTGTCTGCGGCATGTTGCTTAGCTGATCTGAAAGAAGCGGAGAAACGTGAGGATCAGTGATTTCCGCTTTACTTTGTAAATAAAGTTGGAAAAATAAATCACCGCTTCCAGCCAATCCTTCAATCATTGGAATGATAAATTCAGAATGGTTTCGAATCTCATATTGGTCAAGGCTCCAGTTGAAATCCTCAGTTTGGACGCAGGCCATATTCACTGTCGGATAAATAAGCGCTTGAAGCTTAATCATTCCCGTTCCCTTTTCAATATCCATGAGCGCGCACACCGTAGCTAAATTACCACCTGCACTGTCTCCAGATACGGCAATTTGCTGCGGATTCACGCGAATTTCTTCAGCATGATTATACACCCATGTTACGGCTTCGAAACAATCTGTCAATCCTGCTGGATATGGATGCTCCGGCGCCAAGCGATAATCAACGGAAATAACAACGGCACCTGCCTTTTCTGCCAATGATTTACACGGATTTTCTACGACATCTACACTTCCGCCGATGAACCCTCCGCCGTGAATGAAGACAACAGCAGGCAAAATTCCTTCGTTAGAAGGCGTATAGATTCGCAGAGGAATCGGTCCATTTGTTCCATCGATTGTTTTATAAGTGGTTTCGACCTTACTTTTTGTAACATTGTCATTGTTCCACCCCATCATCGCCCGCATTCCTTGAACAAAACTTGTCGTATCTGAAGGATCAAATGGTTCGCTTTCCATCGCAGCCATTTTTTCTGCCGTTTGCATAGTCACTTGAAGAACTCGCGGATCTAATTCGCAGGTCGCATCAGAATCAGGAATCGGTTTCGCAATAAAATCGAAACCTCTTTTTTTGACAGCTTGCACTTCCTCACTCAGTTTAGATACTAGATTCACGTAAGAAGTTGTATTACTCATCATTACCGTCTCCTTTTTTGATCATTTGTATTTCGGAAAACTTGGCTACCGAGTTCTTCGGTATTTCGCCGTGCGAGAATCATCAATTACACCATTCCAATTGAGCCCAAAGGCGAAGTCATATACATGGCCCTCAGAATCAACGTGGCATTCCATATCATGTGCGACGTCTTCCAGCTGTTCCTCAACTGTTCTCATATTCGCTGGCATTTGCATCGGCAATAGGCCTGATGGCTCGTAAACTCCTGACAGAACGTCCATGATTGCCTGATCCTGAACGCCAAAGTTCGCTACAATGGCATCAACTTCTGCTTCGAACTCTGCGACAACCATTGGATTCGATAGTAAAGTCGATACGATGACCGGCTTTCCTTTCATCATTTCTTTCGTTTCAAGCACCATGTCTAGGTCAGACGAATTGTGTGTTGTAACTGTTTTACCTTTATAGGAACGGTTCAATACATCGGTTTCCCTAGGGTCGCCAGCAATGCTCCGTTCGCGGGCATGCTCGGCTGTATACGGTTTGTACTGAAGGCTAATTGGTACATAACCGTTGCCTCCATTATCAGCATCCTTCTGGCTGTACCCCGCGCCTGACTTTGGACTTTGGATGAATACAAGCCCGAAATCTGCTTCGTCTGGATCATTGGTAATATCGAAATATTGGGCTACAACGTCAAGATTGACTGGATGCTCCAGTTTCTCTGGTGTTGGCATACCAAACCAGTCTTTTCCAGCTGGCAAATACCTCTTCGGAATGTATACTTTGCTTTTTGCTTGCATCGGCAGCGTCTTCCCCTTGTTTTTCAGAAGGATGATTGACTTCAGCTGAGCTTCATAGCCTGCCTTCAAGAAATCTGGATTGCAGACGATTTTCTCGCTTTCCTCAGACTGCAGATAAGGATTTTCGAAAAGACCAAGCTTAAACATATTTAGAAGCAGACGAACCGCTGATTGTTCGAACCGTTTTCTCATATAAGCTTCTCCGTGTTCACATACCCCTAATTGGTAAGCTTCTAGAACAGGCCCAACTTCGTTATTCCCTCCAAACTGATCCACGCCAGCCATCAATAGCTTATAGTGACGTTCCGCAACGCTCAAATGTTCAACGCCCCATGACTTTCCTGTCAAAAACGTATCTTTACTGCCATCCTCATCAGCAGTAATCAACCAATCTGTACAAACAACACCTTCATAACCATATTGCTCGCGCAGTAAATCGGTAATTAAATAAGAATTATAAGAGTTGCCGACGTTCTCACCGTTTACTTGATCTTGATCGAACGAAATCGTGTAATATGGCATAACTGCCGAAGCCTTACTCGTCTTGCCTTCCAGCTGAAAAGCCCCGTCGACGAACGGCTTCAAATGCTCTTCGAAATTGTTTCCTGGATAAACGGCATACTTGCCGCAACCAAAATGCGCGTCTCTGCCGCCCTCACCGCTTCCTCCTCCAGGCCAATGCTTCACCATCGCATTCACACTATCCAATCCCCAGCCGTCTTCTAGTTCCTGCTCGCCTTCCGATGTTTGGAAACCGTCCACATAAGCGCGGGCCATATCTGTAGACAGACTCGAGTCTTCGCCGAACGTACCGCTGAAGCGGAACCAGCGCGGGTCGGTCGCAATATCGATTTGCGGCGACAATGCTGTTGTCATGCCAAGCGCCCTGTATTCTTTCGAGGCAACTTCTCCAAATTCACGTGTCACTTCAGGGTCAAATGTCGCAGCAAGACCAAGCGTTTCCGGCCAAAATGATACGCGAGAAGCTGTTCCTGCGCCGACGTTAAATTCGGAGCTGGCATCGGAACCGTGACGCGGATCCGAGCTATTGTTCGCCGGAATGCCTAAACTTGTTCCTTCCGCAACAGCCTGCAGCTTGTTGTTCCAACGCGCGGCTGTTGCTGGATTTTCAACCGTTGTTATGAGAACATGGCGAAGATGATCTTCGGTCAAAAATGCGATTTGCTCATCTGTCAAATCCCATGGCTTAGCGCCGCTCTCTTCGTAAGACTTTCCGCCGTAAGTTCCCGGGAACCAACTGTCGCTCGCGGCTGGAATTGCTTGATGCCGACTATACAGCATCAATCCTGCAATTTCCTCGATGGACATCCGCGTGGCAAGATCTTTTGCCCGTTCCTCAGCCGGTAATCTCCAGTCCTCATACGGCTTCAAGACCCCATCCTTACTTAAGTTTTTAAAAAATAAGCCGTCCTGCTCAATGATGCGAACACTAGATAAAGCGGAATAGCCTAGTAGAGGCCCTTCTTCATTACGGACGTATTCAATCAACGGCTGACCTGCATTTTTCTCTTTAGTTGACATAGAAGAACCCTCCATTTCTTAAAATTAAATCGTTATTCATGCTATGAAGCGAGCATATAAATCATATATAAATCTTAGAAAACGTTTACATTTTAATTATAAAAAAACCGCTCGTCCTCGAAAAGACAGCGGTTTATCGACTTTTATTGCAATATTTAATCTTTTTACAGAAACAACCTGAGTCATTTAATTAAAACAGGTTAAATTTTAACCCAATTCGTCACCAAACAGGAATGAGCTCAATCAACTGGGCACCGTGCGGCTCCAAAATAGAAATACAAGTTTGGCTATCATCCACTTCAACATACTGACTAGTCATACGCGGCCGAGCGCCCGCTTTCAAGTATTCCACATCTTCAGAACAGAGCGATTTTGGTGCCCCCATCTCCACCCAGCGGTCATAACTGCTTCCGTGCTTTCGGCCAATCGTGCGAGTAACGATCCGATACTTGCCGCTCGGTAAATCCGTAAGCTCCAGCTCTAATTTTACAGTCTTCACATCTTTGAAACCGTTATACCGGTTAACCGAATCGATAAAGGAAATATCGCCGATCGCGTACAAATCATCGAAATGACAATAATTAAAAGTCAGCACTTGATAACCGCCCCGGCCAGATGTAACGATGTAACGGTCACCCCGCTCAATGAGGCGATCACCCAATTTTGCTAATAATTCATAGGCAAGCATGCCGGCTTTAGGTATACCATATTGAGCAAGCAAGCCGAGTCCGCCATGAAACAAGTCTGGTGAAGCAGCCGTTTCTTCAATGTTATCGCTTAGCACCCAGTAACCGAAGCCTTCAATGCTGTCTAAATTATCGATAATATTTTTGACGATATAAGCAGCCTTGTACAACGTATCATTCGTTAACTCGCGGTGATACGAAGTCGAATTCCACTCTGTCAAATACAGATTGGCCCCGGACATCTCATATTTCTCAAGCAGTCTTTTCTCGTTTGCAAGCCGATCCTTTAAAAAATCTGGATTTGGAGACACACCTCCGAACTCCTCAATCAGTTTCTGAAGCGACTCCAATTGCTTGAATTGCTCCATCTGCTCCAAGTTATTCAGCCTTTCATGCGGGTAAAAATGAAGCGGAATAAAATCCGGTAAGCACTGCCGCTCACGACAAAAAGCGAAAAACTCATCATAAAATTTCCCCTCATCAAGCGTAATGATTCTGCCCGGAGCCCCGATTTGAAGACGAGGTGATATACGTTTTACCGTTTCATAGGTGCGAGCGTACAACTCCATGTACTCCTCCATCGTTCCCGGCCAAAATGCCTTCAACTCCGGTTCGTTCCAAAATTCGAATTTCCAAGATTCTATCTCTTCCTTGCCGTAACGATTCATGCAGTGGCGTAAAAAACGATCGACAAGCTCACACCATTTATCTATAGACTTCGGCGGACTGATATAGCTCTTTACATAAAAAATGGTTTTGCCTTGGTCCGCTGCCAAAGCAGAGGGCATAAATCCAAGCTCAATAAACGGCTTAAGTTTGACTGAAAGGAGAAAATCGAATAGCTCATCGACCAATCTGAAATTGTGTGTCGGCTGCCCTGCCTTATCCTCTGTGTATACCATCATAGAGTCATCAAATATGCCATGAAACCGCAAATAGCGAAATGGGCAGCGTTCCTGAACTAGTTTGAGTTGCCGCTGCATGTCCGCATGCAATCCTTCTTTTGCTTTTCCAATCGTTATCAAGTTTCTCCATGTATGCTTTATTAGACTGCTTTGAGTGGATACGTTGACCTGATATGCCTCCGTGTCCAGCGCCGTAATCTCTTCTGCCTGCTGCGAAGGACTTCTCTGTAAATATTGGCTAATGATTCCGAGTGCGCTCGATTGATTAAACGTCAAATAATTGGAAGATGCCCGTTCTTTCTTCTTGCCAAGGTCTGGACGAAAATGCTTCCGGTACTCGTTTGGCGTTACGTTATACCTTGTTTTAAAGGCAGTATAAAATGACTTGGCGTTCGGAAAACCGTGCTTCAGCGCAATATCAGCAATAGGCGTCTCCCCATTGTGGAGCAGTTCCTCCACCGTATGTTTCAAACGAATGCTCGTCAAATAAGATTGAAAATTAAGGCCGATGTTATCACTGAAAAACTTAGACAAATACGGAACGGACAAAAATTCACGCTCAGCAATTGCCTGTAGCGTAATCGGTTCTTTATAATGGTCGTCAATGTAGGTAATGATACGAAGCATACGCTCCATATATTTCTCGTTCATAACTCCTGCGGATGCCGAAACCTTAAATTGTTTCAGAAGAATAGAGAGCACTTCTAACATTCGAATTTGCATGTCAATCTCATATGCGTCACCTTTTTGATACGTTAGCTGCACCATCTCGGCCAGTAAACGACGAATCTCGTCTAAAGCATGACGCCGCTCCTTATCCGTCTCCCCCGAATAACAATTGAAACTAATCTCATCCGCCCTTGCCATTTTTTCCTTCAAATAACTAAAAGGGATAAGAAACGTTGCGATAATGTTCCGATCAAGACCGATCACCTCATGCACATGACATTGGTTGATTAGCAGCACGTCCCCTTCAGAAAGCGTCCGTTTCTCATGATGTAGTCTAACCTCCACCGTACCGCGCAGCACAAAAATAATTTCTACGCTGTTATGCCAATGACTCGGTACATAGTTCACACTGTTCAGTGAAACGTCGAAGGGCAGACTGTCGTTCGTCTCAACCAACTCGTATACGGCATTTCGCATGAACTTCTCCCCCGTTTCCTAGAATGGTAGTTTCTTTTTCAGTAGACTCTGATTTGTGTTGTAATTCCACTAAAATTACAACAATGATAGATTTATTGGGTATATCCTTTTTTATATAAATCCATTTTAATTTTTCGACATCTAACCCCCTGCAGTGCAGAATAAAAAGTAACCTACACGCGTTTGTTCTCTCTGTTTTTACTTCGCATGTGGCAGAAGAAGGCACTGACCGCTTCTATGCATGGCCAGATGCTCTCTCCCACCTAAAAAGAAGGTTTTTATGTCGGTTTTTTAATTGATGTATATAGTATTATACCATTCAATTCGCAATCAATTTGAACAGCGTTTTTGTGTCAGAAGAAAAGTACGAAGAAATGTGACAGCTGCTGGATGAAACATTGATTCAGCTGGAGTCGGATTTCATGTTTCTGCAGATTATTCTGTTACTCAAAGTAATACAATAGATACAAATAACAGATATGCTAACATTAGAGCATACGCAGAATATAATGGATACCGTTTTGATGTATGGGAATCTAGTTGGTTTAGTGATAGTAAAGTAGAAAGTAATGCAGCATGAAGATCAGTAGGAATATGTTTTATAACATATCGCTAATTCCTTGCTAGTCTAATAATAAAGAAAAAGGAGGCATCTATTTGAAACATACTCAAATACGTATTGTTATGTTGGCAGCTGTATCATTAATTGGTGGAACTTTACTTTTAAAAAATCTAGAGTTAGCTGAACCTCTTGTTCACTCCTGGGTACAATCAATGGGTGGAAATATAGATACAGCAACATATAACGTCGTTTTAAATAATTATGTTAATAACTTTCGAGTATTGGGCGGAATTATATTTGGGGTAGGCTTTTTCTTCTTTATATATTCATTGTTTTTTACAAAAAAATGAAAAATCCCCTTCAAGTAATCGTGTAACATCCATGTATGTACATGGTCCTTTTACACTTTCTACTTAAAGGGGATTATCTTTTATAAAATAAAACGATTTACTCGCTTATTTATCCCGCATTAACGGGCAGTAATACTCCCATCTCAAAATTCAGCAAAAGCAAAGGAGTGAGGCGGGAGATAAACTGCCCGTAAAAGCCCGATTGGTGAGGGCTAATAATCAGTGGGGGATGAAGCCCCCCACTAATTAAAGTTTCACTTTATCTTATGAATACGCGTCCTATTTGTGCTGCTGATTGCGGATCTATTGTCCATTGGTCTTTGTCTTTTTGTACCATTTTAACTGTAACTACCTCTTCAGCATATGATAATTTTACGTCTTGTAATAGTTTATTATATGTTTCAAAAATGGCCTTCATAAGGTCATCTTCTGAGATATTTGGATTTTGAGATGCCAATTTCATCATTTCGGTTTGCATTGGTGATTGTAGTGCACTCACATCCATTGGTTTTCCCTTCAATTCAACTTCTGCTTTTCCATCTTTGCTGGATAGTACTTTTGTTTCATATTTTACATTTTTTTGAATCGCTGCTTTCAAATTCTTAAGGAACTGACTTAATAACTGATCATCAACTTTTTTTCCTATTTCTCGCTCCATTTGTTGCTTAAATCCGTTTTCAACGTCGCTAATAAATTGAGAGCTGTCTTCCCCTGTTAATTTTTTTAATTTATCTATATCTTTATCATAAAATGCTGCATTCACATATGCATTTAATGCTTCAGCAGGCTTTTGTAAACCCTTTGCCTGTTCAGATAATTTTTTTCCGTCAATTTTATATGTCGCTTTTTCTTTACCATCTTTCTTTTCATCTACGGAGTATTTCTTATACACTAGCTCATAAGAAGAGTCCTCCTTAACATCAAAATACAAATTCCCTTCTATTTTTTTTCCTTTATCAAGATCGCCTGAGTTTAACATATCATTGGCTGAACCAAAATACTCTTTTGCTACTTGATCACCTTGATATAGAGTAAAATCTTTAGGAATCATATGTAATGTTTCTTCTCCTGTATTTTTCAGGCTAACTTTCACTTTTAACACTTGACCATTATTTGGTTTTGAATATCGATCGGGTAGAACAAACTCTGCGCTTTCTACCTGTACCTCGACACCTTTTAATTTTGTAGTCTTCCCAACTTCAACTGTTTTCGGTTTTTCAGGTTCTGATGACGTTTTTTTCGCATTACAACCACTTACAATTCCAGTCATCAAAACAGCTGTAATACAAATACTTGCTAACTTCTTCATACTTATTACTCCCCCATTGCCTTTTCTACTTTTTAGAATAATCTTAAAATCCCCTCTTAATTATATACTGGAATATGAAGATTTGCATAGAAAAAATGGAAAACTTATACTGAAAATACTAATATTACCTTATTATATTATTCGGATAAAGGATGCTATGTAAAAAAATGAAAAGTATAAAAATAGTGGCTACAGTCGTACTCACAACAGGATTAGCGTTATCGGCTGTGGCACCATATGAAGAAGCTCATGAAGATGAAAAAGATCAATTGCAGGTTCAAATGCAAGAAAATTCATTCTGCACAGGTGAACTTACATTACCATCACAAAAGGCTTTGAAGCAGCAAAAATTAATTAAACAAATTCGCCTGAGGTAAAATATGATTCATACCAGCTTTTTTGTTTCAGATCCATATTCTATCCATATGGTCACATCTGAAGTTATTTCAGGCATATATATTACAAAGAAAATTAATAGAAAAGAAACAATCTCCTTTATTATTAAACTGTACCCCGAATCGTGGCCACTTAAAAAAAGTCCATGATTCGGGGTTTTATGTATCTTTTCCCCCACTGTAGTTTTGAAATAAAGTCGTACCGTTTTAAAGAAAGTTATACCGTTTATAAAAAAGTTGCACCGCTTTATCCCTTTGTATAAAGGGATATTTTTTGTGCGTATTTTTAATTACAAAAAACATTTTGTCAAAAATACTTTACGAATTGTAAGAAATAAATTACAATCTTTTCAAGAGGTGTTGCTATTGTTACAAAATAAAATTGTAGTTTGTCGAGCAGAAAAAGGTTGGACTCAAGAAGAACTGGCAAAAAGAGTGGGTGTCAGTCGTCAAACTATCGCTACTCTTGAAAAAAATAAATACAATCCTTCTCTAATTCTTGCTTTTAAAATTGCAAATATATTTGAAAAGTCAATAACTGACGTGTTCGATTATCAGGAGGAGTGAGACATATGTTGTGGTTAAAATCTTTATTTTTAGTTTTAATATTCATCAGTCAGATGTATGTAATAAAATTTCGATCAAGTGATGAAGCAAAAGACGAAAGAGGGAGAGAAATTCAATATAAAACAAATAATGTGTTGTACAACATCCTATATTTAGGTATCATTGCCATTATTATTTTTCAATCGATAGATATTGTTCCTTCAGAATTTCTACCTGATTTATTGTTATATTTTGTGCTTTCATTAAGTGTGCTAGGCAGTATTTTTATATTTATCAACAGAAACAGGAAAAATTACTAATATGAGTTAGGTTTTTTATCTTGTTCTTTTAGACGATTGAACAAAATGTTTCTTTTAAAAAGTGAAATTTATATACTAATCATGAAGGAATATAGTTAAACTAACAGCTGCGTTTATTTAAGTAGACCACATAAAATGATCAATCTTTTTTATAAAAAATTAAGGAATCCAAAATTAAAACCCACCCATTTTGATTAAACTTTTTCAAAGTGTGTGGGTTTCTTCTATTTATAAAATCAATATTTGCAGCAATACTTTGATCAAACTTTAATTCAAACCAACACCCACCACCTCGTTATAATGGAAACAATGATGAAAACGAAGTACGGGAGATGAGTAAAGTTATTTTAATGTCTTTTTTACAAACAAAATAAAAAGTACCAAACTAATAAACCCAGATACAGCACAAACAATAAATAACATTTGATATCCCATGATTTGTGAAACAAATCCTAGAATAATAGATCCTAAACCAATCCCTAAATCAAAAGCTGTAAAAAATGTAGCGTTTGCTACTCCTCTTTTCTCTGGTGGAGCTAATCGTATCGTTGCTACTTGAAGCGCAGGTTGTGCTGATCCAAATCCAATTCCGTACAAAATAGCTGTAATAACTAGTCCAACAATCCCTTTTGTCATTGTTAGAACGCATAGTGCGACTATCAGTGTAATAAGTGCAGGAACAATAATGACCCCTTCTCCATGTTTATCGGATATCTTTCCAGCAAGCGGTCTAATTACTGTAAGTGTAACAGCGTAAACTAAGAAAAAAGTACCAGCATTAGCTTGAATTTGTGCTGCAAACAGCGGTAAAAATGTTGTAATGCCGCCAAAAGTAAGGGATAAGAAAAATGTAACAATGGCGATTGGCAAAACGGTTTTTTCAAAAAATGATATTGGTTTTTTTGATGCACTTTGAACTGCTGGAATTTTTGTACCAAATGCAAGTATGAATGCAATAACTGCTAATGCTGTGCATAGAAGGAATAGATAATGAAATGAAAATGATTTCGCTACCCAAAGACCTAATATTGGTCCTAAAGCCATGCCCAAAGTCATCGCAAGTCCATACCATCCCATTCCTTCTCCGCGACGAGATTGTGGAATCACATCAGTCACAGCCGTTCCGATCGAAGTTGTAGCAATCGCCCAGCCGATTCCATGAAGGATACGTAATACCACTAAAAATATAACTCCTGTTACCCAATCGTAAAAATACATTGTAATTGCAAAAAATAATAGTCCGCTTATTATAAATACGCGGCGGCCATATCGATCCATTAATCCTCCAACAATAGGACGTAAAATGACTGCCGATATGGTAAATACTCCAATAATAAATCCAACTTGAGATTCACTTCCACCTAATTGTTTAATAAACATAGGTAGTGTTGGCATTAGTAAATAAAAACCACTAAATAGTAATAATGCTGTAATTGTCAGCATTATATAGTTCTTTGTCCATAAACGTTCCATTATAATGTAATCCTGCTTTCTATCGTTTAATAAGTTAAGAATGTTCTTACTGCCCAAAAGCAGCGAAATAAGCGAATAAAAAAACAGTACCACCGCTATAAAAGTGTTGGTACTGCTATATTGCGTGACAAGTGTTTTGTTAATTAGAACGTACTTGCTACTTTAACAGCCTTTTCAAGACCTTCGGCGATAATTTCTTCTGCTTTATCTGGGAATTGGTTGTGACCTTCAATTACTACTGTCTCTATATCTTTGGCACCGAAGAAGCCCATCATACTTGCTACATATTTAACAGCCATTTCCATTTCAGCTTTTGGTCCTTTAGAATATACACCGCCACTTGCGTTTAATAAGGCAATTTTCTTATCTCCAATAAGACCTACTGGACCTTCTGGCGTATATTTAAATGTTTTGCCTGCGCGGTTTAAGTAATCAATATATGTGTGTAGTACAGCTGGGATTGTTAAATTCCATAATGGGAAACCAAAGACTACTTTATCAGCTGCAAGGAATTGATCTAAATATTTATCAGCAACAGCTACTGCTTTTGCTTCTTCTGCTGTTAAATCAAATCCTCTACTAGCCTTAAATGTACCGTTAATCATATCTACTCCTACATATGGCAATTCTTCATTGTATAAATCAAGTTCTACCACTGTATCATTTGGATGTGATTCTTTGTAGCTTGCTAAAAATGCCTCATATAATTTCACACTAACCGCCTGACCTGCTGGACGATTGTTTGCTTTTACAAATAAAACTGTTGTCATTCTCTTTTCCTCCTGTTACTCACTCTTACATTGTTCTATATTTACTCATTCGAAAGAGCATCCTATTTCTTTTATAACAAAAAACATAGTCAACTCGATTGACTACATTACGTATAGTACAATAGAACTCTGATAAAGTCAACTCAGTTGACTTTATTAAAGGAGGTTTTATATATGAATCATCAAGTATTTATAACATTAACAATCTCCATCTACATTACATTGCAGTCCATCTAACTCATTCTCTTTACCCTTTTCTAGTTCTTGATCAATCGCCTTTGCTAATCTTTCTTTGCTAGTAAATCCTTGAATGACCTCGTCACCAATAATGAACGTTGGAACAGCCATAATTTGTGCTTCCTCATGGGCATGTTTTATAGCTTCTTGATGCACTTCTCGGTATTTTCGTGATACTAATGCTTCTTTAAATGCATCCTGAGAAAGTCCCACTTCCTCCGCCAATTTTGTTAATACTTCGATGTCTTCAATATTTTGTTCCTCTTGGAAATGTGCAATAAACACTCTATGGTGAAACTCATTTCCTTTTCCATGTTCCTTTGCAAATTGGCAACCTTCAAACGCAAGATGCGTATACGGACGCAAATGTGGTAACTTCATTTCTAATCCTAATTTTTTAGCAGTAGGATGAATAAATGAATTCCAAGCTTCCACTACATGAGGCAGTGTCCATGGATCAATTTTCGGAGATGGACTAGGACGCAATTCAAATGGCATCCATTCGACTTCTACATCTTTTTCCTTTACAACCTCATCCAAAGGACCTGTTCCTAAAAAACAAAATGGGCATATAAAATCAGAATAAACTTTAATTTTTACAGTCATATATACGTTCCCTCACTTTTCTTTTTCACTCTATTTGTAAC